>JAACWH010000023.1 GCA_009991425.1 Leptospira sp.
TCGAGGGCAAATGTAAGAGCTAGTTTCGAAAATATTTTTTCTACAGTATCATAAGCTTCCGTATCCCCATAATAAGCCAGCACTCCCTTGCCATAGACAATTGGCAGATTTGGCATAGTACGAATTACTTGACTACCTATGGGAGCCTTATCTTTGATAAAGGAATATTGAATTCCTGCTGCAATAGAAATAATCGTTTTAGGAGAATTGAAGTGGGTTAAAATATCTTCAATTTGATTTGGTTTTACTGCGAGTATAAGTATTTGAGACTGATTGATACAATCCTGAATTGTATCACAATAATTTATTGAAGAATCATTTTTCTTTTGGATATCGAATGCTACTTTTTCGAACTCATTGCTTAAGCCTCTATAAATAGCAGATCCCATATTCCCAAGACCTAAAAAGCCAACTGTTATTTTATCCATAATTTCTTTCTCCAAATATTGCTGTTCCTATACGAATGATATTAGATCCTTCTTCCAATGCTATTTTATAATCACCCGACATTCCCATTGAAAGTAGACTCTGAGGGAAAAATTCATCTCGAATCTTTCGTAGTTCTTTAAAGACTTTTCTGGTAAGGATTGGATCTCCGTCCGAGGGTCCCATAGTCATAAGCCCTGCAAATTTGCAGAAATCATGGGAGTAATCTTTAATCTTTATAAGTATTTCATCTAGCTGGGTAATATCAAATCCGTGTTTAGTGTCTTCTTTACTTAAATTAAATTGTAATAAATAATTTATTAATATCTCTTCAGAGGCTGTTCTCTTGGAAAGATCTTTCCAAGCTCCCCAAGACCCAAGCCCATGAACTGTATCGAAGACTGCTACAATTTTTTTCACATTTCCTGATTGAAGTGGTCCTATGTGATGAAAGATAGGTTTGTCTTTATTATTTGCTTGGTCTGAAAATTGTTCTGGGTATATTGATTGAAATTCTTGCCATTTGGAATTTCCCTCTTGAACAGAATTCTCTCCAAACAAACGAATGCCTTGCTTGTAGGCAGCCTCTAATGTGCTAAAAGGATGCTTCTTGGATACCGCAACTAAGGATATATTATTATTGCCTGAAATTTCTTTGGCTTCGTCAAGAAGAGAAAGATATTTTTCACCAAAGTTCATTGTGCTTGTAAAAGTTTACTTTCTAGCTTTTCAATTCTTCTCTCTATAGATTCAAGTCTAGTATTTGTATCTTGCATATGAACATTTAATTTTGTTTCGAGATTTTTAATTCTTTCTTCATTGGATCTAGACTTCGATGTAAACGATGCACTTGACTTTTGAGTTGGTTTGGATGCAACTTTTGGTGAACTCGATTTAGGTTTTGAAATTGCCTGAGACTTCACTTTTGGTTGTATTTTTGGTTTGGATAGAGTCTGTGATTTGGTTTTTGTAGAAACCTGTGATTTAGAAGTCGAATTTGATTTTGTTATCTGCTTAGGCTTTACAATAGTCTTACTTTTGTTATCGGTTGAAGATTTTACTTGATTGCTAGTTTTACTTTCCTGATTGCTTTGTGAGCTAAGGGAGCTAGGCTTAGATTCCAATTTAGGATCAGGTTTATAAACAGTAGCAGATTTATCTGACATTTCAGGAGGAATAGGATTTTCTTTTAAGGAAGCTATTGAGGAAGAAGAAGAAGAAGAAGAAGAAGAATCATTGGATAGTTTTGATGAGTCTGTCATCTTCGATTCTCTATCTTCAATTTTGCTCTTTTCAGAATTAGTTGTATCTGATTCTTTTTGAGGAAGATTGGGGATTTCTGGGTATTCCTTTGCCTCAGCATCCATTTTATAGCTTGGTAGGTCTCTGTCTTCTTCGGCAGTTGCTAAATTAGAATTCGACGAGTCATCCATACCATTCTTTTCATCACCTAGGATCATTCTTTCAGAACTTTTTCCTTTTCCCTGCCAATTTGGTAACATTTCTGAGATTTTATCCCGATAGATAAAAGCATAGATACCCATGGATGCAACAATTACAATGAGTGCGGCTGAAATAACAATTTTAACATTTTCTCTATCTGCCATGGCTTTACTAATATCGGCTTACAAATACCAACTCTCTAGAGTATTACGAATTTTTCTAGTCTTGGCAACCTTTTTTCCAATTGGTTCAGCACCTAGGAAACAAGAAGCGGATGAGTTAGGTAGAGTGGAAATTCTAGAACGAGTCCTCTCAGAAAGATCAACCTATCAATTATTCTTAATTGATTCTTTTGAAAGTGAAAATCCTTGGAATATCTTTCGAGGGAACTCTTTTCTCAATCATACAGAATTTATTTCCAAAACTCCTGAAACGGAAGCATTCAATCTTGAATACAAAATCATTAGTAAATCACAAACATTACAGAAGAATCGCTCCTTCATGATTCATTCTTTTGTGGAACAACCCGGAATTGATAAAGTAGAAATAAGACCCCAAGCTCCGATTTATCTGCCTTCTGGAATTCCCATAAGGATACAGTTCTGGGCATATTCTGAAAATGTGAATATGACTGCTAAATTAATTTTGGAACAAAAAAAATCTCAAGATTTATATTTAGATTTAGGGAATTTCAAATTCGAAGGCTGGAAACGTATGGAAGCAAGGTTAGAAATTCCTGAAAAAAATATTCGTTTAGTTCAGTCCTTGCAGATCCCTCTAAAAGTAAAGGGTATTCGATTTTACTCAAATCCATTCCAAACTAAAGGAGCATTTTTTATTTATCTTGATCAAATGACTGTTTTACTAGAAACTTCAACCGCGATATATTCAGGATCTGAAATTAAAGATAATTGGGGAGATTAAAAAAACCCTGACTCTGCCGAAGAGCCAGGGTGATCACCATTCCCATTAAATGAAATTAAATTCCATTTAATAGTTTCAACACTGAAGCGGGCTTCATATTTGATTGCGCGAGCATCGCCGTACCACTCTGCACTAATATTTGTTTTGTTGTAAACGCAACCATCTCTTCCGCCATATCAGCATCTCTGATTCTAGATTCTGAGGCTTGCATGTTTTCATAAGCTGCCATTAAACCTTTGGAAGTATATTCCATACGATTGTAATAAGCACCCATATCCGCACGCTGCTTCATAATCTTTGTCAAAGCTGCGTCTGCGATTCCGATAACATTGTCCGCTTTCTCTGGTGTTGAAAGAGAAATGGGACGTCCATCGTCACCGACCATCTTCAATGCCCTTGAGGTCATAGTTCCAATATAGAATCTCTCTCTCTGGTGCTGATTAGGTCCCATGTGAAACCACATAGATGCATCCTTTGATGTTCTCGCAAACCTACCATCAAACAGTTTGAATTGATTAAATTCAGCCTGTGATGCAATTCGATCGATCTCATCTACCAGAGCAGATACTTCTACTTGAATCATCTGCCTATCCTCTGGGGAGTATATACCATTCGAAGATTGAACAGATAGAACTCTAATTCTCTGGATGATTTGAGCCGATTGATCCAGAAAACCTTCTGCAGTCTGAATGAAACTCATTCCATCCTCTGCATTTCTCTCTGCCTGTCTAAGACCTCGAATTTGAGTCCTTAGTTTCTCCGAAACAGCAAGACCAGATGCATCATCTCCAGCTGAGTTAATCCTCATACCAGAAGATAGATTCTTCATGGTCTTATCTACTTCCCACTGATTAAACTTTAAAGCTCGATGCGCATTGATCGAACTTAAATTGTGATTGATAATCATCTTTCACACTCCTTTGCTAACTAACATTAACTTTATTAAAGTTAGTCGGACATTCCCTGTCCGGCCGCAAAGGGGAGAAGCGGCCCGACAAAGAATCATGCACCAAAGGACTTAATCTATTTAATATTCCCCTTTATACCATAACAATACATAATAAGATAATAGAGTCAATTTAAATTTATTTTTTAGTAAATTTTTTATAAAAATTTTAAAAAAAGCTAAAGTTTAAAATAATATTAATTTTTTATAATATTAAATTATTAATATACTAATGAATACATAAAAAGGCAAACCTGCCCTAAGGAAAGTTTGCCTAAGTTTTTTTTGGAGAACCACTAAGAGAGATCACTCTTAGTGGTCGTTAACTACCGGATTATCGAAGTAGAGATAATACGGACTGTGGTCTAACGTTAGCTTGAGCAAGCATCGCAGTTCCAGATTGAACTAGAATTTGATTCTTGGTAAAAGCTACAGTTTCCTCAGCCATATCAGCGTCCCTGATTCGAGATTCAGATGCTTGAGTATTTTCATAAGCGTTCATGAGCCCTTTAGTCGCATGCTCTAGCCTATTGAAATACGCACCCAAGTTAGCTCTTTGTTTGTTTATTTTGTAAAGAGCCTCATCCAAAGTTCCGATTGCTTCGTTAGCGAAATCAGCTGTTGAAAGTGTTATTAGAGAGTTGTCTTCTTTTTTCAAGGAGAGTGATCTTGCAGTCATTGTTGCGATAAACACTCGCTCTCTTTGGTGCTGGTTTGGTCCAATGTGAAACCACATAGAAGCAGAACGAGAACCTCGAGCGAAATCACCTTGCAATAGATTCATTTTATTGAATTCTGCTTGAGAAGCGATTCTATCTACCTCATCAACGAGCTGAGAAACCTCTACTTGGATCATTTGACGATCTTCTTGAGTATAGATACCGTTGGAAGATTGGATCGCAAGCACTCTAATTCTTTGGATGATATCATTCATTTCTTGAATGTATCCTTCGGTAGTCTGAATCATAGACATACCGTCCTCAGCGTTTCTTTCAGCTTGTCTTAGTCCCTTTACCTGAGTTCTCATTTTCTCAGAAACGGCTAGTCCGGACGCATCATCTCCAGCGCGATTGATTCGCATACCTGAAGATAAAACTTCCATGTTTTTTGAAACTTCGTCGTTTTGAAACTTTAGAACTCGGTGCGAGTTGATCGCAGATAAGTTGTGGTTGATGATCATGGTTTCCTCCTTGAAACTTGATCAACATTCAAGAAGCAATCCTTGCTTCCTTTATGTCTGTCTGGTTTGTTGGTCTATTTCTTTTTACATTAAAGATATCGGAAACCAGAGAGGCGTAATTAATCCAACGATTTTGATACGGAATTAGAGTTTTTTGATTGATTTCGAAGATAATTAACGATTTTTGAAGTTCAAGAGGCTAGTAAAAAAATATTTTAAATATTAAAAAAATCCATTTACCTGTAATGAGAAGATCGAATGATTTTGAAATTCCCTACATTAATTTTTTTATTTTAAACTTAAATTATGAAATTTTTAGACAATATTACAATACTCGTAGTAGATGATGAACCTTTGCAATCTATGATGACTTGCCTAATTCTTAAGAAATATGGCTTTAAGCCAATTGCAAGCCATTCAGGGGAAGATGCGATATTAAAGATTCGCGAATTTACAGATATATCCCTGGTTCTAATGGATATAGAATTAGGACAGGGCATGAATGGAGTAGAAACCTCTAAACTAATCATTGAATTTCTTGACTTACCCATCGTTTTTCATTCCGGACATTCTGACATTTCAACTCTTCAAAAAATAAAAGACGTTCAAAGATTTGGCTTTGTATTGAAATCATCTGGAGAACACCTTTTGATTTCAAATATAGAGATGGCTTTAGAGCTCTATTATACTAAGAAAAAATTAGAAGAAAATGAACTAAAGTATGATCTCATTTATAAAAATATCAAAGAAATTTTTTGGATCGAAGATGTTATAAACAATAAACTAATTTATATTACTCCAAGTGTAGAGAAAATTTTTGGGATTACAACTAAGGAGCTGTATGGGAATACTTTAAAATTTTTAGATTCAGTTTTTAGTGAAGATTTAGAGATTGTAAAAACAAATTTTGAAAAAGCTTTAGAATCAAAAAAATTTGTTAGTTTTGAATATAGAGTGATCAATCAAAATAGCGAGATTTTTTGGCTCCAAGCAAGATTGTATCCTATCAAAGATGAAAATGATACTGTAGTAAAGATTGTTGGTTTTGCTGAAAATATCACAGAAATGAAAACTATATCTTTGGATCTCAAAGAAAAATCCAAACTCTTAGATCTTCAGTTTCAAGAAATGCCTATCATTTCAATGTTTTGTGATATGGAATTCAATGTTCTTAGATGGAACACCATGTGTGAAAAAGTATTTGGATACAAAGAATCTGAAGTAATTGGTAAATATATTCTACCTTTTATTGTTGCTCCTGAAGATTTAAAAGATGTTAAAAATATTCCAACGTTAATAAATTCAGAAACAACAACTTTTGAATTCACCAATTGGAATTTAAATAAAGCTGGCGAGAAGATTCTATGCAATTGGTACAATACTCCCATTCGAGATGAAAACGGAAAGCTATTAGGTCTAATATGCAATGCTATTGACATAACGAAGATTAAACAATCAGAAGATGCGAATTTAAAATTGATTCAAGAAAAAGAAGTTTTAATGAGAGAAATCCATCATAGAGTAAAGAATAATATGGCGACTATCTCATCCCTACTCTATTTAGAAGAGGAAGAAATCACAGAAGAAAATGCAAAATCATCCTTACAAGAAGCTCGAAAAAGAATTATGAGTATGATGATTATCTATGAGAAATTATTTGAAAGTAAAACATTTTCAGACATCAGCCTAAAAGAATATCTTAATTCACTAATAAATGAGCTTAGGTTTACATTTCCAAAAAACCATGCAGAGATATCAGTCGACTTAGAAGAAGTAGTATGCCATACAAATATTATATTTCCAATTGGTATCATAGTAAATGAATTATTGACAAATTGTTATAAACATGCATTTCCTTTACCTAATTCAAATGGTCTTATCCATGTTCATGGTTTTAAATTGGAACCTAATCTATATCAAATAACTATCGAGGATAATGGAGTTGGTTTCTCTCAAATAGAAAATGTAACATCGAATACATCCACTTTTGGATTAAAATTAATAGATATATTAACTCGACAAATCAAAGGGAAAATTTCACAAAGTTTTCGTAATGAGAATGAGGGATCTAAAACTCTAATCCAATTTAATTTAATATAAAATATGAATTAGAGTTCTTTTTACTGTTTATTCTGGGCTTTTTTCTTCTTTAACCGCATCAGAAGAGCTGTCAGGGTTCTTAGGTTCTGATTGATTCCTGTTATGGGGTCTTCGATTTCGACCATGCTTATAAGGCTTTTTCTTTTCAGTTCCCTGATTCGCATTGCCTGTTACATTATTATTGTTCTTACTCTCAGCGTTGTTCTGGTTACCAGTATTATTCTGATTTCCTGAGTTGTTCTGAGCTGGAGTATGATTTTGATTGCCCTGGTTCTGATGGTTATGGTTGTTATTGCTATGAGAATTTCTATGATAATCTCTTACGGGTCTTTGACGTAAAGAAATCTCCCAGAAAAATGCAGACTGCAATGCCTCATCATCTTGAACAGAAATAGCAATAATCTTAAACAACATAAAGGCATCATAGAAAAAGTCCTTCTTCTTAAAGAATGCATTCTGTTCAGCCTTTTCATCTTCAATTGAGAGGAACCTAGATTGACTAGTAAACATCTTGACCAGTTTATCTTTATCTCTTTTTGAAATACCCATGCTATCACAGAAAGGATCTAATGCTGTCTTGATATTGTGAGCGATATTTCCCTTAGAACCATCCAAGGACGGCTTGACTAAGTCATAACAGATTAAAGCATAAAAGATGCATGGAGTCATCTCTTCACGTTCTGTTAGTAACTTGTCAGTGATTGCGAGCCTTTTGCCAACACCTTCTTCAAAAAAATTCTGAATCCAAACATCATCTTTCTTAACATTCTCAAAAGGTTGAGGAATCAAGACATCCAATAAATGGTTCTCAGCGAGTCCTTTAAATATGATAGAAGTCTTCCAAGTTCGAAAGATCTTGTTGTATTCTTCGATCATACGAGCGGGAGCAGCTTTCAAAATTTCTAATCTATTCTTCTTAATAGATAATTTCGTTTTCTTTTCGATATCCATTCCTAAGAGAACAGAGAACTTAACCGCTCTTAGCATACGAACTGGATCTTCTTTAAAAGACATATCGGGATCACCGATTACACGAAGAACACGGTCATTGATATCTTCAAATCCACCAACATAATCAATGATGGATTCATTTCTAGTATCAAAATAAAGGGAATTGATAGTAAAATCTCTTCGAGCAGCATCTTCTTTCGCAGAACCAAAGATGTTATCTTTCTTCATTAGATAGTCTTTGTCTTTATTGTGCTTCTCATTGCGGTGTTCAGGCAAAGATCTAAAAGTAGAAACTTCGATTACTTTTCCCTTAAAGAGAATATGTACAATCTTGAACCGACGACCAATGATTCGGCAGTTGTTAAACATCTTCTTAATTTGGTTCGGAGTGGCATTTGTTGCGATATCGAAATCTTTTGGCTTCTTATTCAGCAAAAGATCGCGAACTCCTCCCCCAACTAAAAAAGCTTTGTAACCGAATTTGTTCAGCCTGTGAATGATTTTGATAGCATCTGGATCGACTTGAGTCTTTCGAATCGAATGAGATTCTTTATAGTATCTTTTCCCTTCTGGATAGACGAGGACATTGTCAAGAGAACTGCCCTTCCTCCGGAAAAGGTTTGCAAAAATTTTCAACATATATGATAAGTCAAGTATCCTTTTAAAAACTGCCATGGCAAGTAAATTTTAGGGACATTAAGGCAACCTTGGAAAATTTGACCCACACAGAAACTCTCTACGAAAAGCTTATAATTGCCTCTTTACGCTTCCGTAAAAAGTGGCATTTTTGGCAAGGAAAAGGCCGAGAAAAGATCTCCTTCCTTGTTGTTCCTCATTCAGATCAAGTCATTGTAAAGCTGGATTTGTCCTTTTCTATGCTTATTTTCCTATCTACCATTTCTACACTTCTACTTATCTTAAGTTTTTGGGTATTGATCTACTATAGCTTTATATGGCAAAGAGATCCGACCATAGTTCTAAACTCCAATACAGATCGTACGAAATTTCTCTATTATAGCCTATTGGCCGATGAAATGGAAGAAAGCATCGAAAATTTAGAGAAACAGACTGAAGAATTAAATTTACTCGCTTGGGATGAGGTTTCCTGGAAAAAGTTGATCACCCAGGATTATTTTCCAGAATTAGAGATACCCAGACCAGATTATAAGGAAATGGAGACGAATATGAATTTGTTTCCCAAGACTGTTCAAAGCTACTCAGAAATCTCAGTCAGGCTCAAAAAAATGGAACCAGTCTTTCATAATGCAATTGATTACTTAGATAGAAGGGAAACTATTTTTCAGAACATGCCCAGAGGACGCCCTCTAGCACCTGGAGTGGGAAGCGTAACTTCTACCTGGGGATATCGTATGGATCCATTTGGGATTCTTCCTACAGGTGAATTTCACTCGGGAATAGATTTTGCAGCTGGAGAAGGAACTCCCATTTATGCAACTGCTCCAGGAGTTATCCCCAAACTAGAATTTAGTACAGGTGGACTGGGACGAGCTGTTCGCATCAACCATGAAAATGGGTTCTACACTATGTATGGACACTGTTCACAGGTTCTTGTCCAAGATGGTTCGGTAGTTAAGAGAGGGGATAAAATCGCTCTTGTAGGTCAGACAGGTAAAGCTACAGGCTCTCATGTTCACTACGAAGTTCACATAGGTATCGATCCTTCTATGGATCCTGAAGAATTCATAAACCTGGATTAGATATTTTGATTGATAGATTCAGCTTAGCGCTCAGAAAGTAAGAATGATAGATAGAATTCCAGTCCCCAATTTTTTTGGTTGGGACGGCCCTTCCACTTTTAGTATTTTGATGATGCTAGCCTTTCTTACAGCATCCTATATGCTTCCCAAAGAATTCAAGAGAAAAGGTCTTGAACCTGCTCATTCAGATACCATGATTCTTCTTGGTATTATTGGAACCTTGATAGGAGCTAAGGTATTTTTTATATTTGAAATCTGGGACCAAGTCTTTGTTGCAGCTCCTGGCTTTGAAGGCAAATACCTCTATCCCCTTACCCATTGGTACGGATTCCCTGGCCAACCTGGACTTTGGAGTTCTTTGTTTTCTGGTGGAGGATTGGTTTTCTATGGTGGATTTTTAACAGGATTTTTATTTGTTTATCTATTTATGAAATCCAAAGGATTAAACTACGGACTTTACTTTGATGCTGTTGCACCTTCTATGTCCATCGGCTATGCGATAGGAAGACTGGGTTGTTTTGTGTCTGGTGATGGTTGCTACGGATTTGCGACCGACGTCGAAATACCCTTACTTGTGTTTAACTACCACGGTGCCCATCCATCAGGTGTTCCAGTTTGGAATACACCTGTTATGGAATCCATAATGGCATTTGCCTATTTTGCATATTTTCAATATTGGGCAAAGTTCCAGGGTTTCCGAAAGTATAGTTTAACTTGCCAGTTTTTGATCATACATGGAGCAGCAAGACTTGCCATTGAATTCCTAAGAGTTAATAAGGCAGTTATTCCATTTATTGATCCACCGAAAATGTCCAACATTCCAGATTCATCTCAGAATCCAGAATTCTTAACAGGTTACTATTGGCATGGTTTTAGTCAGTCACAGTACATCTCCATCGCTTTAATCCTGTTTGGATTATTTTATCTTATCAAGGGTAAATTATGGATACGAGATGCAAAAGATGAAATTCCTCAAAGTGAGCCGAAAGCAACATGAAGCAGTTTCCATTTTTTGAATTAGAAAAGGAAGGCTCCATTGCTACTCTCTATCTTAACAAACCTGAAAAGAGAAACGCAATGGATTGGTCGTATTGGAGAGATCTTCCACTTGTTGTTGAAGAGATTGAAAATGATAATGAGATTCGAGCCTTCGTTGTTGCAGGTAGAGGAAAGTCTTTCTCAACAGGATTGGATCTAACAAATTTTTTTACAGAGTTTAAGGATACAGTGCAAGGTGCAAATGGGGATGATAGAGAAAGATTATACAAACTCATTTTACAAATGCAAAAGGGAATGGATAGAATCCAATACTCTCCCAAGCCTTCTATTGCAGCAGTCCAAAAACATTGCATAGGTGGCGGATTAGATCTAATAGCTGCCTGTGATATTCGATATGCATGTACCGACGCCTCAATTTCCCTAAGAGAAGCTAAGGTAGGTATAGTTGCCGACATGGGTTCCTTGAATCGACTACCCTCTATCATCGGACAGGGTCATACAAGAGAGCTTGCACTCACTGGAAAAGACATTAGTGCTGAGGAAGCTTTGGCTATGGGTCTTGTTAGCAAAATTTTTCCAACTATGGAAGAGTTGATGAAAGCCGCAAAAGAAACAGCCAAGGAAATCGCAGATAATCCAGCGATTGTAATTCGTGGAGTGAAACAAGTAATGAATTACTGCATGGATAAATCTATTCCAGCAGGATTAGACTACGTTGCTGCCTGGAATGCAGGGCAGATGGATTCCAAAGATTTCAGAGAGGCAATTCAATCCTTTCAAAATCGTAAGAAACCTAATTTCAACACGTAAATTTTGAGAATATGAAATACTTAGAGTTAAGCGAGAATATCCAAACCCATTTCTTTGTTAGCAGAATTTTGGATATTTTGCTCAATCGCAAGCTTCATAATCTTTTCAGATGTTACCATCTGCGCTTGGAATATCTCCTTGGGCAAATTGGCGATACGTTCAATCATATTTGCTTGGGAATTAGTCATCTGGTTGTAGCTATTTATTTGCATTTTCTTCGTCCCCTATATCTGTATTCGGTTGAATATAGAAAAGCTAAAGGGTATTTCCAAAAAAAATGAAATTTTTTGTAGAAGCAACTAAATTAGCCATGAATATGGAAAGGTCTAAAGACTTTACCAGAGCATTCAATGCCTACCAAAAATCGCTTTCTTTAACCTCAAATGAAACTACTATTATTAAAATTCAGTCAAGACAGGCTTGGTGCTTACACCAAGTAGGAAATCCTTTAGAGACTGAAAGAATATACCAAAGTCTTTTAGAAAAGTTCCCCAACAACCCTTGGGCTAGTATTCTTTATGCGAAATATTGGATAAAAACTAGAAGGTGGAAGGCGGCAAGATCCTTACTAAGCCAAGCATCCACTCTATTCCCCAACAATCTCGAACTCTACCTAACTCATGCATCTCTTATGAAGGATATGGAAAGATCCAATGAAGCTATTGAAATCCTTAAAAAAGCTCTAGCCCAAGAATCTTTAACAAAAGGTAGAGGCATTAATAGAAAAGATATCTGGGCAGAATTAGGAAGTCTTTTTTTCCAGAGGGGTGATTACAATTCGAGTATTTCTTCTCTAAAGAAATCCTTACTTATGGATGAAGAAGAGAATTTTCTCCACTATGATATTTTAGGAATATGCTATCTTTTAGTTGGAGATCATGAAAATTGCATCCATTATATTGATAAATATATTAATTATAATGGTGAAATTGATACAGAGATCCTAAAGATAAAAGCAAGGGCTCATGCTAGAGCTGGAGTTTACCACTTAGCTACAGCCAGTATTCTACAAGCCTATGCCTTGGAGGATAGATTGAATTTGGATGCTGAAGATATGATCGATCTTGCTCCATTGAAGCAATTGGGTTTTTTAGAAACCTTAGAGAATCTTGAAATAGAAGAATAAGAAAAAAATGGTCCTTCTATGTAAAAAGAAGAAGGACCCAAACAACCAGACATACACAACTTATCATAACCGAGTGATTCGCTTGGTTATGAGCAAGCCTACTTAAAGAATCGACTGGCTATGTTTTTTCCAATAGGATTTTTTTAGAAAAATGTTTCTACTAAGCTTGGACTTCTTTTCTTTCAAGAGCAAGCATTCCACAGGCTCCACCGATTTCCTTACCTGGAGATCTACGATTCATAATTGGAACCCTAGTTTTAATTTTCAACTTTGCTACGAATTTTTCTATTTCTTCTGATGATGGAGTTCTCCAACCATGAAAGCTCGTATTCAAAGGTATAACATTGAATTTACATTTACCAACACGGGAAGCAATTCTTGCCATAGCAATAATATGATCATCCGTCATATTTTTATCTGGAATCATAACGTATTCAAATGTGATGGTGCGATCCAACACATCGACAAATTTTTTGGCAGCTAATATGAGTTCGTTTAGTGGAAATTTTTTATTGATATCCATAATTTCTGATCTTGTATTAGGATCAGATTGATTGAGTGATATTGCAAAATTATAAGGCTGCTTTTCTTCAATAAATTGTAGAATACTGGGAACAACTCCTGCTGTAGAAATTGTAATTCTTTTGGCACCGAGATGGAATGCCTTAGGATGGTTCAAAATTTCTGCTGCTCGAATGACTTCTTTATAATTGTGCATGGGTTCACCCATTCCCATAAATACAATATTCGTAGCCCTATCCCCAACAAGATTTTCCACAGTTAAAACTTGGTTTAAGATCTGCCAGGTTTTTAAATTACCTTGGAATTTTAGTGTACCAGTCGCACAGAAAGAACAATTTAAAGTACAGCCAACCTGGGATGAAATACAAATGGTTTTACGGTCACCATCTCCGCTGGGAATCCAAACAGCTTCAATTTCTTTGCCTGGCGCAATTTCGAAAGAAAACTTTTGGGTTCCATCCACTGAAACTAAATGGTGAGATACTTTCATCTCTTGGAATTCAGATATCAGCTTTAATTTAGTTCTCAGTTGAATAGGAAGATTTGTAAATTCATCCCAGTTCTTGTATCTATGCTTGTATAAACCTTCAAATATCTGAGTGGCTCTATACTTAGGCTCATTATTTTGAATTAAAAAATCTTCTAGCTCAGAAATTCTTTTGCCTTGGGGCGTAAAATTTAGATCATCTAAAATTAAAGTCTCATCTTTTTTAGAGCTTGCAGGTTTGTTTTCTATTCTGGGATTTATCACTGATTTGTTTTATATAAATTAAATAGCGATATAAGATAAACTACAAAATAGATTTTAAGTTTCTTGGATAACTTTTCCATCTTCCAAGATCATACGGATCAATTTAGTCATCTCAACAGAATACTCAACATCCAAATGCTTCGTAACTCCTTCACAGAAGCCATTGATAATTAAAAGTTTGGCATCGTCTTCTGATAAACCCCTAGTCTGAAGATAGAACAATTGATCCTCATCTATTTTGGATACTGTGGCTTCATAATTTAGAGTTCCATTTTCACCAGTTGCATCATTGTATGGATAAGCATGAGACTGAGAACGATCGTCCATCATAAGACCATCGCATTTCACATGACTATAAGAACCTTGGGAATTGGCATCGAATTTAACAAGACCTCTATAGGAATTGATACCACCATCTAAGGATACACCCTTAGCTAAAATATTGGACCTGGTATTCTTACCAACGTGAATGATACGTGCTCCCGTATCTTGGATCTGACCCTTCCCTGCAAATGCAAGAGAAAGAACATCTCCAGTCGAATTGTCGCCGAGTAAAACTATCCCGGGGTATTTGATCGTATTGGCGCCTATGTTACAATCTGTCCAGGTAATATGTGCATTTTCGTGACATAGACCCCGCTTCACAGTCCAATTGTACATGTTCTTCTTCCAATTCTGAATTGTAGTGTATTCGATTTTTGCACCCTTGAGAGCAACTAACTCGACAACTGCCGTGTGAAAGTTAGTTCCTGCATCCTGAACAGATGTGCAACCTTCGCTGTATTCTATATGGGCATCTTCTTCTGCTATGAGAAGTGTTCGTTCATATTGTCCAGAAGACAGTGCTGTAACCTTAAAATAAGCCTGAAGTGGCATAGGAGTCTTTACTCCCTTAGGAACATAGGCGAATGAACCACCACTGAATACACAGGAATTAAGCGCAGAAAATTTGTTATCACCAATAGTAACAACTGTTCCTAAATACTTTCGAACGATATCTGGATATTCTTGGATTGCAGTATCTATATCACAAAATATAATTCCTAAATCGGTTAACTCCTTCTTCACATTTGCATAAATAGTTTCAGAATCATTCATCGTTTCGATTCCTGCTAAATATTTACGTTCGTGTTCTGGAATTCCTAACTTTTCAAAAGATCGAAGTATTTCTGGGTCAACATCGTCCCAGGACTTTTTCTTCTTTTGGTTGGAACCTACATAATGGACGTAGTTATCCAAATTGATGTTAGCTTCTGGTATAAATCCCCAAGTTGGCATTGCCTTAGCATTATAAACTTCAAATGCTTTAAGTCTAAATTCAGTTAGCCAACCTGGTTCATTTTTAATATGAGAAATAGATTCAACTACCTTGCGAGTCAGTCCTTTCGGAAAGTTATCTGCTCTGTAGTATTTTTCCGATTCTTCTGTTGGTTTATCTAAGGTAGTTTCCATTTTTTTTCCTTTATTAGTTTACTGCGTTAAAGTATTCTTTCGAACCTTTAGGATCAGCTTTCATTGTTTTCTTGCCTTCATCCCAGTTCGCAGGACAAACTTCACCATGCTTATCAGCAAATTGAAAGGCTTTGATCAGACGAATCGCTTCATCAATGTTTCTACCTACTGGTAAATCATTGACAGTTGCTTGGCGAATTACACCTGCTGGGTCTATAATAAAAGTTCCTCTTAAAGCGACACCTGTGTCAAGTAGAACTCCGAAACTTTTCGAAATCTCCTTAGTAACATCAGCGACCAATGGATATTTTACATCTCCAATACCGCCTTCTTTTCTAGAAGTTTTCTTCCATGCTAAGTGAGAATACTCACTGTCAATGGAAACTCCCAGAACTTCTGCACCTAATTTTTTGAAATCATCGAGTTTTGTATCATATTCAATTATTTCTGTAGGACATACAAAAGTAAAATCGAGTGGATAGAAAAATAGTGCGACCCATTTTCCTTTGTAATCAGATAATTTAATTTCTTTAAAGGACTCACCGATAACAGCTGTAGCTTTGAAATCTGGAGCCTGTGAAGTAACTTGTGGCATTTTGAGAATCTCCTTTTAGAATTATTCTAAACATTAGACTGAGTCTGGAAACTCTTTTTTTAAAAAAAATTATCCACCTTTTGCCATAAGAAATTTTTCCATAAATTCTGTGATATCACGGATGTTTCGATTGATCATTTTTCTCATTTCTGGTGGGATATTCTGTGACTTGACAACACGGTAGTAGTTGAGAGCATTTTTCAACATCTTCCTTCGTGCAAATTCCTGAGCCTTCATAAGCATAGGTTTGTATTTATAATAAGAATATTCCATGATAGAGTAGTTTCTAGAAAGTCGAAATCCATGAGGGATCTTTCCAAAATCATATGTCAATGTTAAAAAGGGAGCATCATCCACTTCTGGAGGTTTGAGCTCTAAGACCCCGTGTAGAATTTTCTCAGGTTCTTTTTCTTCTGGCTCAATCTCACCTAACTGTTCATCAAGGTCTCCATCAACGACTTCAATGTCAGGAATTTCGCCTTCCTCATCAAAACCATCTTCCAAATCTGGAGTTGAAGAATCAATTACTCCCTCTGATTTCTTCTCAGCGGCGAAATCTTCTGGATCAGGTAGACCAATATTAGGAAGCCCTAAATCTGCCTCGGAACTTAGATCAGGTCTCTTTTCATCTCTCTCTTCTTCTCTAGGAAGTGGAGCTGGAAGTTCGTAAGGTTTATCAGAGACCTTGCCTTCGAGTTCAAAATTTTCTGGATCAGGTAAGCCAACATAATCTTCGGGAGATTGAGGAAAGGCAGTTTCTTGCTTAGCTTCTGGTAAAGGAATGGGCTGTGATGGTGGAGGAATTTCTTGAGTTGGTAAAGCTTGATCAGGCAAGCTAATGGTAACAGGATCAGGAAGATTAACATCTTCAACTTCCCAGGGCTCCAAAGAAATACGAATAATGCGACCATCTTGAACTTTGTATTCATCGGGATCAGGAAGATTAATATCTGTTAGTGCATCGGGTATAGATGCTGGCGGATAATACGGTTCTAATGTATCTGAGAGAGAACCTGGTTGAGGAGCTTTTTGTTTAGCTTCTTTTTTTTCTTTGGCTTTTTGTTTAAGATATTCTTCTCGTAATTTAAATAGATCTTCTTTTCTTCTATCATCGCCCGATCTACGATCTTTTCGATTAAATCCTGTTCGTCGATCTTTAGTCTGTCGCCTTTCTTTACCTGACCTTCTATCTGTTAAGGGTAAATCCTTAAATTTATCCCAATCTCTAGAAAAAAATGTATCATCAGGAAGATCTAAACTTCCTGGGCTCCAATGATCATCTGGTACTGGAGGTGCTTGGTTAGGCTCAAGTCCTGGTACAACTGGAAGAGGTGGTGCTTGAATCTGGCTTTCCACCTCACTAGATGGTGGTGCCAAATTTTGAACTGCAGGGGACACGAATTGGTAAATAATGGGAGCAGGAAAATATCCTTCTGGTAGTTGCTTGGTAAATTCTGAGCCTGTTTGGTTGACTGGAGAAGAGCCCTGTTGGGGAAGTGGTGCAGCTGAACTGGAAGGAAATACTGGAGGATTACTAGTTGGTGCTTGGGGAAGAAATCCTTTTTGCAGTGATTCAGCCAAGGCTTCTGAAATTTCTCGTATAGCTTCCGCTAAATCACGAATCGGGATGGGTCCCGTAATAGGAATCTGTGATTTTAAATCATCAAAATCATCTTTCTCCCCATTCCCATCAAATAAATTATCAAGCTTCTTAGAGCTTTCTATAAAGTTATTAAGATCTTTAATATTGGCATTAATTTTCTCAGTAATTTCTTCATCAGGAATTCGAGAACTTGCTCTTTGATAAAGCTCAAGAGCACCTTGGATATTTAACTTATCAACGAGAGCCTCTGCATTGATGATAGGACGACGGTGGTGTGAGTATTTCGAATTCTTGCTGATGATGTCATCAACAAGATAGCTCAGTTTTGGTGGCTGAACTCCAGGAGGAACTTGGTAATCTTGCTTTTTTCCTTCATTTTCTTTCTTTTCATCTCCGTACTCACCCAAAGGTAAATTTTCGGGACGAGCAGCAGAATTCGATTTTGAACTAGAACCTCTGGGTTTCTCCTCATTCCACGAATTATCATCAGTATTGCCCTGTTCTCTAGATTTTTGTTTGGATTCTGAATCTGAATTGGGCTCAGAGGGTTCTTTGAGCACGGAATAAAGTCCCGCGCCTGCCCCAGAAAGCCCCAAAAGTAAGAGAAGCGCTGTTAACATATGCTTATACTATCTATCATCGAAGAATCAGGGGGTAAATCTTGATTCTATATACATAATTTCTTATTGACATTTGGATTCATACTAAGAATTATGAACTTATATGAAGGCAGTTGCTAAGAAAAATTTGAGTTTTGGATCTAGCCCTGATAATATGGATGGACTTCAGTTGAAAATCACTTTCGACGAAGATACAAAAACAGCTTACGGCGATTTTACCTGTCCTGATAAATTCCAAGGTCTCCCTGATACCATCCATCCTGGGGTATTAACAACTATCCTTGATGAAATTATGATGAACATAAATGAAGCAATGAATTTTGAAACACAAACAGGCGAACTGACTATTCGATTCCTCCAACCTGCTTTTGTGAATGAACCTCTTCATTTACGCGGCTGGTTTGTGAAAAAGAACAAAAAAGTAATTGAAAACCGTGCTGAAATCGAGAATGAAATTGGTAAAATTGTAGCTCGCGGTAAAGGTAAGTATATAGAAGCGGAAGAATAAATATTCTTCACTTATTCCTAATTTCCTAGCCAATTCTAGTAAATTAGCTAGGAATTATCCAAACATTTAAAATTATGGACTATATGCCGATGTGGTGGAATTGGTAGACGCAGTGGATTCAAAATCCTCCGGGGGCAACCCCTTGCCGGTTCGATTCCGGCCATCGGTAATTCCCACAAATTAAATTCTAAGTCCGCTTAGACAGTGCCTTTGCTTTCTCTGTTGGAAGATTTAGAACTTCCCTGCTTCCCATACCTTCTAGTATTCCTTTAGCAACATCTTCAGCTGATTCAAAATTTTTCTTTAAGATTTCAATAATCTTAAGAAAGCCTTCTTTATCTCCTAAAGCATTCTTTGGTAAATCAGTAATAACTCCCGATGGGCAACTAACAGATACTCGAACCTGGGTTCCGACTGTCTCCATAGCTAAGGCTCTAACAAAACCGACTAATCCAAATTTAGAAGAAGTATAAACAGCCATATTCTTAACTGCTGGCAAAAGACCTGCTATAGCAGCAACAATATGAAAATGCCCCTCTCCTTTCTCTAAAAAATATTTTAGTACTGATTGAGCAATCACTATGGGTGAAATCAAATCAACTTGGTAGGTGTGTTGTATGTCATGGAGACTCATCTGGGAAAAATTGCCGAAGTATGCTGAGCCAGCGGCTAATATAACAATATCTATGTTATGGGAAGTTAAGATTTGCTGAATTTTAGTTTGAATCTCTTCCAAATTTCCTTCAAAATCCAATTCAAATAGATGGGAAGAATCCCAAAAGTCCTCAGTTGGTTTAGTTCTTCGGTAGGTTCCATAAATAATTGCTGAACTTTCAAATAATTTCTTTGCGAGAGCTGAGCCAATTCCACCATTAGCTCCGATAATAAGTATATTTTTTTGATTCCATTCCATATATAAGATTAGACAAATGGGTAGATGATGGTTGTTATAAAAATTAATTCCCCTCTAGTAAAAAATTTTATTTCATCTTAAAATAAGAGAACTGATTTGTTATTTCAAGATAGAATCAATTATCATTTTTTATTTGGAAGTACGGATTCTGTAGTTCGAGTCCAAGCTGAGGTTTCGCCGTTTTATAATATTCCAGATTTTAAAATTCCCTCTTTCCCTTCTCTACATTCAGAATTTGCATTGATTCCTAGATTTCAATACGAGGTTCATTGGAACCGTAGAACATTTGAATCAAGAGAAATAAAACTTCCTGTATACATCGCAAATGATGAATCTGATCAAAGACCCCAACCAGATTGGTTGAAGAATTGGAGTATTCAAAAATCAGCTTTAATAAATGGGGTTTTCTTTTTAGAAAGAACTAACAGAGATCAAATGATAAGCACACAATATCTATCCCTCAGAGATATCGTGAACCCTAATTACTCAGAAGTCGAGGTAATCGAACAAATTGGAAAATTATATTTTTCTAAAGAAGAAAAACAAACCTTACATAAATTAGTTAAAATTCTCTATGCTGGAAAGCCAAGTGAAGAAAGAGAAATTGTTTCGAACTTATTTACCAATGAATTGGAGTTTGCGAAATTTTTAAGGAAAAGTATTTTTACTATTGAAATTCTTCCTTTAATACATGGAATTTTTCTTCAGGACATTCTCACAAAAATTGATGAACGCGTTATTAAAACCGCAATACGAAATTTAAGTCCCCCTGTAATGAATATGGTAAAATCTTCATTGTCTAAGAATAAATGGAAAATGGTTTTAGATTCTCCTTCATTAGAAGAAAATCATCCAGAGAAATTAGCTGAAATAATTGAAACATCTATCTTCCAAAGATTCTCTAGACAGATCTATTATAAAGAAGGCTCTTATTCAGCCTACCGCATTCCTAAGAACCCAGAAGACAAAACTATGATAGAATCTCTCGAGGGTGAGGATTCTAAAAAATATCAATTTTTTATTTCTAAACAATACCTTTCTTTTTTTTCAAGAACGAAAACAACCCTGCTATTTCTAACGAGAGAATGGATTGATATAATTCGATTTGATGCCTTTATACAAAGAAATGATATTGAATCTTCTGAATTTTATAGACTACCACCCAATTTAATTCTTAGAATACCAATTTCGGGTAATGTAAAATTTATCATAGGTAGTGGTATTACTAAATCGAAATCAAGTTTTGAATTTTGTCTTATGGATGGAAGTTATTAAAAATCGCTCTAGAAAAATTAAATTTTGTAGAGCGATTACCTTTGTGAATTTGGAATTCGCTAAGAAGAATGAGAAGAAAATTTAAGAAAACTTCTACTTTGTCTTAACCTTTTGAATTGCCTTATTCCATAAATCAATTTCTTTATCTCGAACTTCTTGCTTCATAGAAGGTTTGAATTCAGTTGCCTTATTATCAAGAGATTTCAGATATGCAACGGAAGGATAGAAACCTGTTTCGAGACCTGCCAAATAAGCAGCTCCTAGAACTGTTGTATCTACATTGGATGGTCTCACAACTTTAGTATTCAATAAATTGGCTTGGTACTGCATTAGATATTTATTAGAAGTTGCCCCACCATCTACTCTAAGAACTTTCAATGCTTTTCCAGTGTCTTTTTCCATAGCCTTTACTAATTCGTAAGATTGCAAGGCGATGGATTTAAGAGCAGCTCTAGTAATTTGAGCAGGAGTAGTATCTCTTGACAATCCAAAAATAGCACCACGAGCATCCATATCCCAATGAGGTGCGCCTAATCCAGCAAATGCGGGAACAAAAACAATATCATCCTCTGTTTTTAATTTTGAGACTAACTTTTCAGAATCAGATGATTTTTCAAAAAACTCTAAATTATCTCTTAGATATTGAATTACTGCTCCACCAATGAAAATAGAACCTTCCAAACAATATACAGTCCGTCCTTCGCCACCTAAGGCTAAAGTTGTAACTAATCCACTATTGGAAAGCTTGAATTCATCACCAGTGTTAAAGAGAAGGAAACATCCTGTTCCATAGGTATTTTTTGCTTCACCGACTTCTGTGCACAATTGACCGAAAAGAGCTCCTTGTTGGTCACCAACTAAGGAAGCAATCGGAATCCCGTCTGGAATACCTTTTAAACCAAGAGTTGTTCCAAACAATGATCTGGAATTTTGAACCTCAGGAAGAATTTTCTTTGGGATGGAGAGGATATCAAGAAGTTCATCATCCCATTTCTTTTCTACGATATTGTAGATCAAAGTTCTAGAGGCATTGGTATAATCCGTTTTATGAGATTTTCCACCAGTAAGTTTATACAATAACCAGGAATCTATAGTCCCAAATTTAATTTCTCCAGCCTCAGCCTTTTGTCTGACACCTTTTACATTATCTAAAATCCATTTAATCTTTGTTCCACTAAAATAGGCATCAATAACTAGACCGGTTTTTTTTCTAAAAAAATGTTCTAAATGTTTGGACTTGAGTTCTTGGCAATAGGAAGATGTTCTTCGGCATTGCCAGACAATTGCATTATACACAGGTTTGCCAGTCTTAGCGTCCCATAAAACAGTTGTTTCCCGTTGGTTCGTTATTCCAATAGCTACCGCATCTTTTAGAGATAAGCCAGCTTTTGAAACAGCTTGTTTGATTAGTTTTAAAGTTTTTTCCCAAATTTCAGTTGCATCATGCTCAACCCAACTTGGTTTTGGAAAATGTTGTTTAAATTCCAGATATGCAGAAGAAAGAGGTTTCCCCTTATCATTAAAACAATAAGTTCTGATTCCAGTTGTTCCTGCATCTATTCCAATGATGAATGATTTTTTATTTTTCATAGCCTTATATCCTTCATTTACTCAATCAATTTTTAAATTTCGATTTCTAATCCTTCGTAAGCCATAACAATTTCAAGAGATCCTTTTGGATCAAACATTTCTTTATATTTCAAAGCTCGTAAATAAACCATATCTAACTTCTCATCATCATAAGATGGATCATGGTGAAACATTACTAGTTTCTTAACACCAGCTCGAAGAGCAATGTCAGTTGCCATAGAAGCAGAACTGTGTCCCCAATCAATCTTTTGCAAGGACTCTTCAAAAGTATATTGTGTATCAAACACGAGTACGTCTGCTCCTCGGAAGTATCCTAAATATTGATCAATATTATCCATTTCTTCTAAATTAAATTCTGCATCTGAAGCAAAAATTAAGGTCTTATTTCCTTCCTGAAATCTATATGAATATGAACCACCAGGATGACGCATTGACTTAGATAAGGCTCTTATATTCCTTCCTAATTGAAAAACTTCCCCTTCTGGGTGGTAGGTAAAGGTCTTTGTAGCATGATATTGACTCCATTGTACAGGGAAGTGAGTGAATACATGCTGGTATTGAAGACGATCTTCTAGTCCTTCCATAGAAGTATGGAAATGGAATTGATTACCAGGAATAAATAAGGGAACAAAGAAAGGCATCCCCTGAATATGATCCCAATGAGTATGGGTCATCACCCAAAATGCCTCACCCTTGCCTTGTGCGAAATCTTTAGCTAAAAGAGAATTTCCTAAATTTCGGATACCTGTCCCTGAATCCAAGAGAATCAAGGCATCATCTTTATCTCTGATTTCAAGAGTGGTCGTATTTCCCCCGTAAGTCGAATGATTCGAAAAGGACAATCCGTCCAAGAATTTTCTTATATTTTCAGGGCTTTGAATATCCATCGCTGTAGCAAGAGATAGGATATGCTCAATTTTTTTTCTAATATAATTCGGTTTAACAGGAGCGCTTATGGAGCCACGAACTCCCCAAAATTTAATTTTCATAATAGATTTATCTTTTTCTATGTAACCCACTTAGTTTTTCCACTGAAAATCTTTTTTTTTCTTGAAATTAAGTAAAATTCTTTCAAAGTGGGGTTGAAGCATGTTTTCAACAGAAATAAAAAACGAAAATGGGATCTGTACGATCCTAATCAATGGAAGTGTAAGCTTAAAGAATGCAGTTCAGATGAAAGATACTATTATCGAACAAGCTGACCTTGGTAATTTGAATATTATCCTAGAATTTAGTGATTCCGTATACTTAGATAGTTCTGGAATAGGTGCAATTTTTAATGCTCAGAAATACCTAACTGAGAAAAGTGGAAATCTTAAATTAAAAAATGTTTCTAAAGATGTAATGACTATACTACGAATAGCAAATTTAGATAAACATCTTGATATTATCAAATAATCAGTCGATTATCTCTGAATAATTTATTAAATAATACTTAAGCTAGGCTTAAAGATCTATTTAATTTCTATTTTTAAACCTTATTCTCATATAGGCAAATTCTCTAAATAAACAGAATTTTTAATTATTGAATGTAATGATACATTTCAAAAATTAAATTTATCTACTTATCTATATTCTAAACTTTCAATTCTTGGATTGTATGGATGATAAAAGAAACTATGCCACTAAAAACATAAAGAAAAATTACAACATATAGAACCCATGGCCAACGGTCAGTCCCTATAGATGCAAGTAGTACTAAAAGACCAGTAATAACAATGCCCAGTTTACCCCAGGTAAAGTTCCCGCGAATTGCTACTTGCGGCTTAGAATAGCGAATAGTTGATACCATAAGTAGGGCAACTAATACAAAAAATGGTATAGAAATTGAAATGGGTACTGGTAGAACGGAAAATGCTAAAGGAAAAATCCCAACAATAACACCTGCTACTGGAGAAGGTAGACCCGTAAAAGATTTTGGATCGCTATCCACATTAAATCTTGCAAGTCGATAAGCTGCACAAATTGGAAACAATGCGGCGATCAACATTCCTATTGGAAAAAGATCTTCAAAAGAAAATAAATCTATTTTAAACTGATGGAATACCATTTGATACATAAGAACACCTGGAGCAATTCCGAATGTTGTTAGATCAGCAAGACTGTCTAAATCAGCACCTAATTCTGTAGTTGCATCCAATGCACGTGCAGCCATTCCATCAAAGCCATCAAATAAGGCTGCAAGGATTATTAAAAATCCAGATAGACTAAATAATCCGATGGGATTGGGGTGATTTACATTGTATTCAGATGCTACAAGAATTGAAACGAAACCCAAAGTCAAATTGCCCAAGGTTAATGTGTTTGGTATCCATGCTAATTTTTTTTTCATATTTTATGCTATCCTCTTGGGACTTACTTGAAAGTCTATATCGTCCCTTATTCCTTTAGTAAATAAATAATATCCTAAACATGCTACCATAACTCCATTGTCTGTGCTTAGTATTTTGCTTTTAGGATAATGTATTTCAACAGAGTTTTCAATTGCAAAACGATCCAATTTGTTACAAAGTGTTTGGTTTGCGAGAACACCACCACCTGCGACTAGGGTCTTTATTCCTGTTTTTTTAATTGCGTTTTTAATATTCCTAAGTACCAACTCTAAACTAGTTTCTTGGAATTCATAGCAAAATCGATTTATAGGTATTTCAGGATGATCTTTTTTTGCATAACTCAATGCTGTTTTAAGACCACTGAACGAAAAATTAAGTTCATCTTCCGATTGAGTTTTCAGCAATTTTGGTAGTGTAAAGGCCAGTTGCCGTTCTTGGAAGGATATATCCTTTATGTATTGGTTCGCATATTTCTCAATTTCTGGACCACCAGGATATCCAAGCCCTAGAATGGAAGCTGCCTTATCAAAGGCCTCGCCTAGTGCATCATCCAGAGTATCCCCTATTAATTCTAATTGATTCCAATCTCGGTGGATGTAGATATTAGAATTACCTCCTGAAAGAAGCAATCCAAGATGAGGAAAAGAACTCATAGTCTTGGTGTCAGAATGATCCTCAGATCCTGATTTCAATCGAGCTACAGCAAGGTGAGCCTCTAAATGATTTGCACAAACAATTGGAATTCCATGAACCAAATTTATGCATCTAGCCATTTGTGCACCAATCATGAGTGAGCCCATAAGACCAGGTCTTTGAGTAACGGCAACGTAATCTATCTCTGAAAATGAGATTCCCGATTTATTTAAGCATTCATCTAACAAAAGATTGATCTTTTCTAAATGAGCCCTTGAGGCAATTTCAGGAACCACTCCACGGAATTTTGCATGGGATTCTATTTGGCTATAAAGGGCTAGATGGAGTATCTCTCGTCCATTTTTCACAAGCCCTATGCTAGTCTCATCACAAGAAGACTCTATACCTAAGCCAATCATGAATCTATTTCTTAGATTTGTTCAATAAATCAATCGCGACCTTCAGTTGCGGATCAAATTCCAATTGAATCAAAGGAGCTTTTTTCCCAATCATAGATTCCGAATAATATAAAAAATGCGACAACTCTTCCGAAAGTAAGATTTTTTCTTTCTGTAATTTTTGGTAGAATAGATCCGCATTCTTTTTAGAATATGCAGGATTTTCCTTAGTAAAAGTTTTCAATAGATTCAACTTGGAAAGCTTTTCAAAATAAAATTTATCATCATCTTTAGGTCCAACTGGTTCAATTAATACATCTGGCTCGATACCCTTCCCGTGTATGGAAACTCCCGAAGGTGTGTAGTATTTTTGAATGGTAAGCGCAACACCAGTATTATGTGGAAGGTTGTAAATATTTTGAACCGAGCCTTTACCAAAGGATTTGGTCCCTACTAATTTTGCACGCTTATGATCCTTTAGAGCACCTGCTAAAATTTCAGAAGCACTCGCTGAACCATTATTCATCAGTATTACAACGGGGAGATCCAAGAACTTTCCCAATCCTGTGCTTGATTTATAGCTTCGAATCATAACACCATCTCTACCTCGAACAGAAACAACTTCCTTGCCTTTTTCTAAGAAAATTTCAGATAGTTGAACTGCTAAATCTAAAAGTCCGCCTGGATTATTTCGTAAGTCTATCACCAAACTTTGAGCACCCTGATTTGTTAAATCTTTGATCGCCTGGTAGAATTCTTTTCCTGTTGTATCCTTGCCCATAAATTGGAGAAGTCGAATGTATCCAATTTTATCATCTTTTAATAATTCTTTTTTAATATATTGAATCTTGATCATCTCACGAACAAGATCTACAGAGAATGGCTTTACATTCTTTCTTTCAATCATCAAACTAACACCAGATCCAACTTCCCCTCTCATCAAACTAATTGCATCATTGAGATTCATGGATTGTGTTTTGTTTCCATTGATTTCTATAATTTTATCTTCTGGAAGAAGACCTGCTCTTGAAGCGGGAGTATCATCTATTGGGGAGACGATTAATATTTTTCCATCTTGGAAAATTACTTCTATACCCAGGCCACCAAAAGATCCACGAGTTTCAGATTGTAATTCTTTAAATTCTTCTTTGTTTAAGAATCGACTATGAGGATCTTTTAGTGAAGAAAGTATTCCTTGAATAGCGCCTTTGTATAAATCTGCTTCATTTACTTTTTCAACATAGTCTGTCTCTAGATAAGATACAATTTCGTGCAGAATCTGAAGGTATTCTTCTGCATCTTGGGAAAATGCTTTCGCTTTAGGTGGAAGAGCAAAGATGAGAAAAGCAAGTATAAAACCAGTTCCCATCCAAGATAGATTTTTCAAAAATTTCAAATTTCCCCCTGAACCAATTTATAGATCTTAGGTTCTGTTGATTTTAGGACTTGGAATGCTATGTCGGGATTCAATCGATATACCTTGCAGGCTTCTATAAAAAGCTCTCTATCAGATGGCAATTTCTTCCCTTCTTCTATTGAGATGGCGGTTGATATTCGGTCTTTAGACCATTTTTCTAGAACACGATTTAGATCTAGCTCTGTAACTTGTTCTTTCTGAGCAGCACAAGATAGAATTAATAATAATAAAGGCAAAAGTAGGAATCGGTATTTCAAAAGCAAACCTCTATTTAGCTTGGTGTGAGTCCATTCCTTCGTCAATCAGTAAAATCTTAAAATCCCTATCAATTTACCCATGACTATTGCTTTTTTAGTCTTAATAGGCTTTAATTTAGGATTTCTTGGTTCTAAACGTATATGATCTGCTTCCTTGTAAAAAACTTTTAAAGTTGCTTCATCTTCAAGTAAGGCAACAACGATTTCACCATTTCGAGCAGTATCTTTCTTTTGGATGATTGCAAGATCTCCGTCATTGATTCCTGCATCTATCATGGAATCTCCCACTACTTTAAGGGCAAAGGTTCCTGGCTTCTTAGCTAAGCGATCTGGAACAGGAATATAAGATTCTACATTTTCTTCAGCTAAAATCGGCATTCCAGCTGCAACTCTCCCTAGAACAGGAATCGTAATCGCCTGAGAAGGAAGTGAATCCAAGGCATCGTTTCTTGTTAATTCAATTGCTCTAGATTGGTTTTTATGGGTTTTAATGAATCCTTTCTTTTCAATCGCCTTCAGGTGGTCATAGGCACCTTTTGCAGTGATTTGAAACTCATCACCAATCTCTCGGATGGTTGGTGGCATTCCTCGTTCTTTCATAGAATTGGTAATGAATTTATATACGAGTTCTTGCTTGTCAGTGAGTTCTTTCATAATACTTAACAAGTGCCTAGGAAATGTATGTTATGTCAATTAAAAATTAAATTTTTAAGTATTCACTTTTTAATAAAAAAGAACCATCAGATACTACTATATCTGTTTCACTTATCCCAGAAATAACTTCTATGCGTTCATCCACTAAACGTCCCACTTCGACTTTTTTAGGAGTAAAAGTTCCATTGGAATTTTGGAGGAAAACTATATTATCACCTTCAATTTTGTGAACACATTTCTCAGGTAGGGTGTAAAATTTAGACTTTTCCCCTTGAGAAACAAGACCCTGGACTACTGCACTAATGGATTGCCCTGGTCGCAATCTTCCTTTTGCATTCTTAACCAATAATCTAAGTTCGGCTGTTCTTTTCACAGGATCTATCACTTCACCAACATGGGCGACTTTTGCTATCACCTTTTCTGATTCATTGCCAACTGGCATTACTTCTGCTACAGAACCAATACGAATTTGATTTAGATCTTTCTCATAGACATCTAACATAATCCATAGAGTTGATAGATTTGCTACTGTAAAAAGATTATCTCTAACCGAAACTGCTTGTCCTATGATTGCATTTCTTTCTGTGATAGTACCAGAGATCGGACTTCGAATAGGCAGATTTAAGGAGTATGACTTACCACCAACTAATGCGTTGATTTCGGCTTCATTCAATCCGTAATTTTCCAAAGCTGATCTACTGGTTTCTAATTCTGTTTTTACTGTCTTGTAATCCATCATAGCCATCTCAAATTCTTTAGCAGATGTTACTTTTTTTTCATAGAGCTCTTTAGCTCTTTCCGCTTGAAGAAGTAAGGCGTCTTTTCTTGCACTTGCCTTACGATAGATAGCTTCCATATCACCCAATTCTACAGATTGGATGCTAAATATTACCTGACCTTTCTTTACATAATCGCCTTCATTTACAAAGATAGAAACAAGTCTGCCTGAAACTCTACTTCCAATCCTTGCCATTTGAGCTAGATCGTAAGAAACCTTTCCAGGCAAGAGAACTTCTTCAAATTCACCTTCCAAGGTTAGCTTGGTTGTTTGGATAGGGTGATTTTTTAAAATACTATCTGAAATTTGGATTTGTCTTTCTTTAGGAGCCGCAACTTCTTTTGTTTCTTCCTTTCTATCTCCCTTCCATTGAAGGAATATATAAATAGAAACTGCAATAACTAAAGTTAATAGAGCGAGTCGAAATATTCTTGATTGTTTCATTCTTTTATACCAGTTTTCTTTGAACCATAAGTAGATTCTTCATTCATTTTGCCAATTGCTGCTCGGAATAAGTCGATAGAATTATAATATAAATAAATCAATTCATAGTAAGTTCTAAGTACCGTTAAATAATTTCTTTCAGCCTCTAGGAAAGTAACTAGATTGGATGCTCCACGGATGTAGGCAAGTCTGGATTTCTCCTGAACACCTTTGTTCTTTTGCAAAAGATCAATCTTACGATATTCCAGAAGCTGTTCTTCTCTAACGGCTAATTCTCGTTTCGCAGTTAGTATTTCTGACTGAATTTCAATCCGTTTTGATTCGACATTCAGCCTTGCACCTTTGGCAATTTCTTCTGCTTTGAGAATCTCCCCTTGGTTACGATCATTGATTGGAAGAGGAATACTTGCGTAGACACCCATAAAATTTTCGGGCCCTTTATTCATAACTTCTCCACCAATTGTTAGTGAAGGAATTGCTTCTCGCTTTTTTAGCTCAACATTCATTCTTTCTCTATTTTCGTTGTATTGCAAGGCTAGCAAATCTGGTCGATCTTCAATAGAATAGTCGTTGAGGTCTAAATTTAATTCATTAGTTGAAAGGAATTCTAATCTACCTTTGAATTTAAGAACTGTCTGAGGGTCCTGAATTCCTATTAATACACGCAATTGATTTCCGATTTGAGCTCTATTGATTCTAGTATTTTTATATTCTCGTTCCAATTGGATTCTTTCTAATTCGATCCGCTCGTATTCTAAATAAGAAATGTCTCCCTTATCCGAACGAAATTTAGTTAACTCTAAAAGATCATTGTAATTCTCTATAAATTCTTCTTGGTATCTTATAAGCTCTGTTAAGTATAAATAAGACCAATAGTTTTGTCGAATTCTAAGACGAAATATTCTATCAAAGTCTGAAAATTTTGCTACACTAACTTGAAAATCCTGCAAGGCAACTTTCTTTCTTTGAGGAATCACTCCATTGATATCAATTGGTTGTTGAAGTATTGCATAAGATTCAGGAAGACCTGTTCCTGAATTCTTAGCAGCACCAATAAACTGTTGCTGCACGGAAAAAACTGGATTAAAATACAAGGAAGATGTAATAACATCTCCTCTTGCACTTCCTATATTGGTTTTTTCTTTTAAGTAAAGAGGATTGCTTTCAGTTGCATACTTCTCAATTTCATTGAGAGTCATTTTGGCAATTTTTTCTTCTAACTCAGATCCATCTAAGCGACTTAAATTTTCATCTTTAGATTCTATCGAAGTATTCAAACTTAGTATAGAAATAAGAAATAAAATGGAAAATACTTTAGCTTCCGAAATTCTTCTCATAATCTTTTAGTCCAGCAAGAATTACTTGCATTGCTTCTTCGCTTCCATAGACTTCAGGAATTTCTACAGGCGGGTGTTCGTTCACTACTGGGATCGCTTTATAAGTAAGAAAGTAATGTCTTAATTTATTTACTAAAGTTTCTGGGAGATCCTTAATATCTTTGATATTTGAAAAAACGGGATCATCTTTAAGAATAGCGATAATTTTGTCATCAGCCTCATTCTTATCTATCATTCTTAATCCACCAACTGGAATGGCAGTTAAAATAATATTTCCATGGTTGATTGGATTTGAACTTAGGACGCAAATGTCGATAGGATCACCGTCACCGACAATACCTGTTCGTCCAACTTTCTCCATACATCTTTTAGCTGATTCTTCGCCTGAATATGTTCTTGGAATAAAACCATATAAGGATGGCGAGTGATTGGAATATTTCTGTGGACGATCCACACGAATATATCCTGAATCCTTATCTATTTCATATTTCATAGTATCTATAGGAGTCATTTCTATGAAGACGTCCATTTCAGAAGGAGTTTTGTCTCCAGGATGAATACCATGCCAGGGATGAGATACGTAGATATTCTTATTTTTCATTTCTTTTTCCTTCTCTTAGACTTAGCTGATTTTTCTGGAGCTTGACTTTCGTCATCTTCAGTTTCTTCAGGTTCCAGTTGACTTACATTGTCTTCTTGAAATCCCTTCTCAAGCAAGAATTGTCTTTCTAATTCTATTTTCTTTTTTTCTTTAGATTCTTCTCTCTTCAAGGCCGCTATTACTAAGAATTGAAATACGGGAGGAAGTAAAAAAAGAGCCATCAAGGTTGCAAATAATACTCCACCAATTACAACAGAGGCGAGTGGTCTTTGCACTTCAGCTCCGGCAGAGCTTGCAATTGCCATAGGAAGAAAGCCAATTACTGCAACCAATACAGTTGTTATAACAGCTCTTAAAGTTCCAACTGCTGCCTTAGTAACAGCTTCGTGTATATTTTCATTGTTTTCTAAGGAAGATTTTAAATAGGATGCAAATACAACTCCATTTAGAACGGAAATCCCTGCAGCTGCAATGAAGCCTACACCAGCAGGAATACTAAAAGGCAGACCGCGTAAAACCAGGGAGAGAACTCCTCCAGCAGCAGAAAATGGAACTAATATAAAAACACCTAAGGCATAGTACACATTTCCAAATGCAATAAAAAGCATTCCAAAAATAATCAATAAGGCTATCGGAACAACCATAGATAATCGGTTCTTTGCACGTGTGAAATTCTCAAATTGCCCACCCCACTTTACATTGTATCCAAGTGGCAGATTATTTTCTATATCAGTTGTTGCATCAATGGCATCATTTACAAAGCCAATCATATCTCTTCCACGAACATTTGTTTCAACAAGAATTCTTCTTTTTAAGCCATCATGGTAAAGAGCAGAAGGACCCTCATTGAGTTCAATTTTTGCAACCTGACCAAGAGGAATTGGCTCACCTGTTGAGGACATTACGGGAACATTTTGCAATACGTCCATATCCTTAACATCTGCATCCAGTCGAATAATTAAATCAAAACGTTTATAACCTTCGTATACCTTGCCTACATCATAACCAACTCGTAGAGTTTGAACAGTCGTTAGGATTTCTTCGGAGGAGACACCATAACGTGCCATCTTCTCTCGGTCTGCCTTTATTTCAAGCAAAGGAAGCCCAAGCAATCTCTGAACTCGTAAGTCAGCAGAACCGGGAACATTTTTTAACTTTTGCGCATAATTATCTGCAATGCTCTTAAGTGTATCTAAGTCATCACCAAATATTTTTATTACAATATCAGCTTTGGAACCTGATAAAAGGGCATTTACTTTATTTTCAATCGGTTGAGAAATCGAGATGTAAGAAGATGGAACTGCTACAACCATCTTTTCTTTTAAAATCTCCATAAGACTTTCTCTATCGCTTGCAGATGTCCATTCCTTCTTTGGCTTTAACTTTACCATAATGGTACCTTCTTCGGTACCTACAGGTTCAGATGCTGAATCTCCTCTTCCCATTCTGGATGTTGCCATAGTCACTTCTGGAACTGTCAAAAGCACCGTTTCAAGTTCCGTATTTAATTGTTTAGAATGGTAAAGGGAAGTCGATGGAAGTCGTTTGATATCAATTTCTAATTCACCCTCATCTATTTTAGGTAAAAATTCTGAACCTAGCAATCCACCGAGCATTAAACAAAAAATTGTTACGGAAGTTCCTAAGAACAAGGCACGCAATTTTTTCTGCATTACAATATTCAATTTAGATTCATAATAACGGGATAACTTTGCCCAATAAGCAGGCTCTTTAAAAATTGGTTCTTTGTAAATCAATGAGAGCAAGGCAGGAAATGTCGTTAGTGAATAGATAAGTGCAGCACCTAAGGCAAGTGCTACGGTAATCGCCATGGGACGAAACATTCTTCCCTCTGTTCCTTCCAAGGTCATGAGGGGAAGATAAACTAAAAGGATGATCCCTACTGAAAAAGTCGAAGCTCTTGCCACTTTTTGACAAGACCTAAGTATAATATCTTCTGTCAGTAAGGTTAAATCTTGTTTGGACTTTTGTGTTTCTAAGACAGCCTGCTTATAGATAAACCCGTGAAGAACAGATTCGAGCATAACAATGGAACCATCCACAAGAAGCCCAAAATCCAAGGCTCCCAAGGACATTAGATTTCCCACCACTCCGAACATATTCATAAAGATAGTCGCGATGAGCATAGACACAGGAATGGCTAGAGCAACAGCCAAGGCACCTTTTATACTACCAAGTGTAACTATCAAGATCAATAAAACTAAAGTAGCTGCTTCAATTAGATTCGTAAAGACTGTGGTTAATGTTCGAGATATGAATTCAGATCTATCATAAAAGGAGGTGATTACCATTCCTTCAGGAAGTTTCGTTTTAATTTCTTCAATACGATTTTTTACAGAGTCAACAATCTCTAATGAGTTTTCACCCATAAGCATAATAGCGGTACAGGTAACTACCTCACCCTTAGCGTTTTGAGTAGCGAGACCAAAATGAAGAGCTGGTCCTTCTTCTACGACTGCAATTTGACCTAATAATACGGGAATCCCATCTCTGGAAGTTCTGATTGCAACTTTACGAATCTCATCAGCTGTTTTAAATTGACTTTCACCACGGATTACAATCTGTTCTTCCCCTTTTGAAATATATCCTCCACCAACATTCATATTCGCCGATTCTAATGATTCAGCTATAGAGCTAAGGGTCAAATTGAGAGCCTGTAATCTTCTTGGATCTATCTTAATCTGGTATTGCTTTTCATCTCCACCATATATATTAACATCGATTATACCTTTTACAGAACGAAGTTGTCTTGCAATCTCCCATTTCATGTAAGTCTTTAATTCTTCTTTGGTGTGTTTTTCAGATGAAAGAGTAAACTCGTAGATATCTCCAAGCCCTGTTGCAATAGGTGAGAGTTCAGGCTTTCCATATCCATTTGGGATGATTTCTTCTGCCATTTTTAAACGTTCGTTAACTAACTGTCTGGCAAAATATATATCCGTTCCATCTTCAAATATAACTGTTACAGCTGAAACTCCTGTTCTTGAAATCGAACGAATTTCCTTAACCTTTGGCATTCCATTGAATTCAAGTTCTACAGGATAGGTTATGAATTGTTCCACTTCGAGTGGAGATAAACCAGGAGAGGATGTTACAGCCGATACTTGAACGTTTGTTATATCAGGAACAGCATCGATAGAAAGTTTAGCTGCATTGAAGATTCCAATGAGAACGAAAAAGAGAGTAGCTATAATAACTGCGAAACGGTTTTTAATAGAAAATTGAATTATACTTTCAATCATAATAGTTTTAAAGTTGAATCATTTCAAAGAAATTAAGCAACTATATCCAGAAAACTATATAGAAGTCTTGGGAAAACTAAAAAAAATTAGAATTTTTAAACAAACATCTTGCCAAATCTCTAGATTCTGGAAATAATTCCTTAGAGGTTTTATGAGAGAAGAATCAATCGACACAGTTATCGGAGAAGATATTTCCTTTAGAGGAAGTTTAATCTATAGCAACACACTTAAAATAAATGGCAATTTTAAAGGAACAATTCAGACAACCGGTAAGCTCATAGTTGGTGAATCTGGATCTCTAGAAGCTGATCTTGAGGTTGGAGTCTTGGTAGTTGAAGGCAAAGTCAAAGGCAATGTAAATGCAAAAGAGAAAATTGAATTAAAAAAGCCATCTGAATTAATCGGCGATATTAAAAGTCCTAATCTAGAAGTAGAAAGTGGATCGAAATTTTTAGGAAATTGTAGCATGTAAATGGCAATTCAACCAGAACATGGACAATTGTTGCAAAATTTTTCTCTTGGAACACAGATTAGAGATTATTTAATTAAGAAACGAACAGAAGGTCTTGAAAAAAATGAAATAAATTCTTTCCAAGTTCACAAAAAAGGAATCGGGAATGCACTTTTTTTTTATTCCCCTTTTCTTTTACCTGATATTATACCATCCATCAATCAATTACTAAAATCTATAGAGAATAGTGAAACTATTCTACTTTATGGAGATCGTGATACAGATGGAGTTAGCTCCACAGCAATATTATACCATTTTCTTAAGAAAGAATTCCCAAACATACGACTAGAAGCCACGACATCATCCAAGAATGAAGCCTATGGACTATGTCCAGAAGCACTACTAAAAATCCATAAATTCAAACCTAATCTTTTGATAACCTTGGATTTTGGAACAAGCAATGCCATTGAAATCAATGACTTGGCTAAACAGGGAATCAAAACCATTGTAATCGATCACCACGAAATTCCTAGCCAAACTATTGATTCCTGCTTATTGAATCCGAAGCGCATTGATTCAATTTATCCTGAAAAGAAAATTTGCACCTCCTTTCTAGCTTGGAAATTATCTCTTTCCATCCTTTTCTTCAATAGCCCTGAATATAATAAAGTATATAGAATTTCTAAAAATCAAAAATCAACATTCTATAAAAATGGAATTGCAATTGATGATTCAAGCGATTCGAATTTTTTTGACTTCGAAGTAAATCTTTCTAATGATAAAGACAATTCATCTAATAATGAATTAATACCCGATGAACAAATTCTATTCTTTGAACAGCTTAAAAAAATTCCTGACCTCTTTAAAAAATTAACTACCCTTAGTTCCTTAGCAGGAATTGGAACTATCACTGATATGATGCCCTTGATAGGGGAAAATCGTTCCATGGTTCGACTAGCATGTGATTACTTAACGGAACTTAGTGGGAATATTGATACACCTAGCCTTCCTGGAATCAAAATGATTCTAATACACACTGGTTTATTAGATAAGAAAATTACTTCCAAAGATTTAGGATGGGGCATAGGTCCCTTGCTCAATTCTGCAGGTCGTATGGGAAATACAGAAATAGCCTTTGATCTTTTACTCGCAGAAACAGATAGCTCAGCTGAAAATAAAATCAAAGAATTGATTAAAACAAATGAAGAACGTAAAGAAAGAACGAAACGAAATGTGTTCAAGACAGAAAGATTCTTCCAAAGACACATTGACTTAACTGAGAAACCGATTCTATTTTGCTACGAACCTGATTTGGAACCAGGAGTATCTGGTATAGTTGCAACAAAATTAGTCGAAACATTTCAAAAGCCAGCTATTTTCATCACTCCTGATCATGGTCAGGCTAGAGGAAGCATAAGATCATGTGGAGCAGAAAATGTTTTAGATCTACTCAAAGAAGCAGATGGAATGTTGAATCAATATGGAGGACATCCCGAAGCGGGAGGTTTCTCTGTTGAGATACATCGCATACCAGAACTACAAGAAAAAATTTATGAACTCAGTATAGAGTGGCTGAAAAATATTAAAAGTCCTTTAAAAACAATTACTAGCGACTTAAAAGTTTCAGGGCAAGATTTAAATAAAAATTTATTCAATGTTCTGGAATATTTAGAACCAACAGGCCACGGAAATCCACCGATTCTTCTATCTTTAGAAAAAGCAAAATTAATGAATTATACATTTATGGGAAATGGAAAACATGCTAGGTTCAAGGTAATGGGTGCTGGAAGCCTAAAGTTTATTATCTGGAATGAAGCGGAAAAAATGTCAAGGCTGGTATCTATACAAGAAAGCCTAGATCTCTGGGGAAATTTAGAACTGAATACATTCCAAGGAAAAAGCAATCTCCAATTTGTTATTAGCCAATATTCTTAATTTTCAATTCATAATCATTCATTATTCTTAAAATTAGAATCTAAAATTAAATGAAATAATTTATTTACTAGAAACTAAATCTGCTTCGTTTATATAAACAGGTGTCCAACCAGACATATCTTGGAAATAGCGAATAGCTTTAATTTTTTTATTCTCATCTAACTTGAACCAATGGTTCGTGTTGGCAGGGACTGAGATAAAATCATTTTGACTTACTTTTACTTCAAACTTTTCGCCCTGTATATGAAATCCAAAAATTCCAGAACCATCTATAATGTATCGAACTTCATCATCCGTGTGGTAGTGCCATTTATCAAATTTTGCAAGCATGCCATCTAAACCAGGAATCTCTGGATTTAGAACGATCATATCCCTTGATTTGTAGGAATATTCTGACTTTAATTCTTCGAATCGGTTTTCAAATCCTTGTAATAATTCTTCCTTTTCTTGGTCATTCAAACTTGTCCTATCAAGCAATGGTTTTCCGCCAGCTTCCACATCCCAGTAACGGTATTCTATACCCATCTTTTTTAGGAAGTTTCTAACTTCTTCCGGTTTGGAAATAGGTTCTGTTGTATTTGATGTAAATATTTCTGCCATGATTAACTCCTATACGAAACTTGATGGATGAAAGACTAACCAAGAAAGTGCAATTACCAAAGTGAGTATTCCGACTACAATAATGAAAGATAAATTGCTTTCTAAGTCCTTTGAAGATGTGACACTGCCCTGCTCTTTTAGCATAAAACTGTAGAGCACAACCTTTATGTAATAAAAGAAAGCTATAGCTGAATTCATAACAGCTACTACTAGCAAGATAATATTAAATGTTTGCTCAGACTCTGCAATTTTCTGAAAGAGGAATAGTTTTGACCAAAATCCTGCGAAAGGAGGAAACCCTGCTAAAGATAAAAATACAATAGTAAGTGCAATTGCTATCCAAGGCTTTTTAGTCATCAATCCTGAAATAGAATCTAGAGTTACATGCAATTTAGAATTTTCTAAAAATGCAATCAGAGTAAAACCAGCTAAATTCATGATAGCATAGATATATAGATAATAAAGAACTTCTATATTTCCACCAACAAGTATACCAGCCACGACATATCCAGCGTGTGAAATAGATGAATAGGCTAAAATTCTTTTTAAATTGGTTTGGCGAAGAGCAGCTATATTCCCAAAAGTCATTGATGCCATTGCGATTAAACCAATACCTAAATTCCAAAATGCTGTCTTATCACCAAATGGGATTTGGATAAAGACAATAAGAAGAAGCCCCATGCTTGCAACTTTTGCACCTGATGCCATAAAGCCTGTTATAGTTGTTAACGCTCCTTCATAAACATCAGGAGTCCAGGCGTGAAAAGGAACCAATGCCATTTTAAAAAATATACCAACTAGAAAAAGACTTAAGCCTAACATGGTATAATTCGCTTGATATCCACTGGAAGCAATAGGTCTTAAGGCAATCTCTAAATCCGTTGTTCCAGAGCCACCGAATAAGAATGCTATACCCATTAACATAAAACCAGAACTAAAAGCTCCCAATAAGAAATATTTCATTGTAGCTTCTAAAGCTGAGATTGTATTCCTAGCGAGACCAACTAGTATGTATAAACTCAAACTCATGATTTCGAGTCCTATAAAAATCACAATCAAATCAGATCCCGATGTCATAAACATCATACCTAATGTTGCAAAAAGAACTAAGGGATAGAACTCTGGGAAATCCACTTCATGAATTTTTAAGACCAAAGGAGAAACTAGAACAGTAATAAACGCACTTCCTAAATACAAAAGGTTCAACCAAATTGTAAGTTCAGAAATCTTTAACTGTCCATGAAAGTATTTTCCAATTCCTGGAGAGGTATTTCCTTGGTAGACAAAATACCCAGATAAAAGTATCATAAATAAAGTTAAAGCACGAAGAAACCATCGATCTTTCGAGTGGAAGACAAATTGAAAAATAAGAAATAATAATGAACCTATCGTGAGAATCGCAAATGGGAGGATTGCAGAAAAATCCTGTGCAGAAGGAAATTGGTTGCTCATGGATTCTCTCCATTCATCAGATCTATTTCTTGTTGGGTTTCGTCTAACTTTTCGATATCGTATTGTTGGAAAATGGTGTCGGTTTCTGAATCTGGATCTATAGGAAATACTCGATTGACTTTTTCAAGCAATGGTATCTCAAATCCTGATTTGAATTTACCCATTCTATCCTCATAGCTCATAGGTGTAACACTTAAAGATTTATAGTCAAAGTTAGGGCTTGTTAAAGTTTGCTTTCTTTCTTCAATCATTCGAATAGATGCTGAGTTTAGGTAGGTATTCACGGAAGGCTCCAGAATTTTTAAAAAATACTTTGGAAATAAACCTATTCCGAATATTGCAATCACCAAGGGAATCAAAATGATAAACTCTCTAAATTCTAAATCTTTTACCTTTCGTCCTTCTAAATCCATAGAAGTTCCGAAGATGAATTTTTTAGTAAGCCAAAGTAGATAAACAGAAGTCCAAATAACGCCTGTTGCAGCAATGGTTCCTAAAATTACATTGTATTTCAAGGTTCCCATCAAAATTAAAAATTCACCGACAAATCCATTGGTACCAGGAAGACCTACAGATGAAAGCATTGCTATAACAAAAAATACACTAAACACAGGCATGAAATTAGCAGCACCCCCTACTTTCGAAAGTAAACGAGTAGAAGTTCTATCATGAAAAATTCCAATCAATATAAATAGCATACCTGTAGAAATTCCATGAGAGATCAATTGAAGCATAGCTCCTGCTACACCCATTTCGGTAAAACTCATTAAGCCAAGTAAGGTAAATCCTAAATGAGAAAGAGAGGAATAAGCGATAATTCTTTTGATATCTTCCTGCGCCATAGCAGAGAAAGCTCCCCAAAGGATCCCTATTGTAGCAAGGATAGCAAAGATCTCACGAGATTCCAAAGAAATTTCGGGAAAGAAAGGAATTAGGAAACGAACAAAGCCAAAAATACCTAACTTAAGTAGAACACCCGCTAAATCTACTGATCCTACAGTGGGTGCTTCTGTATGAACATCTGGCATCCAGGTATGTAGAGGAAAAACGGGGATCTTAATAGAAAAGGCTAAAGCAAAAGAAATAAATACAAAGATTCTCAGTTCAGGAGAATACTGATCTGAGAAAATCAAAGAAAGTGATTCTATAGAAGTAGTTCCTGTTTTAAAATAAAGAATCAAAATTCCAGCTAACATGAGAAGCGAGCCCGCCATAGAAAATATTAGATATTTCACAGCTGCCAATATTCTTTTATCTCCACCCCAAACTCCTATCATCAAAGCCATAGGGATTACCATTAGCTCCCAGAATACATAGAATAGAACAGTATTGAGTGCTGAAAAAATCCCTAAAACTGCAAATTCCAAAAGCAATAGACAGAAATGAAATTCCTTAATTCTAAAAGTGATATTCTTCCATGTAGTTAAGCTTGAAAGAAAAAATAAGAAGGATGTTAGAAAGAAAAGCAGTAAGCCTAAACCATCTAGACCAATCATATAATCGATGCTTAATTTTCCTGATACGATCCAATTTGGAATCCAATGAACAAATTGAAAACCAGGTTCATTTGCGTTGAATTTTAATACAAGCAAGCCACTCATTAATGTAGTAACTGCTGAAGTTACAGTTGAAAGCCAAATGATAGTAGAATTTCTTTTTAGCAATAAAATGATAAAACCAGAAATTAAAGGAAGAAAGAGAATGATACTTAAGATTGATTCTGGCATTTACACACCCCTCACAAGAACGAAAGAAAGGATAGCAATCACCCCAAGAACAATATACAAAGCATAGTCCCCTACAAAACCAGTCTGGACTCTTCGAAACAATCCAGATACTATTCCAAATCCAAGTCCCAAACTCATAAAAAATCGATCTATACCTTTCGCATCCAAAGTATGTGCAATGAACTTATTCATTCTAATATAAGATTTTACGAAAATAGTATCATAAAATTCATCTATATAGTATTTATTTGTGATAAGTTTCTTAAACCCAGTTTGCTCAGAAGAAGTAAATTGGCTATTTTTAACAAATTTTACATAAGCTAAGGTTAGACCGATTATTGCCAAACTGATAGAAATAGTAACCAAGATAAGTTCAGTTGCATGAGTTAGATGAAAAGATTCTGCACTATAGTTTGAAGGGATGATCAAAGCCCAGTGCTCTTTAAGTTGAATACCCGATTGGAATATTGGGGCAAAGTATTTATCTAATAGGTTTATGCCACCTGCGTAAAACGGAGTCTGAACAAAGCCTGCAAAAATTGCTCCAACAGAAAGTATAAACAAAGGCAGAGTCATAGTCAGAGGTGACTCATGGACAGAATGTCCACCATGAGAAGAATGTGAACCATGATCTAAATTTTGAGAATCATATCTTTCCTTTCCAAAAAATACCAAAAAGAGCAAACGAAACATATAGAATGATGTCATTAAAGCGGTAACTGCGCCGATGACCCATAGGTAAATTCCATATTGGGACTGAGCGAACACTTTTTCCAAGATTAAATCTTTAGAGAAGAAACCACTGAAGGGAGGTAGACCCGATATAGCAATTGTTCCAATTAGGAAGGTGAGAGCAGTGATTTTCATGTGCTTGCTAACCCCACCCATTTTGCTGATATCTTGCTGGTGGTGGAGACCGAGTATCACAGAACCTGCTCCCAAGAAAAGCAAAGCCTTGAAGAAAGCATGAGTCATGACATGAAACAGTCCGCCTACATAAGCCCCTACTCCCATAGCCATAAACATATAACCTAACTGAGATACGGTGGAATAAGCTAATACCTTTTTAATATCATTTTGAAAAATGGCAATCGTAGCAGCAAAGAAAGCAGTTATTCCTCCAATCCATGCGATTAATGATGAGGTAAGTTCAGCGTTAATATATATAATATTCAAGCGTGCAATTAGAAACAATCCTGCTGTAACCATTGTTGCTGCATGAATTAATGCAGAGACAGGAGTCGGTCCTGCCATAGCATCTGGCAACCAAACATACAATGGAATCTGAGCTGACTTACCAACTGCCGCAACAAAGAAAAAGAAAGCTATCCAATTCACATAAATTTGGAATTCATCTAACATGGGAAGAGCTGCATAGATTTCTGTGTAACGAAGCGTTCCAGTAAACCAATAGATCCAAGCCATACCAAGAATGAAACCAAAGTCACCCATTCGATTCACAACAAAAGCCTTCATCCCAGCTGATGCAGCCTCTGCTTTATGATAATCAAATCCTATCAATAGATAAGAACAGAGTCCCACTCCTTCCCAACCAAGAAAAGTAAGAACTAAATTATCAGCCAAGACAAGATTCAACATGGAAAATATAAAAAGGTTTAAATAAGAAAAGAAACGAACAAAGCCTTCTTCCTTTTTCATATAACCAATACTATACAAATGAATCAAAGAACCGATCCCAGTAATAATAAGTGTCATATACAAAGAAAGTTGATCAACTTGGTAAGCAAAATCTACTTTGAAACTACCTACCTCAATCCAAGAAAGTATCTTGAAGAGGTGAGGATCTTGTCGAACCATAGGATTGAATTCGAAAAAAGCACCTAGGGTGATTAAAAAAGGAATAAAAACAGCAAGTGTTCCTATGGTTCCAGCAACTCGATTTGATATTTTTCGAATTAGTAAGCCATTGTGTAAGAATCCGATTAGAGGCAGCAGAATAACTAAGTAAAATAGATCTAACATGACTTAGCCCCTAAGTAAATTAATTTCATCAACATTCGATGTTTTCTTTTGTCGAAAGATTGCGATTACAATCGCCAATCCAACAGCAGCTTCCGCAGCAGCCAATGCCATTACAAAGAAAACTATAACTTCTCCCGTCACAGTACCTAATACTTTTGAAAAAGATACAAAAACCAAATTAACAGAATTTAAAATCAATTCTACACTCATAAAAATCAAAACCGCATTTCGTCTAGTTAATACTCCAGCGACCCCAATTGAAAATAAAATACCAGCTAAAATAAGTATATGGTGTAATGGAATACCTTCTATAAATGAATCGATCATTGTTGCTCCAGTTTTTTCTTAGCGAGTATAACAGCACCTATTACAGCAACCAAAAGCAGTATGGAAATCATTTCAAATGGCAAAAGATAATCTATAAAAGTTGAAGCACCTACCACTGCAATATTTCCTTTCGCTGAAAATTCAGTTGCCTTACCTTGTACATCCATGAGATTGTATTCGTAAGCCCCCGTTGTTGCATCCACTCCCACTGTTGGAACTTTTGCATGAGGAACGCCAATGCTAACGCCCATCGCTAAAAAAAGAAGTAAGATTCCTACAGTAAAAAAGAGATAAATTTTCTTTAAAGGATATTCCCAAACATGAGAAATTGCTTCTGTTCTGAGAGAAAGTAACATAAGAACAAAAACAACAAGAACCATGATTGCCCCAGCATAAACTAAGATCTGCATGGTTGCAATAAATGTTGCACCCATAATAGCATAGATGGCTGAAAGAGAAAAGAAGGTTAACACGAGCAATACTGCTGCGGTTATAGGATTCCTGTTTAGAATTACACCCAAGGCAGCGATCACGGATATTGTTCCGAAAAAGTAAAATAAGATTTGAGGAATTGTATACTCATTCATATCAATTAAAAAATAACCACCATGAATCTTTGAAAAATAGAATATAAGAAGCTGCCAAGAATACATTGAAAAGTGACCATGGGATTAATTTTTTCCAGCCAATCTTCATCAGTTGATCGTAGCGAAATCTAGGAACAGTCCATCTTACCCAAATAAAAAAGAAGGCAAAGAACAAAACCTTCACCAAAAATATTCCTACACCAAGAATAGGCTGGTAGACAGAGCCTTCAAGAATACCAAATGGAACATTGTATCCACCAAAGAAAAGAAGAGCTGTGATGCAACTCATGGTAATCATATTCATATATTCAGCTAAGAAGAATAAGGCAAATTTGAATGCTCCATATTCCGTATGGAATCCTACAACCAATTCAGATTCAGCCTCAGCTAAATCAAAAGGCATTCTATTTGTTTCAGCAAAGATTGCGACCAAAAAGATGAAAAATCCAATAAATCCAGGAGGAGTAAATATATTCCAAAGACCCTTTTGCATATCATTGACATCAGTTAGCCGAAGCGAGCCTGTCATAATTATAATTGCAACCAAGGATAGACCTAAAGGAATCTCATAGCTGATCATCTGAGCAGTTGCTCTAATCCCACCTAGCAGAGAATACTTATTATTACTTGCCCAACCTGCGATCATAATCCCATAAACAGCAAGTCCAGAGATTGCCATCAAAATTAAGATCCCTGAATCAGGATTGGCAACTTGTAGATCCAAAGATTCTGTTCCTAAAATACCTACCATAAAATCGGGCAGAGGTATCGTCCCACCAAAAGGAATAATGGACCAAGCTAAAATTGCACATGTCATAGAAATGGCAGGTGCGAGTAAATACATTCCTTTAGATACATTAGCTGGGATTACTTCTTCCTTAGTTAAAAATTTAATTCCATCTGCAAGAGGTTGGAGTAATCCAAAAATTCCAGCTCGATTTGGACCAGGTCTATCTTGTATAAAGCCAGCAAACTTTCGTTCAGCTAGGGTATAATAAGCAACACCTGTCAAAATTATTATAAAGAAATTTAGAATTTTAAATATCCAAATCAAAAGAACAGTCATATCCATAGTATTCTTACCCGGCCTGTCCTATTAGTTCTTGTTTATTTATTTCTTCAGGATTGGTTTTAAATTTTGCAGTGAATTCAGAAGTAAACTTTTGAATGGTTGGTCGCACAGCCATTACACAAGCATCTGCTAATGGACAGATAGTTGTCCCACCTTCCATGTTTCTAGAAAGCGAAAGTATTAAATCCAATTCTTTCTGGCTTCCTTCCCCTTTTCGAATCTTACCTAAGAGATCTTTGACCCAATGAGTTCCTTCTCTACAAGGTGTGCACTGCCCACAAGACTCATGTGCATAGAAAGAAGCTAATCGATAAGTAGTTTCTACTAGATCGGTTTCCTCACTTAAAATAATGACTGCTCCTGAACCTAACATACTTTTAAGGGAAGCAATAGATTCGAAGTCCATGTTGGCTCGACCTACCTCTTCGGCAGTCAGTATGGGTGCTGAAGAACCGCCAGGAATTACCGCCTTAAGTGCCTTGCCATCCTTTACACCTTGGCATTGGATATTGATAAGATCAATAAGAGGAGTACCGAGTTCAATTTCATATACTCCCGGACGATTGACATGTCCACTCACAGAAAATATACGAGTCCCAGGAGATTTTTCTGTACCTATTTTCTTGTATTCTGCTGAACCCATTTCTAGGATGTGAGGAACATTGCAAAGTGTCTCAACATTATTAACAACAGTCGGGCAGTTGTATAGACCAGAAATTGCAGGAAAAGGAGGTTTCAATCTTGGATGACCTCTCCTTCCTTCTAATGAATTGATTAAAGCAGACTCTTCTCCACAGATATAAGCACCTGCTCCCGCATATACTGCTAGGTCAAAATCGTATCCTGAGCCTTGGATATTTTTTCCCAAAAGACCTGCTTTATATGCTTCTTCAACTGCAAAAGATACTATATCTATCCCCTTGTTAAATTCTCCTCGGATATAAATATATCCTTGGTGGCAATCAATCGCTCTTGCTGCGATAATCATACCTTCAATTAGCATATGAGGAAGATTTTCTAGAAGCTTTCGATCTTTAAAAGTACCAGGCTCACCCTCATCTCCATTGCAAATCAAATACTTGGGTTTATCAGTTTTCGGGATAAATGACCACTTCATTCCTGTTGGGAATCCAGCTCCGCCTCTTCCACGAAGACCCGATTCCTTAACTAAGGCTACGATTTCTTCAGGAGCCATCGTCGTTATAGCCTTCTTAGAGGATTGGTAGCCGCCAACTGATTGGTAGTGCTTGAGAGTATGAGATTCAGGATGATCGATATGTTTTGTTAGTAAAAGTTTTTCTGCCATGTTACTTTGCCTCTGCCTTTAAAGCTTGGATCAAACCTGATACATCCTGTGGTTTGATATTTTCATAATAACGATCATTAATTTGTGCAACTGGCCCAAACCCGCAGGCTCCTAGACATTGAACCTCTTCTACAGTAAAAGATTTATCTTTGGTAGTTTGGCCCTTTGAAATCCCAAGTTCTGAACAAAAAGCTTGGGTAACACCATCTGAGCCTGCCAAATAACAGGAAATATTCGAACAAATCTGAATATGAAAATTACCGACAGGCTTCTTGTTATACATAGTATAAAAAGTAGCAACCCCATATACTTGAGCTAAGGAAATCGGACTTCCAATTCTATCTGCAATGTATTGCATCCCTTCATTGTCTACAAAGCCTTGGTCTCTTTGTAAAAAGTATAAACAGGGAAGTATTAAAGAGCGTTTGTCAGGGAATTGACCTTGGATCTTCTTAAAAGTATCCTCACTATTTTTTGAAAATTGGTAGCCCATTAACAGTCCAACTCTCCCGCAATAACATTCAAAGAACTCATAGTCGCAACAGAATCTGCAAGCAAACCACCTCGAACCAGGTCAGGAAAAGACTGATAATACCAGAAGCAAGGACGACGAACATGGACTCTCCATGGTGTCTTCTCGCCCTCAGAAATAATTGTATAACCTAACTCACCATTAGCTGCCTCTGTTGCTAAATAGCATTCACCAGAAGGAACCTTAATTCCATGCATAATGATTTTAAAATGATAGATAAGTTCTTCCATATTATTGTATACTTTATCTTTTTCAGGGAGAAAGATATGAGGAAGATCTGCATGATAGCTTCCTGAGGGGATATTGGTAATCAATTGCTCTATGATACGAATGGATTGTCGAATTTCTTCCATACGAACAAGCGTTCTGTGTAGAACAGATCCGTCCTCTCCAACAGGAATATCGAAATCTACTTTATCATACAACATGTACGGTTGGTCTTTGCGTATATCCCAATCTACACCAGTTGCACGAAGATTAGGTCCTGAATAGCCATAAGCTAAAGCTTCTTCTTGGGAAATTCCACCTATTCCAGCAGTTCTATCTTGGAAAATTCGATTCCGAATCAATAAATTATTGAATTCTTCTAGGGCTGGTTTAAGTTCACGACAAACCAATTGGATTTCTTCTACAAAACCAGGATAGATATCTCTTTCCATTCCTCCAACACGGCAGAAAGTTGTTGTGAGTCTTGCGCCAGTTAGTTTCTCCAATACTTGGTATATATTTTCTCTATGATGGAATAAATGCAAGAAACCAGAAAATGCGCCTATATCTACTCCAAGAATCCCAACACAGACGATGTGGTCCATGATACGAGATAATTCTGAGATTATCATTCGAACATAAGTTACTCTATCGGGCACTTCAATCTGAAGCATCTTTTCAACGGTGAGTATCCAACCAATATTATTCATAGGAGTAGATACATAATTCATACGATCGGTGCAGACTAAAAATTGATTGTAGTCATAACGCTCACCTAACTTCTCAAAGCATCTATGGACATAGCCAATCACAGATTCAGCTTCGACTATCCTTTCTCCATCAATTTGGATTACATTTTGTAAAATTCCATGAGTTGCAGGATGGGATGGACCTAAATTGACAAGAAGATGCCCTTCAGGAAGATTCTTGAATTTTTCATTGAAATGGGCTTTTGTCTTTTCATACATAACCATAATTAATCTTCCTTAGAAATATCATCTTGGATATGAATTTGTAGTAAATCTTGGATCAGATAGTCTTGTCCTGGTCCTTCTAGGGGATAGTCTTTTCTCAAAGGGTATCCAACAAAATTATCAGGTAAAACGATTCTTTCTAGATTGGGATGATTGATAAAAGGAATGCCAAATAAATCATAAACTTCCCTCTCTGGCCAATTGGCACCCTTAAAAACAGATACAATTGATGGAACAGAATCTCCTTCATCAATAGGAACTCTAATTTGAATTTGAGAATGTTTATTTTTAGGAGATCTGAGAAGATACAAAACTTCGAAGCGTATCTTTCTCTTACCCAACCAGTCTACAGCCGTTAGGTCATTCAAGTAGCTTAAAGAATATTTCTCATGTGTCTTTAGAGCTTCTAAAACAGGGACGATTCCTTCGGGCTTCAAAAAGACATGAGGAATATTGGAATTCCTTTGTTCTTCTTCAATGAGAAAATGAGAATAGTTTAACTTTAAAAATTCGAGAATAGATTCAATCATCTTACAACCAGTGGGCGATTTCGTTCGTTGATCTCCTGAATCTTTCTCATGACTTCTTGTCTACGACCTTCCAATCCTTGGGATTTCACTTTCTCTTGCAATTTGATAACTGCGTCTAATAAAGCTTCGGGTCGTGGAGGACAACCAGGAACATAAACATCAACAGGAAGGATTCGGTCGATTCCCTGTAATACACCGTATGTATGAAACATACCACCAGAGGAGGCACAGGCTCCTACACTGATCACATATTTAGGCTCAGCTAATTGATCGTAAATTTCCCTTAGAACAGGAGCCATCTTGTAAGTAATAGTTCCTAAAACAAGTATCATATCAGCTTGGCGCGGAGAAAAAGATGGTCTCTCTGCTCCGAATCTAGCAATATCATAATCGGAACAGGAAGTACTCATATACTCAATTCCGCAACAGGCTGTCGCAAAAGGATAAGGCCAGAGAGAATAGGATTTGCCCCATTGAATAACAGAGTCAAGATTGGCAACCTGTGCCATATCACCCAGCATTTCGCCAGGCTTATTCATAAGATCTTTCAATCCCATTCCAATGCTCCTTTCTTCCAGACGTAATAAAGCCCTATGACTAGAACCAATAAAAACACTAACATTTCAATAAATATAAAAGCAGCCAGTCCTGCTGACTTAAAATTCAATAAGTTAACTGCCCAAGGGAAGAGAAAGACGGCTTCTATATCAAATAAAATAAATAAAACAGCTACCATATAAAATTTTATATTAAAAAGATTTCGTGCATCTCCGTAGTATTCAACTCCACATTCGAATGTGTCTTGTGGTTTAGTCTTCTTCTTGGGTTGAATGATAAAAGCTAGAATAAGAATGACTGCGGAGAAACCAATCCCTAAGATGAGTTGTAAGGCGATTGGAGCAAAACTATCTGGTGCGATTCCCATATTGATTTATGATTTAGTATCTCTTTTCACTTAGACATAAGTCAAGAGAGAATTTGGTTTTTTTTAGGAAATTATGGATATTTCTTAAACTTAGAGGCAGACCAGATGCGTTTCAAATGAGATTTAAGGTTGAGATCCATTCCATTCTCAGTTGGGAAGTAAAACTGGGGTGGATCACTTGCAAATTCTTGGGGAAAGTAATTTTCTTCTATAAAATGCCCTGGATAATCATGTGGGTATTTGTACCCCTTGCTTACACCTTCCTGTTTATGTAGACCTGTTGGTGCATTTCTAAGATGATTGGGAATAATGAGTTGGGAAATTTTTTCTTTAATGAACTTTTTAGCTAAATTCCAAGCAGAATAACTCGCATTTGATTTTGGACAGGATGCAAGAAAGCTTGTAACCTGTGCCAGGGAAATTGCAGCCTCAGGAAGACCTATCCTTTCCACAACATTCAAACAAGCAACTGCCAATGGAAGCGCATGTATGGAAGCATTGCCTACATCTTCTGAGGCAAAAACTACCAATCGCCTAGCTATAAATAGTGGGTCTTCTCCTGCCTCTAGCATATAAGTCATATAGAGAAGACTTGCATCGGGATCAGATCCTCGCATGGATTTAATGAAAGCTGAAATTAAATCGTAGTGATTTTCTTTATCCTTATCATAGTCCACAACTCTCGAATCTAAATAAGATTGAACTTCTTCAAGGGGAATGGATGCACCTTCTGCATGTAGGGAAAAAATTGCTTCCAGAGTTGTCAGTAATTTGCGAGCATCCCTACTGGAACTTAGGACGAGTAGATTTTTCCCATCAGGGCTAAGAGATCTGCCCTTGCCTTCTTGGTGAATGGCTTTTTCTAGAACTTCTTCTAGGGCTTCATCAGAAAGTGGATCCAACCGAAATACTTGCATCCTGGATAGAAGAGGTCTATTGATTCTAAAACCTGGATTTTCAGTTGTAGCACCGATTAATACAATTTTTCCCTTTTCAACTACATCCAGAAGTGAGTCTTGTTGGCTGGAACTAAATCTATGGATTTCATCTAAGAATAGTAAGATGGTTCCAATTCTATCAGCTTCCGCAAAAACATCTCGAACCTCTTTGACACCCGATGAAACAGCACTCAAGGTACGAGTGGGAAGGTTCCAAGATTTTGCAAGAATATGCGCAAGCGTGGTCTTACCAGAACCAGGTGGTCCGTATAGCAAAAGAGATACGGGACGCTTCAACCTTTTCAAATCATTCATGATTCGAGTTTGACCAAGAACTGCATCGAAACTTTCAGGACGAAGTTTATGAGCTAAAGGGATATAAGAAGAGGAGAATAAATTCACGTATTACGATATTCTGATTCTTTCAGAACTTCCTTGGACTTTTGCAAAGCTTGGTAGATAAACTCACTGCATATATCACATCCAGATTGGCAGCAGACTAAAGAGGATTCAGGGATACTTCCGTCTAAGTATTGTTTGAGTTGAGGAAGGACTTCCTCGGGAAGTTGGTATTGCTTAAGTATCCCTAGTAAAATTTCATCCTTACTGGGCGGAAAAAGCAAAGCCTCATTCATGTCCCTAACCATCCTAATTTCATAGCATAGTAGTAGATGAGCATTCTTGCAATTCTAAATTGAGAAGCAAAGAAAAATAGACGAAAACTCATTTTAAAAGAACCTGTTGTATACGCCATCCATGAATAAGGAATCGGTGTTAGCGCAGATAATACAACAGCCCACAATCCATACTTACGTATATAAGGAACTAATTTATCTTCGTAACGCAAAATGATCTGACGTCCCAAAGAAAATCGTGGAATTAAATATCTTCCAATTGCATAGGAAATACAACCACCGATTATCGAGCCTATACTACAGGCTACAATAACCCAGGTAGTCTCCATATTAGCTGCAATTGAAAAAACAAGAAAGGCATCAGGTGGTACAAAAGCAGGTAGTGAGTCACTGAGAAGCATTCCAAAAAATAAACCCCAATAGCCAATTTTATGAACCAATTTTTCAGAATAGAAAATGAGCTCTTCTCTAACTGTGAGACCCAAGCCAATTACAATCATAACCATCACAACAATAGTGAATAGAGTTTGAAGAGCTAGACGAAATACCCCCCTAGCCGAATCATCTTTATTGATAGGATGGTTTGATTCATTTGTGTTAGTTGGATTAATTTTAGAGTTTGAATCTTTCTGATTGCTATTCATTGAGTGATTTAATCCTGAATATATATAATAATTACTAGTTAGAATACCTTACCAAAAATTGCTGTCATATCGCAAAGTGGATTTTATCTGTTGATGAAAACTAATTCACATCTATTGCGAGTAAAGTCATATCATCGGAAGGTTTCAAATGGCTATAGGCTACAACGCGATCTGTAAGCTGGCTACAAAATTCTTCGATAGGAAGGTTTTTTATCTTATGTATAATTCTCTTTAGCCCTTCTTCTTCTAGTATTTCATTATTCTTATTCCAAACTTCAATAAAACCATCAGAGTAGAAAACCAATCTATCTTTAGGTTTTAATTCGAAGGTATAATTATTTCTGAATTTAAAAAGAGAGACCAAGACTAAACTGCCCTTTCCCGGTAATGCAAGTATTTCACCCTCACGAATCAGTAAAATAGAGTGATGGCCGCCATAAGAATATTCTAGTAATTTTTGTTCAGGAAGAATTCTAAAATAGATACAGGATATAAAAAGAAGATTGTCAGGAATGGAACTAAGTTGTTTTTCTATCTCACTAAGTGAATCTGCTGGCGTGAGTTGAAGCTTAGATACAAAGTCAAATACTTTGGAACTCATCGCAGATAAAAAAGCTGAAGCAATACCGTGACCGCTTACATCAGCAAAATAAAAATCTATATAATTGGCATGTTCCGAATATGCAATTGCATCTCCACCGACAGCATCATGTGGAAGATATCTACTTTGAAAATTCAATTGATCACTTATTGGAAATTCTTTAGGAACTAAGGAGTCTTGGATAGCTTTTGCTGTAGCCAATTCCTTTGTAATTTTATTATGAAAGGCTTCTAAGGAAGCTAAAGCAAGTTTCTCCTCATATTTACGGAATTGTTCTAATCTGAATTTATCTCCAAGTGCTATAGAGAGAATTACTGCTTCTAAAATTCCTCCAATCGCAGGAGAATGATTTAGAAAATATGTATATTCAAATACTCCGATTTGTGTTAAGGAAAAAACTAATAATGAAATTATAGCACCTAGCCATGCAAGTAAAAAGAATCTTGCAGGACGAAATCCTCTAATGGAACAAACTAGTGATGTTAAAAATAATGAAAGTGGAGATAATATACCTAATGCATAAACAATAAAAATGGCATACTTATAAGTTATGAAATAACTAAACAAAAGAGTAATCGATAGAAGGCAAATAAAGTAGAGAATTTTCTTTCCTAATGGAAAATACTTACTCAATCTTAGAAAGGAAATTCCAAATAAAGAAGCGAATAAATAAAAAAGCCCTCCAGCGATTAAATTCCAATGAATAGCAAAATCTGGTTTATCGGGAAACACATATTGAAAAATCAAAGATTCATAATTTAAAGATAATAACCCAGCAAGAAACTGAGAGATTGCATAAAAAAGATAAGATAATTCTTTAAGATTAATAAATAAAAAGAAATTATAGAAAGCCATAATAAAAATAGCTCCATAAAAAATTCCCAAAAATAGAAAATCTTTAAGGATTCTGTCTCTCAGTCCTTCTTCTGAATATAAATTCAATTCACAATTTAATGGGGTTTCAGATTTAATTTTAATATAAATTGGAGAATCTAATTTTATATTATCAGAAAGTGTAAAAATAAAATTTTTATTTTCAACTTCTCTAGATGAAAAAGGAAATTTCCTTCCTGTTATAGAAGTAGTATAACCTTGGGATGTAGGTTTGAAAACAGTTATTTCGTCAAGAAGAGAATAGTCCGCAACCAAGAACCAATTATTTAATTGAGAATCGAATGGTATATTGAGTTTTATCCAAATCGTATCTGTAGATATTCCAAAACTCAAATGTTGGTTTTCGGGTTTTCTCCAAAAATCATTAGGTAAATTTTGAATTTCTAAAAATGTTTCTAAGCCTGTAGAATCTCTATAAATCTCTGAATTTTTTCCAACTTCTATCTTCGATAAGGAAGAATCCAGTGAAAGGAAATTATTTTGAGCTAACAGAGTAACACATGGACTAAAAAATAGTATTAAAATCAGAATTTGAAATAATTTTTTCTTCATTCTTAATATTTAAATTATAAATTACAAATCTAACTTTTTGATAATTTCAAAATTTACCAAAAAAGAGTTTTTATAAATTCTCAATTTAAAACTAAGAATCATACTAATAAATCTTAATTAAAAAAGATATAATTTATTTTTACAATTTAGAAGCTATTTTAATTTGTTCTCTAATCCAATCTTGTATTCTCTGAATGGAATCTTTCATTAGTTTAGGCAAAAGGGTCATTTCTTCAGTGGAAAACTTTTGCAGAACAAAATCAGCAACATCCATTCCAGGATGAATCGGTTTTCCAACACCAAACCTAAGCCTGTGAAAAGATGAATTCCCCAATCTTTCCACTATATCACCAAGTCCGTTGTGACCAGCTGTTCCACCGCCGATTTTGTTTTTAATTTTAGCGAATGGAATATCGATTTCATCGTGAACGACTAAAATATGAGAACTTGGAATTTTTAACATTCTGGCAATTCGAGATACTTCTTTGCCAGAGAGATTCATATATTCTTGCGGTTTCAAGAGATGAATGGTAGCTTCTTTGTAATTGAACTTTGCATACAAAGAATTCTTATTAGTTGTCCAATCTTGCTTTTCATCTTGGCAATATTCATCCAAAATCATAAAGCCAATATTATGACGAGTCTTTTCGTATTTCGTTCCTGGATTTCCTAAGCCTGCAATCAATAGATTCATATCTTTATACTTTTATATTCGTAGGTAGCTATTCTTTAAAACTTAATTCTATTCTAATTAAAACAATATTCATTGAATGAATCTTAAAGTTTTCTTTTATAAAGGAAAAATCAGATTCATCATTTTCTCAGTAGCCTTCATTGCGGCAACAACCTGATCAGAATCAACGCCAATCGTTCGAAGCGGGATAGGATCTCCCTCTCTTTTCCAAGTGATTACTGATTCGACCAGAGCATCCGTTCTTCCACCTGGTGGGATTCGAACTTCATAGTCTTCTAGCGATGGCATCTTGATTCCGATCTCTTTATTGATATTAGTCAGTGCAGTCATGAAAGCATCATAGCCACCATCGCCTGAGCCTTCCGCCGTATAATCTGTTCCCTTGTATTGGATGGAAAGTTTTGCACTGGGACTTGCACCTATTCCAGATTCAACGATGCATTTCATGATTTTAAAACTTATATTATCTGATTTTCCTGAAATGTCAGCAATGATAAAAGGAAGGTCTTCTGGAGTTACTATCTTACTTTGATCACCTAATTCTATAATGCGATCAAGAACCTTCTTTTCCATTTCAGGACTTAGGACTAGACCCTGTCTTTTCAAATTTTCTGTAAGACTTGCCTTTCCTGCAAGTTTTCCCAAGGCATAACTTCTTGTACGTCCAAAACGTTCGGGAAGAATAGGATTTGCATAGAGATTTGCTTTCTTATCTCCATCCGCATGAATCCCAGCAGTCTGTGTAAATACATCCTCACCCACTATAGGCCTATTAGCAGAAATTCTTTTGCCACTGAAGACTTCGACAAGTCTACTAGCATTTGTTATCTCTTTTTCAACTATTCCAGTCTTAACACCTAATTTATCATGGATAGCTGTGACTACTGCCTCCAAAGGAGAATTGCCTGCTCTCTCTCCAAGCCCATTTACGGAAACATGAATTCCTTTTGCTCCTGATTGAATCGCAACCATGCAATTAGCAACCGCGAGATCATAATCGTTGTGACCGTGGAATTCTAAATGCTGATGAGGGAATTTCTGAAGTATGCTATCAATTCCAATCCGCGTTTCATCGGGAGACAGGACACCTAAGGTGTCAGGAAGAAAGAGATACTGAATAGGTTCATTTTGAAGATGTCCGATAAAATCCATTACGTAATCTGGACTGTTTCGAAATCCATTGGACCAATCTTCCAGATAAATATTAACCTTAAATCCTTGTTTTGTGGCGAGTTGGATAAGTTCCGATACTTCTTTAAAATGTTCAGTGGGTGTTTTACGAAGTTGCTTTTCTAAATGAAGAAGTGAACCTTTTGTAAGAAGATTCAGAGTGCGAACTCCTGTCTCCTTCATCCAGTCTATAGTTTTACCACCGTCTACAAATCCTAAAATTTCAATTCGCTCGGTGAGTTTTTCTTTTTCTGCCCAATCCATTATCTTGCGAACAGATTGTAACTCTCCTCTCGATACACGCGCTGAGGCAATTTCAACTCTATGAACATTCAGCTTCTGCAAAAGAAACTTAGCTATATTCATCTTTTCTTCGTTAGAAAAACTTACACCTTGGGTCTGCTCTCCGTCTCGGAGAGTGACATCTAATATTTGTATGGAATCTTGCATTCTATTCATTTCATATACTTTCTTAGTAGTTCACTGGATGGTACGAGGATTTCTACCAAAGTGGTTCCGGGATTGGACCTTAAAAACTCAGGGCGATCTACTAATTTCAGGAAATCCTGGCTAGCTACATAGTCAATTGCCATTTTTTTGAGAATTCCTTCTCCAATACCGTGGACAATTTCTACGTATTTTTCCCCTTCTACAAAGGCGTCTTGGACTTCACGCTCTAATTTGATTCGCGCTTCCTCGTAGTGAAGCTTTCGAATGTAGATTTCCCTCATTCTTGAAAGAGTCCATTTTGGGGCAAAAACTTCAAAATCTTTTTCGCTATGGAAGAAGGAAATTCTCTTTCCAAGCGATCCATTTCAACCCATTTAGTTTCAAAACCATATAAGGCCTGGAAATTTTCTGGAAGATCTTTTAAAGTTTTATGTAAAAATAATTTAATTTTGTGATGTGTAATAGAATGAGAGCTGGAGCCTGGAATGCTTTCGGATTGTATATTACTTATAATTTCATTCATATAACTAGGATTCATATAATTCTTAGCATCCTTAGCAGGGATAGTTGCATTTTCGATTAAGTATGGAAGAGTAAAAAGATTCTTAAAAAATCTACGAGAGGAATCTTTGATAAGGAGAATTTTATCCTTCCTTTTGATCATAAAAAAATGAAGATCTAGTGTTAATTTAGTTTTTTCTAATTTCCCAGGTGGATATTGTTCAATTGAATTTTCTGTATAGGCTTTGCAAAATTTTTGAATCGGACATTTTGCACACAAAGGCTTAGGCAGACAAACCAAGGCTCCTAATTCCATCATCGCTTGGTTATGATCCCCTGGATGTTCTTGGTTTAGAAAGGAATCGGCTAAGTTCTGCCATTTTTTTTCATCTGATTCTGTGAAAAGTCGCGAGATTACTCTTTTTACATTTCCATCTAACACAGCGTATTTCTTTCCATAGGCCATCGAAAGAATTGCTCTTGCAGTATAAGGGCCTACACCAGGAATCTCTAAGGCTTCATCTAAACTTTCTGGGAAACGACCATTGTAACGACTTGTAACAATTTGGCAGGCTTTATGCAAATTTCTTGCTCTGGAATAGTAACCGAGCCCTCTCCAATGTTCCAATACTTCCGTTTCATCTGCACGGGATAATGTTTCCATATCGGGAAAACTAAGAAGGAATTGATTGTAAAGAGGTAGCATTGCCGCAACTCGAGTCTGTTGCAGCATAACTTCTGAAACCCAGATTTTATAGGCTGAGGGTTTGTTTCTAAAAGGAAGATCTCTTTTATTTTGATCGAACCATAATTTTAGGCTACTTTGAGCTTCCACTTTTGAAAAAATATTTTATAAAGGTTGGAATTCTCTGGATACATCTAAGATTGAATACCTCAGGAAGGTATTGCAAGTCGCTTCCTCAGTGTATCGAACCAAATCATAATCCAAACGCGGTGATCGAAAAAATTGGGAAAACTCTAATCTTTCAGAGATTTCTCTTTTGATATGGGCTCTAGCTTCTGATCTACGTAGATATAAGCTGGGAACCATTAATTCGCTTTTATAGGAGAGGATTCCACCTCGGTAAATTGAAACTGTAATCAGAACTTTGTATTTTTTATCTTGTGTTGTTTCCATAGTTGTCTGGGCCTAATTGAATTATCGACTCCGAGTAGGTCTAATTTTATGGGAAAGCAAGAAAAGATGCTCGCAAAAAAGTTTCCGAAATATCGCATTTTTTTAAAATGCTATTAAAGGCGCCATGAATACAAAATACAATACATCCCCATTTGAATACAATCGAAGAATCACTCATGAAGTTAAAGTTGGTAATGTAGGAATCGGAGGTTTAAATCCCATTCGGATTCAATCTATGACCAATGCAGATACCAAAGATGTTGAAGCTACCATTCGCCAAATTAGAGAGCTGCAAGAAGTCGGTTCAGAATTAGTTCGTCTAACAGTTCCTACTTCACAGGACGCAGAAGCACTTCCCATAATACGTAAACGTATGAAGGAAGAAAATCTAACAGTTCCTTTGGTTGCAGATATCCATTTTACTCCTTCCATAGCGATGAAGGCTGTAGAGTTTGTGGAAAAGGTTCGTATCAATCCAGGAAATTTTGCAGATCGTAAAAAATTTGCAATCTTAGAATATACTGATAAAGAATACAAACTCGAACTAGAAAGAATATCTGAAACCTTTCTCCCTCTTGTTAAGAGAGCTAAGGAATTGGGAGTAGCCATGAGAATTGGAACCAACCATGGATCGCTTTCTGACAGAATCATGAATCGGTTTGGAGATACTCCCGAAGGAATGGTGGAATCCGCATTAGAATTTATAAGAATCGCTGAGTCGATTGGATACAAAGATATAATCGTCTCTATGAAAGCATCCAACACGCAAATTATGATCCAAGCATATCGTCTACTAATTGCTAGGTTCCTAGAACTCAATATGACCTATCCACTGCATCTCGGTGTTACAGAGGCAGGAGATGGCAAAGATGGAAGGATCAAATCAGCTATTGGAATTGGAAGTTTGCTAGATGATGGTTTGGGAGATACAATTCGTGTATCTCTTACCGAAGATCCAGTTCTCGAAATACCTGTAGCAAAAATCATTGTAGAAAAATACAATTTGCTTCATTCTAAGAATTGGGAAAATCTTACCGGAAAATCCGCTAGCAGTGAAATCAATTCTACTCCTATCCAAGCGAGTGAAAAACGAAATCAGGATTCTAAAGATTCTACCAATTCTTCTTTTAAAGAATTTCGAAATCCTTTTCAGTATTCCAGATTCTATGCTAAGGAAATTTCTCTCAACTCAACTAAGATGGGTGAAGAAAATCCGATTCGAGTAGAAGTAGATTGTTCCCAATTGAAATCAAATTATGAGAAAGAAATTTCTGAACTCTTTCTAAAGGCTGCCCCCCTCTCTATCCTACCAGAGTCTTTGCATTTTACGATACGAAATGAAACCGAATTAAATGAACTAGCAACACTTAGAAACAAGGAAATTGTACCGGCTGCATTCTCCTTTCTCTTGCAGGGAGAGATGGCAAACCAAATTCATGACCAACTATCCCAATTATTAGCCTTTGATAAATGGGTATCTTACTATCCGCACTTTGGAAGTGAAGAAGAAAAAGAAATCTTTCTTGGAGCAATCTCCAGTTTTCATAAAGAAAACAAAAGCATAGAGTGGATCATCAAACCATCCGAATTTTCTAGAATACCAGAAATTCTCGAAGATATTCAAAAATGGTTACTTTCGAATTCTATTTTTAGTTTAGAGAGTTCTGATCTAACAAGAGATTACCGCAAGCTAAGCTCTTTCTTGTCAAATTATGATTATCCAATTTCTCTATCTTCTGTTCACGGCAACCAAGAAGATGCATTGTATGAGGCATCCATTGGTCTAGGTGGTTTACTCATTGATGGTATCGGAGATATATTACGTATCAGTTTTCCTTGTGAAATATTCGAAGAACTAAGTCTTACCTATGATATTCTGCAGGGTTCAAGGCTTCGTCTAACAAAAACAGAATATATTTCTTGTCCATCTTGTGGAAGAACACAATTCGATCTTCAAGATACTACAGCAAGAATCAAAAAGCGAACGAATCATTTGATAGGAGTAAAGATTGCAGTTATGGGCTGCATAGTCAATGGTCCTGGGGAAATGGCGGATGCAGATTTTGGATATGTAGGTGCTGCTCCTGGAAAGGTTCATCTTTATAAAGGGAAAGAAATTATCATGAAAAATGTTCCCGAAGATATTGCTGATGAGAAATTAGTTGAGCTGATTAAAAACCATGATATGTGGGTGGAAGCAAAGTAATATATCGATAGAATTGTAACTTTTTTATTAATAAAACGAAAGAGGTAGCATATGAACAAATTAATTTTTACCATATTCATCATTGGATTTTTTTCTATTTTTAATTGCAGCCAAATTGAAAGTAAAGATTCAAAAGATGCAGATTCAGTTACTTCAAAGCTTCCTAAATCTGAGATAAATTGGGATGCTCCGCAAAATTGGAAGAAGCCTGCTAAGGATTCCTTAAAAACCAAACTGAGTTCTATGCAGTTTAAAGTAACACAGGAAGAAGGCACCGAGCCACCCTTTCGCAATGAATACCATGACAATAAAGAAGAAGGAATCTATGTTGATATTGTATCTGGAGAACCCTTATTTAGTTCCTTAGATAAATACGATTCGGGAACAGGTTGGCCCAGCTTCAGCAAACCCTTAGTGAATGATCTGATTGTCTACCATGTAGATTCTTCTTGGGGAATGAAACGAATCGAAGTTCAATCAAAACATGGTGAAAGCCATCTTGGTCATGTATTTGAAGATGGCCCCAGACCTACTGGACTTAGGTATTGTATGAACAGCGCCTCACTTCGTTTTATTCCTGTTAGTAAATTAGAGAAAGAAGGCTACGGAAAATTTTTAGCCTTATTTCAAAATTCCTCTAAAAGTAAACCAACAAAGTAAAAATTTAAAGTGACTGATGTCCTGGATGAACTTGAATTCCAGGAATTTTCTTAGCCAGATCTTGCAGTGCATTCAGACTCCTGCGGTTTTCTTCTCGATCAGAAGTAAAGCTTCCAGGTGTTACATTTTGTTCCCAACCAAATTTTGTGTGAGAAGTATCACCTAATACTAGATGAATTCCATCTTTTGCTTTGATCAAAAATGCAAGGCTTCCTGGCGTATGACCCGGACTATGAAATACCAAGAAACTTCCATCTTCAAATAGATCTAAAGTCGCTAAACCAAATTCTGTATTTACTTCAGAGAATTCCAATTGTCTTAAAATTTTATTTTCGCCCAGTAAGTTATCTGTAGTTCCTTTTACAAAAAGATTGAGGAAGTTTTTCGCAGTTGGTTCATTTGGACCAGTGTAAATCGGAACTTCATCAGAAAGATCACTAGTTCCCATAATATGATCCATATGCATATGAGTCAGAAAGGCACCGTTAATAGGTTTATTTTGCTTTTTAAGCCATTCACCAAGTGTTACCTTAATTGTAAGTTTATCCGTATTCATGGCTGAGGCAACTAAACTAGATATCGGCCACTCACTCGGATCCTTTTTGAAAAGGTCAGCTAGACCTGTATCAATAATAAATTTTCCAGCTGTTGGATGATCAATAGTGTAAAAATAAATTTGAATAGGCTCTAGTGTTTCATCACTCAGACCAGCTGCTTTTGATTTGGGATCAGAAAGGTCAATCAAGCCTGCACGATCCACTTCCCAATCAGCAGCTGTAATTTTTTGAAATTCTAGTTTGGATTTTACCTTTTTAAACTCATCCAGTGAGATCGTAGCTTTCTGACCTTTCCTCTCAAGCACCGATGCATTTGATGTAACCGAACACGATATCATCAGAGATACTATCCCTATAAATAAAACATTTCTCATAAAAAGCCCCTCTTATTCTCAAAATTAATACTAAGAAACAATAGAACATCAATTCAAATAAACTAACATATATTATATCTAAATTTAGATAAGTAATGCTTATTTCTTAAGATGAAAGTATTATTCATTTTTAATTAGAAAATATTAACTTATTTTTTGAGAAGCTCTTCCCAATCTTTAAGTAGTTCATCTTCAGATCCAAGAATAACGTTGTCTGCTCCTAAAGTTTGCACAGAAGATAGCTCAATTCCTATTCCATTTTCTAAGTCCGAGGCCAAAGACTGGATTAAATCACAGGGTTTCACCTTATTGCAATTATACATCCCGATAATATTGGCTGAATCAGATGCGTATTGCATATTATAGCTTTGGTTACTAACTTCAAATGTTTCAGTGATACCATCACCATCCCAATCTTCCACAGAGTATCTCGTATTATCATTAGAAACCAATATGATTCTCTTTCCATTTCCTGCTGGGTTCAGTTCTGTAACTGTCTTCGAACCTGTTTCATTCTTTCTTGAATACAAATACTTTAACTTTTTTAAATGGGCAGAGATCAATCGTTCTACCATCGTATTATAAAGATTGCTGTATTTTTCAGAAACAGTTTTGGCTGTTTCGGTATCTTTCTTTTCTAAATCAATTGTTCTTGCATTTCTTGAATAAGAAAAATAATCTACGATTCCATCAGCAACCTGAGTGTAGAAATTTCTAGTGTTGATTTCTCCTGGATTAGCTGCTGGAGATAAGGCAGTTTCGACACGGGCAGAATTTTCTTTCTTTGATTCAGCCTCTTCCAGACCCTCGGCTTGACCGACTGCTTGCTTGGAAGCTGATTGAGATCCCTCGGTTTTATTTTCTTTAGCATTCATTTCTTCTGTAAGTGCTTTTTCCAAAAACTCAGCACGTGCATCTTGTTCTTTAGATATAGAATCTAAGTTCTCAATGGCGGTGATATGACGTGGACTATTTTCTCCAGAAAATTTCTTTTGTCGGTATTCTTCTGCAACTGCTTTTTTCTTTTCTAAGGCAATTGTTTTATAGATAGAATCATATTTAAGGTAAAGAGAGTGAAGATGATACTTTGAATTATCTTTTCTTCTTTTGAAGTCATCAGCAACTTTAGAAAGCTTCTCGCGTTCGTCTACAATATCTCGGAACTCTTTTAAGAAGGCTCGACGCGATCGATAATTCGAAACCTGCTTCTGGTATTCTTTTAGTCTAGCTGAAACTTCTGATCTATCATCATAGCCATCTCGAAATATGTAGGTTTGTGAATCTCGTATAACAACTAAACTCGCCAAGGATGGATCTAAATTCGAACTGGAATTACCTATACGATTCCCATCTTGGTCTATAAAATTTGCAAAATGGAAAATGATTCTATCTTCATTGAACTTAGAAATATTTTTCATAGTTGGGGAGACTTCCCCAGCTTGAATGCTAAGGGTCAAAAAAGATAATGAAATTATAAGAATTAGATTTTTTTTATTTTTCATTTATTTTCCCGCACGCGGTCTTTTTCAAAATGTTCGAATATTCCTTTCGCCTCAACATCTCTACCATCAATTTTAAATATGATTTTCTCCAAATTACTATATTGGTCAAAAATTGTATTTTCCATACAATCGACAACCAAACCCAAGACAGTAAATTTCTTTGCTTCAATTTCTTTTAATGTTTTATCATCAATGAAATTCGATGGTGCAGAATAATAACTTTCAATAGAAGACTGCTCTTGCTGCTCTTCTTCCTCATCACTAACATCATAAGAAGATTTGGGAAAACGGTATTTTGCCATTTCTCTCTCAATCTCATTTGATGAAAAATCAAGAATCAATACCTTACCCTTATCTTGAACCCAAATACTAATTAAGGCTATAGAAAGATTGGGCAGTCTCTTTAGCTTAGAACTTGCGATTTTATCTTCTACTTGAATTAGGTTAGAAAAATACGGTGGTCTAGAAATTTCAGCAAGTAGAGTTCGAATATCATCTTTGATAGAATTTTGTAGATAGACAAGTCTATCGGAAGCGAATATATTTTTTTCTCCATCAGACACATAGATTTTAGCAAGTGTTCTTGATTCTTGCAAAGGAAGAGCAAATACGTTAAAGGGGATAAGTAAGGAGAAAGGATTTTTTTCTACAAGATAGGAAAAGCTAACAAAGAGTAAAAATCCAATCCAGGCAAAATAGAGCATAAGATATTTACGAATATTTGTGTTGTTCTTTTCAATAGCGATGTTAAAAAACCGAGTCCAATGCTTAACTGAAAATTCTTTTACCTTATTTGAATAGTTACCTACCTCGTTTTTAAAACCATTCCATCTATCTTTAAAATTAATCTTTTCCATCACCATAATCCTTAATGCCTTGCAGAATACTTTTTACAAGTCGCGATTGAACCTTTTTAGATTCTAGAAAAACAGATTCTTTAGGGTGCGACAAATATCCCATTTCAATCAATACTGCAGGCATTAGCGATCCACGCAATACAGAAAAATCTGCCTTTTTAATTCCTCTTGCTGGTATCAATCTGCCAATTCCCTTATTTAAATGTGAATCAAGAGTGGAAGCAAGCTTTCTTGAACGCCTTTGTACCAAACTGGACATCATCCCTGCTTGGATATTTGCCACTGGTTGTCCATAGTTAGAATTAAGAATTTTGTTCTCTAGGATAGCTGTCTCTCTAGCTTGTTCCGTTGTAGGAGTTTGAGATAAATAATAAATTTCATAGCCTGATGGTTTTTCAGAAAGAGAGGCATTGCAATGCAGAGAAATAAATATTGCCTCTTTGACATCGATTAAAAGTTTATTCGCTAATTGAGATCTCTCATCTAAGGGAACAAAAGAATCATTGCTACGAATACGGTAGACTACCATTTCGGGATAGGTCTTTCGAATCGCTGCGTACAATTGGTTCGCAACTGCTAAGGCTATGTCCTTTTCATGCTTTCCCTTCTTGCTGGATGTTCCTGGATCCTTACCTCCATGACCCGCATCAATCACAACAGCCTTTACAGGTAGAAAACTTTTGCCAGCATCCTTAGTTCTAACTTCTAATACCAATTGTGTATCAGCAAATTGGTAGAACACTTCGTACTCAATTAGATTCATTAGTATTGCTTCTACAAGATCTGGAGGAATGTAAGTCTTGCCTCGAGAGCTTAGAATTTTCAATTGAATCTTGTTGATAGTTCCGTCTAAGACATAGAAAGAAGAACCCGTGCGAATTCGAATCTCTTTACTATTACCCTTAATAGAAGTTATTTGTATTGGATCATTGCTATTGATTGTAAGTTCAGGAAAAATTTTTTGGATCTCATCTAAAGCGAGATAGGAGTATTTTCCCCTGAGAGGTAGTTTTACCGATTCAGAATAAATCGGTAAACTAATAAGAAAGCATATTAGTAGCCAAAAAGACTTTTGAACCTGGACCAAATTGATTTCTTTTTCGATAGATTATTTTGTCTTGTTTCTTCAATATCAAAAAGATTCCTTTTTGATTTATCGGCATTACTGTTGCCCTTGTTTGCATAGGATGGTTTGTTAGCTGAAGCAGAATTTCTTTTGTTTCTTGGATTTTCAGACTTAGATTTAGTGTATGTGGATTTTTCTTTACTTGTTGATTCAGAACCAAGAGGTCGAACAGACTTTTCATGTTCTCTAGGTTTGTGTTCCCTAGTATTGCCTCTTGGATTTCTGTCTCGCTTACCACCCTTACCTGTACCCTTAGAAAAACTAGGTTTCTCATTCAGACTTTTGGTAATTGCTGGATCATCACTTTCGAATGCAGTGAATTCACCCTTAGGAAAAATCAGATAATCTTCATTGATTTGATCAGTTGGGATTTTCCCTTTTAGATATTTCTCTATACGCTCTAACTCATTGTAGTCGGATTCAGAGCAAAAGGAAATGGACTTACCCTTTCTTCCTGCACGTGCAGTTCTTCCGATTCTGTGAACATAGTTTTCTGAATCTGAAGGAAGATCATAATTGTATACAACTTCAATATTTTCTACATCTATACCGCGCGAAGCAACATCTGTTGCTACCATCATTTTATATTTTCCGAGTTTAAAATCTTTGAGAAGTCGTATTCTTTTCTTTTGATCAAAATCAGAAGAAAGTCCTGCTGTAGAAATTCCATACTTATGAAGCGTACGAATGATCATTGGAATATTTGATTTGTAATTTGTAAAAATAATTCCAAGTCCTTCCATAGTATCTGATAAAATAAGATTTGTTAAATAAGACAATTTCTCATCTCTACCAAGATGATACAGTCTCTGGTCAATTCGTTCAGAAATAATTTTATCAGGATCAATCTGAACTTCGACTGGTTCATCTAAGTATTTGTAAGCAAGTCGAATTACTTCAGAAGAAAGAGTGGCTGAGAAAAGCATGGTCTGCTTTCTATCCTTGCATTTGTGAAAGACATATTTTAGATCTTGAACGAAACCCATATCGAACATTCTGTCCGCTTCATCTATGACAACAGTCTTTACTTGAGAAAGATCTAGGCTTCTTGACTTTACAAAATCAATCAATCGTCCAGGAGTTGCAACAACCACACCAGGATTTTTCACCAAGTCTTGTTCTTGGGATTTATAATCGGTTCCGCCAATGATGGTTGCTACACCATAGTCTGTATCTTTGAGAAGCTTATTCGCTTCACCTGATATCTGCAATACGAGTTCTCTGGTAGGCGCAAGAACTAAGATAGAAGGTAGCCCCGAATCGGGTTGGCTAGTGAGAATTTCATGGATGGCAGGTGTTAGGAAGGCAAGAGTCTTACCAGTTCCCGTTTGGGCGAGCCCTGCAATGTCTTTACCTTCTAGAGCAAAAGGAATCGCCTTTTCTTGGATAGTTGTTAGTTCGATAAATCCTGCATTTTTCAAATTGTCTTGTAGGATGGGATTAAGGTTTAATTCAGTGAATTGCATATTTGTTTTCTTTAGTTTTTCTTCTTTGCGACGGTCTGCATAGTGTCACCGTAACAAGTTATTTTCGAGATCCATTTATAAATTGATAGAGGCAATCTGCCCCTCCATCCACGATCTCGGTTCGGATGGAAAGATAATGGCATCTGGAATACCACATCAAAGTTTAACTCTTTCAATAATTTTTGAATCGATCTAGGATCATAGTCAAAAAAATGGTCTTCGGGGTGAGTTTTGAACCATTCTGGTGCGTTGGTCTGGAAGGTTGGACCGTAAAAACTCGGAAAGGCTACCAGTAAGGCTCCGCCAGGTTTTAGTAAATTGGCAATTTTTTGCCAAATAGCTTCAATTTGGGACATATGTTCTAGGGTGAAAAAGCTCGCAATTACATCAAATTTTCCATTTTCTGGAAAATCGACAAAGCTCCCCTTCCAAATATCCAATTTTAAATTTTTTAGAGCATACTCCGATGCTTCCTCTGAAATCTCAATTCCTTGGGCTTCATAACCTAATTTTCTGGCTTCATCTAGAAAAAATCCAGTAGCCGATCCAATTTCAAGAAGTCTCAAAGGATTCTTGCTATCCAGTTTTCCTGGAAAAATCCTTTTAAGAAGATCTAATCTTTGCTTGGCGATACTTCGAAGATTGATCTCATCCTCAAAGTAGGTTTTGTTGTATTGATTTTTGTATTCACTCAGAAAGTAACTGGAATCATAATTACGAGTTGAGGCAGGCAAGAAGCGGTGAACACCCGTCTTCTTGCAAATTTCTATCCAATCTGGAAATTTTTCTGATCTTTCAAATTGGAATTCCAAAATCAGTTCAGACCACCTCGACCACTCAAACTATCCTCGTAGGCTGCTCTTGCAACTCTCTTATTGTCATATGCTTCCGTATAACTTGGATCTAGCGAAAGTGCATTATCAAAACTTTGCAAGGCTTTACGAAATTCTTCATTCTTATATTGGCAAAATCCCATAAGATTATAAGCCTGAGCTGCGATCTTTGGGGTGACATCTGAATTTACAATAATTTTTAATTCGTCAATTGCCTTCTCTCTTTCCATCATGGAACCTGAATTGCTTAGTATTTTAGCAAGCACTAAGCGAGACTCCATATCCTTGGGATCCATATGAGAAGCACGGAAGGCTTCTTCTTTTGCCTTCTTCTCCATAACTGGATCTTTACTTTCTGCATAAACCAATGCCAAAATTTTATGAGCCTCTTTCATTTCTGCACCACTTTCAGAATGATTCAGCACATGCAGAAGTTGTTTCTCTGCAGAACTTACCTGACCCATTTTCTTATAGGTTTTCGCTATTTTGATACGAATCTTATAAGCATTCGGATTGTCTTCTAAGATAGAAGAGTAAGCACTCACAGCTTCTGAATTGTAAAGGTTCTGTGAATAGTAATCTGCGATTCTTTCTCTAGCTTGGAAGTTCTTTCCTGATTCAAGTGCTGATGCCGTCTTCCAGGCTTGGATTGCCCGTGCAGGTTGTCCGGAATGAACAGATGCAATACCTAGATTATAGTAAGCGTTGTAGTTTTTAGGATTGAGTTGTATGACTCGCTCTAGTGTATCAATGGCTTCGGGATATCTTTCCATCTCATCCAAAATAATTCCCAAATTAATTAGAGCAGTTTCTGTATAAGAATCCCCTGGAGTGACTTGGACTATCTTACGAAAGATTTCTTCAGCAGGAATCAAATCCCCTCTTTTATAATAAAGATCACCCAAGGCGAACAAAACGTCCACATCACCTGGTCGGATTTCTAAGGCCTTCTTCAAAGATTGTATGGCAAGGCTAGGAAGTTTCAAAGATTCAAGCGCTTCAGCTAGCCTTAGATAGACCTCTGGCTCGTTGGTTCCGCCTTCTAGTGCACGTTTGAAGTAGCCAACTGCATCTTCTTTTTTACCTAACTTAATTGCAACCAAGCCAAGATTGTATTGGTTTTGTGCATTATCAGGCTGCAAACGTGTTGCTTCTCGGAAATGGTATTCGGCTCTCTGCCAATTCTCTCTATCAAAGTAAATTTTGCCAAGATGACCGTGGGAGAGTATTGTTACTCTTCCGTTAGCATCATTCGAAATTGCCTTCTCAAAATTATCTATAGCATCAGGAATTTTTCCTTTTTTATATTGAGCAAGCGCTAGGTTGTATAAAAGCGAGGTATCTTCAGGGGAAGATGAGATTCCTGTCTTATAGGCTTTTAGAGCGCTGTCTGTGTCACCTAACTCTTGGAAAAGATTACCCGATAGCATAGCCACCTTGGGATCATTGGGAGCGATATCTCGAGCTCTTTGTGCAGCCTTCCTAGCCTCTTCTATTCTACCCATATGACGAAAGGCTAAAGAGAGATTGTAGTAGGCATGGAAGTTTTTATCGTCGTAGCGAGTTGCCTTTTCTAGGCGTTCAATGGCAAGTGGATAGCGTCCTGCTCCATCGAATAGAACACCGAGTACGGTCAGAGCAATCGACTTCTCCTCATCAGAAGATGGAGTGTTTAAAAATTCTTCACAAGAGAGAAAGGCTTTCTGGATATAATTCTCTCTATACAATTGGATGCATTTGTTCAAGGCAGAAGATGTATGAGAAGATGGCAGATAGGGTTTTTCTAAAATTTGGTCGAGACTTCTTTTCTCACTGAGTAGATTTGAGTTAGCTATTTCATTAAGTGCATCTTGATCACTTACACGAATAAATTGCCACCAATAACCCAAACCTAACAAAGCGGCAATGAGAAAGGCGAGAGTAGTCCAGAAGATGAACCCTAGCAAATCGCTTGATTTTCTTCTTTTAGGTATGGGTGCAAAATAATCATCTTCTAAGGAAATCTTAGGCTCTGATGAAGCAGATGATTCATCATTTAGTTCCAATCGAAGTCGATTTTTTTTAATAGGTTCCAAATCTCGAAGTCCTCCCTAGGGATGGAGCTTTTTCTTTATTGAATCTAGAATTCCATTGATAAATCCAACTGATTCTTCACTTTCGTATTCCCTTGTTAGAAGAAGAGCTTCATCAATGATAACCGCAGCCGGCGTCCACTCTTCTTGCATCATAGAAAAAATAGAAAGTCTCAAAATAGATCGATTTACAATTGAAATCCTAGAAAGCTCCCAATTTGCTGAGTTTTCCTTGATTATAGTATCGATCTTTTCCCAATTATCCACGACTCCTTTAATGAGAAATGTGGCATGCTCGCGTTCTTCTTGGGTAGTTGGTTTGTCAAAATATGCAAAGGTAAGAACATCTTTCAGAGAGGCTTCCACCAAATCAGTTTGGTAGAGTCCCATTAAGGCAAGCACTCTGCCTCTATGCCTAGATGCCATCTAGATTTCTCGGAAAAGATGAATCATTTCGATTGCTGTTACAGCTGCTTCAAATCCTTTATTGCCTGCTTTAGAACCAGCTCTTTCAATTGCTTGTTCAATATTTTCAGTAGTAATGACTCCAAAAATTACCGGAATTTTGTAATCTATAGAAAGTGATCCAATTTTTGCAGATTCATTGGAAACTAAATCATAATGGGAAGTAGAACCACGGATTACGCAGCCTAGACAGGTTACTGCCTCATATTTCTTGGAATCTAAAACTTTTGCAACAGTGGAAGGAAATTCAAAAGCTCCTGGAATATAAACCACAGTAACATCATTTAAATCTCCACCATGGGCAACAATTGCGTCCAAGGCTCCTTGCAGTAAACGATCGGTGATGAATTCATTAAAACGGGAAACGATGAAGCAGTGCTTTTGGTTGGTGGCAATTCTTTTGCCTTGGATAACTTTATACGACATGAAAACTAGTATGCTCCGAAATTCTGAATGGCAATAGCGTTGACCCTTTCGTCCAGATTCCTAATTTGACTAAGAATGACAAGCTTTAAAACGAAAACAGGATCAATCCAAACCCTAGAGCTTTTCTTTTTTATAACATATCTCATTTTACTTAGTTCTTGCTCTACTTTTTCATCTCAAGACGCAATTCCTGATCCTAGCCTGCAAGCGATCAATAGTAAAGATTTTCTTCCGATTAAAACAATTGCAAGTATCCAAGCGGATGGCATCAGAAAAATTCTAGCAACTAGTCCTGAAGCTATGCGTTATATTTTCTATAAGGCTGGATGTACAGATGGTTCGCCTCTTGCTGGACTCATGGAACACAATTGGAATGAACAATCAAATGAGGAGGTATGGAAAGGAGCATGTAAATCTTTAAAGTATGATTCTATATATTTTAAAATTTCTCATCCTGGCAATCTTTCTAAATACAAGGAATTTTCAATCACCACTTATCCTTTACTTGTAAAAGCAGAATCGAGTGGAGATATGCAGGCATATAAAGAAGCCTTAGAATTTGAACCAGCTCTGCCTGATGCAAGACTTGCACTATTTCGTTTTCGAGCTGAGAAAAAAGAATGCAAGCAAGCAAAACGACATCTTAGTATTTTTCTAAGTCTCTCTCCTGGATTCTACCAGAAGAGAAGTCTAGAATCTTACTACAAAAAATACTGCGGGAAATTGTAGATTCACTTAGATACTCTCACAACCAGTGTAATCTTCCCCTTAGTGTCTTCTACTATTTCAAAGCCTTCTTTCTTTAATGATTTCTTCAGCTTAAACATATTCAAACTAACAACATTGCTAGACTTATCAAACTCTGATTTTTCTATTTTTTCTTCCATGATACCTTCTAATCATCGGAGTCCATGGTATGAAATTTTAATACATACTTGAATAGATTACTTTAAAAATAAATCTGGTCTATACAAGATATGAAACATAACCCAGCCAAAGAGAAAGCTAAACTCATCGCTAAAAAGAAGAAGGCGAAGAAACACAAACCTGTATTCTATTCTGAAGAGAATTTCGAAGTTAAGACCTCATCCATTCCCAAAATTGGTAAGGGTCTATTTACAAAAGTAAACCTAAAGAAAGGCGATCACATCGGCTATTACATGGGAAAAATCCTCACCGATGATCTTGCGAACTCCAATAAATATGTTGAATCAAGATACCTACTTTGGATCTGCAAAGATTGGTGGATCTACGGGGAAGGAAGAGAATCAAACTTCACTCGTTTTATAAATCATTCTAAAAAGCCCAATGCCGAGCTAATAACATCCGTTCGATGGAAAACGGCAAGATTCATTGCCTTAAAATCCATCAAGGCTGGTGAAGAACTCTTCTTTGATTACGGAAAAGATTACTGGGATAATATGGAGTTTCCTCCTAAGTAGGCTACGTGACGCACTTTGTGTCGCCAGGTTGCTAGTTTGGTTTTGCAAAGAGTCGACACAAAGCGGTCACTTCGCACAGGGTTTTGGTTTAGTAATCTCATTTTATTAGAATAAAAATAGAAAAACGTATCCTTATTCTTGTAAGAGAGCAATTTAGCATCTAACTTTTTATTAAAAGTTATAAGTATTTTTTCAGGACGAACTTTATCTCTATCAATGTATTTATTTCAAAACCTTTGTATTTTTTAGAATTTGCTTAATGATCCCGCTTTTTGAGAATTGAATTCAATCTTCATAGGAATCACATAAACCGATTCCATAACATTCTTGTTCACAATAAAAATATTTCTCAGCTAAAATTTTTCTATAATAATAATGTCGATAACTTCCTTGTTCAGTAAATTTACTTGAGCATTCATTTTTACAAGAACGTAATTCTGGACAATTATTTCTATTATATCCAAGATGTTTATCATTTTTTTCTTGTATTTTCTTCATTTCATAGTCATATAAGATATATTCAGTATCAACATATTTAGGAAATTCTAAGAACGCGCATTCTAAAAAAAGAAAATTACAAATAATTATAAATATTTTATATTTATGAGCATTTGTATTATAATTCATTTTGCCAGAATATAAAAGGTTGGTTGCAATATTCTTTTTCATCAACATAAAAAGCTAAAGAGATTAAACATATATCCCTTACTTTTCTTCTATTAATTATTTCAGAAATTTCATCATTAGGAGTTTCAATAATCTCTGAAATAATTTGATTTTGACATCCCTCTAATAAATCTTTTTTAGCTTGTTTCTTACAAGAAGTTTCCGTCTTTAAACAATTAAAAGATAAAGATATTAGAAAGAAAATGATATAACAATTATTTTTATTCATTATGGATTATTTGGACCTAGTGGTATTGGATATTTCGGATTTACATCATGACACTCAGTTGAATTTTCGTTGTTTAAATCATCAGTATCTTTCCTTACACAACTATTTGAGTTATTATTTAGAAAAATACCATACTCTTTTGTATTTTCAATTTTATAATAATTAAATGCCTTGTTATAGCATCTAGAAATCTTGTTTCTACGTAGAAGATTGTTTTTAGCCCAAGTTTCAATATTGTAATGTCTCTTTTGTAGAGTTGGCTGCTTTCGATTATCTATACCTTCTGAAAATCTATTAGTTTTATTCTTTATTCCTTTAGCAGCCCATTTTAATCCACCTATCATATGCTTAAATATCTTGTTTAAGTTAAAATATATTCCCCAAAACGAGGATTTGTCATTTTGAGCTAGTAAGACAGAGATATTAATAGAGGCTAAAACCATAGTGACATTTTAATGCTAGTTGGTATTTTTTGTCGAGTAAATATTAAGCATCTTACAAAAAGTTAGCCGAAAGATTGAACCACGCTTGATGGAGTGAGCGAAAACAAAATATTGTTTTTTCACAAATTTAGCCTAGCTTAAGTAAAATTCAACCAATGATATCATTTTCTCGCAGTTGTTCTTCTGTTAGCCCAGTAACTCTTTGAATTACAGCTAGGGCGATTCCCTCTTCCTTCATCAAACGAGCATCTTCGATTTCTTTTTCTAGCTTACCTTTTGCTATTCCTTGCTTCTCTCCTTCTAGTTTACCTTTTTCGACTCCTTCTTGTTTTATCTTTTCCAAATAAATCATTAACTCTTCCTCCACATCCTCGTAGATTTCGATATCATAGAATTTTTCTGAATCTTTTCTCGCTCTATCGATATATTCCAATATAGTTCTCATTATTTCAAGCTTTTTCCATTGTGTTTTTTCTTCACTTAACTCCCGCATAGTTTTTCGTAAAGCTTCCATGAATAGATAATGTTCTTTTCGGATTGAACGTAGAATACGAAAGTAGAGTCTTAAAGAAAGTAAATTCTTAGGAAACTCATCAATGACAGAGTTAAGTTTATAAAGAAGAAAAGAGAAGCTAGGAATATATCTAGATAGAATTTTGGTTTCTTTTGTTAAATGAAATGCATCCAAGAAATTACTAGCTAGATCCCACCCCCTCTCACCATGATAGAATACAAAAGGTAACACAGGATAGTAGTGTCCAAGATTTTTCATCTGCCATTCATAAATCGATGATAGATACTTGAGCAGCTGGGTATAAATATTGGGATCGTAGTAGCTCTTGTGTTCGAAGAGAAGATATACAAATATTTCTGATCCTGATTTCAAAGGAATTTGATAGAGTATATCTGTCCGTGATTCCTTCTGCTTTTCCCCAATAAAGTTTTCTTTAACAAATTCCAGATTCGATAAATCTAAAATACTACAAACATCTTTTGGTAAAGTAAACTCAAGAAACGCAATGGATTCTTCTTTCCCAGAAAAGATTCTTCTAACATAGAGGTCATGTGGATTGCCACTTGTCATAGAAATATATGTTTTCTAATCTAGACTAGGAGCAGAATATCACAGAAAATATTTAGTAATAAAGATTTAGTGTTTTTTTTAAGATTCCTTAAACTAGGACTGCTCCGTATAATTTTAGATTGATTTTTTATTCGAATCCTGTATTGAATAAAAATTCATCTTGCAAATCTCAGATAACACCCTCTTCCATTTTCAAATCCCCTTCAAGCTTTCACCTCCATCATACGAAATGACCTTCATCTTCAATTGCTCCACTTCTTGTCGTAGATTGTAATTCTTCTTGAGAAGTTCTATAATGACAGTGAGAAAGGCTGTCTCCATAGGGAATGGATGTCCCTGTGCATTGCCAGCTTGTATATTCTCATTGACAATTCGAAAAAAATCATCGAAGAAGACTTGGTCTTCTCGACGCAGGGATTTGCGAAAGGCCTTCCATTCCTTGAATAAGCCTTCCACTAATATAGAGTATGCCTGAATCTGAACTCCCATACAACATTCCTCGCTGATTCTCTGTTAATCGATTCTGGATGATATGAATAGCCTCTGCTCTCCAGTCAAGCGTGAGGCTGGCTTGGGCATACAATTCTCTTTGTAAGTATCCCCTTCTCGTCTTCTCTCCTGCCCAACTCGTCTCCCAAAAGAATGCGGGAACCTGAGCTTCTTCTAAAATCTCTTGCAGTTGATCTCTATCTCTTTGGAATAAATACTCTCCCACGCGAGAGGATACATTCTCATCTATGTACTGCTTAGTGAAATTATAGAATACAGGAAAGCCTCCCTGGCGTATCCAAGTCGGCATGCAATGTATGATATCCGAAAGATGATACATGTTCACTGAGTTCGCAACAAGCATCTTGCCCATGGTAGCAGCATTCAAACCCAGGAATCGACCTCTTCTGTAGAAACGATCAAAGGAAAAACCTTCTTCTCCCGTCACAAGTATAGGAATAGAACGCAAAGAAAGTGCTCTCAGTAAAAGATGATCCAAAAGAATCTGCCTACCGTTCTGATCCTGAGTGAGACAAAGAAAATCCATATATCCATTTACTTACTATATATTTACTATACAAGCGTTTTTATTTATTGCAATTATTTTTATTTAGCCTCATTCAAAGTTAGAATTGATAAAATATGGGAATGCTAGTTTGAAAAAATTTGTGAACACAGTGTATTAAAGCGGACGGATTGTATAAAATGATTTACAAAGTAGTATAAAATTAATTTATAAAATAATGTTAAATCAAACTATTTGATGTAATATTTGAAAAATAAATTTATAAATAGTAGTTTGACGAGAAAAAGAGAACAATCAATTAATAAGTTTTTTACAACTTTTTTTTCTAAACTAATAAATTTATTTTGACATAATAGCATACAAGTATTTGATCAATGTCTATGAGTATTGAAATATTACCTACGATAATGAAAATGATTTCTAGTTCTGGCATGGATGAATTGTCCAACAAAACTGGATTGAGTACAACACAAGTTACCTCAGCAGCAGCGATAGCTTTACCACTTATCATACAAGCAATGGCGAAGAAAACAGAAGATGATAAAGGTGCAGAAAGCTTAGCGAAAGCAGTTTCTAAAGACCATGATGGTTCCATCCTAGAAAACCTAGGGTCTTATATCCAAAACAGTGATGAAAAAGAAGGACAATCCATCCTAAAGCATTTAATTGGAAAAGATAGAACTGATATTGCTCAAACTATAGGCAATATGGTTGGTATAGAGAAAGAACAATCTATGCTTATACTTTCTATTCTTGCACCTATCGTAATGGGATTAATAGGAAAGTATATGAGTAAGGAAAATGTATCTGCTTCTGAATTAGCAAAATCCCTATCTGCAGAAGGTGAAAATGTTACTAACGCAGCTCCGGATGCATCTAGTTTATTCAAAAGCCTTATCGATTCCAATGGAGACGGAGAGGTAACAGATGATGTAATGAAAATTGGCTCTCAATTACTAGGCGCTTTTTTAAAATAATAAATACAGGAGATTAAAGACAAAAAATGGCAAAATTAGTAGATGTAGAAGGAATCGGTCCAAAATACGCGGACACTCTAAAAAAAGCTGGAATCCGTTCCACACACGACTTACTTAAGAAAGGTGGAACTCCCGAAGGTAGAAAGAAGATCGTTAAGGATTCTGGTATTAGTTCTAAATTGATACTTGAGTGGGTGAACCATGTTGACCTTTTCCGAATCAAAGGTGTTGGATCTGAATATGCAGATTTATTAGAAGAAGCTGGTGTTGATTCTGTTGTAGAATTAGCAAAAAGAACTCCTAAGAACCTTTTTGAAGCAATGCTTGCAACCAATGTTAAGAAAAAATTGGTTCGTATCGCTCCCGCATTAGTAAAAGTGGAAAAGTGGGTTGCTCAAGCAAAGAAACTACCTCGCGCAGTTTCTCATTAAGATTTTTTTCATTAGCAGGATAGAACAGGCTTCTATCTTGCTAATTTTCTTCTCATAAGATTCCCCTATCAAAATAATTACTCATTCATAATTTGTATTTCTAAGCTTAGATGGCGCTCCTGCAAAAATTACAGATATGCGAATCTTAGAAATAAAAAGTTAAAGAATTGTTCTTCTAAATTAGAAACTACCTTTCTGAAATTCAG
>JAACWH010000072.1 GCA_009991425.1 Leptospira sp.
CTATAAATCCATCCAGTAGAATGGATTATTGGATACTTTTGGATTCGATTCGAATTTAAATGAATGAGTTTAGGAGCAACCATTCCATAATCCTGGTTAGATAATAAAAACTCTTTCATTGAAGATAAAGAACCCTTGGTAAGAAGGGAATCATCGTCTAAGAACAAGAAAAAGGGAACTTGCTTTTCCATTCCATAGGCTATTCCTAGATTTTGGGCAGATGCTAGTCCTATATTGGTTGGATTGATGATCCAATGGATCTTGGGTATGAGTGTTTTATTTTTTTCTAAGGTAGCCTTAAGTTCTATTTGAACTTTCGGATCGCTTCCATTCTCTACTAGGCAGACTTCTTCTAATTCTCCTTTGAGTTGAATCAAAGAGGAAAGTAACTCTTGCAAATTAGGGAAAAAACTAACAATAATTCCTAAAACCACTTCAATCCCCATTTCCAAAAAAACCTTAACATACTTGTGGTGAAGATTTGAAATAATTTCAATGACTTATGCGAACCACGGTTCCAAGCGTGGATAATGGTCACATCTGAATTATAAGCTATCTTATAACCTTTGTTTCGGATATTACAACATAAATCATAGTCTTCGAAATACATAAAATACTTTTCATCAAAACCGTTCACTTCCTGAAAGGCTTTAGTACGAAGAAGCATAATACACCCACCAACAAAATCAACCGTCGAACTTTTACTATAATCGAAATCGATGAATTCATAAGATTCCATAGCTTTTTTGATCAATGAAAATCGACTTAGAAATGAAAATCTTCTGCCAATTAAGGCTAAAAGAGTAGGGTGTCTTTTGATATTAAACTGTATGCTACCATCTTCGTTACATACTTTAGGGAAAATTAATCCAATATTTTCATCTTTTTCTATTTCAGTAATTAAAGTTTTTAATACATTTTTTTGAAATACTATATCTGGATTAAGGACAAGAAAGTATTCTGATACCGGAATTTGTTTGAATGCAAAATTATTTCCAGCCCCATATCCGTGATTAAAATCTGAACGATTGAAATATTGAACTTGTCCTTTGTAATATTGATTTAGGTTCTGCTCCAGATAGTTTATTGGAGAATGATCAACCAAAAATATACTGCAGAGAATATTTTGATTCAGGATTGAATCGATGTTTTTTTTAATTATTTCGAAAGTATGATTGTATGTTACTATACAAATTTTCAGAGATTTAATTTTCAAGTTGTGTTCGATTTCTTTCATAAGATAATTAAATACTTAAATACCATTTTAATTCCATGACTTCCTAATTCAAATCTGAAAGAATACCATTTACGAAAAAGATTTACCTAACCTTTCCTTCAATTTGATATATATATTTTCGTGTGGAAAATGGTTCTTGGGTTGATTCCAAAAATTCATTCTATAATCTTGTAGAATAGCTAATTACAAGGTCTATTATTAATTATATGCAAATACAAACATTTTCAATTGAAGGACCAGTTTTAATTTTACCTCAAGTTCACGGAGATGAGAGAGGATTTTTTATGGAATCCTTCAAAGCATCCCAATACAAAAAATACGGAATTCCAGAACTTTTCCAACAAGACAATCATTCTAAATCAACAAAAAATGTTCTTAGAGGTTTACACTTCCAAGCACCTCCCATGGATCAGGGTAAATTAGTACGAGTTGTTCAGGGATCTGTTTTAGATGTTGCAGTTGATATTAGAAAATCGTCAACCACCTATGGTCAACATATTGCCGTAAATCTTACTACTAAGAACCATGAAATTTTTTGGGTTCCTCCTGGTTTTGCCCACGGTTTTCTTACCCTAGAAGATGACACAGAATTTTTATACAAAGTAACGAATGAGTATTCACGTGAGCATGAGGGTGGAATTTTATTCGATGATTTAAATCTTAAAATTGATTGGGGAATAGATTCAAAAGAATGTATCGTATCAGAAAAAGACAGAATTCTAGCAAGTTTTTCTGAATTTAAAAGCCCATTTGAATGATTTAAAAATCATATGAAAAATTTTAAACTTTTCACTAAACTTAGTATTAAGCCTATCTCTTTCTTTTTTATTTTTTTTTATATAGTTTATTTTTATTCCATTCAATTTAAAAATTATAATCGATATATTAAGTTTTATAAAACTGATTTAACAAGCTTTCAACATTTAGTTAGAAATCCTATGTTAATTTTAAATGAATTCAATTCTTTACTTAAGAATCAAAATAACATAGAAGGTAGAATTTTCGTAATCCCGGAAAAATTAAGTTCTAGTGTAGGAATTATTGATTTATTAGTTCAATATTCATTTACACAATATAATTATGAGATATTGGAATCTTTCCCTCAAAAAGAAGATCTTTCCAAAATCCAAAGTAATTATCTTATTCTAAATAAAAAAAATGAAATCAATTCTGATATTAAATTTAAATTAATTGAACAGACTTCGAATTATAAACTTTTAGAATTAATTCAATGATTCATTTAATTCTTTTAATTTTATTAAATTTATCCTTAATTCCTTACATATTAGTAATTGTTTATCCTTCTGTTCAACCATGGCAATACATATTAATCACAGGAATTTTAAATGTATTAAATATATTTATCTATATAAAATATTTAAAATCTAAGAATATTTTTTCTGATGTATATCTTTTAAAAATTAATAGATATTTTTATTTAAAGTGGGTAGTTGCAATAGTTTTTATAAGTATTGGCTTGAACTTTATGATCAATCGATGGATTTTTGATTCCTATGGTTTATGGGATGCTTGGGCAATGTGGAATCTTAAGGCAAAGGTTATAACTTATAGTATAATTAATTTTTCTGATGTGAAAATATTTGATGATCTTTGGAATCATATGGATTATCCACTGACACTTCCTTTACTTCATGTGAGTCTAGCTTTAGTATTTGGTGAATGGAGTGAAACCATCTCATATCTATTAAATATTCTTTTTTTTATATTAACATTATTAATATATTCAAAATCCATATCCAAAACATTTATTATCACCCCCATTTTAGTGATTCCTTTATTCGCTACGAATCCTTTATATTTAAATTTAGCATCAGATTTATGTGCTGATCATTTCTTAGCCTTATTTTTACTTTCATTCTTATTTGGAATCAATCTTGAAGAAAATCAAAATAAAATTGTTTTTTACTGTAGTCCAAAAATCGCTTTATCATTATTTGGAATGTCAATTATTAAGAATGAAGGTTTTTTATATGCAAGTTTAGCAATATTTTTATTGATAATGTTAAATTTCCTTAAATCTAAAAAAGTATTCATTAAACAGAATTTCTTTTATTTTCTTATATTTGCTCTTATTTTTATTTTGAATTTTGGATGGAAATATTTTGTTTATTCAAACGTTGGAAAAATTGAATCGGATTTCGCTTTTTCGGATATTGTAAGTAAGTTAATTAATATTTTTGAAACTAAACAATTAGATTTAATTTTTTCATATTTTATAAAATTTCATTTTATTGATTTAAAAGGTATTATTATCTTAACTCTAACATATATTCTCTTCTTTTCACAAAATCAATTAACTAAATACATGGCAATTTATTTAGTTTTAATTTTATTTCTCCTAAATTTCTTATTTTTGTTTAGCCAAAATTTAGAATGGCATCTATCAACTGCCTATTATAGAATAAATTTAGTAATTTTACCATCCGTTTTATATTTATGGATAATTAATTATAAAGAATTTATTAATCTTAATTTATTTAAGCCATCAAATTTACCAAAGGAAATTTCTTCATGACACAGCGTAAAATACTAGTAACAGGCGGAGCAGGATTCATAGGATCTAATTTTGTTCATACTCTGCTTGAGAACAAATCAGATATTTCCATAACAGTTGTCGATAAACTTACTTACGCAGGAAATTTCCGAAATTTGGAACGATGGAAAGATGATTCCAGGTTTTTATTTATTAAGTCAGATATAGCTGATAAAGAAGATTTATTTTCTAAATTAGAAGGACATAATTTTCAAGAGATAGCCCATTTCGCAGCAGAATCCCATGTAGATCGATCGATTCTAGGACCTGAAGAATTTGTTAAAACTAATGTCTTGGGTACTTTTTATATGCTAGAGCTAGCCAGAGAACTCCATTCAGCAGGGAAATTAAAAGTTTTCCTTCATGTATCCACTGACGAAGTATTTGGTTCACTTGGAGAGGATGGTGCATTTACAGAATCAACTTCCTATGCTCCTAATTCTCCTTATTCTGCTTCTAAAGCTGGATCTGATCATTTAGTTAGGTCTTATTTTCACACCTACGGAATGCCAGTAATAACAACAAACTGTTCGAATAATTATGGACCGTATCATTTTCCTGAAAAATTAATTCCTTTAATGATCCTTAACTGTTTGCAAGGAAAACCACTACCTGTCTACGGGAAAGGGGAAAATATTCGAGATTGGTTATTTGTCAAAGACCATTGTCTTGCTATTGATATGGCAATACAAAAAGGGAAATATGGGGAAACTTATAATATAGGAACTCGTAATGAAAAAAATAATCTTGAAATAGTTGAACTTATTTGTTCGCTTATGGACAAGAGACACCCAGAAGGTGCTCCCCATAATAGATTAATAACTTTTGTAAAGGATAGACCTGGACATGATTTCCGTTATGCTATTGATCCATCCAAAATTGAGAAAGAACTGGGTTGGACACCGAAATACAGTTTCGAAAAAGCTATGGAAGAAACTGTTGATTGGTATATAAACAACCAAGATTGGTGGAAAGAAATTTTATCAGGTTCGTATGAGTCTTACTACGAACAACAATATAAGGGAAGATAAGAATGATTAAAAAAGGTATTATATTAGCGGGTGGATCTGGGACTAGACTATACCCAGTAACAAAGGTTATCTGCAAGCAGCTCCTGCCCATTTATGATAAGCCTATGATTTACTATCCACTAGCAACTCTTCTTCTTTCTGGAATCCGAGAGATCTTGATCATTTCCACTCCCGAAGCAATTCCACTTTTTAAAGATATGCTAGGTGATGGGAGTCAATGGGGAATCCATTTGGAATATGCTATTCAACCTTCTCCAGATGGTTTAGCACAAGCCTTTATCATTGGGGAAAAATTTCTCAATGGAGGGGAAGCATGTGCTCTTGTATTAGGAGACAATGTTTTCTATGGTCACGGTATGGATAAACTACTTCAAGAATCAGTTCAAAAAGAATCTGGTTCTACAGTATTTGCTTACCATGTAAATGATCCAGAACGCTATGGTGTCGTAGAATTTGATTCGAATCAAAGAGCTATATCGATTGAGGAGAAACCTATAAAGCCAAAATCACGTTACGCGGTTACAGGTCTTTATTTTTATGATGAAAATGTAGTAGAATATGCAAAATCGGTAAAACCCTCTGCTCGGGGAGAATTGGAAATTACCGACCTCAATAAAATCTATTTAGAAAAAGGAACCTTGGATGTTCAACTCATGGGTCGAGGATATGCTTGGTTGGATACAGGAACCCACGAGTCTTTATTAGAAGCTTCAGCTTTTGTTGAGACTGTAGAAAGAAGACAAGGTCTTAAGATTGCCTGCCCAGAAGAAATAGCTTACCGCAAAGGTTATATATCTTCAGAAGATTTAAAAAAATTAGCTGAACCCTTGAAGAAAAATAACTATGGGCAGTATCTTTTCCGAATATTAGAAGAACAAGTTTATTGAACGAAATCGAAATGAAATTATTAATATCCGTTTGGACGGTTTAATTTTACTCATAATTGTTTAATTTCAATATAAGAATAAGGCATATTTTGTTCTTTCCAAGGAATATATTTAAGAAAATCTGTAATTGATACTATCGATAATAAATATAGATTATTGAATTTTACACAATTAACTTAAGATTAAAATAAATGAAACCAAATACTAAGAAAAACATCTCAATCAAACCAAAAAATTCAATTAAATCAGATTATAAACTAATATCCTTAATTATTCCAATCTACAACGAAGCGGGGCATTTACAGTCTTTTCTAGAGAAAATTGACAAGCTAAAACTTCCTTTAGATAAGCAATTGGTATTTATAAACGATGCGAGTAAGGATGATTCCTATTCTATCTTAACATCGTTTTCTTTCAAATCCAAACATCTTATACTTAACCAAGAAAAAAACCAAGGCAAAGGAGCAGCTCTTCGACGAGGATTTGATGAGGCAACTGGTGATATTATGGTAGTTCAAGATGCAGATTTTGAATATGATATGGAAGAACTACCCACTCTTATAATGCCTGTAATCGAAGATAAGGCTGATGCTGTTTTTGGTTCAAGATTTAGAAAGGAAGTTCACCAAGTTCATAGAACCTTTCATTATCTAATCAATCGTTTACTTACTCTTCTTAGTAATTTGTTTTCTGGAATGTATCTATCCGATATGGAAACATGTTATAAAATTTTTAAGGCTGATATAATCCAAAATATTAATTTGCAATCCAATAGATTCGGTTTTGAACCAGAAGTCACTGCTAAAATTGCAAGACTTCGACTTAGAGTAAAAGAGTTTCCCATTTCATACTATCCTAGAAATTATTTGGAAGGTAAAAAAATCACCTGGAAAGACGGAGTCGCCGCACTAAGACATATTTTGTATTACAATGTGTTTGCTTCTAAGAAATTATTTTTTAAAGAAAGTATTCCTGAGAGATATATTCCTGGATCTGGCCATTGGTTATAAGTTAGTTAGGGATTAATTTTCTTGCAAGAAACTTGTTACGAAATTTTACTTACTAGCTTAAATCTACTATAATGAATTATATTCTAAAAACCAAAAAATACCCAAAACTTATAAGTATCATTATACCTTGTTATAATGAAGAAAATTCGCTTCCTTATTTTCAGAAAGAAATTTCACAGACTCTATCAAAAATAAAATGTAAAGTTGAATTAATTTTTATCAATGATGGCAGTAGAGATAAAACTTTAGAGGTTCTGTTGGAATTAGCGAATAAGAATAAATCAATAAAAGTAATTAGTTTCTCAAGAAACTTTGGTCATCAAATGGCCGTAACAGCTGGCTTGGACTTTGCTAAAGGAGACGCTATTGTAATTATCGATGCAGACTTACAAGACCCTCCAGAAGTTATACTAGAAATGATCTCTAAATACCAACAAGGTTACGATGTTGTTTATGGTCAAAGAACCGAAAGAGAAGGGGAATCGTTATTTAAATTAACAACTGCTTGGATATTTTATCGAGCGATGAGAAAATTTATTCACAAGAATTTGCCAGTCGATTCTGGCGATTTTCGTTTAATTTCTTCTAAATGTTTAAAGAGAATTAATAATCTCCGGGAAAAACATAGATTCTTGCGAGGCATGTTTGTATGGATTGGACTTCCCCAGGTAGCTGTGGAATACAAAAGATCGGCAAGAGTAGCAGGAGAAACGAATTACCCTTTGAGTAAGATGCTTTCCCTGGCAGCTAATGCTGCAATTTCATTTTCTCCACTTCCACTCCGATTTAGCCTTTTTATCGGAATTATAGTCGCCTTCCTTGGTTTTGCTATTGGAATTTATGCAGTCTATCGTAAATTAGAACATTTTTTCTTTGACCACTCCACTATATACAATCCTGGCTGGGCAACTATAGTTGGCTTGATTTGTCTTACTGGCGGATTTATCTTGATAAGTATCGGTATCTTAGGTGAGTATGTTGCTCGAATCTATGAGGAAATCAAAGACCGGCCACTATACATTATAGACTACACAATTAATATTCCTGAATATGAGGAGTAATTTCTTTATAATTTTCATTAGTTAATAAGCGTTTATTACAATAAACGAGATCAAATTTTACCTTGATCCCGTTGCAACTCAGTGATACTGATCTTTCTTTTTACATCAGAAATTAATTATATAAATTAACTCCGAAATAGTAGACTGAATTATATTTAATCTATTCTTCTTCTAGCAAGGATCTAAGCATCCATGCTGTTTTCTCATGAATGGTGAGTCTTTGGGTTACAACGTCTAAGGTTGACTCATCATTTCCCGCCTCTGCTGGTTTAATGATATCACGAGCACTCTTGATCGTCATTTCATGACCTTCCACTAAAATTCTCACCATGTCTTTAGCCTTAGGGACACCTTCCTCTTCCTTGATTGTGGAAAGCTTGGTAAATTCTTTGTAAGATCCTGGTGCAAAATACCCCAAAGATCTAATTCGTTCTGCAATCAAATCAATTGCATTCCAAAGTTCTG
>JAACWH010000127.1 GCA_009991425.1 Leptospira sp.
ACCTTCGCTTATGTTCCAACTACCTGTTAAAATTGTTACTTACCAACCTAGTCAACAAAACTTTAAACGACCCGAAAGCTACAATTTCGATTAACGAATTAGGCTACACGACGTTGTCCGTAGCTGAGCCTCTGGAAGAGGCGTTAGCGTCGGCGCACCTTCTTGCGGAGCAATAAGTGTGACGGAGGACAATGTGCCTTTAGGCCGAGCGAGGGCGCAAGTCCCGAGCGGAGCGTGTCAGCCGCAGTTGACCGCAGTTACGCGTGTGTAAAAGCATAAACGAGTATATAATAAAATAACGATAGATTCGAAGTAAAAAAGAATATACCTGGGTTTTTTTCTTTTTAGAGACCCAGGCAAATCCAAAAAGGAGTTAAGATGTTATAATTTAGTCCAACTTTTCATAGATACTTTTCCATTGGAAAAATGTACATCGCAAGCCTCAACTTTACTAGTCGCAAGTGCAGCCATTCCCGTATCTTGGTAATGCCACATTTCTGTATTTCCTGCTCCAGGCATATCGACTTCAGATTGAGAATCGGTTTCACCAAGTAACGCAATGACCTGATCTTTATTCATACCATTCTTTACTGCCAAACAGTTTTGTTTGGTTATTTCGCCTTTCTTAACTTCTTCCTTTATTTCCTTTTTTTCTGATATATCACTGGATGAGTCTTGTTTTTCTTTCCCACCACCTATGGATGACATTAAAATAATCAAAAGAACAAATCCGCCTGCACCGATAAATATATTTTTCGGATTTACTGAATCTGGTTTTTTAACGGTCTTACCTTCAGAATCTTGGAAATTCCCAGTAGCGATGGTAATAAAGTCAATGAGAGACCAGATACCTAGTCCACCAAGTGTAAACCACTGGGCGAAACCTCTTCCTATTCTTCCTACATAAAAACTTTGACCGCCTATGAATCCTAAAAAGAAACTTAGAGCTAATGTTATGCCCCAACTTTTTTTGCTCTCTTCCATCGTAAATTCTCCTGTTACCTAGTAATTTAGTAACATATGATAGGAGAGCGTAATTTCGGTCA
>JAACWH010000073.1 GCA_009991425.1 Leptospira sp.
TAGGTGTGTTAGCGAATTGCGAAAAGAAAAAAGATGACAACACGCTCTTATTGGCAGCGCTTTTCCTTGCTAACCAAGGGATTGCAGGATCCGCACTTTGTGATGGTGTTGGTGTTCCAGCTCCTACACTTGTATTAGAGGGAACAATAAATGTCCCAATTACAGTTTCAGGATCAGCTTTGCTAAAAGGAACTGTGAATGTAACCAATGGCGGTTCTTTGACTGTAACTCCAGGATCTGTAATCTTTGGAGATACAGGATCTTCCCTCTTTATTTATGAAGGTGGAACATTGACTGCAGTGGGAACTGCAAATCGTCCGATTTGCTTCACTTCTTCCCAAGCGGTTGGTGGTAGAGCTCCAGGAAACTGGGGAGGGATTGTAGCAATTGGTAATGGTACAGTAAGTTCAGGAAGCCAACTCACAGAAGGAACAACTCCAAGAACTTATCCTGGTACTCAAAACAGCACAATAAATTTAAAATATGTAGTAATTGAATTCGCTGGAAATGAAGTTGTTGCGAATAACGAATTAAATGGTGTATCAAGTTATGCTGTCACTGCTTCAACAAGTAATTATGACTATGTTCAAATCCACAGAGGTTTGGATGACGCATTTGAATGGTGGGGTGGGGATGTAAATGGTTCTCATTTACTAGTAACAGGTGGTCAGGATGATGACTTCGATATAGATGAAGGATTTACAGGAACTTTAACACATATTATAGGCGTAAAATATCCAACTTCTTGCGGTGGAACAGCATCAGGGGATCCTCATGGTTTTGAGATGGATGGATCAAGAGGCGGAACTGCTTCTTCAGGGAATTCCAATCCAAACATTTCTAACTTCACATCAATCGGTCAATCAGTTGCAAATGGTGAAGGAATGAGATTGAGAGAAGGGATGAGAGGTAGTTTTTCCAAAGGATTAGTGTATGGTTACCAAACAGTTAATTTTAACTGTGTATCAAATGGTGGGAATCCTGTAGCCACTTCACCTGTCGCATGGACAGATGTAAAGGGGCAAAGTGGTAAATCAGCTACAACTTGTGGCTCATTAGTTAACAACACTGAATTAACTGCATTACCAATTGCTACACTTGGAAATATTACAGATTGTGGTGTAGGAGAAACTGTGCCAGACTTTACAACTACTTTTGGAGATGGATCCCTAGGTGGGGGTTCTGTTGCAGAAGGAAAGTGGTGGACTGGTGGTTGGACAGTTTACAGATCAAAATAAGAATTTAACTAAAATTTATCGAGAGGACCCCAGCCTAGCTGGGGTTTTTTATTATGAAAAAAATTCTTTATCTTATTATAACAATATTACTATTTACGAATTGTAAAAAAGAAAGAGGCAAAATCGAATTGGATTTTTCGCCTGAGATGAAAGCTAAATTAGAAGAAACTAAGAAATTGTTGATTTCCAATGAAAAAGAGTCATACGAAATATCCTATGGAAGTAAAACTCCTGAAGAAGCTGTTCAAAAATTTCTAAGGAAAACTATTAACGAACCAGAAGTGAGTAAAAATCCATACATTTTTACTCAAAAGGAGAACCTTGAAGTACAATATCCAAATGTTTATGGAAGTGGTACATCATTAGATGTAACTCCTATTGAGGATTATCAATATCTAGTTGAGAAATTAACAAGAATAGGGTATGAAAAAATCTACACAAAAGTGAAACCATTGAAAAATAATATTAAATTTGAAATAGTTTTTCAAAAGCCTAGAGTATTTAAGAAACTCATAGGATTAAAACCATATGTTATCGTAAAATATGGATCAAAAAGTATCGAAATAGACGAAATCAAAACTGTATTCAAGGTTGGTAATTTATACAAAATAGGAGTAATTGCTCCTTAAATCCTGTAATCTGTTTGTAATAAATAATTAAACCAATCGTAACCTGTTTTTGTAAGAACTCCTTTTCCCTCTAGATGATTTTAAAAGGATAGCAATATCGTAGGAGTCTATCAGTTGAAAACATTACAAAAATTTATTTATTTTATTCTTATTTTATTATCATTTCCTATTTTTTCCCAGGCAACGGGCAATTTGAGAGGAACCATAATTGATTCGGAGAATGGGGAGGCTGTCTTCGGAGCAACTATAGTTGTCCGAAGTCTCAATAAATTTGCAAAGACGGACTTTGATGGTAAATACAACCTCGCACTTCCTCCTGGCAATTATGATGTAGAATACCAAATGTATGGTTACGGACCACAAAATCGCAAAGTAACAATTGCATCTGGTCAGAGCCAGGCTGTGAATGTAACATTTGGAGCACAGACACTTCAGACTGTTGAAGTTTCAGACCGTGCCTTGAACAACACTGACTCAGCTCTTCTTGCCTTACAAAGAAAATCAGCAGCTGTTTCAGATGGAATTTCAGCTGAATCAATCAAGAAATCTCCCGATTCTAATGCAGGGGATGTCGTTAGAAGAGTAACAGGAATCACTCTCATTGGTGGTAAGTATGTTTTCGTTCGAGGATTGGGAGAGCGTTATTCCAATACTGTATTAAATGAGGTTTTGATTCCCACTACAGAACCTGACAAGAAAGTGGTTCCACTCGATATATTTCCATCGTCTTTTCTTAAGAATATTCGTGTTATAAAGACTTTTGTTCCTGAAGAACCTGGTGAATTCTCTGGTGGTCTTGTAAAAATAGAAACCAAAGAATATCCTGATTCTTTTGAAATGTCTGTTGGGCTAGGTGTCGGTAGAAACATGAACACGACTGGATATGAATTCAAAACCTTTGATGCTGTAGATTTCTTTGGAAGACCGAATTCCAGCTTCCAACTACCAGGGATAGTGAACTCTCTTCCTAGTGAATTACCTCTACAACCAGGGAATCGATTTGGCGGACTCCCACCTCAGTTCGTGAATCTATCCTCCCTATCTTTCAACCAACAATGGACGCCTGAAAACCAGAGAGGCTCATATGATAAAAACTTTAATTTCTCTGTTGGGAATACTTTCAAGACAACAGATAGTGGACAAAGATTAGGTATATTGCTAGGAATTATTCGAAGTGAAGAATATCGAACCAAGCAAGTGAAAGATGTTAGATATCTACCAGGATTTATTGGAAGTATTCGAGCCGCTGAAACTACATTCAATACTCCGTTGCAAGAACAGGATTCTAAAGAGTTCAATAAAGAAACTAATTTTGGTGCTAATCTTAATTTATCTTATGAATTCACTAAAGGTCAGCAAATTTTTTTAAAAAACTTATATACAGTATCTTCAGATACTAACTTCAGAGAGGCAACAGGTAGAAATTATATTGATTCTACCGATTTTATATCCGAGACAGGAACTGTTACCTCAAGGCAATTATTTAATACAGTTTTAGGAGGAGACCATGCAATCAGTCTGAGTGAGAGTAGTCGACCTCACAAATTGGAATGGAATTTAGCTTATGCTCTAGCACAAAGAGACCAACCTAACTTAACACAGCAAGCTTGGAGAAGACCATCCACAGCAGCTTACTCAGAACCTTATACAAGATTTGGCAACAACCCAGACGGAACAAGATTCTTTTCGGAATCCAATGATAATGTTCGCCAAGCTAATATGAAGTATACAATACCATTTGAACAGTGGGATGGATTGAAATCCGACTTAAAAATAGGTGGGATGACATTAGATCGATATAAAAATTTTGTATTTAGAGAATTTGGGAATAAATCAAATGCCGGTGTTCAGGCACCTTTAGATTATTATCCAGTTCCTGGTGAAATAGTTTTTAATCCAACCCAATATATAAATCAATCTGGACAAACTCTCGCAACTAAGACATTTTCTGAAAGGCAAATCGAACAGAATGCTTATGATGCATCTCAGAAACTGAAAGCACAATTTGCTCAGGTAGATCTGCCATTAGTATCTAAAGTTCGATTTATTGGTGGAGCTAGAATGGAAGACTCCTTCCAGAAAGTTAAGACTTTCAGAACTCAAGACGTAAGTTCAAGATTCAATTTAGATTATGGATGTGATGTTTCTAATGAAGATGTTCGAGTCGCCTTAATTAGAAATAATATTTGTGATGCTGGAAATAATGGTGTTGGAGTACTTCAAACAAAAGATACACTGCCTTCTGCAAACTTAGTGTGGGAGTTTCAGAAAGATATGAATCTCAGATTGGGTTATACGCAAACTGTAACACGACCGGATCTTCGAGAGCTTTCACCTTTTGGATTTACTCCTTATTTAGGTGCTAATCGAGTATTTGGGAATTCAAATTTACAAAGAACCTATATACATAATTATGATATTCGATATGAATATTATATTACAGGATCAGATTTCTTTGGATTAGGAGTATTTAAGAAAAATCTTTCTAATCCTATCGAATTGATTGGTCAGCCTGTTGCAGGAGGAATTACACAAAATTTTACATATGCGAACGGCAATCAAGCAGAGATCCAAGGTATAGAGTTTGACTTTAGAAAAGAGTTCTTAGAACGATTTCGATTCGAAACAAACTTCTTTTTTATTAAATCTCATGTTCAAATACTTTCTTGGGAGCAATTTTTATTTATCCGTTCTGGTGCAGTAGACGCTTTAAATAATACATCTGCATATGATCCAACCAATATTTCTAGACGGTTGCAAGGACAATCAGATTTCGTCTATAACCTAAAATTTGACTATTTCATAACAAAAAAAAGAAACCAAACAATTGGAATCTATTACAATTTCTTTGGAGATAGAATCTACGCAGTTGGCTCATTTGGCAATCCCGATGCGATTGAGAGAGGTACAGGAATTACCGATATCGTCTATTCTTGGAAAATAGACGATAGATTGGATTTCAAAGCAGCCGCAAAGAATGTTATGGACACTCGATTTAGAATATACCAAAAGAATGAAGTAACAGGACAGAATGACCTTTTCTCTTCTTACCGAACTGGTGTAACCTTTACGATGGGAGCGACCTACCGCTTCTTCTAATCTAATCTAAATTCTCTCAGGTTTTCATCCAGAATCTGAGAGATCGCTTGGATTTCATGCGAGAGAGATTTGAGTTGTTCGAATGATTGGACAACTAATTCATTCGAAGAGGATATATCTTCTAGGGACTCATTGATTTCCTCAGTTGAATTGGATTGTTCAATGATGTTCTTGCTGATTTGACCAGCACGCGAATTCAATTCATGAATGGTTTCTTTAGCTTTTCGAATTCGTTCTGAATTGAATTCAGTAAGTTGAGAGATTTTTTGGATTCGATCATCTATTGATTTTGTTTCTTCAAGCGCGATTTTAACTTTAGCTTGGATTTCTTGCATTGCATTGATGCTTTCTTTGGAATAAGCTTGTGAATCTTTAACAATCGATTTAATTCGATTGATATTCTCACTTGTCTTATCAGCGAGTCGAGATACTTCACTGGCTACAACTGCAAAACCTCTTCCATATTCACCGGCACGTGCCGCTTCTATAGAAGCATTTAAAGAAAGTAAATTGATCTGGTCGGAAATCTCTTCTACTATACTCACAGTTTCTTTGATACGGTCATTGGATTGAACAA
>JAACWH010000086.1 GCA_009991425.1 Leptospira sp.
TAGTAAGCATTCCTAGTCATTATTAAGCCTCAACTTGTATAATGATTACGTTTCTGATAAAGTATTTTTATCATGAAACGAATCCTTTTTTTATTTATAACTTTACTTTTTTTTACATTTTGTTCCAACCAAGACAACTCCAAAAAGAGAGAACGTGATCTACTGCTTGGATTGTTCCTTGCTCAGAATGCATCTGTATATGAGCAAGCAGATTGCCAATTGTTTTACACGCTCAATCCTGTGTATGTCTCTGGTGGATACGCTGAGAGATTTATATCTGATCGAAATCAATACTTGAATATCATTGTTGGAGATTCAACAATAGATATCTCTCACAAATTTGAAGGATATTTCAATCCTAATTTAACTCAGATAAATGCCGTCTCAGGAGATACTCTCTGTGACTATAGATCTAGGATTGGTAAGTCTATTAACACTAGCAATCCAAGCATCATCATAACGTCGACAATTGGAGGCAATGATTTACTTCGCTCTATTCCAAACGAAAGAATCGTTGAGACATTTAGAGATTACAATTCAAATTTACAAACTCGTTTTCCTTCAACTAAGCGAATCTATATCGAAGTGCATCCAACTTTTGTCGACAAAGCAAATTTAAATCGTAAAATCATATCAGCTCAAATGCGAGCATTATCTCAGGATGCCTGTTGGGTAGATCCTGATCCTTGTTTCTCGTCTCCCTTACTGCAATCTGAGATGTTAGATTCTATCCATTATGCGAAAGCACCTGCCCTATGTATTAAAAATTTGGTGAAAACTAATTGTGGTGGTGAGTTCTAATGGAGCCAGAAATATTCGAACCAAAAACATTGGGAGCTTATATTGCAGGTAGCCTGCTTTTGTTGCTTGCGATTATTCTGAAATATGGCAAAGAGATTTTTGCCTTCTTTAAGAAGAGTCCAGAGCCATTCAATTTGCTTGAAGAAGTTCGATCCATGAAAAAAACAATTCAAGAGCAATCAGAACATATCTCAAGAATAGAAAAAATTCTGGAAGAGTTCCAGCTTATCATTGAAGTAATTCGCAATTTAAGAGATCATCCTTCTCGCAAATTCTTGGAATCTATAACTATCTCGCTTGGATTCACGGATTCACTCCGTCCTGATGAACAGGATAAACTGAGAGATTTTCTAATCCAATTCGAGAGAGCTATTCGATTGATTCCTATATCGGGAAAGAAACTCTCGCTAAATTTTCTTGAAACTCAATCAATGAACTCTCAAGCAATAACAGCTGTATCTAATTTCTTTGCGAATGTATCGATTGAGGATGTTATAAGGCTCAAGGTATTGTTTCCCGAAGGACGTTTCGATAAGTTAGCTAGAAATTTAAACGCACTTAGATCTACAACTGGAACTAATAATGTTTCTGTGGTTTCTATCAAGGAGGGAAAATGAAGGTATTCAGTTGGCTTTGGACTGATGATAAGTCAGGTAAATTCTCAGATACTACATTCCGAACGTGGATAGCTTTTCTACTTTTTATTGGGTGCACGGTTTACTGGGTTTGGTTCGACTCTAATGGAATCCAATCACAGGAAGAGATTTTGGTACAGACCTTAATGTTTTTTGTATTAGGGCAAGGAACTCTCTTCGCAGCAAAAAGGTTCAATGAAAGAAAATCAAACGTAATAACTTTGAATTCGAAACCAAGCAATTTTAAGACTGGTGAGGAAATCTATGATAATGAAGTGGATAGAATTTTAAAGGAGCGTGGGTTTTGAAGATCTTAATAATTTTAATTCTCTTATTCGGATTCTCTTGTAGTACTCTTTCTGTTTCTGAACCTGCCTCGGAAGCATTTTCCGAAACCTTAGAACAGAAAGCTAGAACCATACGATCAAATCCCAACTCAACTCTTGCAGAAAGAGAAGCAGCAGATGATCTCACACGAGCTGCTAATCTCATTCGTGTTACTGGAAGGCAATCTTCAAAGGATCAAAATGAAATCAAGGAGCTTCGAGAAGAGAAAGGTCGGAATGATATGTTGGAATGGTTGGTTTATATTGGTATTGGTTTATTTGTTCTATATGTATTAAGTCTTGTATTTAAAGGAAGGATATCTGCATGAATGAAATCTTTTTGACAGAGGATTACATTCCTTTTAAAACCAATATTCCTATGCCTGATTGTGATTGGAATCCACAAAGGCCTGATCCTCCAACTCCATTTTGGAAATTATTAGGATACCAACAATGCATGGGTAATACGATTCAAAATCTTATAAATTGGATTGGTAGAGTTGATTCTACAATGAGTCACCTTGCAAAGATGGATACATTTTCTTATTACCATGGATTTGAGTTGTATCTCCAGCAGCAAAATATTAAGCCTGGTTCTATTGATGTTTATGTATTTGAGAAACATGTCGAATGGGCGAATGTTATGTTGCAAGGATCTCAATATGAACTAAACTATAAGAGAAACTTAAAAAACAAAATTACTTTCACATATAATGATGTAGTAAGTTATTTAGTTGCTTACGAGCGACCAGCAGGACTAGGAACTACACTAACCAAATCAGGACATATAATTACTGCATTGAATCAAGTTCAAAATTCCCAGAAAGAATGGTTGGTTGTTACAGATCCGTATGGCCACTTTCCGTATCGCCAAAGATTCGGACATAGAGTTATGTATGCCAAAGAATTATTGGTAGATAAGCTTAGTTCTGTTGTTATGATTCAGTTGAAGAGCAAAGGTTAAGAATGACTTCTGAAATTATACGTGAGAGAGCCTTTTATCTTTATTTGATCCAAGGCGATTCTTATAACTCGATTGCAACTACGATACGGTCTGAGTTTGGAACTCGTACTACTTCTAAATCAATTCAGGCTTGGAGTAACAAGAAAGATTCCGCAGGGATGACTTGGGAAGATCGAAGACTCGCAGTGACAGAAAGAACTAATCATAGAGTAGAAGTTCTAGCTGAGAATAGCATGGTTGAGTTGCGGAATAGAACTTCTAAATTAGCTGAGATAATTTACAATCAACTTATATCTGATAATGCACCTAAGCTTAAAACTTTCGAAGGATCAGTCTTTGCATTCAAATCTCTTGCAGAGTTCGAAGCAAAACTTGCGGAAGCAGAAGAGAAAAAAGTCACTCCTTTTATGATTGTGAATATGATCTTTGAGGCAATTACGCAAGTTTCTGATGTAAATAAAGCTATCAAAGATAATTGGGATGAAGTCTCAATGATTATTCATGAGAAATTTATCAAAGTAGATTTGAATCGTTCGGGAGTGAAAGAAATTTCGGATGATCGTAAATAAAGAAGTATTCGAATTATTTACAGAACAAGGAACCAAGCGTTACTCTAGGGTTCGGAAAAAAGACAAAATCATCTATGGCAAAGAGAAAGGCAAAGATTCTCTTCTTGCTTTCTCTTCCTACTTAGATCCTAAGTTTGATACTCCATGGCATATCAAAGAGATTGCGTCGTCTTTGGAGAAAATGGAAAAACGAAATTCGGATATGGATCGTCTGATCGTCAACATGCCTCCAAGGCATGGTAAATCTCAACTGATTACTAGACTCTTCCCTGCATGGTATTTAGGAAGAAATCCATCAGATAATGTTATTATTTTATCTTATTCCGATTCTAAAGCTCAACGGTTTGGACGTTGGGTGCGAGATTGTATTGAGTCTCCTAATTATAACAAAGTCTTTCCTGATCTTTCAGTTCGGTCTGATCTTCGAGCTGCTGATGAATGGGAAACAACGAAAGGTGGATTGGTTATTTCGGCTGGTTTAGCTGGAGGCGTTACTGGTGAAGGTGCAGATTTACTTATTATAGATGATCCATTTAAGAACTTAGAGCAGGCTGTATCTCCTGTGATTGCTGAAAAGATTTGGGACAATTATCTCATGGTAGCAGAGACAAGACTTTCCCCAAAAGGCATTGTTGTTATCGTTCATACTCGCTGGACTCGTGATGATCTAACTGGTAGACTACTGAATGAATCAGAGGATCTTGTCGCATGATAGCCGAGAAGAAAGGTGATTGGTATCATCTTAAACTTCCAGCGATTGATGCAGAAGGCAAAGCATTATGGCCTGAAAAATTTCCGATTGATAGATTACAGAAAATCAGAAGACTGATTGGCGAGAAAAGATTCTCTGGCCTCTTCCAACAAGATCCTATGGATCTCGTTGAAAGGATGTTCTCTCATCCAGTAAGACAAGAGCCTAAGCGTGAATTGAAGATATTTGGTTTCTGGGATCCAGCATTTAAGAAAGAAGAAGCGAAGCGAGACTACAACGCATTCGCAGCTGGTGGAATTGATCAGCCTCAATTGAATATTACAGCTGGTGAAATTTGGAGATCAAAACTCAAAGAGTCTTATGATAAAATTGAAAAGCTATATCATCTTCATAATCTCTCTCTCTTGTATATCGAAGGCAACAAAGGTGAAGATGGACCCGAAATAGAATTATCATCACGAGGCTTGAATGTAAAGACAATCTTTTCTGTTGAGAAAAAGGATTTTCGAATTCAGCAATACCTTCTTATGAATTGGGATCTGCTTGTATTTTCCAATCTTGTAAGTCCGAAATTTTTAAAACAAATCTTAGAATACTCTGATCTAGCAAAGCATGATGATGCACCGGATGCATTGTCTATGCTCATTAAGTATATTGAGTTTGGCAGGAAGGCTCAATCACTCAATAAGCGAATGGCTTTCTATGAGTATCTACTTTCCCTTGGAGCAAATCAATGAGCAAAAGAAGACGATCGCATAGCCATAGCAATAATAAGAAGAATTCCAGTGATACTCATAGTGTGATGATTGCTTCGCTGGATTCTTTTTCACATGAAGCAAGTGGTAAAGGAACTTCTAGAGATAAGCTTTCTGGCATTCATCCCAATGCAAATAATATTCAACCAAGCTCTGCTCGACAATTCAAAATGTCGAATGGTTTTATCTCAAATATTATAGATGTCCCACCTATGGACATGGTCAAGAATTGGATTACACTTAAGACAAATCGTGATAATGATGATAGAGAAACTGGCTTAGAAGGTTTAGGAATTTCTCGACTCATTATCAATCGAATGGATGAATTGAATCTTAGAGCTAGACTTGTAAAACTTCTTGAATACGAGAGATTGTACAATCTCGGAGGACTTCTGTATTGGGGAATCAAATGTGATATTCCACAATTCGACAATCAATTATCTCAAGAGCTACCTAGAGAAATTCATAAGATTGATTTTGTGAATGTGATTGAAGCCGATCGATTCAATGTTCATATTCAATCTACTGATCCACTTTCCAAAAATTATCATAATCATAAATTCTGGGTGTATGGAACTCAGGTTCATAACTCAAGAGTCGAATGGCTCGTGAATGATTTTATGGCTGATGAGATTCGTGGAATATCAGTATTGGAAAAAATCCTGGAAGCAATTTATGCCCAAGACATTGCATTGTGGTCTGTTACAACAAACCTCTTCGAGTCTTCCGCTAAGGTTTTCAAATCTAAAAATGTAGATCTTGCAAGTCCAAAAGTTCTCTCAGAATATATGCGATTGCTAAGCAAAACTTTGAGCACGCAAAGCTTTCTACCTATTACAGAAGGTGATGAAATTTCTAGAATTGCCAATACTGGAAACTCCGATTCAAATTTAGCAGACTCTCTCAATCATGTCTTTGATGTTCTATCAGGACTTTCCCGAATGCCTAAGTCCAAGATTCTCGGACAAGAGCAAGGAGCACTCACTGCTGGACAATATGATTTGATCTCTTACTACGACGATTGTTCCAGACAACAAGAATCTAAAGTCCGACCTATCATCGAGAAAGCAATCCAACTCATCATACGAGAGAGAGATGGTGAGATTTTCAAGAAACTTGGTGTAGATGTAAACTCTCTCGATTGGGAATTCACATTCAATCCACTTTGGAAATTGAATCCTCTGGAAGAAGCTCAGATGAAATTGCAATTAGCACAAACTGATCAGATCTATATCACAGCTGGAGTAGTCAGTCCATCCACTGTAACAAGAATGAGGTTCGCTGATCTGGAAGAATTCGAAGATCCAGATGAAAATGATGACAGCAATCCGTATAACTTAGAGATGCCTGAACTTCCAGTTCCCGATCCTTTAGCTAACAAAGCGAATATGGATACAAATGGAAAATCGAAAAACGCATTCTAAGCCATTTTGCGGGGCTTTGCATGTCTACCCACCTAATGATATAGGAATCGAGTTATCTAACGTTTTAAAACGGCAAAGATTTGATTTTAGCGTGGTTCCAGATGGATTTTAGAAGCTATATGAGACATATTCCTGGGAAAATGAGGAAAATCGACTAAAATGTATCCTAACCACCTAGAAAGAGACTCAAAAAAGTTCTATCGATTGGAGATCAAAAGGTTTATCTCAGATATCAATCGTAAGGTTTTGTTAATTGCCGAGCAATACCAAGCATCAATTCCTATTTTGGACTCGGTTGAATCGAGCCAGGTCTCTTTGGATGCATCTGATCTTGCTGTAGAGCTGGCAAAGTTAGAAAAAGAGTATGGTGATTTTGTTCCTTCCGATGTTTTCCAAAATCGAATCACGAAAAATACAAAACTAATTGATGCTTGGTCGAAGGCTCAAACAGAAAAGTCTTTCCGGAACCAAAACAGTAAGATGGGAAATCCACCACCACCTGGTAACAGCGGAGGTGATCGATCTGGATTTCGAGTTCCAGCTTTAGGACTTCCCAAGGAATCACCTAAAGTCTTCGAGAATATCAATCAGAAGATTAAAGAGCAGTACAATATCATGCATTCTGGAATGAGAGATCATATGACCGATGTCCAGAAGATTGTCCTTCAAGGAATTGAAAAAGGAAAATCGATTCAAGATATCGGCAAGGATCTTAAGAGCCAAAATGATCTGACAGCTGGACGAGCTGAGTTTTGGGCAGAGGATCAGGTTCAAAGATTTTTTGCAGAGCAATCTGAGCTCAGACAGAAAGAAGCAGGCTTCCCTGGTTTCTGGTGGAGAAACCAAAAAGATTCCAAAGTTCGAGAGACTCACAGAGGTAAGTCAGCAGGTGGACCAGCTGACCAATATTGGTATTGGGATAAGCCTCCAATTTTAAACAGAAAAGGAATTGGACCGATGGCAACTAAGCCAGGTGAGGAATGGAGATGCAGGTGTTATGCAGAGCCTGATTGGCCACCAATCAATTCAAAAATCGAAAGTCCTAAAGATCCGATTCAGTCTGTTGAGATAAAATCTTCGAGTTCAAATGAGATTTCAAGAAAGCCTTCCGAGATTGTTAAATTCAGTTCTCAGATTCTATCTTCCAGACTTGGATCCACATCAAGAGAGTTGAATGAAATTTTGATTCTTCCTGATTCGGTTAAGGATGTGAAGGTTGCAACCATACTCGCTTCTTATGCAAAGGCTAATCCAAATACTCTTGGATATTTCGATCCGAATACCAATTCTATCGGCGTTTCAACTTTGGTTTCGCATCAACAATTAAGCCAATCAACATTTGTCCATGAGTTTGCGCATATGGTTGATTTTAATGTTCTAGGAAAGTCTGAACAGTATGGAACGAAGACGGAAAAGACGAAACTGTTTCGAGAGACTATTGTTAAAACCAAAACATATAAAAACCTAGTCCAGCTCCTTAATAAAGGTGAATTTTTGGATGGAAGAAAATTTAAACCTGATCTTGCAACTATAAAGCATATTGAATATTTATTGGATATCTCAGAATTATTTGCAAGAGCGAACGAACAGTTTTTGGCTAAAAAGCTTAAAAGTAAAAAAATTCTAAGTCAAATTGAAATTAAAAAAGCCTATCCGATATCTGGTTATTGGGAAGAATCCGAACTTTTAATGCTTGAAAAAACTCTCGAAGAAATTTATACTGAAGCGAAGATACTAAAATGAAAATTTCAGAAGCTTTAAAAACTTTAACTTTTGAGGAAGCGGAGTCGAATCTCTACAATGTATTTGGAGACGACTTTGACTATAATCTCGTAGTAGCTTCCTATATGAAAGTTAAAAATATTGATCTTGAAACTGCTAAAGCTATTGTTGATTACGCACGTTCCCAAGCCGATCAAAGAAAAACTGATCAAGAAATCCGTTCTAATTTCTAGATTCCAAATCCAAAAACCTAATCATTCCTAGCCATTCAGAATCACTGCCTTGTTGGCTTTAGGAGACAGTGCTATACTGTTTTCAAATGCCAGATTTTGCGATACGATACGACTCTGCTACACTTGAATTAAGTCACGTCAAGGAAGACGAAGACTTTCTTCGATGTCGAGTTGCGTTCGCTCGAACTGGTGTATTTCCATACGTTCGATCCGACGGAAAGATTCTCAGAGAGGCTAAATTACCAGAGGATTTATTCTCGCCTCAAACGATTGAGTCAGCCAAAGGAATTGCTGCAACTAACGATCACCCACCTATCTCTGATAACGAGGGTTTGATCTCAACTTCGAATTCCAAGACGTATGCAAGAGGTGCACTAGGCGATTCTATCACGAAAGATGAATCCAAGCTTTGGGGCAATGCGACAATTTGGGATGCTGACTTAAAACGAGAAATTCTCGAACGAAAGAAAATCGAAATTTCTGTTGGATTTCGATCTACGATAGTTAGCGAGCCAGGTGAATTTAATGGTGAAGCTTATGACCTTAAGCAAACCCACATTCGCTTTAACCATTTTGCATTTGTTGACCAAGGTCGAGCAGGCGAAGAAGTGAGAGTCTATCTAGATTCCGCAGATCTACCAAAAAACTTAGATGTAGCATTCCAAGAAACTCGAAAAGGAGTCCCCATGAAACCGAAATTTTTAGAAAAAGCACGTGCTCTTCTAGACAGTGCCAAAGCTCTGCTAGATGGCGATGACACAACCGATCCAGCTAAGAAGGATGAAGGCTTAGAAGCTGGAACTAACGCTGATCCAGCGAAAAAAGATGAAGAAATGGCAGGTGATGGAACTAATACCGATCCTTCCAAAGAAAACCCAGATCCAGCTGCAAAGCAAGACAATCCCGATGTTGAATTGCTTCAAACTAAGATTCAACTTTTGGAACAATTGTTGAAAGAACACCAAGACTTATTGCAGAAAGCAACATCAGAGGCAACTCAAGATTCGCTTGCGATGAAGAGATTGAAGCTAATTCAAACTGTTCAAGCGGTTGATTCAGAAGCTAAGACTGATGGAGTATCTTCCAAAGAACTCAAGAAACTTGTGGTTGCTAAAGCATTCCCAGAATCTTCCGCAGCTAAGCAAGATTCAATGGATCCAAAATTGTTGAACGGTTACTTTGAAGCAGCTGTTGAGACTTTAAGAACCAAAGCGAATGATAGAGATGGATCGCCCTCATCAGCAGCTAAACAAGATTCAGCTGACATAGCGACTTTAAAGAAAAATCGATCTTCTATCCATAAGGAGGTTTAACCATGAGATTAAACAAATTAATGATTTTCATATTTACAATTTTAGCGTTTCTCGCAATCGCTAATTGCATTCCTGATCTGGCTCCAGCTTTAACTGGATTTGAATTGCCCGGAGCTGTTTTGGCAATGTCTACGGTATTTGGTGTTCCTGATAGAGCACTTTATGAATTTGTTCCGGGACAGCTTGGAAGACAGGCTCGTAACGGCAGATTCTTTCAACAAGGTGAAAAGATCAGTTATGGTCGCTTGCCTTTTGGCTTTGGAGCTATGATTGTTGGTGCTGGCGATGGACTAGCAGTTGTCTCCGCTGATGGAGTTCAAGATAAGCTTGCCGTTGGAACTGGCAACGCAGGATTGCTTCTTACTACTAAGAACATTGCTGACTGGATTCGATTCTTTGTTATAAATCCTGGAACGAATAACGCTCCTCTTGAAGTAGCTGTATCAGGTTCTGGAGCTAAAGAAGATCCATACGTTGTAGGTGTTTCAGCAGCTACAAACGGTTCAGCGGCAATCACTTCTACTGCATCTCAAGTCAAAGCAGCTCTTGAAGCTGATGAAGATATCAATGCAGTTCTAGATGTTGCCTTAGCTGGAACAGGTGCTTCTGTTATAGTTGCATTCGCAGAAGCTGCTCTTGTAAAAGATTCAGCTGCTCTTCGATTCGATGGATTGGTTGGTCATTCTTCCAGTGCAGGTGATATCTCGAATGAAGCATTCAATGATTCTGAGTTGTGTAATTTAATTACAGAAGGTGTTGCTTGGGCTCCTTGTCTTGAAGCTGTTAACGCAATGGATGCTGTTCGCATTCGCTTAGTTGATAGTGGAGCATCCAAAGCAGGTATGTTCTGTAAGACCGCAGTTGCGAATGAAACGGCGTTAGTATCTGGTGTAAGATTCTATGGAAGCTTTGAGCCAGGCAATGTTGAGCTAGAGGTTCTACCTACTACTCATACAATCACAATGGACGTATAGGAGAGTATTGATATGCCATTAACTAAAAAAGCATTTTGGAGACCAGAGGATACTGAGTTTGTTTTCCGCAAAATCTTAGAAGTCAGAAAGAACGAGTTGGTAGCAAGAGAGATTCTTCCTCTCAATACTGAAACTCCTGCGTTTTCACACAGTTATACTGTTGAATACTTGGAAGAAACTGGATCGGCACGTGTTACTGAGTCAGGTAATAATGCTGATGATTTGACCTTTGTTGGTGAACAAGGTGGAGCTGTCACCGGTAAGTTGTTTAACATCGATGCAGGATTGAAAGTCACTCAAGACGATCTAGACTCCGCTGCTGCGAGAAGAGAAATGGGCAAAGGTAATTCTTATCCAGTAAGCGAAAAACGATTGAATGGAGCTCGACGATTTATTTCCGAACAAGAGAACAAAATCTGTTTTCACGGAATGAAATCCAAAGACGAAAAGAAAATCGTTAAACACGGATTATTCAATTGGCCAGGTGTTTCGGTGACTCCAGTTGCTCCAATCGGGACTTTGAATTCACCAGGTAACGATGAAGAGAAGAGATTGTTGTCGAATATGACTCCGATCCAAAAACTCACAACATTCTTAACTGCTAAAAAGGATCTTGAAAAATCTGGAAAGTATAAAGCTAAGATTTGTTTGATTTCAGATGAAGACTTCTTGGAACTCTTGATGCCATTTTCAGAAAGTGAGACAATCACTACTTTGGATTGGTTGATGAGTAAGAAAGACATTCTTTTTCCAGGTGGATTCGTAAGAACCCAAGACTTGAATCCTGGAGTGCTCAAGAAAAAAGGTAATGGCAATAACTTACTTGGTGGATTTGTGCTCATGGAGAATACAGCAGACGTTGTGGAACTCATTGAAGCCAGAGAGTTAGATGTAGTTACTGAACCAATGAAAGAGATCGAAGGCTACATGAGAATGAAAGCTTTTGAGAAAATTGGCGGGGTTCATGTAAATCGACCTGAAGGAATTCTAGTTAGAACTGGAACCTCTCGATTGGTAGTAGCGTAAACTTTTTTAAAGGTTAAAAGTAAATGGCTCTGGCAACTGTAACACAACTGAGATCCTTTCTCCAGAATAAAGTTATTCAAGTATCTGATGATACATTGAATCTCTATTTGGATCTAGCAGTAGAAGCTGTAGTCTCTCAGGGTGTTGCAGTTGATCATCCTAAGTTTTACCAATTGCAAATGTATATTACAGCAAACGATTTAGAGATTGCTGGGATTATTGAAAGAGATGTCTCAAGCGAATCTGCTGATGGCATATCACGATCTTATTTTGGCAATGGAAGAGATGCCGAGAACTCAACAGCATACTATAAGTTATTTCAAAGAACTAAATTTGGAATCCTTGGATTTGCTGGAAGGAGTGGAGTCTGATGTCAGTTAAGATTACTGACAGCGGTTCAACGGATATCAAGCGAATGATTGCTGGATTAAAAATCATTGAAGATTCAGAAGTATTGGTTGGTCTTATTGGCAATGAAGATACTGAGCTAATGATTTATGCCGGTGCACAAGAGTTTGGTGCATCGATTAAGCGTGGAAAGACGACTGTTATACTACCTGAGAGGTCTTGGCTTAGAGAAACTTTGGATCAAGTTAAAGTGCAAGATAGAATTTTCGAAGAATATGAAAGAGGAATTCGGGATTTCTTCTCTGGTTCGATTGCAGCTGAGCAGGTGATGCATCGAGTAGGACTCGTTGCTGTAGCTGAAATCAGAAATCGAATAGTGAATAATGATCCAGCATTTACACCATTAGCTGATTCCACATTAGCTAAGAAGAAAGGCCCCGGTATAATGCGAGAATCTTTGCGACTCTTTAAGGCAATTAATTATTCTATCAATGGAAAAGTTTATGATGTGCAGGTAGCTGCATGATGCTGAAAGGACTTGGACTCACTCTTTTGAAACACAATAAGGATGTAACCTTATATGTGAAAGGTGAAAGTACTAAGGATGCCAATGGAGAGTATGTGGAATCTGTAGCTATGAAATCTGAAAAGATTTGGCCATCTACTCCGATCAGTGGAAGACAACTCAATCTTTCTGATGCAGGTTCTTTTAGTTCGGAAGATAGAAACCTTTTTCAGTTGGAACCATGCGATGTTGAACTGAAGTTCAACGATGAATTTAAAGTGAATAATACATATTATGTGATTCGAGATATTAAGGACATGAGGGATGAAGGTGGATTCATTCGCTATCTAGGAAGAAAGAAAGATCCACAGATCGATACTGAAATTGAGGTTATACCGTGAAAATATTACAAGACATCGAAAAGGCTATGGAACTGTTAAGAGATCATCTAACTCCAAATGAACCTAAATTAGTTATAGATAGAGAATCTCAGATAGAGCCCAAATCGCTGTATCCATTTGGTTTGTATAAGATTTTGAATCTATTCCAAGTTCCCGAACATTCTGCATCGAAAGTTTTAGAACCAATCGTTGTGGATGATGTAACTGATCCAGATAAGTTGAATGAGATTACTAAGAAGATAAGTAGAGCAACCATCTCTATCAGCTTTGTTCACAATAAATCTCTTGCTACTGCTATGGATCTGGCTTCTAGAGCTATGGATTATTTCGATTCTATTGAAGGATTGAAGGCATGTCAGGCTATCGAGGTAAGTCCTAAACTTGTCTCTGGTGATATCCAAGATCGAACCATTCCAATGGATACAATTCGTTATGATTATAGAACAGGATTTGATTTGCATTTTGATTATTACAAAGTTAAGACCAAGCAGGTTGGCAAACCATCATCTGCACCTGTTATTGAGGAGGAATAGATGATATCTAAAATTGAACCCATAAAGGTAAATATACAACTCGGAAATACTCCAGTTGCTCAAACAAGTTTTGACCTTGCGATGTTGCTCGGTGTAAAAGCACCTAAGTATTTTGCAGATGTTCTATCTGGTGAATCAGGACTCAAATTCACTTCCAAGACTGGTGGCGTTGTGTATATCAATGTTGTGTATGCAGTATCTGGAAATAATACAGCTCTATCCGTTGCAAGATCCGGAGCTGGAACAAGTGTAGCTCCATATATAATTGAAGTAACAGTTGCTACGAATGGTTCTGGTGAGCCAACTTCTACTGCTTCTCAGGTTAAGACCGCTGCGGAAGGTGTTTCCGATGTAAACACAATTGTGGATATTGCTCTCTTAGGTGAAGCTGGTTCTGGAGTAGTTGAAGCTGTAGCATCCTCTGTTCTTTCTTATGAAAGATATATGGAGATATCTGAAGCTGATGATCTTTTAGGTTTAGGATTCGAGAATACAGATCTTGAGTACAAAAAAGCACAAGCATTCTTTGCTCAAAACAATGCTCCTTCAAGGCTTGCCGTATTTCTACTTACTGCGTGGAATCAAATTGAAACTGAAATTGCAGCTCTTAGAAATAATGGAAAGGATTCTTGGTATAAGGTTTTTGGAACTACCAATACGAAAGCAGAGATTATTGCAAATTCAAATTATCTTGCTTCTATCAAAAAGCGATATGTTGGGTTGACTTCTGATATCACTCTTTTAGTTGGAAGAAATGAAGAGCGAGAATTATTGATTTTTCATTCTGATCCAAGTAATCATCCTGATGCTCGTTACTTAGGTGATACTGTTGCTAGACAAGTAGGAAGTTATAATCCAGCATATTTAAGATTATCTGGTGTAACTAACTCAGGATATAGCAATTCTACAACCAATTCAATTATTAACGATAAAGGAAATGTCATAGCATTGTTCTCAGGATTCCAAGTTTTCTGGCCTGGCATAACAACCGGTGGAGCTTATGATGATGTAATTGATATCCGAGATTGGTTGCAAGCCAGGCTTAATGAGGATGTATCTTCTGTTTTCCTTAACAATCCAAAAATTGGTTATACTACAACTTCCCTTGCTTTAATTACAACTGCAATGCGAGATCGATTCACGGCAGCAGGTAACTCAGGAATGATTGCTGCTGTTGAAACAGACGAAGATCTTACTCGATCTGATTTAGGAGATTATCAATATAAAATCATAGTTCCAGACTTTGATTCAATTCCTAAAAACGATAGAGACAATAGAGTTTTTCCACCTATAAAATTCAAAGTAAGATTGCAAGGTGCAATTAATACTGTAGATATTGAAGGAGAGTTAGATTAATGATTTGGGATCCTAAGAAACTTAAATTGATTATAAACGGAAAGGATCTTACTCCTTCAGGACAAGATTCGCATATAAAAGTTGAACGAATGACAGGCGATGTTATCAGCTCACAGTCTGGTGTAAATGGAGACAATAATATCTCAGAGATCTATGATTATCGTTACAAGTTGACAATCGTTAATCTCGGATCAGATCCTAACAATGCATTGTTAGACGCATTAACTAAGACTCGCACTATGTTCACTGTATTGATAGAAGATAAATCTGATGGAGGTCATGTAGGATTTGCATCCAAAGGAAGAGTAATGACTCCAGCTGTAATGGAAAGAGGTAAAGAATACAAGGATCAAACTTGGATTATTCTAATGTTAGATTATAAAGGAGCAACATTATCATGAGTCAAGATCAAGCACAATCTCAAAATAATAGGAGCCATGCAGATTCACTTCCAGAATATTCAAGTGCTCCAGAATCCAGTAATATTTCGAAATCATCTAATAAGGTTAAGATGCAATCTCCTATACTTCGAAAAATTGATGATACTGGACGTTATGCTGAGATTACATTTATCGATGGTAGGAACTACGCTTTACATCATCCAGGCAATCGTAAAGCTGCTGAGTGGAAGTCAATTTCACTGACAGACAAGATATCTACTATTGATTTGATGGAAAGAGCTTTTGAGTTTGTTGTCAAGCCAATCAATCATAACTTCCAACCTAATGTAGATGATATTCATCCAAAAGAATTGGAGGTATGGACTCTTGTAGTCCAAAGGTTTCTTGCTGGGAAGTTGGAACAAGAGATTTAACTGGAATAAGAATCCATCAGAAATAGAGATCAAACAGTATGGATATGATTTGTATAAAACTAAAGCAGGTTACTACCAACCATTTATTGTTGGTGCTTCTGTTTTTTCTCAAGAGTATATAGATCAAATGTCGGATTTGGAATATAGAATGTTTTTAGAAGCATTAGATGATCGAATCAAATATGAGGATAATCGAGCATTGCCTAGGAGAATTATCTTCTAATGGCTCTTAGAGAATTGAATGTAGCTATTGATTTATCTGGGGATGCAGCTGATGCACTCGATGCATTAGAGCAAGAGGTAAATCAAATCAAAGAAACTTTTGGCAGTTCTTTGGAATCTGTTGATTTATTTTCACGAGAAGCTGCAAATTCAATTCAAGATTTAGGTGCAAGTGTTTTTGACACTGCATCTAAATCTAATCCTGAGATTTTGCGATTAGCTGAATCTCTTGGAAAGACCGAAGCAGAAATGGAAGCTTTGATTAATTCCGCACGCAATGATTTGAATTTAGAAGATGAATTCTTAGAATCAGCTAAAGCTGCTGGACTAACAGAACGTGAGATTAAAAAGATCAATTCCACATTAGATAGAACTTCAACTTCCGCTAAGAATCTTGGTGGATTCTTAAAAGGAGTTGCAGCAGCTGGTGTAATCGCATTTGCAGCAAGTTATGCTTCTGCTTCTCTCGATGCTTATTCTGCTTTAGAGCAACAAAGAGTACAAGTGGAAAATCTTGCTGGTAGTGAGTATCCAAAACTTGGAGCAGCAATAGATGAAGCTCTTGTGAATTCGCAAGGTCTTAGTTCTGAAGGATCTCTAAAAGCTGCTGCAAATCGTGCTCTTGAAATGGGAGCTTCAGTAGATTTTATATCTAATTCTCTTTCTGGATTACAGCAAGTCTCTGCTGTAACTGGTAAAGATTTAGGCGAAGTTATGCAGAAGGCACAAGAGTCTATTATCTCAGGATCAGATGAATTCTTGAAAAAGAACGGAGCCGTCTTCGGTAAGTACCAAGCTCAGTTCAAGGCAATTGGAACTGGTGCAGACGAGACTTCCAAGAGAATGAGAGAGGCTCTTATAATGACTGCTCTCAAAGAAAATTCAGCTCTCACAGAACAATACGCAAAGCATATGAATACAGCTGCTGCACGAGCAGAAATTCTAGATCAAAGATTTGGAGATTTAAGAGAAATTATTGGAGAGATGGTAGCTAATGCTATTAAGCCTCTACAACTTGCACTGATTCCTTTGTTAAATTATTTTACAGATAGTGAAGATGGAGCTAATAGAGTTAAGTTTGCACTTATTGTGTTAGCTGGAACATTAACTGCAATTTTAATACCTACAATTTATACAATGATTGGAGCAGGCTATGCTTTCATCGTCGCTTGGGCTCCTGTGATTGCTATAATGGTTGGAATCGGAGCTGCCATTGCAGCTGTGGTTCTCGTAGTAGATGAGCTTTTAACGTGGATGGATGGTGGAGATTCCATCATTGGAGATTTCCTTGGACCATGGAAGGATTTTGATCTAGCTAAACTCTTTAAAGGTATGTTAGACAAAGTTCTGAATCTTGTAAAGACTTATGGAAAGTATGTGATCATGGCTCTCTTTCCAGTTTCTGCTTTGTATTTTTTCTGGGATGACATTGTTGCATTCATATCTGGTATTCCTGATAAGATCATTGCGATGTTTACGAAAATGAAAGATGACATAAAGAAAATACTTGCAGAGGTATTACCAGCATCATTTGTAAATGGCTTAAAATCAATTGGAATTGATTTAGGTGGAAGCAATGCTACAAACGTTAATGATGCGATTATCACAAAAGATGGTCAAGTTATTCATACGCATCCAGATGATAATCTTTATGCGTTCAAAGAGTTGCCCGGTGCAAGTTCTGGTGGATCTTCGAATGGATCGGGAGGATCTTCCGGACTCAAGAGCCTTTTATCATTTAATATTGAGAAAATCATACTTGGATCGGGATCTACTGAGCAAGATGCAAAAGATTTTGTATCAATGATTGAAGAGCAGATTGATGATAAAATTGTTCCAAAGCTCAGACAACTTCTTGGGCTTCCAGAGGATGAATTTGCATGAGCAATCCAATCACAGGACGAGATACAATTGCTCTCAAGGCAGATGGCAAAGAAGTAGAATTAAATGTTGTTAATACATTTGATCATTCTTATCCAGCTGAGGTTACTAAACATCCAATCGAAAAAGATGGAACCAAACAGACTGTATCTGATCATGTCGCCCTAGGTGATCGAGCTCTCACTCTTGCGTTCGTTTTATCTTCTAGTACGGAACTTTTTGCGCTTACTCGTATGACAGTTGATGCAAAAATGAAACAACTTGTTGATTGGCAATCGAGAGGACAGATTGTAACTCTACTCGGCTATGGAACAGGAGGAATTCTCGATAAGATTATTTCTAAGCTTCCAAGCCTTTTTCAATACTTAGAACCTGATGATTTTATGGAAAGGTTTATTGGAAGATCTAGAGACGAAATTCCTAATTTATTGCTAGGTGATATAATATTCAATGAGTCAACTGAGTTTGGACAAGATGTAGGTGGTACAGTGATGATATGGCCAGCAGTTATTGCTGAAGCAAAAACAAGAGCTGTAGCGAACAAATCGTATCCAAGCAAAGGCAAAACCAAAACTCAAACGCAAGATACAAACAAGGCACCTTCAACTAAAAAGACTTTTGCTAAGTCTTTATATGGAGGATCCTGATTTGGCAGTTTTAGAATTTATACCTCTCGATCTTGCTGAGATACCAGTCCGCAAAACTATAGTATTAGAAAGCGTTGAACTGGAATTAGAGTTTGATTACAACACTGTAGGTGACTTCTATACAATGCTAGTTCGATCGGTTGAGACTGATCAAATCCTGTATACAACTAAGTTAGTTTACGGAATTGAATCGAATCATTTTGCTGTCGAAGGCTTTCCATATAACTTAACTATATTGCCTGTATCGATCGAAGACATTGTGTCCGATGAATCGGTTGAGATCGAATTCAATAAGGCAAACTTTTCTCGAATCCGAATTGCTATAGGAAGGATCGAGGAGTGAGCCAATTATTTTCAAGAGTTGCGGAAGTTGCGATCACTCCAACTCTCGGAGGAATCGCTAAGACATTTTCGTATCCTCCGTTTCGAATTGATTTCGAAACAGAGTTTGACCAATTCAATTCAACAAAATTGAGATTGTATAATCCTAATCAAGATACAATTAATTCTATTGAATCCAAAACTATCGGTGGTGTCAAAAGGTATCCAGATATTTTTGTGACTGCTGGATACAGAGATCTCTCAGGTATTTGTTGCTCAGGAAAAATCTATAAATATAAAGTATCCAATCAATCAACGGATCGGATTCTTGAATTGGAATGTACCGAACAAGCTGGAGTTTGGTCGAATACTTCAATCTATAAATCATATAGCAAGATGACTGCGGAAACTATCATCCAGCAAATTCTTGCTTCAACCGATATCAAAGTTGGAAAAATTGAATTATCTAAAAATCCAACAATTCGTTTCACCGCAACTTCGTTACAAAAATCAATCACCGATCTATGTAAGCTGACAGAGTCACAGTTTTTCTTTAGAGACGGTGAGATTTATATTCAACCTTTAGAATCAACTCCTGTTCCATCACAAATCTTGTTAGATTATACATCAGGCCTTATTGGTAAGCCCGAAAAAATTGGCGATAAAAAATGGAAAATTCAATCTCTATTTCGTCCAGAGTATCGAAGGAATTTAGTTTTATATGTTAAAGGCGGAGACCTGGATTCTCAGATCAAGATCGTCAAAGGTAAAAACAAATTCTCATCACATGCGCAAGCTAATGCTGACTTCGAAGGTGTTGAAGTATGAGTGCTAAACTTGCGAATCTATTAGAAGATCTTTTGCGCAATCGATTCAGTGAGATTCTGATATCGGTTCCAGCTCGAATCGAGAGCTATGATCGAAATAATAATCTAGCAAGTGTTCAACCGTTACTGAATCGCAAAGCAAACGGAACATCTAAAAAACGATATCCAGTTTTTTCAAATATCGACTGCCTTATGTATTGTCAGAATGGTTTTGTAATCAATAACAATTTTAAAGCTGGAGATATGGTTTTGCTTAGCTTCTCAACGCATTCGATTGAGCAAGGAATTCACGGTCAATATGATGATATTACAGATTCACCATTTAATCCGTACAATGCGTTCGTAATTAATTCATTCATAAGCAAGAAAAACATCAAACCTTCTCGTAACCAACTTTTGGAGAAAGAAGGATTGATCATGGGTCACGAGTCCGGTGATGCATTCATTCAGATTAAAGAAGATCAAATCGTTTTTCAAGTCGGAGGCGATGATGGAAACAAGTGGGTACTAAAATCTGATAAAACCGAAGTGAACAAAACCATAGAAGTTGAAGAGGATGTTATTGTCGATTCGAAAGTCACTAGAGTTTCAAGCAAGAAGCATGGTCACTCTGCACCGTTTGGACCTACAATATCTAAGCTTCCAGCAGGAGAGGCGTAAACATGGCTCTCAACCAAGCAGCTGCGAAGATCGAATTACGAAAGTTCATGGATCGAAATTTTGGAGATTATATCGGTGATGCTATTGATAAACAGGACTCGATTGATAAATCAATTTCAGCTTGGAAGAATGCATTTGAGAAGTGCTGTGAATTTATATCACCAGCTAGTTCTACACTTACAACTGCTTTAGCTGAGTTCGAGACGGCAGCTAATGGAATGTATTTAGATCCAACAGGGGCTGCTTTTCAAGCTTCTTGTGCTGCATTTGCTTCAACATTGGGAACTGGAATGACCGGATATACTGCAACACCACCAGCTGATCCATTCATTCCAGCTGGAGGAGATCCATCTAACCCTGAATTGAGTTGTGACTTCAAAGCAGCTCAAATGGTTGACTGGCTTAAGACAGGTAAGGCGACCAATATCGTCACTTCGGTCGAGGAGGATTGGGCATAATGCAAGGACTCAAAATTGAAAACAATGATCTAGTTCGAGATACAAACGGTCGCTTAGTGGAGATCGAGGGACGTGAATATTATATCCAAAGAGTCAAGATTAAAATTAAAACAATCTTAGGTGAAATACCTTATGATACTTCTTTAGGTATAGATTGGTTTTTGATTTTTGAAACTAAGGTTGGTGCGGATCGAATCTTAAGAGAGATCAATCGAGTTCTATTGCAAGATCCAGAGACATCATCTATAGAAAATCTTGAATTGATTGAGATCGATCGATCCGAACGCAAAGTTAAAATACAAATGGTTCTAATTTCTACTTATGGAAAAATTCCATTATCGGAGTTGATATCAATATGAGTTTTGGTGTAACACCTCAAGGATTTATACGAAAAACTAGACAACAAATTCTAGAATCTCAACGAGCAAATGCTAGAATTCAGCTGGGAGAAAATATTGATCTTAGTGATCAGTCTCCAGATGGACTTAGGCTACAAGCTCAGACCGATGAGTTAGATCTGTTATGGCAAACGCTAGAGTCAATTTATTATTCAAATTTTTTAGATACTGCAACTGGAGTATCACTAGATAGAGTGATAGCAGCTGGAGGACAAGAACGCGCACAGCCTAAACGAGCTATAGTACAACTCACTTTTGCAGGAGTTCCAGAGGCACCAATTGAACTTGGAATCATTGTCCAAACTCCACAAGGAATTCAGTATATAACAATTGAAGAAAGTGTTATCGGAGTTTCTGAGACTGGAACTTGCCTAGCTCAGTGTTTAGATTTTGGAGAAATAGGAAATGTTCCAGAGGCATCTATCAATGAGATTCTCACTCCTAAGAATGGAATAGAATCAGTTACGAATCTAACTCCAGCTTCTCTTGGTCGAAAAATCGAAACCGATCCAGAGACTGTTCGTCGGTATCGTGAACGTGGAGTTGCAGGTGGATCCTCGGCTGCAAATCTCCAATCACTTCTGAATAATCTACAATCTGTTATAACAGCTCGTGTATATGAAAATGATACTTCTGTTGAAGATGAGGAAGGCCGTCCTCCTAATTCAATGCAGGCAGTTATCGAAGGTGGAAGTCCGGAAGAATTCGGAGAATTATTCGTAAGGAACTGGCCAGGTGGAATCCAATCAATTGGTGAAGAATCTATAACCGTTATCGACAACAAAGGTGAGAATAGAACCTATTACTATGATCGTCCAACAGACGTTCGAGTATATGCCAAACTTGTAATAACTACTAATTCTTCGTTTATTGAAGGATCTGAGAGTATAATCAAAACCAACTGCATTAAAATCGTAGGTGGAATTGATACAATTGGAGATTCTTCTAAAACATATACTGGAAAAGGATTAGGTGAATCACTTTACTCTTGGGAATTGGAAGCTGCTCAATTAGGTATAGAAGATTTTGACACTGTTCGAGTATTCGGAATTACGAATATCACTGCCACGATCGGACTTACGGATACACCAATTGCTCTCATTCTAGAAGCTACTGGATCCGAAAGACTCAAACTTAATACAGAGGATATAGAAATAGAATTTGTATGAGTGACTTGAACACAATATTAGAACGTGTGAATGTATTTCCAGCGAGCTATCTCAATCGAGATATAGAATCGCAAAATGGTAAATTATTCCATGTTTATGCTTTAGAATTGCAAGATTTGTATCAAGCAATTGAGACTCTAGGAGAGCTCAATGATATCAATAAACAATCTGGAGTTGTACTCGATCTGATCGGTGAAAATCTCAGGCAACGTCGCAATGGATTGGATGATGAAAGATATAGAATTTTCCTTGCAATAGCGAATGTAAAAAGATCCGCAAAAGGTGATATTTACACTTTGAATGAAGTTACTTCGCGTATCGTTGCAGGTTTCGGAAACCTTTTCAAAATTAACGAATTATGTTATGATGATGGAGTTCGTTTGCTTGATGGAGGAGCTTTTTTAGATGCAACCTATCCGCTCTCCGGAAGCTTGAAACAACCTGCAACATTCGAAGTAATTTTGCTTGGATCACCTAACGAATTGGAAGTGATTTTTGAATTCAATAAAGCAATTTTTGATATAAAAGCTGGTGGAGTAAGAGCGATTGTAAGTTATAGATTCGAGATCAAATTATCTGAATCTCTCAGCTTTAATCGGCCATCAAATGTATTTGATGGAAGCTGGAATCTGAATGGATTTAGTTACTTATCAGGTGATAAAGTTAAGATCATTCCATTTGAAATAGCTCTAGGAAATGGAGCCGAGCCAGGTGGAAATTTACGTGAACCTGAGTTCGATGATACAGGTCTTCAGAATGAAATAATTCGTAAATTGGTTGTGATCACGACCGATATCGAAGGAAATCAATTTTTCGAAATTAAGGTCAGACCTGCGGAGTTAGTTGGACTCACCGTTAACGAAATCGCATTATACAATGAAGATGGCGGTCTCATGGTTCTGAGTTCATTCCAAGGAAAAAGTAAAGATATTTTTACTACATTTACATTCGTTTTATCGGAGGATATATGATTTATATTTTAGTTAGAGAAACCCTAATCGAGTTACCGGATCGAGATCAAAAGATCATCAATCGACTCAATATTATAGCTGCAAGTAACTTGGAAGTGATTCAAGATTATTGCGATCGCAAGAACTATAAGAGATTTTCTGGAAGCGGAAATGGTACAATGTTTAAGCGCGAAATAGATATCGAAGTAATCAAAAAAGAACTCAAAAAATACTTTGATCTAAAAACAGCAATTCGAGTTGAAGAGCGTTTTATCATCGAAGTATTGGAATTGAAAGGAGCTGAAGCATGACATTTGTAGCAACAAAAACACGCGTTTGGAATCGTATAACACCTGCTGATGGAGATCTAGTTGACGATGAAGTTGATAGATTGTATGAAAATTGCAACTTCCTTAAGACTCAACTCGATGTAGCAGTGAACAAGCAAATTCCTTTGGGTTGTAGTACGATCACTGATGATCTCGATGAACTCACGGAAGAAAATGGTTTTGTCTTATCTGATGGAGATGATCACTTGCGATCACTGTTAGCTCCGAGTTTGTTAGCTAAATTAATTAAAACCGTTACTTCTGTTACTCCTGGTACTGATCGAGTTAATTCCGTAGATCATGGAAGAACTGAAGGAAAATTAGTTAAGTTTGGATTCACTGGTGGAGGTATAACAGCACTCACTCGATACTACGTCAGGAATCCGACAGCGGATGATTTCCAAATTTCTCTTACACGTAGCGGATCAATTATCGATCTCACTTCAGACCAAACAGGAGAGATGTTGACTCACGTTGGTTGGGGATTTGGCAATGGCTCGACTACAATTAATGTTCCAGATCGAAGAGGTATAATCTCCAGAGGAGCAGGAGTTCATGGTTCGCGGGCGAAAGCTGCTGGAGGGAATTACGACGGTGGAGCTCCCGGCCATGATGGTCAAGATATGAGCCATGCACATTTACATGAGACATTGGTGACAACCTCGGGCGGCCTAACGGGTTACGAAGCGATAGGCACCGCAGGTAATACCGCAACCAACAATACCCAAAACATCATCGGTGTCTCAAAATCCGATGGAGCTAACGGAACTCCACGAATGGGAAACGAAACTACAGGAGCATGGACTGCTGATATACTTAAAACGAGGATATTCTAATGAATTACATTATAGAAAAATCAACCAACATAGTTCTATTCTACAATAGCTCTAAAAAGCAATTATCTGGCAATGATGCTTGGGCTTTATTTAATTCCGATTTACATCAAGTGGTTTTCTCACTTGATTACAATCCTCCAGTGGGTGAAGTGTTTAAGGCTCCAATTTCTAATGGAGTCGCACAGGAATTTACTAAGAAAACAGTTTATTCAAAAGGAAACCATTTAGGATATAGAGAACTACTTTCATGGGAAGATTTAATTGATGAAACTAATGAAACAACTGACATACCTTTAGCAGACGAACCATATCAAAAACATGTACAAGGTCAAGGTTGGCAAGTTGATCTCGTAAAGAAGAAAGAATCTCTGAGCGCGAAAGCAAATCAAATTTGTTCTCATAAGATCGTCAGTGGATTCACCTCCAATGCACTAGGATCGATTCACTCTTATGACTCGGATAGAGATGATCAACTAAATTTAATCGGATCGGTGTCTCAAGGAACTGATGTTTATTACATGTGCAAAAACTCAGACGATGTTGCTGAATATCGACCTCATACAGCCGAGCAGATCAAACAAGTTCTTGCTGACGGAGCTCAGAGAAAATTGTTTTTACTTCAAAGAGCGAATACTCTAAAAACTTCGATCGCTAATGCAACTACCAACACGCAATTAAAGGCTATCAATATCAATGGAGGATGGGAATAATAGTAAAGTTACAAAAATGAGATATTCGCAAATTATGTGCGTTTTTCGAATTTTTGTGGCGCGCGCGAATAGCTAATATAGTTGATATATGTATCCATGGCTAAATTATGGAAAAAAAGCTAAAGAATAAGGTAACTTTTTTAAGGTTTATTTTAATATGGCACAAGTTAAATTTTTTCACCAAAATAACCCATCTTTAATTCCAGTTCCAGATCTTAAAATGATTAAAGAACATTTCGGTAATGTGGCAACTAAGACTTCAGACATTAGTATAGCACACATGATTGCTCCGCCTGGATGGTCAGAACCTTTTCAAACACCTGAATTTGATGAATACACCTTGATGGTTAAAGGGAAAAAGATACTTGAAATAGACGGAGAAAAAGTTACAGTTTCGGCTGGGGAATCCATCCTAATCAAAAAAGGAACAAGAGTGAGATACTCAAATCCATTTGAAGAAGAAGCAGAATACTGGGCTATTTGTAAGCCAGCATTCAACTTTGAAGCAGTGAATCGAGAGGATCAATAATATCTTCCCTAAATTTTATCCATATATAGTAATTTTATGAATCCATTTGCAAAGTCTTATCAATCCAACAATTCCGATAGAGAACTTATCCAACAAATCTTAGAGGGCAAAAAAAGCTCATTAAACTCGCTCATAGAAAGGCACCAACCCTATATCTATAACATTGCGTGGAAAATGATAGGTGATCCAATCCAGGCAGAAGACTTAACACAGGAAGCCTTAATAAAAATTATTTCCAATCTTAGCAGTTTTAAAGGTGAAAGTGCTTTTAGGACTTGGGCGTATCGAATCGTAAAAAATCAATTTTTAAACGATCTTAAAAAACCATCTAATGTTTTCATGAGTCATTTTGAAGATTTAGGAAATGCTTTAGACAATGCAACTAGTACGGACTTAACTGAAGATGAAAAAAATGAACGGGAAGAAGTAATCCGCGAAGTGAGACTGCAGTGTTTATCAGGTATGTTGCTTTGCTTGACAAAAGAACAACGATTAATTTATATTATTGGCGATATTTTTGCTGCAGATCACACGATAGGCTCAGAAATTATGGAAATTAGCAAAGATAATTTTCGCATGAAGCTAAGTAAAGCCCGTAAAGATTTATACAATTTTATGCAAAATAAATGTGGTCTGGTTGATAAATCAAACCCTTGTCGGTGTCACAAGAAAGTAACATTTGCAACTCAAAATGGTATTGTAAACGCTAAGAACCTTCTATTCAACAAGAAAGAATTCTCAACTTTTAAAGCTCAACTCGAAAGTGATGCTAATTACCTGGTAGATGAATCTGAAGTAAAATACTCAGAATTACACAAAGAACATAGCTACAAAACAACTTTTGAAAAGAAATCATTTTTAATGAGCATTATAAATGATCCTGACTGGCAAAGTAAATTGTATTTAAACTAAAAAAACACCTAAGTCTTTACACATTGCTGACTCTCTTGTCAAAATTATTAGGAGAGTTCAATAATGTTCCCTAAAAATCTAAATTATGAAAGTTTACCCAAATCCATAAAAATAGGTATTTGGGCAAGTTATGTATCTGCTTTCATGCTTATAGGTATCGGAATTTTTTGGTTAGCCTTTCCTTTGGCTGCAGAAGGTTCATTCTCTATTTCTGCAGATACAGACGCGGCAATTCGATTTGCTAAGATTTTAGCAATTTTCAAGGCCATTTCTGATTTACTTCCACCAATATTTGTAATTCTCGCTATACACAACGGTCAATTTAAGTTGGCGGGACAATTCCATATAGTAACGCTCGTTTTAGTAATCATCGTTGATATGATTGTTTGGGGTTCTTTTGTACCAAATGCATCTATTTTAGATATAATTCAACATATTCCCTTTGCGATTCCTATTGCAATTGCAGCTTATGCGTTTCTTAAAAATTCAAAAAAAGAGGTACAATAATGTTGCTATTCATTCGAATATTTTTGGTGTTATACGGTATAATAGCTCTAATTACAGGGTTTATGGGTGCAACGGCAGCTTATAATCCGAAACTTTCGACTCCAATGCTAGACAACAACCATCGCTATGTCGCTGCAATTTGGGCTTCCATGTCTCTTGCCTTTTTTTATGTGGCATGGAATCCCAGTGAAACATCATTATTCCGTTTTCTAATGATCGCCCTATTCATTGGAGGCATCGTGAGAGCTTTAGCCTTGGTAAATTACCCGCCCACTCCATTTATGATCTTTGGCATCTTGATTGAACTGATTCCAACTGCTACGATGCTTTGGATGCATATACAACTTTTAAAAACAGGAAAAATATAAAAATAAATATGAGTAAAATGAAACAGACTATATTAATCACAGGCGGAAGCTCAGGCATAGGACTCGCAATTGCAAAAAAATTTATCGAGAACAACTACAACGTAGTTGTAACCGGTAGGAATTTAGACAAACTTGAAAAAGTAAAATACGATCTACCTTCCATTCATATTGAGCAAAGCGATGTCTGCAATGAGGATGATGTAAAAAAATTAGTTCTGAAAATGGAACAGAATTTTGGCGGAATTGATATACTATTCAACAATGCAGGCATCATGAATTTGATAGATGCTGGAAGCGAAGATAACCAATTAAACAAACAATTCACCGAAATTGAAATCAATTTCCATGCACCGATACGGATGTTGCACTACTTTCTTCCGCAATTAAAGAAAAGTAAAAATGCTGTTGTCGTAAATGTTTCTTCAGGTTTGGCTTACGTTCCTTTTGCTCAAGCTCCGACTTATTCTGGCACTAAAGCAGCATTACACTTTTGGACTATGGGAATTCGCCCGCAATTAAAACCGCATAACATAAAAGTGGTAGAACTTCTTCCGCCTGTTGTTGACACACCAATCTTTGACGGAATTGACGTGAAAGAAGATGATAATCTTAAGCCAATGCCTCCCGAAAAACTGGCGAACTTGTTTTGGAAAGATTTTATAAATGGTAGAGAAGAAATAGCGCCAGGACTTTCCAAACAACTCAAACTCATGAGCCGTTTGGCTCCGAAATTTATTTTCAAACAATTAAATAAACAACCAATTCCTAGTAAGAGAACTTAACGCTATGAAAAAAGGACTTCCCTATATCGCAATTATTTGCACTTCAGCCTTTATCGGAAACCTATTAGTGATCGGTCTTGGCTTTGGCATGTACTGGCAAACCTTAGAGCCTTTGGAGTTTATGCGCCAATTCGGCATACAATTCCCGTTGCTATTGGCCCCAACGATGGGTATTTTGCTCCCCGCAATACTATCTACAGTGGCGATGGTAATCAATACAAAAGGTCAGCCTACCATTCGGAAAAATTGGATAATTGCACTGATCTGCTTGATGATTACTTGCTCTATTACCACCATATATCACCTACCTACTAACTTTAGCTTCATGAACATGGAATACACAGCTGAAGTTGCAGCAAGTAAGCTTAATTTATGGATTGTGCTACATTGGGTAAGATCTTTTTTCGTTCTGATTGCTGCTATTTACTCTGTTAAAGCATTTAAAATTTCACTCTCTGAAATGAATTAAATAAGGAGAATACTATGTTATCAGGTCATTTCGCACCAGCTTTACTGGCTCATGAAAAGCAGCTTCCAAAAGGAGCATTGCTTTATTTTTTGATCGCCAGCCAAATACAAGATTTAATTTGGCTAGTTTTCCATTATCTTGGTTTAGAACGTACTGTTCCTTCGGACGCATTCAATGTGACTCTGCAAAGCTTAACCGTAGATATGCTCTATAGTCATGATTTGTATCCTCAAATCGTTTGGCTTTTCATTGTATTCATAGCAGGCAAGCTATTTTTCAAAAGTAATAAACTTGGACTGGTTGGGGCAGCTATTACCTTAAGTCATATCTTGCTTGATTTGGTATCCGGATATCCACACCATTTGTTTGGAGAACATACCCATGATATTGGTCTTGGTTTGTATGTCACCAATGTGTATTTAGCGATTCTCATTGAAGCTTTATTTATTGCAGTTCTGTTAGGGATTTTCTTCAAAAGACAAACTAAAATGGGTGTATCCAGAAGCCGTAGTAATATGCTCTCAATCATTGGGGTTTTCGTAGGTGGAGTTCTCTTCATTCTGTTTATAGCTTCAATTTCGCTCCGAACATGGTTTGGTATTCCGGAATTTACAATTCCTATAAACACAACCATACCAGTACTAATGCTCACTTACGGGGGATTGGTTTTTTATCTCAATCACTTAGTATCAAAAATTACTTATTCGAAACAATTAAACTAGGAAAAAATAAAAATGAATAACTTTATTATTATCAATCTGCAAGCTCTAACAGGAACAGTTGCAATCATACTAGGCTTTAAATATTGGATACAACCGAGAATTTCCAAGTTACCTATACATGAGGCACTTCTTCCATTTGTATACCTCAACACATTTAGGTATTTGGGTTTATCATTTATGGCAAAGGAGCAATTTTATAATGGTTTTCCAAGTGACTTTTTAACCACAGTAGGACTGCTCGATTTTGCCACATCTATTTTGGCAATTTCGTCTGTTATAGCTTTAAAAAATAAATGGAATTTTGCCATTCCTTTAGTTTGGATATTCAATATTGTTGGCTTTGGAGATTTAATTTCAGCTTTCCCACAGTTTTTTGGTTTAAAACTCTATAATCATGATCTGGGATTTATTTGGATATTGTTTGTTACATATGGATTAACAACTTTTTTAAGTCATATATATATTTTCTATAGATTAATCAGCAACATGAGAAAAGTTTAAAATGAAAAACTTGATAATTTGGAACATCGAAAATATGCCGACTGTCCTCT
>JAACWH010000024.1 GCA_009991425.1 Leptospira sp.
AAATTTGTTTGGAAAGTGATAGGTGGAGTTACTATTTTTAATCAGCTCCAACCTTTGAATAACGCCAATCTTTTTGCTGGTGCAAAACTCAACCAAGATAAAGTTACTGCAGGATTCGAAAAGAATTTTAAAACAGGAACTTATTTTAAGTTAGAAGGCTACTCTCAAAGGTTTGATTCATCTGCATTTGAAAATCCGAACACGACTCCCTCGCGTTTTGCAATTTTAGGCGCGCCTCCTCTATATACTGGTGGATTGAATTTTACTCTAAGCCAAGAACTGCTCAAATATTCTTTTGGAAAGTATGAAGAGAACCTAGAGAAGATTTTAAAAAACCAAACTAAAATGAAACGTGATGAGATGGTCAATATTCTTACCCAATTGGTCGTAAGCGTCTTGATAGATTATTGGTCTCTTTCAATCTATGATTCTCAATTAGTTACTTATGAAAAATTACTATCTAATACTAAAGAAATTAGAAACTTAACTCTTCGTAAACGTAATCTAGGATTGTCTGAAAGTTTTGAAGTAAATCAATGGAATTCTATCTTAGCTAAAAATGAATCCTTACTTGAAAATGCTCGAATCGAGAGGTTGACTAAAGAGCGTGACTTAGTCCGTATTTTGAATGTTGATCCGAACTCTTCAATATCCGGAGTGACCGATCTTTTTGATAAGGCTCCCAAGAAAATCAATTTAGATAAAGATACAGAGTATGCATATAAAAATAGATTAGATCTTATAATGATTCAACGTTCTCGTGAAATGACAAAGCTAGGTCTTGAAAATGCTTATGAAAATGATGAACCTTCCCTAAAGGCTAGCATTCGTTATGGCTCTATAGACCAGAATTATATTTCTCCTTTAGACAATTGGAATAATTCAAAAGGTGTTTATGCCTTTATGTTCCCACAAATTTATGCAGAGTTAAAAATGGATTATCCTCTCTGGAATGAGGAAACGAAAGCTGAAATCAAAGCAGCTAGTATTGATACCAAAGATTTGGCACTAAGGGAACAACAACTTAAAGATAGCATCAAAGATGAGTTAGCAAATCGAAGTGAGTTGATTCAGTCTTCCTTTAAAATTCTTCAAGAGTCAATCGAAACACAAAAGCAAACTGAAAGCTACTACAATGGACTTTTAGCTAGGTTTCGACAAGGTAGATTTAATGCAATTTCTGTAAAATCAGCCTTAGATTCATTGGTTCAATCTGATTTAGCTGTGACTCAAGCAAAAATAAACTATAATATCAATCTACTTCGCTACGAATTAGCAAAGAATTCTGTTTTTGAAAATTACGGAGTGGATATCTACCGAATAATTGGCGAAGCAATGAAAGAAGCTGAGAAACAAGGATTGCCTAGTTCAGGAACCCTTTCAGAATAAGTCAAGGTTATCATCATGAGCTTACAATTATCTGAACTCGTATCTGATCAAACATTTCAATCTATGGTTCAATTCCGAAGAACCATTCACAAAAATCCTGAATTAAAATACCAAGAGAAACAAACTGCTGAATATGTTAAGACTCATTTGCGGAGCTTAGGTTGGCAGTTTGAATCTGAAATCGCAGAGACTGGAATTGTATGCTTAGTAGATAGTGGTAAGCCAGGCAAAACTCTCTTGGTTCGAGCTGATATGGATGCCCTACCCATCTTTGAAGAAAATGAAGTAGAATATAAATCTACAAAGCCTGGAACTATGCATGCCTGTGGACATGATGCTCATACGTCCATACTCATGGCTTTGGCAGGTGAACTTAAATCTAATTTATTTAAGCATATACCACAAGGTCGCGTATTGCTAGTATTTCAACCAGCCGAAGAAGGTGGAAGTGGTGCTGATAGAATGATAGAAGCTGGCATTCTTGAAAAATACAAGGTCGATGCTTGCATAGGTCTTCATGTTTGGAATCATATTGAAATTGGAAAAATTGGTGTCGTCAATGGAACCATGATGGCATCAGTCGATGAGTTCAAAGTTATTGTTCATGGACAATCAGGTCATGGAGCTATGCCACAGTACACAGTTGACCCTATTGTTGTTGGTGCACACATTGTCACAGCTCTTCAAACAATAGTATCACGAAATACCGATCCACTTGATTCTACTGTAGTTACAGTCGGATCATTTCATTCAGGTAACGCATTCAATGTAATTCCAGAAATTGCAGAATTGGTGGGAACAGTTCGTACTTTTTCCAAACAAATGTATGAAATGATACCAGGCAAATTAGAATCATTAGTAAACGGAATTGCTAAAGCCTTTGGTGCAAAAGTTACTCTTGAATACAATAGAGTTGATAAACCTACAATAAATGATACAGCTATGGCGGATCTAGTTAGAGTTTCCGCTAAAGAAGTATTAGGTGAAGACTGTCTGACTGAAGAAAATACTAGAACCATGGGAGGAGAAGACTTTTCTGCTTTCTTAATGAAAGTTCCTGGTTGCTACTTCTTTGTAGGTTCTAGAAATGAATCTAAAGGCTTTGTCCATTCTCATCATAGTAGTTTCTTTGATTTTGATGAAGATGCAATGAAGAATGGACTTGTTGTTATGAAACGAGCTATTTGGAATTACTTAGCCAAATAAAGAGAAAAATATTTATTCAATCTGCGATTTATACATTCCCTTAATTGCGAAGTGATTCTAATTCATTGATTTCTTTTGGTATTGCCTCAGTTAAATTGATGGGTTTCTTTCCAGATACTAAGATATCATCTTCAATACGAATTCCAATTCCTCGGAATTCATCTGGTAGGGTCTCATCTTCGGGATCAAAATACAAGCCTGGTTCTATGGTTACAACCATTCCATTTTCGAGATTTCGTCTTTTCCCTTCAATGAAATATCTTCCGACATCATGAACATCCATACCTAAGTAGTGGCCTATCCTATGCATATAGAAACGCTTATATGACCCTGATTCGATATTTTCTTCTACTGAGCCTTCTAGTATGTTCATTTCAATTAAACAGTCCACCAAGAAGCGAACCGTAGCATCTTGGATATCATAGAATTTTTTTCCTTGTTGAACCATTGAGATTGCATTTTTTTGCGAGGCTAATACAATTTCATAAATATAAGCTTGGACTTCTGTGAATTTTTTTCCTACGGGAAAAGTACGAGTAACATCTGCGGTTAAATATTTTGTTTCAGCTCCGCTATCAACCAATACTAAATCCCCTTCCATAAGCTTTGCATTGTTAGATACATAGTGCAGAACACAGGCATTCTTTCCACCTGCTACAATATGTCCATAACCACCCCCCCAGGCACCATTTCTAAGGTAGGTCTCTTCTAAGATTGCTTCTAACTCATACTCCTTCATGCCAGGCTTTGTTTCCTTCATGAGTCGTATATGCCCCTGTTTGGTTATATCTGCTGATTCTTTTAATAGATCAATTTCTATGGCAGACTTAATTAACCTCATTTCATGTAAGAAATAAGGTTGTATGATTTTTTCAGGACCGAACTTTCCATCTCTGGCTCTGTTGCAGACTGTCTGACTCACGTGGAGAAGCTCTTGGTCTCGTTTGGAATCCTTTCCAAAAAAGTAATAAAGGCTATGATGATTCAATAAGAGCTCAGGTAATTTTTTATCCCACTCAGCCAAATCAAAGGATTCAGTGAGGTGTAAGGATTCTTTAATATATTCTTTACCAAGTCTGATCCCTGTCCAGATTTCTTGTTCTTTTACTTTGGGTAGACAAAACATACAAGAATATTTTCTGCTAAGGATTAAAATGGAATCTGATTCATTGATACCAGTTAGGTAAAAAAAGTCTGAATCCTGTCGGAATTTATATTCAACATCACGGTTGCGAATCTGATGCCCTGCTGCAAATAGAATAAAAATTTCTCCTTCTTTTAACTTTGCTTGAACGGCAGTTATTCTCTTTTTGTAAATATCGAAATTAGAATTTAGATTTTTAATCATGTATTGGCTTTTGAAATTCCTTCTTGTAGTATTTTAAATTTTTCAAATAGCATTTCTGGTCTCTGATCATTCATACATCGAAAATGTTTTACTGGACAAAATGTTCCTCCATGTATCCCACAAGGCCTGCATGAAAGACCAGAAATTTCAGATATAATATGATTTTCTGCTAAGGATGAGTATCCAAATTCAGGAATGGTAGCACCGTAGATCAAAAGAGTCGGAATGTTAAAGGCAGATGCAAAATGAACTGGAGATGAATCATTGGAGATCACAATTTTCGATTTAGAAATAATGTAAGCTAATTCCTGTAAGCTAGTCTCTCCTGCAAGATCTAAAATTCTATCTGCCCATTCTGCTCGATCGAGAAGAAGTCCTTGGTAAATATTTTTAGTTAAAGCAGTATCTGATTTTGAGCCTATTAAAACGATACTATAATGTGTCTTTTGTAAAATACTTCTTGCGAGTCCAATGAATCCTTCTTCTGGATAACGTTTAGTCTCCCATAAGGATGATGCTGCGAGAACTATAAATTCGGATGGATTTTTATTTAATTTTAATGCAATTCTTCCAAAATCTTCATCATTTAGATAAAGGATGGGTCTTGCATCTCTTCCTCTTGGAAAGTTATATTCATCATCCCAAAGTAAAGAAAATAATTTATTAACCTCATGAGGACCACGGGTTGGTCTAGAAACTGTTTGTGTATGGAGGAAGGAAAAACCTGATTCCTTATAACCAATTCGAATGTGTGCACCAGTTGCCCAAGACATCAGTGATGATCGAAAAGAAAAGTGCGGACAAAATACAAGTTCATAATTAGCTTTTCGAAGATTTCTTAGGAAGATAAAAAATTTAATGAGATTCTTCTTAATTTCTTTCTTGTTCAATGGGATGACATTATCAATATCAGGACTCCCAGCTAAAACAGTTTCTGTACCCTTATTCACAATTACATCTATTTGTGCCTGGGGGTAATGCTTTCTTACTTGTTGGAAGAAAGCAGTTGTTAGAATTAAATCTCCTAAGAAAGCAGTTTGGATAATAAGAATTTTACTTGGTTGGTTCATGATTCTATAAACTCGATAATACTGACGAAATTATTAGTTGCTAATCCACCAATAGAATGTGCAAGCCCAATATTTTTATCGGGATTCTTTTCCATAAACCAAACTAATTCTACAATTTGAGCAAGACCTGTTGCTCCTATAGGATGGCCTCTGGATTTTAGACCACCAGAAGCATTTATAGGAATTTGACCCTCTGGATGTGTGAGTCCTTCCACAACCATAGCGAGACCCTTGCCTTTTTCAGCAATTCCACTGCATTCTAATCCGATGATTTCGAATATAGTAAAGGCATCATGAAGTTCTGCTACAGAAATATCTTTACTAGTGATACCAGCTTCCTTATAAGCATTTCGAAAAGCAATTTCCGAAGAAGGAAAACTTAAATTTTGAATGGAATGATTCATAGGACTTATACCTGAGCCAAGACCTCGAACCTTAGTATTGCTGGGATGTTTGGAAACGATTAAAGAGGCAGATCCATCTGATAAAGGGGAAATATCAAAGATGCAAAGTGGTTCAGCAAGATAAGCAGAAGATTCATAATCTTCCCAGCTGATATTCTTCTTGATATGCGCATAGGGATTCTTGAGTCCATTGTCATGTAATTTCTTGCTTAAGGTAAATAGATCTTTTCTTGTATAACCGAACTCATGCAGATATCTAGCAGCAACCAGGGCTCCCCCTTGGGCCATAGACATGGAAAGGTTTCTCTGTTCATCAGATAAAACAGAACCAAGCAATAAATTACTTTTCTCACGGGACAATTTCGACATGACTTCTGTGCCAACTACCAAACCTGAATCGTACTTTCCTGATTCTATCAATCGAGTCGCTAATTGGAAGGCGGATGCACCGCTACTCGAAGCAGTTTCAGTGCGAATGCAAAAAATATCCTTCAAGCCTAATCCTTCTGCTATACGATTGGGAATATGAAACTCTTCGGTATAAATTTCAGGGCAAAAGGATGTAAAAATAATAAATTGTATAGGATAGGAAAAATTCTCTAGGGATTTTTTAACAGTATTGAGACTCAATTCAAGAACCGAAGAATTTTGTCGCCCAAATTGACTCAAATTCGGGGAATGAATGTATACTGGTCGCATATTCCAAGTAAAATAGATTGCTTTAGAATCGAAACAAAATTACAATGAAGTTGAGGAAAGAATTATGAAAGGTAGTAAAGAAGTATTAACCGTTCTAGCGGATGTTCTGGCAGCAGAATTAACAGCAATCAATCAGTATTTTATTCATGCAAAATTATGTAAAAATTGGGGCTACAATAAGTTAGCTGAGTATTTGAAGCACGAATCCATAGACGAAATGAAACATGCAGATTTAATCATTGAAAGAATTCTATATTTGGATGGAATTCCAGATCTTCAGAAATATATGAAGATCAATGTAGGAAACAACATGAATGAGATACTTGCCAATGATTTAGCTGTAGAATATAGTGCAGTGGATCGTCTCAATAAGGGAATAGACATTTGCGTGGCACAGAAAGACAATGGAAGTCGTGAATTACTCGAACAAATCCTCGTCGCAGAGGAAGAACACATCGACTGGATCGAAACACAACAATCCATCATCAAAGACATTGGCTTGGACAAATACCTCGCAGAAAAGCTCGAAGCCTAATTTTTTTAACCCAGAGAATGGCTCGCATGAATTCCATGCGATTTGCTCAGAAGGACTTCTCTCTTTTCTCAAAGAGGAAGTCCTTTCTCATAATCTGGACATAGAATCAGAAAATCGTGGTGGAATCTTTTTCACAGGTGAACTCTCTGATGTTTTTCAATTTTTAGCATCCACAGAAGTAAGTTCAAAGGTGGGCGTAAGCCTCGCTGGTTTCAGCATTTTAGATCTAGATGAATTCTATGATAAAGCAGTTGAATTACCCTGGGAAAAAGTTCTAGGTCCTAGAACCAAATTCAAGATAGAAGGAAAGACAAAGGACTGTCTACCCGATTCAAGATTTGCCATTTATAAATTAAAGGATGCCATACTCGATCACTTTCGAAATATCGAAGCTCCCTTTCCCGATGTTGATTTAGAATCCCCAGATGTTGTCTTGAATCTAAGATCTTTTCAGAATCAAGTAAGAATTGAACTATTACTTCACAAATCCAGTTTAACGAAACGTGGATACCGAGAGCGAGCGGGCGATGCAACGCTAAGGGAAAATATTGCTGCAGGACTTTTGAAATTCTCTGGTTGGCAAGAAAATGCTATTCTCATTGATCCATACTGTGGTCAGGGAACGATATTAATTGAAGCAGCTTTGAAATTGAAAATGGGCTTTTATAAAAATAAGAATAAATTCATAGCCAAAAGAATTTTAATCAATTTATTTCCAGATTTTGATTTTGAAAACTTTTTACCTGAGAGTAAAGTAGAAGCACAAACCAAACCACTTCTGATTGGTTTAGATATTTCTAGCCAAGCAATAGACCAAGCCAAATTGGATGCCAAGAAAGCGGGTGTAGAAGATTGGATTTATTTCACGGAAGGAAATTTGCATGAGCTTAGTTTTCTTTTGAATGAATATCCAGCTGACCTAGAAAAATTCATAGTAACCGACCCCCCTTTTGGAAAGAGATTGGGAACCAGAGAAGATGCAGTGGCAATCTATGCTGAGCTAGGTGCATTCCTTAAAGAAAATATCAAGCCTTCCCATCTTTGCATAATCACCTCCGATCCATCTCTACTTGGACATTTGAAATTGAAAAAAGATGCTGAGTTGAGTTTGAAAAATTCCAACCTAAAATCAAAGATGGTTAAATATAAAATAGAATGGAAACCAGAGAAATCCTAACAAAACTTCTTGAGGTTACAGAAGACCAAAAAGATGGACTACAGTATTTAGAATTTTTTAAATCTTTAGAACCCTGGAGATTTGCACTCGTATACCCAACTCCAGATTCCATAATTGAATCGTGGGATGCCCTCTTCTACCAATTGCGAATTCTTTTCAAACTCGGATTGTATCCAGTTGTCTTACTTCATTCTTCTATGCCTTCGTATGCTAAAACTTTTTTTCAAAATTTGGAATCCACAAATTCAGATAAATTAGAAGTATCTTTTCAATGGATCAGAAAACAAGAAGATATTTTAAATAAAATTAAAGATGCTATTTTTAAAAAGCGAATTCCTGTTATACTTAGTAAGGAAAAAGATGAATTCATTTTTACAAATATCCAAGACTTGATATCAACTCTGGATTCCAATAAACTCATCGTTCTAAATCAACGATCAGGAATTCGAAAGAAAAAGGATTCTACTCGGTTTTCTATTATAAATCTACAAACTGATTATCCTAAATTATTATCTGCATCCTTAGTTGATGAAGAAGATTTGCCTCTTCTTAAAAATATCTCTCAAACAGTTCAAGCTGTTCATAATTCTAGATTCACTGCATCGGTTACTTCGCCTGTGTACCTACTCAAAGAACTCTTTACAGTGAAAGGTAGTGGAACACTTATCAGAAAAGGATCCATACTCACCAAGCATTCCAAATTGAATTCACTTGATAAAGACAAACTTGCTTTTCTTATTGAATCATCTTTTCGAAAATCCTTAAAAGCAGATTTCTTAGAAAAGAATCAGTTTGATTCCATATTATTAGAATCTGAATACAAAGCCTGTGCTTTATTCATTCAATGGAAAGACGGAGTCTTACTTTCCAAATTTGCTGTGGATGAGATAGCAAGAGGTGAAGGTATAGGTAGGGATATTTGGGATATGATGAAGCAATTGTATCCCAAGATTATTTGGCGTGCAAAAAGTTCTAATTCCATTAATTCTTGGTATGCGAAAGAAGCTGATGGTCAATGGAAAAACAAAGACTGGCATTTTTACTGGATTGGTATTCAACCAAAAGAAGTTGCAGAGGTTATAGAATTTTTAAGTAATTTAGAAGAAGACTTGAAGCTTAGACTATGACGAAATTTTTCTTATACGATGGAGATTGTTCATTCTGTTCTAGACTTGCCTTGCGATTGCAAAGCCTGGTTTTAAATTCTGAAATCCAATTTCATTCTTTTCGAAACTTATCTAAACGAGATCTAGAGAACATCCATCCAAACTTAAATAGCGATGTCTGTGTAGGAAATGTTCAATATATTTATGGAAGCCAAAGGTATCCTGGATTTTTTGCCGTAAGAAAACTATCACACTCACTAAAGATCTATAGGTATTTTTCAATTCTTCTCTATCTTCCATTCATTCCTATCTTTGGAATGATTGCGATGAACCTATTAAAGAAATACAAAACAAATCTCTAATTTAATGCCGAACAGGAATGCGAAGCAGTCCTTCGTAAAACAAAAGTCTAGCATCTAAAGCAAGTTGGTTCCCTTCCATTACTTTCTCCTCATCTAAAGAATTTTTCACCATAGCGTCTATTAGATCAAACATTCTTTTCGAGTGTCCTTCATCGGCATCTAAATTGACTGTAAAGAACGTTGGTTCAGGAATAAAGTGCTGGGAATCTTCACTTGTTTCGTTTGCGAATTTATTGTATAATTTGTACATTTCTGAATATTCTAATTTCAAAAGATATTCATTGGCGGGGCCTAAGGCTCCCAAGCCGTGAAAGAAAGATTTTTTAACTATAGCTTCCATTCTAGCTAAGTAATTCTTTGTTTCATATAAGATTTCTCTAATTTCTGGAGAAACAGAAAGATCTTCAAGAAATTGCTGTAAGATACTAACATGAGTATTGACTATATTCCCTTCGCCTAATTCTTCCCATACATTCTGTACTAAAATGATTTTGGCAGTTTGGTCAGATGTTTGCGCTGCTGTCCACAAAAACCAATTTACGAAGGCTACGGAAACGTGGTATTCTTGCGAGAGCCAGTAGATAAAATCATATTTATTTAAATTAGATTTTTCCTTTTTTTCTAATAACCAAGGATTCTGAAGCACAGCATGCTCTTGAACAATCTGAATGAGTTCTTGTCTAAAGGAAGGATTTCCCATAATGGTACCTTTTTGCAGAATGAAATTGTCCCTTTGCATTTTCAATGATTCTTTGGATGATTGCTGTATAATCTAGATTTTCTGTAAGTTCTAAAATCTTGGGAAATAAACTATAGATTTTAGAAAGTCCCGGAGTACAATTTATCTCCAAGAATTTCGCTTGATTTGAATTATCTAATTTCCAATCGACTCTTGCATATCCTGCAACACCTAATTCTTCTACTAATACTAAGCTTTGCTTTTCAATTGTATTTTGAATCTTCTGATTCAATACTTTTCCAATTTTCTCTGGCATTTCAGTTTTTGATTTTGTATCTTGGTCATACACCAATCCAGGAATAATTACTTCTGCGGAACCAATGATCCAATTCTTTTCATCTTTTTCTAATAACGCGACCGAGAATTCTTTTCCAGGAAGATATTCTTGGATCAATATTTCCTTATGAACTTTTAACAATTTTTGAGCAAGAGTCTTTACTTCTTGCCAGGAATTACAAATGGCTGATTCTAATATCCCTATGCTTGAACCCTCGTTATTTGGTTTTATGAAAAATGTGTTCACTTCTAATTCAAATTTATTGACTATCAAATCTTCTATGTTCTTAATCCGAATTTCTTTTGGTGTAGAAATGGAAAGATTACGCACAATTTCTGAGGTTCTATTTTTATCTAAGGAAATAATTTGAGCATAGGCATCACTGCCAATACAACAAACTCCTAAATATTCAGCAATAGCAGGAATATAGCCCTCTCTATTTCGTGATTCATAGCCTTCCACTAAATTCCAAAGAAGAAGGTTCTCTTTTAGAAATTTTGTAAGTGCATTGTATTTTCTCAGAAACTCTTGGGGTGATTGAATGATTTCTACTGTATAGCCTAGTTTACGGATAGTTGCAGTCAAAATTTCAATAGATTCTTTAGACTCCCATTCTTGCATACCGGGTTGCCATCTTGTGTTTGAATTTTCTTTATTAGGAAAGATGTCAGCCATTATCCATATGCTGTCTTCAGGTTTCATATCTTCTTGGGTAAAAGAAAGGGATCTTTGGATGGATTGGATGAGGATGATAAATAGGATTGAAAATCCTGTTCTGAAATTTCTTGGTATAAACTTGTAGATTCACTATCCATTGGTTCATAAGAAAAATGAAAATCTCCCGTAAGAGCAGAACGAAATACATGTGCACGTGAAGATTTATGATAGCCTAAATACCAATTAGGTGACAGTGTAATTTTTCCGCCACCTCCAGGAAGATCATTCACAAATTGAGGAATTCCCATACCTGCAATTTTGCCTCTCATGAATTCTATGATTTCAAGTCCTTTTGAAAGCGACGTTCGAAAACCTCTAGAGCCAGGAATCAATTCTGGATCATAAAGGTAATATGCTCTCACCCGCATTTCTAGTAATTTTCTATGCAGATCCAGCATAGTCTCAGGTTTATCATTGATCCCTTTTAGAAGAACTGCTTGGTTCCCAAGGCTCACACCCGCTCGCAAAAGTTTAAAAATTGCTTCTTTGGCTTCTGTAGTGCACTCTTTCGGATGGTTGAACTGTGTATTGCAAAAGATGGACAGTCTGTCCGAATTATGTTTTAATATAACTTCGCATAGTTTATCCGTTATACGCATGGGATTGGTCACAGGATTTCTAGTTCCCAACCTGCAGATTTTCACATGTTCGATTTCTTCTAGATTACTAAGTATCCAATCAATTTTGTTATCGGAAAGATTTAATGGGTCACCGCCTGAGATGACCACATCCGAAATTTCTGGATGATTTCTAATATAGGAAAAGCATTTTTCTAATGCATCACCATCCATACGTTCTTTCGAAAAAGAAACCTTTCTGCCTCGCATACAATGTCTGCAGTACACAGAGCACTCATGGTTGGAAAAAAGTAAAACACGATCTGGATACATATGGGTGAGTCCAGGAACAGGTGAAAGCCTTTCTTCATTCAAGGGATCAATGGATTCTTCAGGGGAAAGAAAAGTTTCTTTTTCATTTGGGATAATCATTCGACGAATCGGACAATGATCATCAAGAGGATCTGCGAGCAGTAAGTAGTATGGCGTAGTTCCTACATTCAAACGTATTGTTTTTTCAATTCCAATTATTTCTGATTCAGTGAGTTGAAAGTATTTAGAAAAGTCTTTGGAAGTGATCCGATTTTGCAATTGGAACAAGTGTGAAGAGAAATCTGCCTGTTCTTGTAAAGCTTCTCGATTTTTCCATATTTCAGTTTCACTCATTCTTCTGGGGGCCTAGGATGAGAATTTTTCACTAGGAGATTTAGACAAATGCAAAATCTTGGATAGCAATGAGATTTACACAACTTGCTTTTGATATAGATGGGACTCTTTTTTCTTCAGAGAGTATAATTTTGGATACTTACCGTGAATCTGTTGAAGAGTTCAAAGCAAAAACGGGACACGATATGCAGGTTCCTTCTCAAGAAGAAATTATGCGTGAAATTGGTAAACCTGTCAAAACTATCTTTCGTAATTTACTTCCGAATCTAGATGAAGATTCAAGAGATTCTATCTCAGATCGGGTTCTATCCCTTTTGGTGGAAAAAATCGAATCAGGCAAAGGTCATTTCTATCCAGGGTGTACGGAAACCATACAAGAATTAGCTAAGTCAGGAGTTCAAATGCTCGCCTGTTCCAATGGAAGACATCCTTATGTTGAGGTCATACTCAAAGTCTTAGGTGTTTTAGATCTTTTTCATCCTATCATCACCTTAGATAATGCAGTTCGTAAGGAAAAAGGTGATATTCTTTTGCATTATAGCAAAGAACTTTCTGTTCCCGCTAACTCTATTCTTATGATTGGAGACCGTCTGTCTGATTGGGAAGCAGCTAAGAAAGCAGGTTCTCCCTTTGCTTTCTGCAAATACGGTCATGCCGAAGAAAATGAAATACCAGATTACGATTTTCTTTTAAATCAAGTCTCAGATCTGAAAAAAATCGTATTTCCTGACTAAAGAAATCATCCGATAGTATTACTGTGGCTGCTCCCGTTCAAAATGATAAACCAAAATCTTTAGTTTACCTGCTTTCAGGCATTCTATTAATTTTAGTTTTATTTGAAAAATCGCTTACTCAAAATGGACTAAGCAAACTTCCTTTTAATACAAAATCTACCCAAGATAAATTTTCACTAGGGACGGATTGGAAGAAAGAAATTCCTGAATTTAAAAATATAAATCCAAAGAGTTCTAATAGCCTAGACGAGATTCCTGTGCTAGATGCTCCGAATACTACAGACGAAGCCATGCATGTCGGTGATTCGCAGAACTGGACAGATATCGCAAACAAAGAAATAGAAGATTTCATACCAGAGGAAATTCCTTTATTAGAAGATAATTCGATTCAGACTAATACGGGTTATGTAAATATTTTCTTTATTAAGTTTTTTGGAAATGGAACCAAGGCAGAATCTAGACTTGTAAAAGTGCCTAGAATTATACCCAAAAATAAAGATACTGTTCAATATATATTAAATGAATTAAAGTCTGGTCCAAGAGAAGAAGAAAAGTCTAAAGGAGTATTGAATGCAATACCCAATCAGTTTTCTTTTAATAGTAATTATAAAATCGAAGATGGCATTTTACATTTAGATTTGAGCGATTCAATAGAGTTTGGAGCGGGTCCGCAAATTATCAAAGATCGCTTGGATCAAATTGCATATTCATTGATCGGAGTAAAGGGAATTCGAGGCATCAAAATAACAATCAATCACAAGACGGTCAGTTCCTTAGGTGGAGATGGAATTCCACTTCCTATAGTCTTAGGTAAAAGAGATAGAAAAGTAATCTCTCTATGAAAAAAAATACATTCAAACGATATTGGAATAGATTTAAGTATTTATTTTTTCAATTTTATAGGAAAGAATTCATAATTGCGAATCATAATGATATAAGGGAATCACTCTTGATTGCCTGTTTCTTACTAAGTATAAGCACATTGATTAATATTATTGTTATTGATAGTGAAATACTCGATTCCGAAATTCAAATGAGAGTTTTGAGTATTCGTATTTTTTTAATAGCAATACCGATTTTGAGTTATTTATGGATGAGGTGGAAATTTAAGACTTTAAAAGAAACATTTGGCACTTTTGTTTCTATACTTATTGGAATCATTTTGGCCTTCCATCTACCACTTATGATTTTTGATCCTGGAAATTTTTTCTACTATTTGCAAGTATCTGTCATTATTCTACTTTCAACCTGTGTGATTCTTTGGATAGAACCCTTAAGGATCTCTATTATCATTATAATTTACTTTAGTATTTTAATTCCTTTTTCCTTAAGCATAAGCCAAACTCTTGGAATCAATGACCATCTCCTGAACCAAAATTTATTAAATATGTTCATTTTAGTATTTATCGGATTTGTTGCAAATACTATGATCAACTATTGGAGATATGAAGACTTCCGTTCCAATCGAAGACTAGCGAAAACCTTGGTTAATTTAAGAGTAATAAATACTAAAATTCAAAGATTGAGTAATTTAGATTCTCTCACGAATCTCTACAACCGTCGTTTTTTATTGGATGCATTCAATGAAATGATCACAGATTCCAAGAAAGCAGATTATACTTTTGGGTTAATTATTTTAGATTTAGATTATTTGAAAAAAATCAATGATCGCTATGGTCATATCCAAGGCGATCGTTCCATATTGAAATTTTCAGAAATTTTATTACAAAATCTACGATCGGGTGATATTGCAGCTCGAATTGGTGGCGATGAATTTAGTATTTTAACGAACAAGATATCGGAAGATGAACTATTTGAATTTTCTGAAAGAATTCGAAAAGAATTAGAAAAAGCTAAGATTCCAATCTATAACGATTCACAGAATTTCAATCAGGTAACTGCCAGTGTAGGAATAATCATAACTCATGGTAGCAAAAACCAAAGTTTCGACGAACTCTACCATTTAATTGATGAGGCTCTTTACCAAGCAAAGCAAGAAGGCAGAAACAAGGTTATCTTAGTTAAAAAATCCGATTGAATAATTTAACATTGAATCCTTTCCGGGGAGATTTCTTTTATTTTAAAACTTGTTCTACTGGTTCCATGTAATTATACAATAGATCACGTTTCTTGGCTTTAAATCCCGCTCCAGTTAAGAATTTTATAGCTTCTTTTTCCGTCTTTAAGCCAAAGGAACGAAGAACATTCTCCTCAATAACTATAGAGGAAATATCATCGGCTCCCGAATAAAGAGCAAGTTCACCAACACCCATTCCTAAAACCATAACAGATGTTTCTATATGAGAAATATTGTCTAAGAAAATTCTACAAATTCCAAGTAACTTTAAATATTCATGAGTAGGAACATGACGAATAAAAAACTTCTTTGTCTGTGGTTGGAATGTCCAAGGAATAAAAGATAAAAATCCGCCTGTCCTATCTTGCAAATTTCTAACTACATTTAGATGGTCGATCACTTCTTCTTGGGTTTCCTCAGAGCCTATTACAATATTAGCTGAGCCAGGCAGTCCAACTTCATGACAGGTTTCCATAGCACGAACCCATTCATCCACGGAAGCTTTCTTGGGGGAAATAATATTACGCATACGTTCTGTTAGAACTTCTGCACCAGCTCCAGGAACAGAATCAAGTCCTGCCTCTTTCAACTCAATTAAAACTTCTCTAAGTGGTTTACCAGTAATTTTTTCTAAATTGATTACTTCTACAGGTGAGAATGCTCGGATATGCATTTTTGGAAATTTATTGCGAATGGATCTCAGTATCTCTAGGTAATAGGAATAAGGTAGTTCTGGATTGACACCACCTTGTAGAAAAATTTGATCTGCTCCCATTTGAACGGAATAATCCATTTTTTCTATAATTTCCTTTTCGGAAAGGTTGTAGCCTTTTCCACTTCCTATTTCATCCATAAAGGAACAGAAACTGCATTCAACATTGCAGTAATTTGTATAATTAACAACCCGAAAGCCTGTATAACTAGCAAATTCATGACTTAGCACTTTATCTCTAAGGAATCTTGCTACAGACATTACTTTAAGATAGTCCGCTTCTTTGTATAAAAGCAAAGCTTCATCAGGAGTAATTCTTTTTCCTTCAGTAGCAGCCATAAGAATTGAGTCAGATTTTGATTTTGGATCGTAGGAGAATATTGCTTGGGACATAGATTATCTTCTTTTTTCTTTCCTTAATTAGACTAGAAATATTTTAATCGACAACGCTTATTCCTGAATTAGCCTGGTATTCATTAAAATACCAAATTAGAAGGCAATCATTCTGATGGAAGTTTCCAGAATTCTTTTTCACACTATCTTTATCGTACTGTTCGCAGTAGCCAATGTAGTTTTCGTAAGAGCTGTAATCTATCGCTTGAATCTAGTATTCAAAGCAAGACCAGCTAGATTTAACGAAGATGCACGCACCAGTCTAAACATCGGTTTCCGATTGAAAAGCTTTTTCGAGAATGTTATTCTCCAAAGGAAAAATTTCAAGGAGCCTTTGCGTGGAATCATGCACTCATTTATTTTCTATGGTTTCATAACCTATTTGATTCATACGAGCAGCCAAATGGTTGCTGGAATCTTCGGTTGGACTATGGATGATCCTTACCAGTTTACTTTGATTGGAAGTTTGATTTCTCCTACCTTAGAGCATATTTACACAAATATTTTGAGTGTTGTATCTCTTTTAGTTCTTGTAGGTTTAGGATTTTTTGCTTACAGACGATGGATTCAAAAAGCAAAAGGATTGGATGTTCATTCTCCTGCATCAGCGATAGTAATCGCAATGATCTCGACACTTATGATCACTACTCTTCTTGGTGAAGGTGCTAAGTCGGTGGCTAGTAACTATTTCAACGCTGAAGCAGATTTCATCGCTTCTGGAATTGGTAGTGTTTGGAGTATGATTGGTGTAGATTTTGACAGAGCTGACACAGCCTTTATTATTATGTGGTGGGGTCATATTCTAACTGTTTTTGCATTCATGCTTTATGTCCCAACTTCTAAGCATGCTCATTTAATTTTTGCTCCTGTGAATTATTTCTTCGCAACGGATACACCTAAGGGTGCACTTTCTAAATTGAACTTAGAAGATGAAAATGATGTATGGGGTTCCAATCGAGTGGAAGATTTCCCATGGCCGAACCTTTTAGATGGTCTTTCTTGTATAGAGTGCGGAAGATGCCAAGTTCAGTGTCCTGCAAACCGTACAGATAAGGTTCTTAATCCGAAAGCAATCATTGTCGAATTGAAGCATGCTCTTATGGAGAAAATGACAGAAGTTGACAAGGTTTCTGCAGGCAAGACCAAAGAAGAAGCGGCAGAAGCCGTAGCTGCTTTAGACACGGGAGTTATCAATACTTACGAAGGTCTATCCGAAGAAGCTATCTGGGGTTGCACGACTTGCTATGCCTGTGTAGAGGCTTGTCCAGTTGGTAACAACCAAGTAAATGCAATTATTGAGATGAGAAGACATTTGGTTCAAGTTGAATCTAAAATGAGTCCTGAATTGCAAGGTGCCTTCACAAAAATGGAGAACAACTCTAACCCTTGGGGAGTTGGAGCACACACTCGAGCTGATTGGGCAGAAGGTCTTGGTGTAAAAACCATGGCTGAGGATTCCAATGTAGATCTACTCTATTGGGTTGGTTGTGCTGGTGCATTTGATGAAAGAAACAAATCGATCACAAAATCCTTTGTAAATATCCTTCAAAAAGCGGAAGTAAATTTTGGGATTTTGGGAACAGAAGAAGGTTGTTCAGGTGATTCAGCTAGACGTGGTGGAAACGAATATCTCTACCAGACTCTAGCTCAACAAAATGTGGACACTATGAATGGCTACAATGTCAAAAAAATTGTAACTGCCTGTCCACATTGTTACAACACCATCAAGAATGAATACCCTCAATTTGGTGGGAACTTTGAAGTCTATCACCATTCAGAATACATCAATATGCTGGCTAAAGAGAAGAAGATCGATGTAAAAATTGCTGATGATGCAAATTCTGGCAAATTTACTTACCACGACTCTTGCTACCTTGGTAGATACAATGACAACTATGAGAACCCAAGAGATCTAGTTAAGAAAGTATCTGGCGGCAAATTAGTAGAAGCTGTAGACAACAAAACCAAAGGTCTTTGCTGTGGTGCTGGTGGTGCTCAGATGTGGATGGAAGAGCAGAATAACAATCGTGTTAATATCAAGAGAACCCAACAATTGGTTGATACTGGCGCGACTACCATCGCAACTGCCTGCCCATTCTGTATTACAATGATCACAGATGGTGTGAAAGCTGAAGAAAAAACAGATATGGTTAAAGTAAAAGATATTGCTGAGTTGGTTGCAGAAAACCTAGCTTAATCAATAGAAAAATTTAAACCATTTTTAGTTTTAAAGATTAAAGAATAGAGGAGTTAATCTTCTCTATTCTTTTTTTATTTAGATGCGACGGCTAAGGAAAGCTTTTGGTTTTTAACAAAGTCAGTGCTTGAATCAATGTTTCTTTCAAGAAGGTATTTTTGGATAGAGGGTGCATAGAACAATGCGATGCTTCCGTTGAAAAATTCAGCACCCTTGCTTGTCAAGGAAAGACATTTGAAATTTTCTATAGGATCAAGTTGTTTAGAAAATGAACTCAACTCAATTCCGTTCTGGGAATCTGTATATTTCATAAGACCATTTTCAATTGCATAGCTAGTTGCCTGATCGTATGCATCCTCGAATGAAATACTAAACTTATCTTGGAAACTTTGCAAATTCACTTCCCCAAAATAAAAACTAACAGCTACCATCTTTGTCATCATCTGCACACGCGGTAAATGGTACAGATCTTGTATAGGAAGAAGTTCTTTGTTGATCTTGTCAAAATAAGGATTCAAATTTTTACCTATAGATCCGCTGTTATAGGATATTGTAGTATCAGTAAATGTCTGAGCGCCTAGGCCTAAACCTAGGTAGGATTTACCTTGGATGACTCTTCTTGTTAGATAGTGACTTGTGCCTGTATCATTTTTTAGACGTGAATAGGTATTTTTGCCAGGGTTGGCAGCATAGCCATGATTTTGTAGGAATACCTTTGCTAATTTAGCCATGAGCTTTACCTGGGCCAAATCAACCTTACTTGCTTGGTCAGAGATTCTTGTAAGTTTGTATCTCATTCTATACAAAGTAATATAATCTGGATTTAGACTTAGTGCAAATTCCAAAGTCGCTTCCCAACTCTGCAGAGATTGGTTCGCAAATCCATACATCAAATCTACATTGAATTTTTGAAATCCTGCATCTCGAATAACTTCAGAGGCTTTTTTAATGTTTGCAATTCCGTTCGTATCACGTCCCAGTTCTTTGAGTAGATCTGGTTGTGTAACTTGGATACCCATGCTAATTCTTCGGATACCCATTTGAAAGTAGTCTTTGATTTTAACAGATTCTAAACTCGCTATTTTGGGAGTAGTCTCTATACTGATTTCTAGTGAATTGTCCAGATCAAAATGGTTTTGAACTAAATCAATATGCTCAGCTATAAATTTAGATGGAACAAATGATGGAGTTCCTCCTCCAATATCAAAACCTAATACTTTCTTTCTACCAATTAAATTAGAATAAAGTAAGGCTTCCTTATTCAAGGCTTTCATGTATTCTTCTATTTGTTCAGATTCCTTACGGTTGACTACTGTATACTCACAGAAATAACAACGTGTCTCACAAAATGGAATATGACTATATAAGTTAATACTGTCTAGATGCTCAAAACTCTTCTCGACTAATGGTTTGTGGCTATCATTCGGTTTTCTGTAGTCTTTCCAAGTCAGTTCATGAGCCATAGGATAGGCGGTATTGGAAATATGATGATTCCTCTCTCCCGCTAGGAAGATTTCCTTAGGATCAAAATTTTCATCATCAGTTCTATTAGGTTCTATCCATTCTTTCATTTTTGGGATCCAAATAAGGAGAAAAGTTCGTAACCACCCATTACATTCTTACTTGAAACACCTAGGGATTTCAGTATGCGAACTGCAAGATGGCCTCTCCTTCCTGAGTGACTGATTAGTATACAATGCAGTTTTTGAGATTTCTGCCATTCAGATACTAGTATCTTCCATTCAGCTCGCAATTTTTCAAGAGGGATGTGTAGATGATTTGGATAGTCGTCTTCTATATCTAAACCAACATTTACAATGAAATAAGATTCAGGATTTACATGAATCTTTCTTGGATGAATCCAAGAAGTAAGTCCTTCTTGCTTAAACATAGCTATGGTCGCTAGAGAGTTCAATCCATCCCTTGCCGTTCCAAAGGCAGGAGAGTAGGAAAAATCCAATTGAGAGAGTTCTTCTAGTTTTGAACCTTTTAAAATGGCAACTGCAATTGCATCTAACCTTGATTTAATGTCAGAACCATATGCCTCCATACCTAAAATCTTATTATTCTTTTTATTGAAATACAAGACTCCATAGAATGGTTTAGAATTCGGCATATAAGGCTCGATGTTCAAGGTTTTTAAAAAAGACATCCCTAAGTTTTTTTTTCCGATCATATTAATGATTTCTTTCTCGGAATGACCAACTCTTCCGACTTCACCTGTGGGAAGGCGGACTATCATCGAAGCCTGGAACAACCCCAATTTAAATTTTTGACCCACAGAGTTTGCTCCCGCAACTTGAGCTGTTTTATCTGCAACTGCTGCTTGTGGAATCCAAGCTTGCCCCCAGGGACTCGGAGTCGCAACGCAGATACTACAGGCAAATATATTCTTATCGGAGGTTCTGCAGTATTTATCTATAGGAACGGTTCCATCTTTATTGATTTTTATTCCGGAGGCTTGCAAAAGTTCAGTCCTAGGTTTCACTCCGATTGCTGAAACTAAGAAGTCAGTTTCAATACGCTTGCCATCAACTACAACTGCTACTAATTGATTTTCTTCTGTTTGAAATTCTAAATTTTGGAATCCTAAGATAAGATTTACTTTTTCTTTTAATTTTGATTCAGCAATCATAGAGATCTCATCACCAAAATTAGGAAGGATCTGTGGATTTTTTTCCAGAAGACATACTTCGGCTCCACCTCGAACCAAACCGTCCACTGCCTCTAAACCCATAGACCCTCCACCTAAGACAATAAATCTTTTCTTGTCTCTGTCTATGGAAGCCTTAATTGCTGCTAAATCATCTAAGGTTCGAAAGTATCGGAAGTTAGAGATGAAAGGAAGACCTTCTGGATGGATGGAAGCAGCACCTGTTGCAAAAATTAAACTATCATATTCTAGAATCTTTTTATCTGAATTATGAATTATGGATAATTTTTTATTTTTTCGATCAATACCTACAACTTCAGTCTTGGTCAGCACTTTGATATTGTACACATTCTCAAAAAAGGATTCCCTTTCCTGATTTAGATCATCAAGCGAGTTTACTTCTTTACTTAGGTGGAAGGAAAGTCCAGCAAGTGAATAGCTCACTCGTGTATTTCTTTCTAATAAAGTAATTTCAGCATTTTCATCCATTTCCCTCGCTCTAGATGCAGCTGTTGGTCCAGCCAAAGCCGCACCAATGATAATAACTTTCTTTCTTTTCATAATAAAATTCCTAGATTTGGATAAACTTAGGAATTTATTGGATGTCTTATACTTGGAAAGAAATATTTAAATATCTTTAAGTAAAATTCAAAAAAATAATAAAATATAAAATTTCTTCTTCATGAATCTAGTAATATTGCTATTAGTAGAACATGATTTTCATGAAACTGTCTAAAATAAAGACAAAATTAGTGAATTTTATTTTCTTAGAGATGGAAAAGCAGGAATATTCTGGAGAAAACCAGTAGAGTTTAAATAGTAACCTGCTCCCCCTGCTGGGCTCGAACCAGCGACCCAATGATTAACAGTCATTTGCTCTACCGACTGAGCTAAAGGGGAATATCAGGTTAGGGACATGCTCTTTGAGGTCGTTTATGTGGCAAGAAAAAAAGTAGAAGTCAGAGGAGAATTTTTTTAAAAGAAAAATTGTAAAATATAGCGTCTTAGCAGAAAATTTTGAATGCCTTTGAATTGGTTTCCACCTAGTGTGACATAATCATCTTTGCGGATTGGAGAGCGAGTAACCAAATGAAACTAGATCGTCATTTTACATTAAATAAAAAAGAACTTTACCCTGATATTAAATGGTCTAAGAGAAATTCTAAAATAGCAAACCCTGATGGTTCGGTTGTATTTGAGGCAAAAGATGTTGCCGTTCCAGAATCTTGGTCTCAGGTAGCTACAGATATATTAGCACAGAAATACTTTCGTAGAAAAGGAATTCCCAAATATCTTAAGAAAGTGGATGAAAAAGGAATTCCCGAATGGCTCCAAAAGTCAGAGCCAGATACAGAAAAGCTGAATTCACTTGATCCTGAAGATAGATTTACAGGCGAATCTGACTCACGCCAAGTTTTTCATAGATTGGCGGGTTGTTGGACTTATTGGGGATATAAATACGGATATTTTTCAGATGAAGAGTCTGCGAAGGCGTTCTATGAAGAAGTTATCTTCATGCTAGCTTCCCAAATGGCGGCTCCCAACTCACCACAGTGGTTCAATACAGGTTTAAATTGGGCCTATGGAATTGATGGGAAATCCCAAGGTCATTTCTATGTAGATCCTAAATCTGGCAAGATGACTAAATCTGCTTCTTCTTATGAACATCCACAACCACATGCTTGCTTTATCCAAGGTGTGGATGATGATTTAGTAAATGAAGGTGGAATCATGGATCTTTGGGTTCGTGAGGCGCGTTTGTTTAAATATGGATCAGGCACAGGAACTAACTTTTCCAATCTAAGAGGTTCTAATGAGCCACTTTCAGGTGGAGGAAAAAGTTCTGGCCTTATGAGTTTTCTTAAGATTGGAGACAGAGCCGCTGGTGCTATTAAATCAGGTGGGACAACAAGACGTGCTGCAAAAATGGTCTGTCTCGATCTAGACCATCCAGATATTGAAGAATTTATTGATTGGAAAGTAGAAGAAGAGAAGAAAGTTGCATCTTTAGTAACTGGCTCTATTATCAACAATAGATTGTTAAATGCTGTAATGCTTGCCTGTCACCAAGATGAAGCTGGACAAGCACTTAGCTCTGATGATAGATTCAATCCTCATACAAACTCATACCTAAAGCGAGTCATCAAAGAAGCTAAAAAATCCTTTGTTCCCGACAATTATATCAAAAGAGTAATTGATTTAGCAAAACAAGGATTTAAAGAAATCGTATTTGATGAATTAACTACCGATTGGCAGTCAGAAGCTTATAATACAGTGTCTGGACAGAATAGTAATAACTCTGTTCGTGTATCGAATGATTTTATGAATGCTGTAGACCGCGACGAAGATTGGAATTTATACAATCGTACCGAGAAGGAAAAAGCTCTTAAAGAAAATAGAGAACCTAAGGCTAGTAAGATTTTAAGAGCCAGGGATCTTTGGGAAAAAATTTCTTACTCCGCTTGGGCCTCCGCAGATCCAGGAACTCAATACCACACTACTATCAATGAATGGCATACAAGTCCTGAAGATGGACCAATCAATGCCTCCAACCCTTGTTCAGAATATATGTTCCTTGATAACACTGCATGTAACCTAGCTTCAGCTAACTTACAAAAGTTTATCAATTGGGAAGATTCCAGCTTTAAAGTTGAAGATTTTCGTTATCTTTGCAAAATTTGGACTTTGATTCTTGAAATCTCTGTAACTATGGCTCAGTTTCCTTCCAAGGAAATAGCTGAATTATCTTACAAATTTAGAACTCTAGGTTTAGGATATGCAAATTTAGGTTCTCTTCTGATGGTTATGGGAATTCCCTATGACTCGAAAGAAGCAATAGCTATAACAGGAGCTATTACATCCATTATGCATATGACTGCTTATGCAACTTCTGCAGAAATTGCGAAAGAATTAGGGACTTTTGATGGCTATAAGAAGAACAAAGAGCATATGCTAAGAGTGATTCGTAACCATAGAAGAGCTGCCTATAACGCTCCTAAAGAAGAATACGAAGGTTTAACAATAACTCCAATAGGAATAGATCCTTCTTACTGCCCATCTTATCTATTGCATTCTGCTCAAGAAGATTCGGATCGTGCTTTGGAACTGGGACAAGAATACGGATATAGAAATGCTCAAGTAACAGTTATTGCACCTACAGGAACAATTGGTCTTGTAATGGATTGTGATACAACTGGAATTGAACCTGATTTTGCTCTTGTTAAATTTAAAAAATTAGCTGGTGGCGGATACTTTAAGATCATCAACCAATCTGTTCCTTTTGCACTTAAGAAATTGGGTTATTCTCCCAGTGAAATAGAAGCCATCGTGAACTATTGCAAAGGTCATTCTACTTTCCGTGGAGCTCCAGGTATCAATACTCAATCACTTAAAAGTAAAGGTTTTACAGATGAAATCATTGAAAAATTAGAAAAGGATCTCCCTTTTGCTTTTGATATTCAATTTGCATTCAACAAATATAGTTTAGGCGAAGATTTTCTGAAAGTAAATCTTGGCATTCAACCAGAAGTTTATAACCAAATAGGATTTAATCTTTTGGAGCATCTTGGATTCACTAAAGATGAAATCAACCAATCAAATGATTACGTTTGTGGTACAATGACTGTAGAGAATGCCCCCTTCCTAAAAGAAAAGGATTTAGCTGTTTTTGATTGTGCCAATAAATGTGGAAAGTATGGGAAACGATTCCTTTCTTACCAAGCTCATATTGGAGTTATGGCTGGAGCTCAACCTTTTATCAGTGGTGCGATTTCTAAGACAATCAATCTTCCTGAAGATGCCACAGTTACTGATATCAAAGATGCTTATTACATGTCTTGGAAGATGATGATTAAGGCAAATGCTCTCTATCGTGATGGATCTAAGCTTTCTCAACCTTTAAATTCTGTTTATGAACTATTGAATTTTGATGATGAGGAGGAAGAAGCAATTCCATTGAATACAGCTTCTGCTTCAACTCACACTAAAGAAGTCGCTGAAAAGATCGTATACAAATATGTTTCTCAGAGACGTAGACTTCCTAATAGAAGAGCTGGTTATACTCAAAAAGCTATGGTTGGTGGTCACAAAGTTTATCTAAGAACAGGTGAATATGAAGACGGACAGATAGGTGAAATTTTCATAGATATGCATAAGGAAGGAGCTGCTTTTAGAAGCTTAATGAATGCATTCGCTATATCAGTTTCTTTAGGTTTACAACATGGAGTTCCTTTGGAAGAATTTGTAGAAGCATTTACATTCTTTAAATTTGAACCAAATGGTATGGTGTCTGGTAATCCTCATATCAAAATGAGTACTTCCGTAATTGATTATCTTTTCCGTGAATTAGCGGTAACTTATTTAGGTAGATATGATTTAGCGCAGGTTAGCCCAGAGGATCTACGTGCAGATGAAGTTGGTAGAAAGTCCAATACAATTTTATCTGATGATCCGAGAGAAGACGAATTCCCTTCTAAGCCGACTTTATCCAGCAACAATGAATCAACTATTGTGAAAAATTCAGATATCAGACCTATTTCTTTATCGGGAGCCTTAGGTGCTAAAGAAGAAAAAGTAGAATCTGGAACTACAACAGCCACTGCTACTAAAACTAGAGCAGTATCTGATACAATGAAGATTATCCAAGAAGCTAGAACAAAAGGATACACTGGTGATACTTGCACGGAATGTGGTTCTTTTGAAATGGTTCGAAATGGTTCTTGCTTAAAGTGTAATTCTTGTGGATCTACTACGGGTTGTAGTTGATACTCTCATTAAAGAATAGAATCTAAATTTTAAAAAGTAATTATTCAGATTGAGTAGGAGTAATCGAAGACTCAGAATCCTTAACTATAGGTTCTGAGTTTCCATTAAGAGGATTATCTTCTACAGAACCCGGTGAACTTCTACCTAGCATTCCACCCTGTGTTATTGATTCCATATTGAATTCTGGATTTTTCAATGTTCCTTTGATTGGAATACATGATTTTCCATTTTCTTGAGGTAAAATCGCAAGCATTCCGGCAAGGTCAGGTCTTTCATTTGCAAATTTTTCCTGCGCAGTTGCACAAATTTTTAAATCCAATACGCTCATAGCTAAAATATCAGAAAGACGAATCGTTCCCGAGAAGTTAAACTTAAACCAGGAGGTATCAAAGCTTCCTCTTTCTAAGAGTATTTTACCAGAACGAAATTTTAATATAAAGCTTCCTTTAATAATTTGAATATCTTTTGCTTCACCTACTAGTGGGATTTCTGGAAGACTTATAATCTTTCCCGAACGAATGATAATATTTAAATCTCCAGTTGTTTTGGTAATCCTTTCATCGAAACCTGAAAGTCTACCTGATAAGTTCAAGTTTTTCAAAAGTATTGAAGTAGCACCAGAGTCTATGGAAAATGAACTAAAAGTAACATCTCCATCAATTTTATTTTGAATAAGATCTAGTAACTTTAGGTCAATTAAAGTTTCTTCTGACTTTATAGTAGTTTCATTTGTTGGTGAAAAAACAAATGAATCGATTCGCTTTTGTCCAAGGATTGGGAATTTAATATCTTTAAATTCAAAACTAATGTTTCTTGATTTGGTAAAATCAATAATAGAAGATTTTATTACTTCTTCTAATGGAAATAATAAAATAACAAATAAAAGAAAAAATCCAAATCCTATACTAGCTAATAAAATTATTTTCTGAGTGGTTAGGGGAATTTCTTCTTCATCAAGTAATTCAGAGTTAAGTTCATCGTCTAATTCATTAGAATTTTCTTGTTCTTCTACATATAATTCTTTTGATGATTCTTCGCTCATGTTCCACCTTTTCCAATTCGCTTAAATGATGAAATTTTTAAGTTAACATCGTAGACATCTTTATCCTGAAATGGTTTTCTGAAATCTAAATAGTCTACTTTAGCGTTGATTTGTTTATTCTTTTCAATATCATAAATTAATTTTATTATATCATTTAAAATTACTGATCGAAAGCTAACATCAATTGTAATTTGATTATAATCTTTTCGAATAGTATTTGTTGAATCCTTTTGAGTACTTACTTTTTCTTTTAAATTATATCGAATCATAATTTGATCTAATTTAGAATACATTTGGCTGACATCTTCATCTTGACCGCCAGTTTTTAAACCTTTATAGTAGTTATAATCAACAATCACTCTATCCAATTGAGTTGATTGTGAAACAGTTTCATTTACACGTTCAGAAAGGCTACTTCGTAAATCAAAGGCCTTTTGAATCAGAAGATAAAATCCCATACAAAAAATAACTAATAAACCAGCAAAAACAAAAACTCTTTCTCTCTCATTTAATTGACTGAACATATTATTCCGAGTCTGGACTCGCTACCTCCAATCGTATTTTAAAAGCAATTTTATATTTTGTTACACCAGTAAGTAATCTCTTATTCAGTATTTTAATATTTTTAAATTTTGAAGATTTTTCAAAGGCTTGTTCAACTGTTCCTATCTCACTAAATTCATTTACCCTTCCAAAAATTTGAACTTCATTTCCATCAAATGTAAATTGGTCTAAGATAAATGGAAAGGATTCCTTATCAGGATAGATTTCTGAAATTTCTACTAGAGTATCAAGAACACTATCTTTATTAAGAAAAAGTCTAAAGATTTCCGTCTTTTTCTGTTCTGATTTTAGCTTTTTTACCGCAGAAAAAAGTACATCATCAGGATCTGGTGCTTCTTCTCCAAATCCCTTTTTGTATTTTTCAACCAAAATAGCTTGGTTTTGAGATATTTTTCGTTTATCAATAATGATTCCAAAAATAAATACAGTTAAAAGTATAAAACACGAAATTCCAGAAATAATTAAATGAGGTAAGAAATTCGCAATTTTAAAACTATTTTTATTTAGTCTTTTTGCAAAGGCCGTCTCAAGGAAGTCTATTTTATCACTAGATTTCAATCGATAATGATATCCTGTAGCAAGTGCTAGGGTATAAGATCCATCAGCTACTTCTAGAAAATCGTATTTTTTAACTGGAACATCTAATGCAATCGTAAGTTTCTCATCAATTCCTTTAAATTTAGATCCACCGCCAGAAATATAAATTTCAGAAGGTCTTTCAGTATCTAACAACGATATGATGGATTTTTCAATTTCATTAGCTAGAACTTGTATATAGTCTGATACTTTCGCTAAAATAGATTTCCAATTTGAATTCGAAATTTTATATTTTTTTCTATAGAACTCTAAAGATTCAGGATACTCATCATTTTCAAAAAGTGTTTCTGATAAAAGTGTAAGAAATTCTTCTGCATCATCATCATCTAAGTTCAATTCGTCAGAAATTATTTCTATGAGCTGTTTAGTTCCGTAATGGAAACTTCTTGTGTGATATAGTTTATTGTTATGAACTGCATTGAAAATACAGATTTGATAACCAATATGAATTTGACCCAGGAAACTAGGTTCTTTTTCATTGCTTCTTGGAAATAAAGAAGCAAGCACAACTGAGTCAACAGAAAGACAATCGATTCGAGCATCACCTCTTGCAAAAGGACTCATTACTCTTTCGATTTCATTATGTTGAACATTGAATGTAACTACATAGGAATTCTCAATATCTATCTTGGAAAGTATTCCTAATACTTCCATAGACTCAGTTGGAAATGGTAATTTATTTTCAACTTCAAATGGAATTATTTCTTTAACTGCTTTTTCGGATGTGAGAGGTATTATTAAATCTCGAATAAATAATCTATCAACAGAAATGTTTACTAAAAACTTGGATTCTTCAGGGAAAAAACTTTGAATAAAACGAATAATATTGTATTCATATTCATCTCCTTCTTCATCCTTTAGGTGAATTTTAGGTAAGGTTTCAAATCGGATAGGTGTTATTGTGCCTAAGACATTCTTAAATAAGACTCCCTTAATGTATTTTGAACCATAGTCTATTGCCAAATACTGATCGTATAACATATTAATCTTCCGTATAATATAACATTGCGTTGTTGGGTAAGTCAAATATACCTACTACCCTTCGTATGATCTTATCTTTTATGATTCCAACTCCAACAATTTTATAAACTTCTCCTTTAGTTTTGATACGACCCCCAGAAACGTCCGTTCCTTCCCCTGCTAACTCTTTATAGAGTGTTAAATTTCCCATGGATTTAGTTTGGAATTCTGGTTCATTTTCAAGATCTTTAAGTTCTTTGATATAGCCATTTTTTTTAATTTTTAATTTCAGAATTTTCATAGCTGCTGGCTTAGTCATGAAATCAGATAAGGACATGAGAACATGGTAAGGAGCAGAATTGATATTTATACGATCATCATAGGAATCGCCATAAGGAAGGTAGGCAGTAATATTATTAGACAAAACAAAGTCTTTATCGGAGATTAAAGATCTTTCTTCTTCTGTTTGAAAGTCAGAGGAAAAATTTTTATCATAGTCTTTTGGCTTTAGTGATTCATAAATCATTTTTCGATCATAACCTTTAATTCCTACTAATTCAGATAGTGAATATAAAGGTGCATTTTTGATTTTCCTAGGAGGCTTTAATTTTGAATAGTAGTAAACTTCTGCACCGCCACCCATTTCTTGTGAATTTGTATCAATCCAATCGATAATGGGGAATATTAATTCCCTCTTTATTCCAAATTGAGTATAAAGCCTACTTACAATTTCAACCATTCTATCATTTGGTTGGTCATCGTATATCTTAGCAAGTGAGTTGATATTTATCTTACCATCTTCTGGAAGCATAGAATAGTAGATTATACCTCCGCCTAAAGGTAATGGAGGCGGATCGAAGGCTATTCCAGATTGATAGAGGACTTCTTCTGGAATTTTCTTTAATGCACCCAAAGCACCAAGAAATCCAGCCTTTGCAAGTGAGTGCGCTTTGAAGCCATCTGCTTCTTGAGAGCTAATTTTATATTCTATAATTGCATCAGCGAAAAATTTATTTGAAATAAAAAACGCAGAGGCGCCTACAGCTATCACTAAGAGGATAACCATAGAACCTTTTCTTGGTTTTTTATTTAAAAAGGATCCCTGGATGTGCGAGACTTTCATATTTTAAAAATTCTTTCCCTACTAATGCTATTATTTCAATACGTATTAATCTTGGAATTTTTTTATTTGATTTGGAATTCCACTGATCCAGCCATTTGTCCCCTCTTTCAGAGTATTTCAATTGAAAACTTTTTACATTATCAATTAGAACATGCTCCGTTCCTCCAGTAAGAGGAAAATTATCCACCATATCATCTTCCCTGCGAATCAAAGAATACAATTCAGTATTGTCTTCCATTCTTTTCAGATAAAATGATACCTCACGAACAGATGGCTCATTTAACTCTTCTGAATTAGGATGGGAACTAGCAAAGGAAACTCTATCTTTCCTTTCTCCAGTAGTGCCTTCATTTTTCCCTACGAATAACAGCCGTTTTTGGCTTTCAAAGAAATATGTTCTAGTAAAACTCAAACGTAAATTTTCAATTGCTTGAATTAGAGCAGTTCTAGTTACTCCACCACGAGGGTCTGCCTCTCTCGCAATTTTTAAAGAAAAAAAGTAAGCAGCAAACACTTCCATAAAAAGCATAGAAACTAGCATAACCACAATTGATATTTCTATCAGTGTTAATCCTTTTCTGAATTTTCGACTGTTGAAAGATCCTAAATTCATTAGTATTTAGTCGGCCTATAGGTTTCAACAAGGTAGGTATGTTCTTTTCCATCTAATGGGAACTTGATGGCTATTTTAACATGAAAAACTTTAATTAATCCTCCAGTTTGTGATCCTTGTGCTTGTCCGCGATTTTTTAAAATATTATTTAAGCTTGCATCTTTATCACCTAATAGATCTTTAGGTGCTTTTTTCTTAAGGTCTTCTGCTTCCCCGCCTTGGGAAAGTTTCAGTAAATCTAATTCTTCTTCTTTAATTTCTGTTTCAAAACTATATCCTATAAATCCAGGAATCTCACCTTTGCTAGTATTTGTTTCCATAGTTGAGGATGAATCCACCTGAGCCATTTTGATTTTAGCTAAATGAGTTGCATTGGATATTTTTATTGAATCATTTTTTAAGCGGATTCCATCTGCTATGTTTCTATACGTTTCAACCATGATCCAAGCACCCAGTGCAAGAGCTAAGGCTACTTCGAGTAAGGTGAATCCTTGTTTAATATATTTTTTAGTAATTTTCATCAGTATCTATTTGCATTATTTTGTGAATTATCATCTTCACGAAGGTCTATTCCATAATCTACTTTCTGTAACTCTTTGCTTGATGTACGAACCTTTTCACCATTCGCAATAACTATTCTTCCCCCGTATCGGTAGATTTGAATAGATTTTTTAATTTCTTCAATTTCTCCTACTAAAAGAGTGTAATCGATGCTAGTTCCATCATGAGTATAAGGAATTTTTAATGTTTCTTCTGATATTTTTTTCCCAGAAAAATCTACAGCTGTATAAATTTTGTTATTAAAAGGAAGCTTTTTTGTTCCACTTATTCTTTCTTCGCGAATGCCTTCTTCATCTCTTTCAATTCTAGTTAGAAAGTATTCTTGTTTATCAAAGTCTAAATTAAAGAATACGGTTTTATTATTTAAAAGAGCGTTATTGTATCCAAATTTTAACGTTGCAAGAATTGTTTCTGCTGTGTCTTGGGCGGTGGGTGCAAAAAAGTTCTTGAGACTAACGGCAGTGATTGTAAATAAAAATCCAATAACTGCCGTTACTATGATCAATTCAATCATAGTAATTCCTCTTCTGATAGAAGATTGAGGAATTGTTCTCAACTTAGTATTTAATTACTCTTAAATGCTGTTGGATATTCCTCATCATTTAAAATATTGAAATCAGCATTTTTACCATCGCCACCTTCTTTTTTATCTTTCCCAAGACTATAGATAGCGATTTCACCATTTTCAAATTTTAGTTGGTATGGTGTTCCCCAAGGATCTTCTACTCCCTTTTTATTCTTAATAATAGCAATATAATCTTCTGGAATATTATCACCATTAGTTGGTTTTTCGACTAAGGCTCTTAAACCTTGTTCTTCAGTCGGATAAGTTCCATATTTACTTGCATATCTTTCCATGTGCATTTGAAGTTCTTGAGCGTCTTTTCTTAGTTGAAGTGAGGCAGTATCATCTTTTAATTCACCTGGATTAATATTGATTGCTACAATTGCAATAATAGCACCCAATATCATAACAACAACTGCGATCTCAATCAAAGTCATCCCGCTTCTAATTTTTCTATTTATTTTCATTTTTATCCGATTCCTCTTTATTTAAAAATTTTGTTTTATATTCTGAGTTAAAGTATACATAGGAGTCATAATTGCAGCCATAATTGTAAAAATTAAGCCTCCCATAACAATAATCATTATGGGCTCTAAACTTTGTGTCATAGACTTGATTGTGTTCTCTACTTCACCTTCATAAATTTCGGACAATTTGTCCATCATCTGTGGAACCTTATCTGACACTTCACCCGCTGCTACCATACCAATTACCATTTGGGGAAGAACTTGGGAATTTTGGAAAGATTCGCTTAATTTCCCACCTTCTTTAACTTTCTCAATGGCTGAATCAATTTCAGCTAAAAATATCTTATTGTCAACTATCTTACCTACTATCTGCAAAGAGGTAATCAAAGGAACTCTATTCAAAAGAAGAACAGATAAACTCCGTGCAAAACTTGATATCATTACCTTTTTAGTTAGACCTCCTATAATAGGTACACGCAAAAGAAAAGATTCCCAATTCTTTCTTCCAACTTCGGTATTTTTATATCTAATAAATATATAGGTGCTACCAAATATTGTCATTAACATAGCCCACCAATAATTAGTTAAAGCATATGACAGACCAATTACTATTCTTGTAATTAGAGGAAGCTCTGCATCAAATTGATCAAAAAGTTCTTGAATTTGAGGAATAACGACAGTTAAGAGAAATATTGCAACTATTACAGATAAAGATCCCATGATAAATGGATATACCATAGCAACTTGAACCTTAGATTTTAACTCAGATGATTTTTCTTCCAGTTCTGCCAATCGGTTCAAGGTCATTTCGTAATCACCTGTCTGCTCTCCAACAGAAATAAGAGAAGGATATTGTTCGGGAAAAACTTCAGGATGCTTTTTCATGGATTCAGAAAGAGCGAGTCCTTCTGTAATATCAGCTTTCATTTGAATTACTACTTTCTTCAAATAGATATTCTCTGTTTGATCAATAATACTAGATAAGGATTTATCGAGAGGAATTCCAGCTCCCAGAAGTGTCCCCAATTGTTTAGAAAAAATTCCTACATCTTTTCTCGGAATTCTATAAAGCAGTTTCGAAAGAAGAGGAAATAGCTCTCTTTCTTGTTTCTCTCTGTCTTCTTGAATATTCTTAACATAAAGTCCTTGGGATTTTAACTTGGCTCTTGCACCTTGAATGTTATTGGCATTCTCTATTCCCTTAACTTCCTTGCCCTTTTTATTGAATGCAACGTAAGTAAATAGTGGCATTTTATGTTACCCGCAAAACTTCATCAGGAGTTGTTACTCCATCGATTATTTTTCTCATTCCATATTCTTTTAATACAGAAAGTCCTGTTGCCTTTGCTATTTCTAAAATTTTGTTAGAATCTGAGCCCTCTAGTATAACTTTTTTAATTTCTGGATTCATAACTAATAGTTCGTAGATTCCAGTTCTTCCTTTGTATCCAGTATTCATGCAAGAAGTGCAGCCCTTACCTTTATAAAGGACTCCACCTTTAAGGTCTTTTAATTTGATTCCTAGTGAATCAAGTTCCTTTTGCATAGGTTTATAACTTACTTTACAGTCTTTGCATATAACACGAACTAAACGCTGAGCCATGAATCCTAACACAGTTGAAGTAATTAAATAAGGTTCAATTCCCATATCGACCAGTCTTGTTACAGCAGAGGCAGCATCATTTGTGTGTAATGTGGAAAATACCAAGTGACCTGTAAGTGAGGCTTGGATTGCGATTCTAGCAGTTTCTTGGTCTCGAATCTCCCCCACCATCACAACATCTGGATCCTGACGAAGAATTGCTCTTAATCCAGTCGCAAAGGTTAATCCTATTTTTTCCTGCATTTGCATTTGCGAGATTCCATCGATTTGGTATTCAACTGGATCTTCGCAGGTAATAATATTTCTTTCTTCTGTGTTTAACTCACTGAGTGCCGAATATAAGGTTGTTGATTTACCAGATCCAGTTGGACCTGTAACTAAAATAATACCATGTGGTTTATAAATTAAATCACGAATCATTTTCTGAAAATCATCGTACAATCCCATAGTTCCCAAGGAATACTTTTGGTCTGTTTTATTTAAAACCCGCATTACAACTCTTTCCCCATATTGGCAGGGAATAAATGAAACCCGAATGTCTACATCCTTTCCTGCAAGTTTGAGTTTTATACGACCGTCTTGTGGTAGCCTGTTCTCTGCGATGTTAAGATTCGACATAATCTTAATTCTAGTTGAAATACCAGAGAGAAAAGATTTTGGGGGATTTAATACCTTATGTAAAATTCCATCTACACGATATCTTACAACTAGGGATTTTTCATAAGGTTCAATGTGAATATCAGAAGCTCTTTCTGAGACTGCTTGTGATAAAATTACATTCACCATTTTTATGATAGGTGCTTCATTGGATAGATCGAGATTATCATTTTCTAAATCTAAAATATCTCCAAAATCCCCATCCATCTCATCCATGAGTTCTTTTGTTTCAGAAGTGGTCGTATCATAATGAGCATGAATGATGCGCATTATTTCAGGCTCAGGAACTAAAATGAATTCAACTTTATAACCTTTTAGAAAGAATCTTACATCATCCATAGGATGCAGATCGGTCGGATCACAGAGAGCGATTTTTATGGTTTTTTTCTTTAGATCAAAAGGAACCAACCTACTCTTTTGAATGAGTTTATTCGGAACTAGTCGAAAGGCATCTTGGAATTCAGAGATTTCAATTTTTTCTTGGAAAGGGAGATTGTGAAGTTTAGCTAGAGATTTTAGAATATCGATCTCACCAGCAAGCCCTTTTTTCTGAAGGATATGAGTTAGTGGGATATTTGATTTAGATTGAGCCTTGAGTGCTTCTAATAAATCTTGTTCAGTTAGAATCCCATCCTCAATTAAGATATCTCCAAGAGTTTTCTTCATCGTAATCTTTTCTCGCGCTCTTTCTCTTCTCTTTCTTGTTCGATTTTCTTCTGAATTGTAATTCTGTCTGAGCTTGTTCTATCATTTAAGATATGTGGAGTTAAGAAAACCATGAGATTAGTCTTCTTCAATTGATTGGTAGTTCTTCGGAATAAATTTCCTATTAATGGAATCTCTCCCAAGATAGGAATCCTAGAAACTTTCTTTTGTTTATCGTTAGAAATAAGACCACCAATTACAATTGTCTGTATATTATCTACGACTATAGTTGTCTTGATATCTCGTTTATTAAATGTTGGGTTGCCACCGGTAGCCTCACTTGAAATACCAGCAACGTTCTTAATCTCTTGGTATAGGTCTAAGGTAATTTTATTATTTTTATTAATATGTGGTGTAAACTTTAGTTTAATTCCTGTTGGTCGGTATTCGAAGTTTGCAACCGTTACTGCATTATCACCACCAAGACCAGCATTTCTATTTTGGGTTCTAACTGGTACATCCTGACCAACATTTATTTCTGCTTCTTGGTTATCCAGAGTAAGAACCTGTGGAGCCGAGAGTACATTAAAGTTTTCATTGGTAGAATTTGCATTTAAAATACCAACAATCTGTTGGCTTCCCCGATTTAAAAATCCTAAGGAAAATCCAGACAGAGTGTTAACATTTGTAGGTCGACCATTTGCATCCAATACACCACCCTGTGCAGCCAAACCAGTATTGAACTGCGCATATGCTAATTCTCTATATCTCCAATCTATACCGAAATCATTTAAATCAGTTGAAGTTAATTCGACAATGAGAACTTCTAAGAGAACTTGTTTTCTGGCTTGGTCTAGAACCTTTATGATTTTTTGGATTTCCTGCCATTCTCTTTTCGTAGATGTTATGATAATAGAGTTAGATTCTTTATGAGCTACAGCTTTAATCTTTTCAATCTTCCCTGGAATTTTTTGCTTGGGTTGATTGTTCACTGGTTGTGGTGGAGCTGGTTTCCCATCAGCACCAACAGTAGCCGGAGCTGCTGGATCAGTTGTCGTCTCGTCTAATTCGGGTAAATCTAATTTAACTAAGATAGCTGCTAGTTTTTCCGCTTCGTTGTATTCTAATGTATAGATATGGATATCTCCAGCAGAACTAATTGCTCCAGGACCAGAAGTCGGAATTGGGTTGTCTAAATTGTTAACTAATTTCAACAATTTGTTGATATCAGCGGATGAACCTGAAAGTACAATCGTATTTGAATTTCTAGTAATAATTACATCAGTATCTTGCGAGGTTACTCTTTTTAGTATGGGTTCTAAATCTGCCCCAGACATATAATCTAAGGGAACAATTTGTGTTATGATTTTATTATCAGTAACATCTGTTTCGGAAATCAAATCCTTACCGACACGAACCGTTTGAGTCTTCGCAAGTGCATCTTTAATTTTAACAACTTTAACGATGTTATCTTCTTCAATAACTCCGAAACCTTGGGCTTCTAAAACGGATTTCATAAAGTTGTAAGCATCTTCAACGGGAATACGTTTCTGTGAAATGATGGTTATCTTTTTACCTTTGACACTGTCATCGATAAGTATGTTTTTCTTAATGATAGCACTCATTCCTAAAAGAAAATCTTTAAGTTCAGTATCTCGCCAATCAGCTGTAAAACTGCTTCCTTTTTTGTCTGAATTTTTCTCAGCAGGTGGAAGTTTCTTTGGTTTTCTAATAGTTTGTTTAGGTTCTTCTTTCGCTGTTTCAGTATTGTTTTCTTCGAGATTCTCAGATTCCTGAGAGAAAATTTCAAAGCAAAAAAGAATTAGAAGTATTCCAATAATTCTTTTTGTATCGATTTGTTTAAGCATGGCATTTAATTTCATTTTCATTCTCTTTAATTTCTAATTAAAAATTCATAAGTAATAATCTTTCCGCTTCTTTCTAAATCTACAGTGATTTTAGTTGCGGTTTTGACAGAAGACCAGATCTCTAGCATCTTTTCTGTATCATTCAATGGCATTCCATTCACTCTTTTAATTATATCTCCACCTCTAGCTCCAAGAGAGTAAAAAATATGAGATCTAGCAACTTGGTACAATTTGTAACCTTCGATCTTCCCGTCTACCAAATGAGGTCCAAATCTTGCATCCTTATAAATAACATTTGGATCTTTAAGCTTACGATTTACATCTTCTCTAGATAGTATCTTTTGAATTGTCTGTGAAGAGTTTAATGTAGTGCTTGTTTCTGCAGGAATTTTATCTTTGATTCTTTCTTTTGCCTTTGCGAGTGTCTCTCCGATCCATACCTTTAGACTTAATTTAGCTTTTTGAAGGATTATAAAATGCTGTTCAATAGAACGAACCTTAAAACCACCAATTTCTTCTCCAATTGCATATTCCTCTGTAATTCCCGATTTCTCGCGGATGGTCACACGAGCATAACTTCTGTCACCGCTAATTGTACCAGTTACAACCATTAGATCTACATCTGGATCTTCTGCAGCATCACCTGAAAGACTGCTATCACCAGATATTGTCCTTTCTTGACCAGGTTCATAGAATACTCCTCTAATGAGATTTCCCGATACAACTTCTTCATAGATACTTAATGATTTTATAACCTCTGATCTAGCTTGTCTAGATTTTAGTCCAGATTGAGTAGAACTGGGAGATGTGTTTAGAAAGACAATTAAAATCATTCTAACTAGATATGCAAGCGCATAGGTTAATAGTAGGACTACTGGAATAAGTGTTATGAATTTGTTATTTTGTAATCTGGATAGATAGAGGTTCATAAAGAGAAAAATAAACTGTTTCTACTGTAACAATCCAACAAGGAAAGCTATTGACAAGTAGAATTCTAAAGACCCGCAACCTCGGAGCTAGAGAGCTTTGTGATAACCTTTTGATAAGAATTTAAAGCATTTTGGGGATTAATCAGTTTTCCATTTTTGAAAACTTCAAAATGCAAATGAGCTCCCGTAGCAGTTCCAGTTCGTCCTACAGCAGCTATGACTCTGCCCATTTTAACTTTTTCCCCTACTTCAACGACAATCTTAGCACAATGTGCATAAACAGTCTTATACCCATTAGAATGAAGTAAAATAACGGTATTTCCATAGCCTCCATTATTTCCTGTAAAAACTACCTCACCATCTGCTGAAGCAACTACAGGAGTCCCAACTTTTGCCGCCATATCAAGCCCAGAATGAAAATTGCGGCTATATTTATTAAAAGGGTCTGATCTCCTACCAAATCTTGAGGAGATGCGGCTACCTGGAGCAGGATTGATGAAAATTCTTTTTGTCACAACCTTTTTGACACTTGCATTTCCTGTTACAACAGGAACTTCGAGAACTTCTCCAAGGCGGATCAAATCTGTTTTGAGACCATTTTGTTTCTTAATTTTATTTAAATCGGATTTATATTGCTTAGAAATCGCCATTAATGTGTCTTTAGGCTTTACAGTATGCTTCTTGATGACCTCGCCTCTCTCTCTAATGATTCTAGAAGAAACCAAGGTAGAAAAATTTAAATATTTCGGAAGATCTTCCATAGTGTTTTCTTCATCTGAGTCGGTGTTGGGAATGAATTTCCCTGATTTAAAAAGATGAGCAATTGAATGGTCAGTTGATCGAAAAATAGAGGAAGATTCTAAGGGCGCATATTGATTTAGCTCATCATTGTATTTTTCAAATGGATTAGCGGATAAAATTCCTGGTAAAATGGATAATAAAATCAGTAAAATAAGTGGCTTCACTTTATTCCTATCGACATGCCTATTAAGAGAACTTAAATCATACTTCTTCATATTGTTTCTATAAGTAGATAATCTTATTTAACTCTAAGATTAAATATTGGATTAAATTCACTTTCTATTAGGTTTTTTGGAAGGATCGTATATGTCAAATTTTTCTGCAATAATTGACTCAATTTCGTCGAAATTTAATTCTCTTTGTTCATAATCATCATTAATCTTATAGATTGCCATTCTTCCGATTGCATATTCCCTAGATTCTGTTGCTGGAATGCATTTTACTTTGAGCAAGGAAGGAGTTGATTCAATGTAGAGTTTCACATATGTCCCTTTCTTAAGAACCTCGTTATTCGCAGATTTGATTTCTTCCTTGAGGATATAAGTCTTATCAGCGATGGAATCATTGAATTCTTTGGATTTCTCTTTGGGAACCAGTCTAGTCGAGCAATCTATAAAAATACAGAAACAAGATAAATATATGATTCTTAAGATTACGGAATACATTTCCTTAAAGAAAGATTAAAAACTTTTTTAGGCAAGGTTTTTTTTACTGTTCTGTATTTTTTTGGAATTAATTTCTCTAAATCATTCTTTTGCGACAAACTATCTTTGAGGATTTATGAAAGGAAAATATGCCTTAGTGCACACATTTGCAAATATAGGAAATACCATTCAGCCTATACGTGTTGAAATTTATTTGAGACGTGGTATTCCAGGATTCCAAGTTGTTGGACTAGCTGGACGAAATATACGAGAGTCAAAGGATAGAATCCGAGCTGCTATCGAATCCTCTGGTTTTGAATATCCATTTCAAAATATAACTATAAATTTAAGTCCTTCTAGTAAAAAAAAGGAAGGCTCCCAATTTGATCTTACAATAGCAGTTGGTATTCTTCTTGCTTCGCAACAGTTAGATTTTTCTGATTATGGAAATCTTTTCTTGATAGGAGAACTAGCATTAAATGGAGATATATTACCTGTATCAAATATAGCTAAACTTCTATCCAATCCTTTACCTTTGAATTCTTCTCTACTTATTCCTAAAAATAACTTTGAAGAAATTTCTATATTCGAAACATCTTTAAAATTCATAGCCTTAGATAAACTTTCAGATCTAAGAGATAAAAATTCATTACAAGAGGAAACTAAGTCTAAAATTTTTTATACTGGTAATGAGTGTCAAATTGAAGTGGGTATTGATTCTAAATATAAGCCGATTAAAAATAAAACCTTATACCTTTATTCTGGTCAAAAACTCGCCTTTGAAGCTATGCTCTACGCGCTAATGGGACACCATCATTTACTCATTACAGGAATTCCTGGATCTGGAAAAACAATGATGGCAGAACTTGCAGATCAATTACAAAGTAAACCTAGTGCTGAAGAGTGGAAAGAAATTTATGTATTGAATCAACAATACCAATCTCTTGACCCTAGAATTCCATTGAGACCATTTCGCATGCCTCATCATTCAATTACTGCCAACGGACTATTAGGAGGTGGAAGCAAGCTTCAGATTGGTGAGATATCCTTAGCTCATAGAGGTATACTTGTATTGGATGAGTTTGGTGAAATTAAATCAAGTATTTTGCAGAATCTAAGAGAACCAATGGAGAAAGGCAATATCGAACTTCATAGAAATTCTCAATGGGCTGAATTCCCTACTCGTTTTCAAATGATAGCTTTATCAAATCTATGTCCATGTGGAAATTTCAATTCGCGCATAACTTTATGCATCTGCAAGAAAGATCAAATAAGAAACTACCTTTCTAAAATATCAGGTCCCATTTTAGAAAGGTTCGATATCATCACTGAAATTCATAAAACTAATACTGATTATGATAATAAAATAAGAAATGAAACTGAAATTTCTTTACTAGAAGTTCGAGACAAAATACAAAATGTCCGAGAAATTCAATGGGAACGTTTCAAGGATAAGAAGATATATAACAATTCTGAAATTCCATCAGATGAAATTTTTAACTACTTAGAATGGAACTCAAAAGATGAGCAAGAATTTAGTAATAGAGTTAAATATTTCAATTTTAGTTTTAGGGAAAAACTGAAAATACTTAGAGTGGCTAGAACGATTGCAGATTCAAAATCTAAGGGAAAAGTTGAAGATGAAGATTTAACTATTGCTATAGGTCTACGAGAAGGAAGTAAAACAATCAAATTTCTCGCAGCCTAAAATTCATTTAATTACTTGCTAATAAAATGTAGTAACTCGACAGCAATTTTATCAATAGCAAAATCCATATAATTTGGGTCTAATATCCTTTTCTTATAAGATTCTGATTTCTTTATAATTTTAGAAGATTGTCCAGATTTTCTGAGCATAACTGGATCAGGTCCAAATCCTGTTGATTCGGCTAAGTTTCCTTGGATGGATAATTTTTTCATTGTTTTACTTCCTTGTAAATGCATTGACTCTTCCGTGAGTCACATTTTAACAAATCGGCGTCTTATGTGATGAACTTAAAAAAACTAATTTGAGAGATGAGAATAAAAATTTACTTTACTTTTTTCATCAACTGCTATGAGACAAAATGATACAGCAAAGGAACCAAACTGTGTATTATTCAAGAGATAGCTCTGTAGAACAGATTGCATCTTTAAAAGTTTGGCTTTAGTCATTGTTAAATAAGGATGAAAGTCTTCTTCTATCACCCTGCGGTATTTCACTTCTATAGCGTAGAGGACTTCGTCTTTGATTGCGATTATGTCTAGTTCCCCAAGTTTTATTCGGAAATTTCTTTCTAATATTCGGTAATTCTGAGTGATTAAAAATTCGACTGCCGTATCTTCTCCGAATTTTCCTTTAACTATATTCAAATAGTAAAATCCTTAAATGGATACTTTGGCGTCGACTGGTTTTGTTATATAAAGTTGTAAATCTGTTCCTAAATTCGAAAACTGAAGAGTTTTTACTTTTTCTCCATTTGATTCTTTTATGATTCTGACCGAAGGTCGAATTGGCTTATCTTTGTTGACATCTAATACCATTGCAATTCTACCATCTGATAATTCGACATACGAACCAAGTGGATACATTGATTGTATATTTAAAAATAGCCTAACCATTTTTAAATCAAACTTTGTTACCATTTCTCCAATCATTTTTTTGATTGCCTCATGGGGAAGTAAAGCCTGTCTCTGTGGTCTTTTCGAGATTAAAGACGAATAATTATCTGCTATAGAATATATTCTTGCGAATTCTTCAATGGAGTTCCCACTTATTTTCTGAGGATAACCACTTCCATCAAAATTCTCATGATGTTGTAAACAAACAACAGCTAGAGTGTTTTTAAGTTTGATTCTTTGAGTGAGAACTTGGTAACCCACAAGAGTATGTTTATAAATTACTTTTTTTTCTGCTTCATCTAAGGGACCCGTCTTCTCAGATATATTATTTGGAACAAGCAACATTCCGATATCGGCCATAAGCGAGGCAAGAGCTAAATCAATTAATTTTGGACGGGAATAGTCCATGTTCATTCCAATAACTACAGCAAAAAAAGTGGAGTTAACTACTTGGTGGTAGAGATAATTATTATTTTGATGGAAAGAGTTTAAATAAACAGAGATTTGTGAGTTGTTTTTTACATAATCACAGATTTTTTCCGCAACGTCGCGAAACTCGCGTATCTCGATGGATTTGCCATCTGCTATAATTTTATATGACTTTTTTACAATTTCTAAAGCACTAGAATATATCGTATCAAATTCAAATCGATTGTGAATGATTTTATCATAAAAGACCTTCAGTCTGAGCGCATCTTCATTTTGATCTAAGAATGGTAGTTTATCATCTGAAAATTTATTTGCATTTTCAGCAATTGCTTCTTCAATTTTATTTCCATCAGAATAGACTTCTTTGATTCCAAATTTGGTAAGTCTTTCTAGATCAGCTACTGAAATAGGAGAATTAGAGCTTATAAATACCGTATCGGGATCTAAATAGACGGGTTTAGAAAATCTATCCCCTTTTCTAAGACTTGATACTTCTATTTTTTTCATTTTGGATTCTACTCGCTCTTACCTTTTTTTTCTTGTTCCCAGAGATATCTGAATACTACGGAAACTGCCTTATATAGATTATCGGGAATTTCCACCCCCAAACCTAATCTAGATAGTGATTCTGCCAAGCTTTTATCTTCTATAATCTGAACATCTTTTCGCTCTGCAATCTGTAGAATTCGTTCGGCTAGGGTTCCTTCCCCCTTTGCAACAAGACGAGGCGCATTATCGGCTGTAGGAAGGAATCTCAGTGCTACAGCCTTTTTCAAGCTAACCAGCCTTTAGATTCTTGAAAGTAACTTCTTGAGTTGAATTCTACAAGTATAGATTGTGGAAGAATTCCTTCCTCAGTAAAATATTTTTTAAGATTTTGAATTTTATCTAAAAACATCTCATAAAATTCAGAAGTCTCGAATTGTGAATGAAGATTCCAGCTTTTACCATTTTTAGAAAAAGAAAAAAGAAAACGAGCCTTACTATAAGAATTTGAGTTGTATTCTAATAAAAATGCCTTACTAAATTCTTCAGAAGTAAAATAACCTTCAGCATTTGAATTTTCCCAATTCCAATTGAACATCTCTACATTTTTAGACCAAGGAAAGAAAGAAAAAAGTTGATTTAACATTTTAATTACTTTATCCTCTGCTAATTCTCTGTGTTCGTGATTAGTTAGAACTTGTTCAATGGTTTCCTTGATTCCTTTTTCATGAATATCTCTAGTATTATTAGTATTAATTGGTAACGTTATTTCATCTTTAGATTCAGAATTAGCCATTTGAAGTAGAATTTTTCTTTGCAGAATAGACCATTGTATATTTTTACCATCAGTTTTTTCCAATAAAATAGATTCATTAGCAAAAAGTTTGGTTGTGATTTTGGCTTCTAATATCTTAGATTGGATCAGAAGTTTCGCATAATCACCAGCTTGGTAGTTTTTGGAAATTTCTGCCAAAACTCGATTTTCTTTTGAAATTAAATTTTCAGATTGAGACTTTAACTCGACAAAATGTAATTTAGCAGATCTTTGGGTAGGCTGAGGTTTCATGAATCGAGAATATTTTTACAATAGCTTATTCTATGAATCTTGGATAGCCCTTTTTTTCGGATAGCATCACAATGCTTTTGAGTTCCATATCCCATATTTTTTTCAAATTCATAACCAGATATTTTCCTGCTATAAACTTCCATTATACGGTCTCTTGCTACTTTGGCTAATATAGATGCAGCTGCAACAGAAACAACAGAGTTGTCTGCCTTAGGAATAGAAATATAATTAGGAATATTCTTCCAGATTATAGATTGGTTTAATTTATAATTACCATCTAGTATGAAAAAGCAATCTTCTGCTTGTAATTTTGTTATAGCCTTACCAAGTGCATAAAATATGGCCTGATTGATATTCCACTTTTCAATAAATTTTGGACTTACAGATTGAATGATCCATTTTTCTGAAACTTCTTGAATTTCAGGAAATAATTCCATTCGTTTTTTTGCTGAAATCTTTTTAGAATCAGCTATGCCTTTGAGTAATTCGCCCTTGTGAATCTGTGTTAGAGTTTTTTCTGAAAAGGAAACTATTGCTATAGTAACTGGACCTGCGAGCGGACCTCTTCCTGCCTCATCAAATCCAAAGACTGCCGGAAAATGAAAAAACTCCGATTCTTTGTAGGAAAAGGAGTTCATTTCAGTAATTTTAGTTTAATTCTTAAAGAAAATTAAGCTGTAGCTTCTTCGGCTGGCTTTTCAGCGGCAGCCTTAGCTATTGCAGCATTTTCCTTAACTTTATCTTCATGAAGTTTTCTTTCTTTAGCGACGATAGCCTGTCCGCCTTTCTTTTCTTTGATTCTAGCTTCTTTACCGAATTTATCTCTAAGATAGAAAAGTTTAGCTCTTCTAACTTTACCTTTACGTATAAGTTCAATGCGAGCAATTTTTGGTGAATGAACCGGGAAAATTCTTTCCACTCCAACATCATAAGAAATTCTTCTTACAGTGAAAGTCTTAGAGTAACCTTTGTTACTAATTGAAATGACAACACCCTCATAAGCCTGAATTCTTTCTTTACCAGACTCAACAATTCTGTAGTATACTTTAACTGTGTCACCAATTTCAAAATTGATTTCGTTTTTTTGTTCACTCTCAAGAGCTTTTGTAATTGCTTGGTTCATATTCTTCCTATCCAGTTAATTCAATAATTACTTTTTCTTGCGGTTGGCTTCCCGCCATAAATCAATCTCTTTATGATTGCCGTCCGTTAGCACATCTGGAACTTTCCAACCCATGAAATCTCTTGGTTTTGTGTACTGAGGATACTCTAAAACGTCGGATTCATTATGGGATTCTTCTAAAAGACTGGAAATCTTTCCTAGATAGCCCGGAATCAATCGTGAAATACAGTCAGCAATGCAAATAGCTGCAATATCACCCGATGAAATTACATAATTTCCAAGAGCCACTTCCCTGTCAATTAAGTGTTCACTAACCCTTCCATCGATTCCTTCATAATAACCAGATAAAAAGGTTATTGGCTCATTGAATTGAGCAAATTCACTTGCTAATTCTTGGCTCCAAGTCTCACCACTAGCAGATAGCATGACAACCTTCCCTTTCTGATCCCCTAAGGATTCCAGAGCCCTGTAGATGGGACCGATTTGAAGTAGCATTCCAGGTCCGCCACCATAGATAGTATCATCGATTCTATTGTGCTTATTTCCAGCAAAATCTCTTAATTGAATCGTATTGACTTCAATTACATTTTTTTCCAAAGCTTTTCCAGGAACCCCTGTCTTAAAGAACGCATCTATTCTTTCTGGAAACAAGGTGATAAAATTAAATTTCAATCCAACTCTCCCAGTCTTTCACAACCAAGAAATTTTTAGATAGATTTACCTCACCTACCCAAACACTTAAAAAAGGGATAAGAATCTTTCGTTCTAGATTAGAACAAATTAAAATAAAATGCGCAGGTGTTTCTGTAATTTCAGTAACTTTGAATCCAGTGGCTTGATTCTTCTCATCATAAACTTCTAAATTTTCCAACTGAAAAATGTAAAACTCATTTTCTAGAAGAGATTCAGAAGCAACCAAAGATTGATCAATTTGGATATCGGCAGATCTCCAGTCATCCCAATACTCAGGAATTTTGACAGCATCAACAGAAATTAAAATATAATTTGGTTTAATTTCAAATTTAGATATTGTTAGTATTTTTTTTTGGTTATTTTTAGTTAATTGAACTGATAGAGGTGTTGTTAGGTTATTCCAAGAATCACCAAAATTTTTAACCTTAGCCCATCCATGAATTCCATGAGATGAGGCTATGGTGCCTATTGTAATAAGTTTGTTTTCTTGGGAGGGATTAATCGAGGATTTCGAGTTGGGTATTTCTACCCTGTTTGATAGAGGCTGCTTGGAGAATGATTCTGAGTGCTTTAGCAATTCTTCCATTCTTTCCAATTACCTTACCAATATCCTTTTGAGCAACAGTCAATTCAAGAATGTTCGTCTCATTTCCTTCAACTTCACGAATCTGAATCTCTTCAGGTTCATCAACCAAAGAAGTTGTGATATAACGAATCAATGGTTCCATAAGGATATTATCCTGCAACGTTTCCAAGAATTCCTTGGGTTTTTAAGATATACCGAACAGTCTCTGTTGGTTGTGCACCTTTTTTCAGCCAATCTTTTGCTTTATTTTCATCAATAGTAGATTGCTTAGTTCCACCTAGTGTTGGGTGGTAGTGTCCGATTAATTCAATGAATCTTCCATCACGTGGTGAACGAGAATCAGCCGCTACAATTCTATAATGTGGGTCGTTCTTTGATCCTGTTCTTTGTAGTCTTAATTTTACCAATGGATTTCCCTATAAGTCCTTTTTTTTACCATAAAATCAAAATTCCGATCTCTGTCAAGAAATCAGTAGGTTTAGTATCGTTTAAGTGGATACTGATTTTGCGATTTCTTTCAATTTCTTTCCGTTTTCGGAAGGATTTCCTACTTTAAATAAACCCGCACCAACAACACAGATATCCGCACCAGCTTCAGCTATGGATCGAATGTTGGTCTCATTGACTCCGCCATCTACTTCAATAGCAATCTTATACCCTGAAGTGAGATCTTTGGCTTCTTTGATTTTGTCCAAACCACCTTGGATGAACTTCTGACCGTAAAATCCTGGATCGACAGTCATTATGAGTATCAAATCGATATATGGCAGTAAGTATTTCAAGGAGGATACAGGAGTCATAGGGTTGATGCTAACTCCTACTTTTGCATTTGCTTTCCTTATCTCATCCGATAATCGGACTCCAAAGTTTGTTGTTTCTTGGTGAAATGTTACATAGCTTGGATTGAATTCCAAGTATTTTCGAAAATGATCTTCTGGCTTGGATACCATCAAGTGGACATCTAAGGGAATCTTAGTTAGTTGGGAAACTTCACCAGTTATTGCTTCACCGAAGGAAATTTGTGGCACATAATTACCATCCATGACATCCATGTGTATGTAATCGATGCTTGATTCTTGAAAATCAGGAAGTATATTTGCGAGTTGAGTTAGTTTAGTTGCGAGTATGGATGCAGAGATTTTCATTAATTTGGAATTGAAACCTTAAATTTAAATTTTTTATCTATTTCTTTGTCGGTAGTTTGGACTTTAGCTAGTATATCACCTTTTCGATAGAAAGCAAAATTCATCATTTGGCCTTCTTTCCAGGGTTGAGATATGATTAGATCCATTGTCTTTGCTTCTGTTTCATAATCTTCTAAAAATACGTTGTAAACGCCGTCATCATCTACTTCCCACTCTACAAATTCATAACCACCAATTAGTGAGTTGCCTTTAGGAGCTCGATTCACAATAATCGAGGCTAAGCTCGATTCCTTTTGAACAGATTGAACTAAGCCTGATTCAGATCTCAATTTTGTATCAGCAAAACTTTGTATCTTCCAAGGAAATTTTTGACGATTCAAGGATTGGATTACAAAAGGAATTGGTTGATTTAAGAAGGATTGGTCAGTTTTTTCCTTCTTTGTTTTAGGTTCTGTTACCAAAAGGTAGATTTTTTCCCCAGAATTCGTGATTTTTCCCGCTTCAGGAATTTGATCAATAACTGAGTCATTTGCTTCATCATCTGTAGCTTCTATATAAGTTATCCCACCGATAGAGATTGGGACGTATATTTCATTGGATAGAACCTTTTCCAATGTTTCCTTAGCTCTCGTTAAACTTTGCCCTACTAGATTGGGAATTTCAACTCTATCATAACCTTGGTTAACTGTAAGGTATACATGAGAACCTGCCTCAATACTTTTGCCAGGAGAAACCGATTGCGAAATTATTTCGCCTTCATTTTTTTCAGGAATTCGAATCTCTTCTAAATTGACCTTAAGTCTAAGTCTGAGTAGTTCATTATGTACATTGGTATAATTCTTACCTACTAGATTTGGCATAGTCGTTTCATGTGGATTCTTGGTTCGAACCAAGATCACTAAAAATGCACCTAAGAAAAATACGACCAAGCCTAGGGTGATAAATAATACATATCCACGTAGTTCAAGTATCTTCAATTGAATTTCTCACTTTCTAACGGCTTATTGCCGTTGATAAAATCTATTATTGACATAGGTTTCTTTCCTTCTGGATGAACCTTTGTGATAGCTATCATTTTTTTATCCCCACAGAATACGAAAAGAGATTTTTTATTGGGAAGGTAGATGGTTCCTGGTTTTTCCGATGGTAGGAGCTCAGTAGTTTCTTCACTAGGTAGAATGGATTCTAGGATTAGTATTTTTTTCCCTTTAAAATCTGTATAAGCATAAGGATTTGGGTTCAAGGCACGAATTTGATTGTGGATTTCAAATGCTGTTTTATTCCAGTCTATGATTCTATCTTCTGGTTTGATCTTCTTGCAAAAGCTTGCGAGCGAATGATCTTGAGGCTGGGAGGGAAATCCTTCCTTATGGTATTCTAAGAGAGACAATAGTGCAGCTAGTCCCTCTTCTGTGATTTTATCTAAAATCTGACCAGATGTATCATTGATGCCAATGGGAAATTCTTTTTTGATAATAATATCACCTGAGTCTACCTCCTTCGCTAAAAATTGAATCGTTAGTCCACCAATTGAATCTCCATTTAAAATAGAAGTTTGAACAGGAGATGCACCTCGGTATTTAGGAAGTAAACTTCCATGTATATTGATACTTCCTAATTTTGGAATTTTATAAATTTCTTCTGGAATGATTGAGCCATACGCATAAACAAGATGTAAATCACATTCAATAGATTTTAATTGCGATTGAAGATCTGAATCTTTTAAGCTATTTGGTTGGAATACTGTTATATTTTTTGATAGAGCGTATTCTTTTATTTCGCTTGGAACTGGACTTCTATTTCGTCCCTTCGGCTTATCGGGATTAGTTACTATAAAAACTATCTCATGTTCTGATTCAGCTAATTCTTTTAGTAGGTCCAGTGCATGTTTGGGTGTTCCAAAATATCCTATTTTCATTTATTCCTCCTGTATTTTGTTAATAAATTATTTTAAATCAATCTTTTTCAAATTAAATCCAAAGGATCAAAATCTATTTCTAGATATACTTTTGAATTAGCCTTCCACTTGCTTTGAATTATTTTTACTAGTTCTCTAGTTTTTTCATGAGTAGCAGTTTTGATTAGAATATGATTTCTAAAGTATTTATCCATTTTATAAAAAGGACAAGGAGAAGGACCCAAAACTGTTAAGCTTGTGTCCATATGAGTTTTGATAATCTCAGCGATAGTCGTGATTTCTTTATTTGAAAGCTCTTCTTCTGTTGATCGAATAACGAGTCTTAGTAATTTTACAAAAGGAGGTAGATTCATTTCTCTTCGAAATTGAATTTCATCCTGGTAAAATCCATCATAGTCTTGGTTCACTGCTTTTATAAGCACTGGATGTTTGGGGTCATGTGCTTCAATTAGAACGATTCCTTTCTTAGAACTTCTGCCTGCGCGTCCAGCAACCTGAGTGAGTAAAGAAAATACTCTTTCATTAGCGCGAAAATCTGGAATCCCGAGTCCTTGGTTAGCATTGATTACACCAACTAAGGTTACATTGGGAACATCTAAGCCTTTTGCAATCATTTGAGTTCCAGTTAGGATATCTAATTCTCCATTGTATAAACGTGTAAGAATTCCATTTAAAATACTGTGGTTTTTAGAAGTATCCTGATCTAGGCGTTCTATCTTTGTATCAGGAATTGCTGTTAGTAAGAATTCTTCAAGCTTTTGGGTTCCGGAGCCAATTAATTCTAGTTTTTTATGTTGGGTTTTTAATTTTTCAAAAGATTCTTTATAGCCACAAATATGGCATTGGACTATTCCATTTTTATGATAGCATAGATTAGTTGAGCAATTGGGACAACCTAATGTTTTGTTTTCGTCTGAAGAGTAAACAAATGGTGCATAACCCCTTCTATTTAAAAGTAGTATCGTCTGCTCTTTTTTGGCTGATTGTTGTTTAATTGCTTGTAATAATTCAAAGCCAACAGCTCCTTCGGACTCTTTTTTTTGTATTAATTTAACAAGCGGTAGATTTGACGATGTAACAGCTCGATTCTTTAATTCGTAGAATTTTATTTTATTTTTTTTAGCTAAATAAAATGTCTCTATTGATGGTGTTGCAGAACCCAAAACCATCATTCCTTGGGATTTTGTTATTCTATAATGTGCAATTTGTTTCGTATGGTATCTTGGACTTGAATTTTCCTTGTAAGATGAATCATGCTCTTCATCAATAATCACCAAACCAAGATTTGATACAGGTGCGAAAACAGCTGATCTAGTTCCTACAGCAATCCTTTTATCACCTTTTAACAGTCCTTGGTAGGCTCTAAACCTCTGAGATGTCTTTAAAGCAGAATGTAGTAAAGCTAAATCTTTAGGAAAAATTGTCTCCAGTTTTTTCAAAATATGATAAGTAAGTGTTATTTCTGGAACAAGAAAAATAATGGATCGATCTGTTTTTTGTAAAATTTCCCGCATCAAATGAATGTAAATTTCTGTTTTGCCCGAACCAGTAATTCCATAGATCAAATGCGTAGAGGCGGTTTTCCCAAATTCAGCAATAATATTCTGGTAAGCATGATTCTGTTCATTATTCAACTCTTTAAATGAAGCATCTACATCTACTATAGGCTCTTCTTCTCGAATCAATCTGCGTCCTTGAGGAATCATTCGAAACAAAGATTCACCAAGTCCAGCAAGGTAGGTAGACTGCATCCAATTGGCAAGATCCCATTGATCTTCATTGATTATAGGTGAAGCATCTACTAATTTTATGACAGGTTTAATTTTGAAATTAGGTTCGTTGCTATGAATTCCACTTATAATACCAGTTAATTTTTTATTTCTAACTTCAACTTCTACTCTTGCACCTCTTTTTGCATTAGAATATTTATCTGGCAAAAGATATGTAAGTATTTCATTATTCATAGGCAGATCTACAACTACATCTGCATACGAAATCACTAAAGTTCTCCTGTTAGTTTAACAAGTTTCTGAATATGTTCTTTCATTTCAGAAAAGATTTTATTAAAATCAGAGTCGGATTTATTTTTGGCAAATGCAAGCGCTTCAGGTGAACGAGTTATTAAAAATGGAATTTTGATTTGATTAGTAAAATTCCAATTCATAACTTTGCCTTGATTTTTTTTACAGAAATCAGCTTCCCACCTAAGGACTGCAGATGAACCTAAAACTAAAATTGCTTTAATTCCTTCTTTTGTGATTGTCTCCAGGATTTGCGAATCGCATTCTTCACTGCGCTGCTTCCATTGCTCTGGAGAACTCTTTTGATTGAAATGGCAACCTGGATACTCTTGGTAAAAAAATTCTTCATAATTTTCTTTGATACTATCGAGGATTATATCACCAAATAATGATTCTATTTCTTGAGTTCTAAATATTATTTTGTTAGATCTTTTTGCAAAAGCTGCTGATTTCAAACGCGAATTTCCTGAATAGTGAAGTATCAATAATTTTTTTCGGCCTCGCTGAAGAAATGAACGTATGCCCCTTTCTCTATCTATACATCTTTTACAAGAAAAGTTTCTTGTTAAGTAGTGATCAACTGCAACGACTTCGCCCTCAGGATTGAGAATTGTTTTATCTGGTAAATGGAAATGATCTTTGGCAATAGGTTTAAATACGAAAGGAATTTCACCTGGAAAGGGTTCTGTTTTGAAATTATGAATTGGTAGGTTTTCGTTATTTAATAAAAAATAACTATCCCTCAAAATGGATTCTAATTGATTTAAACGTGATTTATATTCAATTGATTTCATTTCAATCCGAGAAACTCTCAATAGGAATATTTAGATTTTTTATTTTACGATATAAATGTGTTCTTTCTATACCTAATATCTTGCTAGCTTTAGTTACATTTCCTTCACATGTTTGCAATGTCTTAAAAATATATTGCCTTTCAAATTCGTCCTTAGCCGACTTTAAATCTCCTTTTGCGATCATTTCGTTCGCCTTCTTAAAACCAACTAAAGATTCTTTTACATCTTTGCTTGTTATGTTTTCAGTAGGAACCATTATAGAAAGTCTTTCTATAACATTTTTTAGTTCTCTAATATTTCCAGGCCAAAAATGATTTACTAAAACTGTTATTGCTTCATTTTCTAATATTTTAGAAGAAAGATTATTTTCTGTTATAGACTTTTTTAAATAATGCTCAACTAGAATTGGGATATCTTGTTTTCTTTCTCTTAAGGGAGGAAGATTTATAGGAATTACATTTAAGCGGTAGTATAGATCTTCTCTAAATTTTCCCTCCTTAATAGCATCTTCAACTGGAATATTTGTTGCAGCAATCACTCTAACATCAACCGTAATTGTCTCGGTGCCACCAACTCTTTCAAATCTTTGCTCTTGTAATACTCTTAGAACTTTTGCTTGTGTTGCAAGGGACATGTCACAGATCTCATCTAAGAAAATAGTTCCTTGGTTTGCAAGTTCAAAGCGTCCGATTTTTCTATCAATCGCTCCTGTGAAAGCTCCTTTCTCATGACCAAATAATTCTGATTCTATGAGTTCTTCAGGTATAGCCGCACAATTTAATTCAACAAAATTTTGATCTTTTCGTTTTGAATTTTTAAAAATAGCTTTAGCAACTAATTCCTTGCCCGTACCGTTTTCACCATAAATAAAAACACGAGCGTTAGTCGAGGCTGCTTGTGAAATTGCAAATTTAACTTTTTTAATACCAGATGATTCTCCTAAGATTTCGTCAAACTCAAGTGTAAATCCAGGAATATCGTTGCTGTCTTTCTTTTGAACTGCCAAATCAATTGTTGACAATACTTTTTCAATCGAAAGTGGCTTTTCTAGAAAATCCACAGCTCCTTTTTTTGTAGCATTTACAGCTAGTTCAATAGTAGCATGACCAGAAATCATTAGAACTGGTATAGTTGGATAAATTTTTCTGCATTCATCAAGTAATTGAAGACCATCATCTTTACCGATCCATACATCTAACATAATAAGGTCAGGACGATCCTTTTGCAAAGACTTTATAAGTGACTTCCCTGTGGCAAAATCTTCAACAGTATGTTCCTCATCTTCTAAAATTGCCTTTAAGGATTTTCGAATATCTTTTTCATCATCACAAATAAATATTTTCACTATATCGCCTCAGATAAACTCAATGGTAATTGAATAATAAATTTACAACCACCCAATAGTGAGTCTTCCACTAAGATATGTCCATGATGATCAATGATTGTTTTTTGAACAATAGCAAGTCCAATTCCTGAACCATGTTTTTCTTTTGTAGAGTAATAGGGTTCGAATACTTTTTTCTTTAACTCTGGAGTAAGCCCAGGACCAGAATCTTCAATGGTAATCGACACTATTCTTCTCATTACTTTTCGATCTAATTTTGAAGATACAACAATTTTTTGTTTCGAAATATCTTCATTAGATTCTTCGATTGCCTCAACTGCATTTTTTATTAGATTGTTAATTACTCCTAAAAATAATCTTCGATCTAAAAATACCTCTGGTAAGGAAGAATTAAATTTCGATTGGATTTGGATATCAGTTGATTCTTGGAATAGACGAATAGATTCCTCTAGAATTGGGTTTAATTTTTGGTTAATTAAAGTTGGAACTGGCATCCTAGCAAATTCTGAAAACTCTTTAACTAAATGTTCTAAAACCCTTACCTGATTGATTATAGTCTCAGTTGAATCTAAAATAATCTCTTTTAATTTGTCTGGATTAGTATTAGAAATATATTTTTTTCTAATTCTTTCAGTAGATAATAAGATCGGAGTAAGTGGATTTTTAATTTCATGAGCCATTCTTTGAGCAACTTCTTTCCATGCGGCAACTCTTTGAATATGCATTAATTCTTCATTCTTAGATTTTAAATCCTTAACCATTTGATTGAATGAAGCAATTAAGATTCCCATTTCTCCTTCTTCTTTTAAGTTTAAAGTTACATTTTGGTCACCAGATGATACTTTTTGTGTAGCATTCGCCAAAGTAATTATGGGATTAGAAATATTTCTAGCAAAAATAAATGAGAAAAATACTGAAAAAGCAAACATGAAAACTGAAAAAATTCCTATCGCCAAGCGAGCACTAGATGGAATTTTTTCTTTCCAAAGATTTAAAGCTTCATATGAATTTCTAATGGATACTATATTGTATACGTGTTGTGTGTTATTAAGGTGTATTTTTTTGCCAATTAGTATATATCCTTTTGGATTCCAATCTAATTTAAAAAGAACAAGAATTTTATCATTTTTGTATAGAGTATAGTTTGGTATTTCTGAGTATTCATTCCTTATAAAATTATTAGAAGGTATTTTTTCCTTTAATGCAGTTGTTTCTAAAATTGATTTTCCTTTAGGATCAAATAATCCAATATAATAATTTACATAATCCATAATATCTAAAGTAATAGCTTTTTTTAAAAATTCTTCTTCTGAAAAATTACGATTATTCATCCAATCTTTAAGAATTCGAACTTTTTGTTCTAATTCTATTCTATCATCTAGCTCTTCTTTTTTTATTATTTCCATACTTGAGTTTAAAGCATTAGTGATATCTATTCTATAAAGGGTTTCTATCATTTTACCTGTTAAATTTGATGAAAGAATAAAAATAGGAATTGAAGGCAATAAAGCAACAAAAAGAAAGGCGAGTGTCAATCGATAACGAATTGAACTACGGATTTTCCCAGTTTCTTTATTTCTCTTGTTTCTGTATATGTAAGATACGCTAACAGAAAGTATAAAAAATGGAAGAATGAAGATAATATAAGTATCTAATTTATTTAAAATTTGGATTTCTTCTCGACCTGAGAAATAAAAAAATTCTGCAAAAAAAATTCCTATTAGTATACTAAATGAAAAAACGAAAAAATCTCTTACGTAATATCGCAGTTCTTCATTTTTAATAATTTTAAATTTTAACATTCTTAAACTACAAAATTAGTTTCTACTAATTCAGCGAGTTTCTCTATAGCCTCTTCTTCTTTATCACCCTCAGCTATAATTGTAAATTCGGCTCCTGGTCCTAAAGCTAACATCATTAAGCCTAAAATTGATTTCCCATTTACAGTTACTTGATCTCTAACAACAGAAATCTCACAAGGAAAGAGCGAAGCTATCTTTACAAAAACAGATGCTGGTCTAGCATGTAATCCGTTACTATCAGAATTAATTTTTGCCAGGTGTTGTTTCAATTTGACTCTGTTTTATATACTGTGTTAATTTTTTATTGAATTCTTGAGCAGAATTCTTTCCCATTTTCTTTAAGCGCTGATTCATTGCAGCAGTTTCAACTATAATTGGTATATTTCTTCCTGGTTTCACTGGTAGCTCAATAAATGGAATTTGTAAACCAAGAATTTCTTCTGTAAGATTATCAATTCCCGTTCTGTCAAATTCTAAAGTATCATCCCAGTCTTTCAAATTAATTATTAATTCAATGATCTTATGATCTCTAACTGAACCTACTCCAAAAATATCTTTGATATTAATAATTCCCATTCCTCTAATTTCCATATGGTGGCGCAGTAAATCTGAACAGGATCCAATTAAATAGCTTTCAGAGAGACGACGAATTTCTACCATATCATCTGCAACAAGTCTATGTCCTCTTTCAATTAATTCAAGAGCTGTTTCACTTTTCCCAACACCAGACTTTCCAGTTAATAAAATACCAATTCCATACACTTCAATTAATACTCCATGTCGAACAGTTCTTGGAGCTAAGGAACGGTCTAGAATCTGTGATATTAGGGTAATAAATTTATGCGTAGATATCTTAGATATAAACAAAGGTATATCTTTACTGATACACATTTCCACAAAGATAGGAGATGGAGGATTACCATGCGTGAATACTATACAATTAAGATGATAGGAAAAAAATAATTCTGAGATATGCTTTAATTGAGTTTCATCAAGGGAATTTAAATAAGCCCATTCTCCTTTTCCAAAAACTTGGATTCTATCATGAGCAAAAAAATCAAAAAATCCTGTTAAAGATAAACCTGGTCTATTTATTTCAGAATTAGAAATTCTATTTCCTAAACCTTTATCACCTGCTATGACTTCTAATTCAAGTTCATCGTGTTCTCTCATTATCGTCTCAACTGTAATTCCTGGAACTGGCATACTCTAACCTTTAAAATGACTAATTCGTTTTCGTTGGTTTGATGGAAGGATGCGAAGAATCTTTCTATATTTAGCGACTGTTCGTCTTGCGATTTCTATTCCTTTTTTCTCCATTTCATCAACAATATCTTGGTCTGAAAGTGGATTGGCTTCATCTTCTTGTTTAACCATTTCTAAAATCATATCATGAATTTTTTTAGAAGAAGCCTTACCTCCCTCAGTAGATTTTACACCAGATGAAAAGAACCATTTTAACTCATAAATACCCCATTTGGTTTGAATATATTTATTTGTAGTTATACGAGATACCGTTGATTCAGACAAATTTGTTTTTTCTGAAATATCTTTTAAAGTTAAAGGCTCTGTGTGAGAAACTCCATGAATGAAGAAATCTTTTTGAGCTTCGATAATTGCTTTTACTGTTTTGAAAAGAGTTTGTTTTCTTTGGTGAACACTGCGAATTAACCAATTAGCAGAATTAAGTTTGTTGGAAATAAATTCTTTATCTTCACTTGATCCTTTAGTAGAAAGAAATGATTTATATTCCTTATTGATTATGAGTTTGGGAAGCCATTCATCATTTATGAATATTGCAAACTCTTCACCCTCTTGATCTATAATTACATCAGGAATAATATAATCTGTCTTTCTTGCTTGGTATAAAGTTGCAGGATAGGGTTCTAATTTTTTAATAAATTTTGCATTATCACTTACTTCTTCTTCTGTAAGTTTAAGAGCTTTCCCAATTTTTTTATATTCAAATTTTTCTAAATCGGATAGATGTTCTTTAATAAGTTCATGTAAAATTTTATTTTCCGGATATAATATTTTAGATTGTATATATAAAGTTTCTTGGACACCATTTGCACCTATACCAATAGGATCACATTCTTGGATTAACTTTTGAACCTTGTTAACAGATTTTATTTGAAGTTTCATTTCATTTGCTAAAACTTCTAAATCAGCAGAAATAAAACCCTTATCATCAATGAGAGAAACTAAAACTTCTGCCATATAATATTCTTTTTCAGTAATATCCATTAATCTTAGTTGAGCAAGTAAATGTTCACTTAAAGATGTTGGAACTGTAGAAGATTCAATGTATTTTTGATTTCGATCAGATGCTTCCGAGTCATAGAATTTAGGATTTTCTATGCTGTAATTGTCTCCCCAATTACTTTCTGTATCTTTTAATAAATTATTTTTTTCAATAGATCTTACTTCACTCTTGGAATATAATTCGGGAGTTTTGGATTTCTCATCTGAGCTGGTATCTTCTAATAAAGGATTTTCTAAAAGTTCTGATTGTATTTTATCTGATAATTCTAAAGTCGATAAGGCAAGTAGTTCAATAGATTGGCGTAGATCTTGCGTCATCACCAATTTCTGAGATTGTCTTTGAACTAATTGTGTACCTAGATTCATATTATTTACTCTAGAGAGAGAAATCTTCTCCAAGATAAATTCGTCTTGTTTCGGGATCATTGATTAATTCATTGGCTGTTCCTGAAATTAATATTTTCCCAGAATACATAATGTAAGCACGGTCAGTAATTTTTAAAGTTTCACGTACATTATGGTCAGTGATCAAGATGCCTAATCCTTTTTCCTTTAAGCTTTTAATCACAGTTTGTATATCTTTTACTGCTATTGGGTCAACTCCTGCAAATGGTTCGTCAAGTAAGATGAAATCTGGTTTAGTAACTAAGGCTCTAGCAATTTCACAACGTCTTCTTTCTCCACCAGAAAGTGTATAACCCTTTTGATTCGCGACTCTCATAATTTGTAATTCTAAAAGTAATTCATCTCTACGAGCGGTAATTTCTTCTCTAGGTAACTTCATTGTTTCCAGGATCGCTTCTAAATTTTCCGCTACTGTTAATTTACGAAAAATTGATGCTTCCTGCGCAAGGTAGCCCACACCCATTCTAGCTCGAACATGCATGGGAGCTTTAGTGAGATCTTGCCCATCAATAAATACTGTCCCTTCATCAGGGGTAACAAAACCTACAGACATGTAAAAGGAGGTAGTTTTGCCTGCTCCATTAGGACCTAGAAGTCCAACAATCTCTCCTTTCTGAATATGGAAACTTACTCCATCTACAACGCGTTTTCTATTGTAGATTTTTACCAGATTCTCCATTCGAAAGGTTTTTTGATTGGCAAGAGCTACAGGAGAATGTTTATTTTCAATAATTTTTTTCTTCGCTCTACTCATTCTGCGCCTTTCAGGTTCATACCTTCAGACAATAGCACACGATCTTCCTGTGGATATATAATAATTTTACCAGAATGGAGAATTTTTTTATCTCTTACCAGGCTAGGATTGCCTTCTAGCACGATTTTTTCTTCGTTTTCAAAATATGTAGCATATTCACCCCTGGCTGTTGAGGTTTGACTTACAATTTTCACATTGCCTCTTGTTACGATTTCTTTACGATCAATAAATCTTTCTATAACTACAGCAGTGATAGTGGATTGAACTTCCTTATTTTCTTTGTCAAGAAGTTCTATACTAGGGTTTCCTTTTATGTAACTATATTCTTTTAATTTAAAATGTTCTAAGAAATCGCCAGATAGGATTACATGGTTAAGGATATCAAACATACGAATATTTTTTTCTGCTTGAATGATATCTCCATTACTGCCAAGGCTCTTCAGTATCTCTGCAGAAAATTCTAAATCTTTTCTATAGATTTTAGCATTTCCATAAAGACCTGTAGATTTCGGTTCTTTAGAATTTTGGTGAATCATCTTGTCTGCGAGGAAGATACTTTCTTGTTTTATAATAGATTCTGATTTGGTTTTGTCTTCTTTAGATTTTTGATTATTATCTTTTTTCGATGAAATGAGATTATTGGAATTTTCAGTTTCTTCAGAAATTTGAATCATATAGGAATTATTTTCTAAAGAGACTTCACCTGATTCCGTATCATAAATCAGTTTCTCAGCAGAAAGGATTCTGTTCTTTGAAAAGATCGAAGGTCTGTTAGAAATTTCTAATTTCTTGGTATTATCATTATAAGTTGCATCTTCACCAATGACAGTTAACTCAGCATTCTGAATGTAGACTTTTCCTTCTAATACAGTCCTTCCTTCGTTTAAATATCTTGTGATTCTATCTGCTGATATTTTTGTTTTTTGTTTATCTTTTGCTGTATAAAATAATCTAGGTCTTCCTTCTAGTAAGATTTTTTCTGTAACCTTATCATAATTTCCCTTGTTGGCATAGAAGTAAGAATTATTTTCCTTATCTTCAACTTGAACCCGACCTTTTAAATCTGCTCGAATAGCATCTTCACCAACTATCTCAATCTCACTTGAAGATAATTTAATTTTATTGTGATATATCCAAGCACCTCCACCTAAAATAAAAACTGTCATTGGAAAACCATTAAAATTTTTCTCCATTTGAGTGAGCGATGCTCCCCCCCACCGAGTAGGAGTCTTATTTTTATTGTCAGTTTTAGAAGGAATATAGCTTGAATTAGGTGATTGGAATATATCCTCTGGTCCAATTAATATGGGTGGTTGAATCCCTGAAAAAATAGGTAAGTTAAAAAGCAGTATAAAAATCAGAAATTTATTTTTTGTCAAAATTTTATTCCTTCTTGAATGGATTTTCACCACCTCTCGTAATTGCTGAAGGTTTAATCACTGTAAATTGATTCAATGCCTTTTGGGCGCGTAATCCTTTTCCTGCTATAGTTGTTCCCGCGCTATAAATTAAGACTTCATCATCTGTGGTTAATTCTTCTGTGTCTATGCTATAAGTGAGTGATTCTGTTTTAAGTGATTTTTTATCAGGAGTGATCAGAAAGATATCTCCTTCTACAGTCAAAATATTAGTCGTATTATTGACCTCTCCACGGTTGCCAGTCAACTTACTTGAAATCTTATCATCTTCAAACTGAGTAAAGTTTAGTTTATAAAAAACAGTTCTATCTTCTTTGGGAAAAATAAAGGATTCTTCTGATTTCAAAATCCATTCCTTTTTACCATCAGTTAAGTAACTTGTTCTCGTAAAGTTTCTTAATGAAATCTGAGAACCGGATTCTTTTTCTGATTCAATTCTTAGCGCATCATTTTTCTTACAACTTAATAGTAGATTTACCATTAGTACTAATAATAAGAAAAATAATTTCGATTTCATATTACAGACAATTCCTCAAAAGGAAGACTTAACTAGTTTATCTATTGCCAATAGTTGAATAAGAAGTTTTTTAATAGATTTAAGTGGAAATTGAGTAGTAGCATCTGACAGGGCTTTGTCGGGATCTGGGTGAACTTCCATGAATAATCCTTCCACTCCTGCAGCAACTGCACCTCGTGTCATATGAGGAATGAACTCTCTGACTCCACCCGTAATATTACCTGCACCACCTGGTAGTTGAGCCGAATGTGTTGCATCAAAGATTACAGGTATTCCTAAATTGTGTAATATTGGAATTCCTCGAATATCAAAAACTAAATTATTATAACCGAAACTTGTTCCGCGTTCTGTGATAATATATTTTTCAGATCCAGATTCTTGGATTTTTGATTTAATATGACGACAATCTTCAGGCGCTAGAAATTGACCTTTTTTCACATTCACCCATCGTCCTGTTTCTGCTGCTTGTGCAATAAGATCTGTTTGACGACAAAGAAAAGCAGGAATCTGATAGATATCGATAACATCTTTTAGAGGGGAAATTTGAGATGTTTCATGAATGTCTGTAAGCACAGGAAGATTGTATTTCTTTTTAATAAATTCAAGATTTTTAACACCCTGTTCTATCCCTGGTCCACGGTAAGATTTTACGGAAGAACGGTTCGCTTTATCAAAAGAACTTTTGAAAACATAGGTTATCCCCAATTCATCCGTGATTTCTTTCATCTCACCACAAACTCTGTCTAGCAAATCTTGAGATTCCATTACACAGGGACCAGCTATTAGAAAGAATGGATTCTTCCCTCCTATGTTTTTACCCGATAAAAATTCTCTTTCTTCTACTGAATCAATCATTATTCATCTACTCCCTTCTTTACTAATTTTAGACTCTCCCGAACCAAGCCAACAAATAGAGGATGTGGTTCAGTGGGTTTCGAATGGAATTCTGGATGAAACTGAACTCCGATGAACCATGGATGATTAGGAATTTCTACAATTTCAACTAAATTTTGATCTGGAGAAAAACCAGTTAATTTCATACCTTTCTTTTCGAAATCTGGTTTAAAACGAAGTGTGAATTCAAATCTATGCCTATGTCGTTCAGATATTTTTTCAGATTTATATTCTTTGAATGCTAGGGAATCCTTTTGAACTCTGCATGGATAAGCTCCCAGTCTCATGGTTCCACCCATCTGTTCTATTTCAATTTGTTCTTCTATCATTGAAATAACCGGATACGTAGTCTTGGGATTAAATTCTGTAGAGTTGGCTGTTTTGAAACCAAGTTCGTTTCTTGCAAATTCAATTACTGCACATTGCATTCCTAGGCAGATTCCTAGGAATGGAATCTTTTTTGTTCTAGCATATTGAATAGCAGCAACCTTACCTTCTATTCCCCTTTCACCAAAACCACCAGGAACTAAAATTCCATGAACACCTTTTAATGCTTCTTTGATATTCTTATCTTCAAGGTCTTCTGGATTGATTTTGATTACATCCACAAAAACATTGTTCGCAATACCACCATGTGATAGCGCTTCATAAACAGAGCGGTATGCATCTTGTAAGGAAATATATTTACCAATAAGTGCGATTTTAACTTTCTTGTTAGTGTTTCGAACTATTTTTACTATGTTATCCCATTTTGCAAAATTCAATTTCCTGAGTTCCATACCAAGAGTCTTGAGGACAACCTCATCTAATTTCTCTTCTCGGTACATCTGTGGGATTTCATATATGGAATAAGTAATGTCAGTTGCAGAAATCACATTTTCTTCTTTGACGTTGCAGAACAAAGAAATTTTATTTTTCATTTCCTGAGTCAATGGGTTTTGGATTCTACAAATTAAAATATCTGGTTGAATTCCTAATGCCAAAAGTTCCTTCACCGAATGCTGAGTCGGTTTAGTCTTCGCTTCACCAGCAGCAGTGATAGTTGGGACAAGAGTTAAATGAATAAACATCACTTGGCTTGCACCATGCTCGTATCTCATTTGACGTATAGCTTCTAAAAATGGAACTGATTCTATATCTCCAACTGTTCCACCAATTTCAACAATCACAAAATCAGTTTCATTTTCTCTTGAGAGTGTGTAGATACGATTTCTAATTTCATTTGTAATATGTGGTACAACCTGTACGGTTCTGCCTAAGTAGTCGCCTTTTCTTTCTCTTTCAATTACTGAATGATAAATCTGACCAGTTGATACTGAATTTTTGCGAGATAATTTCGAATGAGTAAATCTTTCATAATAACCAAGATCTAAATCTGTTTCTGCACCGTCTTCAGTTACGTAGACTTCACCATGTTGGTAAGGACTCATAGTTCCTGGATCTATGTTGATATAAGGATCCATTTTCTGTAAGGAAACGGAATAGCCGCGAGATTCAAGAAGAGTTCCCAAGGCAGCAACGGTAACGCCTTTTCCTAAGGACGAGGAAACTCCACCAGTAATAAAAATAAATCTAGTTTTCTGCATACCTTTGCTATTATTTACTTCCCACTGCTTTCTTCCAGTTTTTTTAAAATCCCTGTTGTAGATTTACCAGGAAGAAATGGCAAAATTTTGACTTCTCCACCCCAGGATAGAATGGTTTTGGTTTCAGGAAGGGTTTCTACCTTATAATCGCCACCTTTAGTGTGAATCTGGGGCTGGATTAATTTCAAGAGTTCAATAGGGGTTTGCTCTGGGAAAATTGTAATATAAGAAACAGCCTCCAAAGAAGCTAGAACATAGGCTCTATCTTCTTCGGAATTTATTGGTCTGGAAGCACCTTTAAGCTTTTTAACAGAGGCATCTGAATTTAAACCTAACCAAAGAATATCACCAAGCTCTCTTGCTTGGAGTAGATATTGTACATGACCTTTGTGCAATATATCAAAGCAACCATTTGTAAAAACGATTTTCTTTCCTTGTAAAGAATTCTTTATAAAATCAATTTTATCGTAGGGTATTATTTTATTTTCTAAGGAAAGCATCACTCGTCCTTAAGCCAAACATTTAATTCGTTTAATTTCTCTTCAATCTCATCAACTGTTGCCGTGGCTGCACCTAACTTGCCAACTACAACACCAGCAGCTGCATTAGCAACTATAGAAGCTTCTACTTCAGATAGACCCGCTGCATGATAGGCAGTAAAAACCGTTATAACAGTATCGCCTGCGCCCGTAACGTCGAATACTTCTCTTGCAACAGTTGGTATATGATGAATACTAGAATCTTCTTTTAGATAAACAGACATGCCTTTTTCACCTCGAGTAATCATAAGTGCTTGTGGTGAAATTTTTTCTGTAATGGATTGGCAGGCTTCGAGGATGTCTTCATCAGATTCTAGAACTTTTCCTAAAGCCTTTCCAGCCTCATGGTGGTTGGGTGTTAAAATAGTTACATCTCTATAGTAGAAAAAATGACTTACTTGAGGATCAACTGTCACTATTTTTTCTTTTGATTTACAAAACTTAGTCACTCTTTCAATAAAACTAGGTGAAAGAATTCCTTTATCATAATCAGAAAGAATTATTGCATCTGACTGATCAATTTTTAGTTCTATTTGTTTGAAGAGTAAATCTTCTTCTTCAGAATCTATTGAAAGTATTTCTTCTCGATCAATTCTACATACTTGTTGGTGACCTGCCATAATTCTTGTTTTTAAAATAGTGGGAACTTCTTTTGATTTCATAAGCAACAGATCAATGGGTTTAACATTTTCTTCTAATAATAAATTTTCTAGTTTTTCCCCAGCAGTATCATCGCCTCTTCTTCCCATAACAACCATTTGTGTCGTGAGAGTATTTAAATTTTTAATTACATTGCCTGCTCCACCGAGTTTTATTTCTTCCTTACGTATCCAAACCACTGGAACTGGTGCTTCGGGGGAGATTCTATTTACATGCCCAATTAAATATTCATCTAAGATATAATCACCAATCACACAGATTTTGAGATTAGATAATGATTTACTAGCTTTTTGGAATCTTTTTTTGCTAATTCTTTCCATATATGTAAAACCATTCAAAATTTCTTTACAAAATAATGCAAGAAATCCAAATATAGATAGTGTCTATTAGTACCATCCCAATCTTTCCTTTACCAGAAGTCATTCTCTTTCCCGGTACATTTTTACCCTTACATGTTTTTGAACCTAGATATCGATCTATGATTGAATATTGCTCTGAATCGGATAATGAGATAGCTATTGCACCAATTATTATGAATCAGCCAAAAGATGTAAGTTCTGAGCAACCATTGATAGAGAAAGTGTTTGGCTGGGGCAAAATTATAAATAAGGATTATCTGCCGGATGGACGTTCCAATATTATAATTGAAGGGAAAGGCTTACTTGAATTGATAAATTATAAATCCACAGATCCTTTTTTAATTGGGAATGTTCAAGAATACAAAACAAACTCCATTCCCCAAAATAACGATTCATTTCAGGATCAGATACTAAATATTATTCATTTAACTAAAAGAATTTTGCTTTCTGATGGTGCACCCGAAGAACTTTTAGTGAAGATCAACCAATTATCCAGGCATCCTTTTCCTATAGATTTTATAACAAGTATTTTGCATTTTGAGTTTATAAATAAACAAGCTATACTAATAGAAAAAGATCCTTTCGTTAAAATTGATTTATTGAAATCTGTTTTAGAAAAAATCAATCTTCAAGAGTAAGCCAAAAGTAATAGAATTCTGGTAGATTGAAGTTTTCTTTATCCTGGATAAAAAGCCCTTTCTTATCATTATCTTTCATTTTCGGAATGAAGTAAAAAGATTGTCTAGATGTTCGAAGGTAGACTTTTCCCATTTTAGAATCAAGGATAGAATCTAAAATTTTTGGAAAAAGGCAATGGTCATTTTCCAAAAATCCAAATCCAACTACTTGATCCTCCTCTCTCCACTCCCATTTTTCAGAAATGGGAATCCCTTCCATAGGTATCATATATTCAATTTTTGAATTATCAACTAACCGAGGAAAGAGATTGTTCCATTCTTCTGGTAAACAAGAAAAATCCCATTTTTTTTTGGAAAGAGATCTTCTAAATTCGATATTCGGATTTTGTAAAATAAAAGAATTTTCGAATATTTTTTTAAAACTAAGTGCTCTGAGAGTCAGAAATGAAAATGAAAGTAGGTCTGCTTTTGAAAATTGACTTACATCCCAAGATTCTTCTTTATCTAATTGAGAAAGATACATAGTATCCAATCCATACGGATCTCTGTGAGGGAATGGTTTATTGATCTTTGCTAAAGATGGATTTGTATCTTCCATAGCTTGATTATCGGAATGATAGAATTTTTGCACAAAAAAAAAGTCCAAAGCTTTACCTCTGGACTTTCTCTTAAATCAGTTTGAATTACAGCTAAGATTTAGTCTTTATAGACCTCTTTAATCTTTGCAATGTATTTTTCTGTAATAATATGTCTTTTCATTTTGTGTAGGTTTGTCAATTCATCACCTACTTCAAATTGTTTTGTTATTAAGAAAAATGGGGTTACCTGTTCAAAAGATTTAAAACCAGTTTTAGTGCTGTTGAGAGTTTTAATTTCCTTTTTGTAAAGATCTAGGATTTTTGGATTGGTTACTAATGATTCTTTATTCGAGGAATCTATACCATTCTCTTTACACCATGAACTTAGGTAGTCGAAGTCAGGAATAATAATTGCTCCCAGATTCTTTTGATCCTGTCCAATTACCATACACTGGTTGATGAAAGGTGATTCAGTAAGCTTATTCTCAATAGGAACTGGCTCCACATTTTCCCCACCAAGAAGCACAACAGTGTCTTTCGCTCTTCCAGTAAGAGTTAAGGTGTATTTGTAATTGATCATACCAATATCACCTGTATCCATCCAATTATCTTTGAGTGCTTTGTTCGTTGCTTCAGGGTTCATGAAATATCCTTTCATAACTTGAGGCCCACGAATATGGATCACACCTTTGTTTCCAATTGAACCAGCGAGTATCTTTTGGTTGGAATCGATATGAGTCAGAATATTCCCGTGATCGTCACGAATTTGTATTTCAGTCTGTGGAGTTAAAACTCCCACTGATCCTTGGATTAATTTCTTGAAAGTTCGGACACAGACAACAGGACTAGTCTCAGTCATCCCATAACCTTCTAAAACGTTGATTCCTATGTTATTGAAAAAGGCATCAACGTGTTTTTGAAGTGCTCCACCACCAGACACAGAGGCGATCAATTGACCGCCTGTAGCTTCTCGAATTTTGGAAAGAACTAATTTGTCTAAAGTAAAGTTATTGAGTAGCAAACCCAAAACTCCTGGAATCAATCCTATCCAACTTAGATCTCCTAAAGCTTCTGTAAAAAATACAGCGAAGCCCGCAATAGATACTAAGAATGGTCCAGTTACAAAAAGTTTAACCAGAGAAACCAATCCTTTGAAAAGAGAAACAAAGATATTTCTACCAGTATAATCAACTTCATTGCCTTTAAGAAATCTTTTAGCAGCTTGGAAATTCTTAGAATACCAATATGCTAGATTAAATAAACCTCTTCGAATTGCTGGAGTTTGTTTTGGATCATTGATTCGAGTGTAGATTCCTGAATAGATATTTTCCCAAAGTCTTGGTGCAGAAGCCATGAATGTGGGTTTTACCTTTTTCATGTCGTCTCTTAGATCACGAACATTGGTATAGTATGTGGAAGCTCCAGCCGTGATTGCAAGGTATTCGAATACTCTTTCGAACACATGCCAAATAGGGAGAATAGAAAGCATTCTTTCAGAACTTTTAATTTCTAACATTTTTCCTAAAATCTGTGTGCATTGGTGGATCATGTTGGAGTGCATCAACATAACACCTTTAGGAGAACCAGTAGTTCCAGAAGTATAAATCATAGTAAAAAGGTCATCAGGCTTGATTCCAGCTATTCTATCTTCTGCTTTTTTTGAACCTGAAGCACGTAGCTTTTTGCCTTTTTCAATTAATTCTTGTAAACTGATCACATCTTTGGCTTGGGATTTTGGATCCATCATAATGATAGTTTTTATCTGACCAAGTTGAGATTTATTTTTGTTAAATTTCTCAAGCATTTTGTCATTTTCAATTAAAACAACTTTCGCTTCAGAATGGTTTAATATATATACTATTTCTGAATCTGTTACATCCGTTCCACGAGGAACATCTGCAGCTCCAGCCATTATGATACCATAATCTGCAATCATCCATTCTAGGCGATTATCAGCAAGCATTGCGACTCTTTCACGAGCTTCAATACCTAATTCAATCAAAGCCTCAGCTAGAGCGATACCTGTATCATAAAGTTCCTTATAGGTAGTTGCTTGGAACTGTTTCTTTTCATTTTTTGAGCAAAACGCAGGTGAATCTGCATATTTTTCAGCTGAAACTTTAAATAACTCTGCCAAATTTGAAGGCATAAACGATCTCCCTTAATACAATTGAAAATTCTTAGGCTAACCACGAATGTCTAAAATAACTCAAAAAGATCAAGTGAATTATGAAATTTCGTATTAGTAATTCTGAGGTGCTAAGGTACTTACTCTAATCCTAATTTTGGTAAAATGTTAGTAGAGTTTTTCCTATTTGATTCTATCAATCCTGAGAGACAACTGGTTTTTTGAAAAAATTCAATCTACCGACTTCCAAGTTTCCATGCGAGCTTTTAGGCCAGAATAATCCGAGGGCTTGATGCCTAATTGGGTATAGATCAGATTGCCTGTTTTAGAAAAAACTAAAAAGGTTGGTAAACCTTCCAATTGAAAGAGATCTATAAATACATGGTGGGTATCAAGTAGACTTATATAACTCATCTTCCAGGAATTTGCCTTTGCCTCGATTTCATCTGGACTTTTGTCTGTGTCTGTATTTACACCAATAAAAACATAGCTATCATCTGCACTTTCTTGTAGTTTCTCAATAACTGGAACAGATTTCTCACAAGGCGTGCACCAGGTTGCCCAAACATCCACAATTAAAACTTTTCCTTCAAAATCTTGAAAGGATACTTCTTCTCCATCCCAATCTAATAAACTTAAACTAGGTAGTTTATAGACTGGAGAATCCTCGTTTGAAATCTTGCAATTAACTAAATAAAAGAAGAGCAAACAGATAAGAAATAAATTCATTTTTTTTATCATATCAACCAATGAGAGTATATAATTTTTATTCCACAAGCAATGAAATGCTTTCTTATCTTAGACTTCCCCGAAAAGGAAGATCAGTTTATTCTAGCACGAATCTTACTCAACCCTTTCTCCGAGAATTTCCCATTGAGGTTTTTGTTCAATACAACTTAAAAAATCAAAAACTAATATTACAAGCCCAGATAAAGCGTGAGAATAAGAAGGAATGTTTACTTGCTAATTTTGAAGAATCGGAACAAACCATTTCCGAAGATCTCGTTGAATGGGAAAACAAAGAATATAAGATTTCCTTACAAGCAATATCAAATTTTGAAGCTTATATTGTTTGGGAAAACAAAAGCGAAAATTCTAAACAAATAATTTTTTCAGGAAAAATACAACCACTATCAATCTTAGAAACTATTTTTTTTAAATTCAAGAATTTATAGAGTTTTATTTTTTATGACTGAATGGAAAGCTTTCCCGGTTTGTTCCGCGCTTGCCTTCCAGGTAAATTTTCTTATACTACCTTTGAACTGAGTTTTTTTCAAAAGATGGTATAGAGATCTTTCTGCCCAGGTTTGAACATCAAATTCAGTTTCAACTGGATGGTATTCTATTCCCTTTTTACCTATTTCCTCGAAGGTTGGAATATTTGAAACTATAGCCATTTTCTTATGATAAAGAGATTCTAAGAGTGGAATGCCAAAGCCTTCATAGTGAGAAGCCATCCAGAAAAATCCAGAGTTCTTATAGAGATGGTGTAATTCGGAATCATTTAAATTTTCTAAGATAATAATGTCATTGAACTCTTTTGACTCTTGCATCAATTCATTTAGAAATTCTTCCGTTTCCCAACCTTTCTTCCCAGCAATAACCCATTTCAAATTTTTTATTTTATTGGATTTATTTTTTTCTCGAAGACAGCGAAAGACCCTAAGTAAGAAGGAATAGTTTTTTCTTGGTTCAATTGTTGAGACAGATAGAATATAATTTTTACCGAGGGATTTAATTCTTTCGCTGGGTTTTATTTTTAAAAGATTTTCTATTTCCTTCTCATCTATTCCTGGATAGGCGACACTTGCTCGGTTTGATGGGTAATCAAATTTTGCAATCATATCGTCTTGGGTGTTTTTAGAAATCGAAAGAATATGTGAAGATCTCTTAACTGAATAAGACTGAAATAGATGCTGTTGTAATCTTGCAATCGGACGCATCGTACTCGGATAAAGATATAAAACTAAATCACAATAAGTCAACACAGCTGGTAAATCTTTGGGTAAAAAAGGAGGGAGAACTTGTTGCGAACCCCAAAATAAATTCAAATTGAAATTTTTAAGAAGGAAAGGCAATTGAATGTTAAAATACAGACCGCCTTTTTTACTTAAAAATCCGGAACCTTGTTCCCAGTGAATATTGCTAGAATGAAGTATCTTTGAGTGGGAACTGTGAATTGGCTTATGAGAAAATAGGTAGAATTCGTATTGGGTAGATTTAGAAAATGCCAATAGGGTTTCATGTAGCAATCGACCAACACCACTCATAGGAGTAGAAAGGGGTCTGGCGTCCATACCTATTCTGATCATAGCCAGTCCTTTAGATTGGATTGTAATTCATTTTTATATTTAAATAGAAAGGAGTCAACAGTAGCAGTATTTCCACCTATGAACCCAAAAGATTTTGTATTTTCATTATTGAATGTATGTGGTTCTAAATTTTCTAAATCAAGGTAGGTCATTTTTTTGCCACTTAAAATCGCAATACCAGCACAAATATCCCACTCATTTTTAGGCATTAATGAGATCACTAAGTCGCAATCATTTCTTGCAAGTAAGCCAAGTTTGTAAGCAATCGAACCAATTCCTAGAAATTCTATATTTGTGTCGGTTTCTAAAAATTGAAACAATCCTTCTTTGTATTCTTTCTTGGATACATAGATTTTTAAACTTGGTGAAGATTTTTCAATCCTAGTCTGAATATTCTCTACAGCTGACTCCTTGAACAAAGATTCCACATAAGAATTGGGATCTTGATCAAAAACTAATTTATCATAATAGAAAGGAATTGATTCTCCACCAAAGAATAATTCATTGGAAATTGGATTGAAAAGAATTCCAAATTTAGGAACCCCATTTTCCACATAACCTAAACTTACTGCAAATTCTGGATTCTTATCTACAAAATCTCTCGTTCCATCAAGAGGATCTAAAATCCAAACATTATTATAAGTCGATCTTTCTTCCCAGGTAGGAATATCTTCTTCGGAAAGTAAAATATCAGATTGAAAATTTTGTGAAATTGCTGATTTGACTGCATAATGCGCTTCCATATCAGCAAGCGTAACAGGATCATTTTCTGCTTTCATTTTAACTTGAAAGTCTGTTTCATAAATGGCAACAATTTTTTTACCTGCTTCTAAAACAGCAATGATCCCAACTTTAAGTTTTTCTTTCAAATGAAAATCTATTTCTTATTAGTATCTGGTAAACTAGCGGACTCTTCTTTATGAGCTCCTTCCTTATCATAGCTAGGTGGTTTTACATATAGAATTTCTTCAATTGCTGTTTGTAAATAGACTTCAGGATCTACGGTGAAACTATAGTATATATAAAAGGATTTATATTTTACATAGAACTTATTTGTACTTTTAGGTCTTTCGTAATTGATATCCGAGATTTTTAAATCTTTGAGTTCTTTGGCTGGAGATGGGATTTTTCTACTTAGAGTAGATTTAACTGAATCTAAAAGATTTTTTTCTAGGTTCTTCTTTCTTTGTTCGGCTGAAAGTTTTTTATTTGAGAGGTAATCTTCTACTTCAAGAAATTCTTGAACGAGTCCTTCTACTTCTTCAGAAAAGATTGGTTGGACAGAAAGGAAGACGAAAACTAAGAGAATTCCGATTTGTAGTTTCATATTTTAATTACCTTCATTTATTTAATATTTCTAAGGGCGTGTATGCAATTAAGAACTTCTTTTCTAGGTTGCCGAACTTTACTTCGACTTTTTCATTTTCACCATTTCCAGATACTTTGGTAATAATACCTTCGCCATAAACTTTATGTCGAATGTGTAGACCTGGTTGGAGTGCTCCATTCTTTTTATTTACATCTACCTTACTATCATCGGATGGAAAACGTCTAGGAATAGGTGCCATAGACGGTTTTCTTACACCATATTGCTTTTTTTCACCAGATTGTTCGAAAAATTGTTCCGGGATTTCTTCAATAAATCTGGATCTAATCCTTGGTTCTACATTTCCAAATTTCCGTGTGAAGCGGCAAAAACTAATATCGAGTCGTCTTTTAGCTCTTGTAATAGCAACATAAGCAAGTCTTCTTTCTTCTTCTGCACCAATATCGGATTCCATACTCAGTGAATGCGGAAAAGTTCCCTCTTCCATCCCACATATAAAAACAGAATCAAATTCAAGGCCCTTGGAATTATGAACTGTCATCAAAACTACATAATCTTCTAAATTTGCTGTATCCTCTTCGGAAGTTAGTAGTGATATTTGGTTTAAAAATTCTTCTAAGCTAGGATCTTCTGTCTTTTGTTCATAGTCTTTGACCGAGTTCACAAATTCATTTAAGTTTTCAAGACGAGAAATGGATTCTTCTGTTCCTTCATTTTCCATATCTTCTCGCATACCCGATCTTTCGATCAATTCATAGGCAATCTCTGATGGTAATTTTTTCTTTTCATGTTTGTCTTGCAGATCAGAGAGAATCTTTTTTAATTCTTGGACCTTAACTACCGCACCTTTCTTCATTCCAGGTATTGTTCGATCAATTACGTCAAAAAGTGAAATCCCTTCTTCTAAGGACAATCGATTCATCTTTTCTAAGGTTGTATCACCTATTCCTCTGCTAGGTGTATTTATGATACGCATTAGTGAAGTTGAATCAAGAGGATTTACTATCGTATTTAAATAAGCTATAATGTCCTTTATTTCTTTACGGTCAAAAAATCGAAATCCACCAAAAATCTTATAAGGAATAGAATGTCTTCGTAAAGCTTCTTCAAAATATCTAGACTGCGCATTCGTTCGATAGAAGATTGCATGGTCAGAATATTTTTTATTTTCTTTTTTTGATGCTATAATTTTTTTAATGATAGATTCAGATTCTTCAGCTTCATTTTCATAAGAAAATAAGCCTACTTTATTTCCGTCTGGGTTATTTGTAAAAATTGTTTTATCAGAACGATTTGTATTATTGGAAATTAAAGAAGCTGCTGCTCCAAGTATAGTTGGTGTAGATCTATAATTTTCTTCAAGTTTAACAATATAAGCACTTGGATAATCTTTGTTAAATGATAAGATATTAGTAATATCTGCACCACGCCAAGAATAAATCGATTGATCATCATCACCTACTACACAGAGATTTTCTTTTTCGCCTGATAGATATTTAACCAATTCATACTGTGCTTTATTTGTATCTTGGTATTCGTCAACCATAAGATAGTTGAAACGATTGTTGTATTGATTCAGTATCTTTTTATTTGTTTTGAATAGCTCTACTGTTCGAAAAATAAGATCCCCGAAATCTAAGGCTTGTCTTTGTTCCTTTCTTTTCTCATATTCAGAAAATACTAAATCGACTTTTTCAGAAAAAAAATCTTTCTCATAATGATCTAAATACTTTGTGTGGGATATCATCGCATCTTTAGATCTTGAAATTGCATGAGCTACAGCAGAAGGTTTCAACTGTTTGATATCCATTTTTAAATCTTTCATAACTTCTTTAATTAAAGATTCTTGCAAACTTGTATCATAGATTGTAAATCCAGATAAAAATCCAAAATGTTTTGCCTCTCTTCGTAATATCGTCAAACAAAGAGAATGAAATGTTTTAATTATCACTCGTGAGCCTATGCCTCCAGGTAAAAGATGATTTACCCTTTCACGCATTTCTTCAGCAGCCTTATTCGTAAATGTTACAGCACAGATTGATTCTGGAAAATTTTCTAAATTATCTATTAAGTGTGCTATTCGATGTGTGATAACTCTAGTTTTTCCAGAGCCTGCGCCTGCAAAAATTAAAACTGGACCTTCGGTTTGTAGTATTGCTTTTTTTTGTTCCTCATTGAGTCCTATAGTGAAATCCAAATTAGAACCTCAGGTCTCCAATTCCGAATACAAACTGGAAGGCCTTATCATCTTCATAGAAAGAAAAAGGACGTTGAGAGACTCCCGTATAACGGATCTTCTGTGCGAAGTATAATCTTAATGGTAGAACAGGAATTTGAACTCTTAAACCGATTCCCCAGGAATATCTAAAATTATCGAATGCTAAATTTCTTCCAGATAATACTAATCTACCAGGATCGTTTACATCCAATCTAGACTGCGGAAGTCTCCTTCCACTTAGTGAATCGTAATTTTCTAATAGATAGGTCTCAACTGGATTTCTAGTTCTGGCATCATAAACACTTTGGTCATAGGCATCAAAAAAGTCTTTTCTTTCTCCCACTGCTCTATTGATTTCTTCAAACATAGAGCCACCGTCAAAAAAGACTACTAACCAAAGTAAAGAGGGTTCAATAGGAAATCTTAATTCTGATGTAAACAGAACACGACTATTAGCGCCATCTTTCCATTCATCAGGGTAGTATTTATCATCAAAAAACCAGCCTCGAAGAGATTCATAACCACCTAAGAAAAGTCTATCTTGCACTTGAATGTAAGGAATTTTTTCTTTATCTTGGTTTCTATATTTTGGAGTTCTTTCAAAAGTGAAGACGGACGAGGTTCTAAATTGCTGAACGACCCTCCATCTTCTTAATGCATTGGATCGAATCAAACCAAATAAGGTATAATCGAACCATGTATGATAGTATTCAAATAGAGGATTGTATTGGTCAAAATGACTTTGTCCTCCTAAAAACTGACCAACATTATCTATAGAAAATTGTCCTAAAAAACCTTGGGTTGTGTTGAAAATATTATCTCTGTTATCATAAGATAGTCCGTTGGTAAGTTGAGATCTAAATTGCCAGCCTAAATTAACCTCTGCTAATACTTGGTCTGACACTAGTGAAGAAGGACGGGAAGATGTAAAAAAGCTTGGACTGTATCTATGGAAATGTGTCCAGTTAATTAAAAATCGATGGCCTAGACCAACACTTACACCAATACCGGATCTGTCATAAGTTGCTCTTTCTTTAATTGCTTGGTTATTGTTCTCGGTTATAGATGCTGCCCCAACATTTAAGGTTCTACTTGAGTAAAACATACTTAAAGTCAAAGACCAAGGTTTATCATAAATCCAAGGTTCAGTCCATGATAATTGGAAGAATCTCCTAATAGGTCCAAATTCCAATCTACCATTTACTTGCTGTCCAGTTCCATTTAGGTTATTTTCACCTAATTGCGTAAAGATGGAAAATCCGGTAATAGTTCCATATCCACCACCCATAGAAACTGTTCCTGTAGGTTGTTCAAGAACTTCTATAATCAAGTTCATCTTGGTTTCATCCGAACCTGGGCGCATGTTAAAGTTGACTTCTTTAAAATAACCTAAGTTAAAGATCCTTTCCCTGGATCTATTTACTAAGGTCGAATTAAAAAGATCCCCTGGCTTAAAAAGCAATTCCCTTCGTATAACTCTATCTAAAGTCTTTTTATTTCCTTTAATAATAACATTTTCTATGTATGCTAAATTGTTCTCTCTGATTGAAAAATCAACATGAACAAACTTTTTTCCTCTTAAGGAAGGTTCCTTGTCATATAAATCACGAAGTTTTTTAATATTGAGATCTTTAGATTCTTGCTTACACTCCTCAATATTTGCTTTTGATTTACTGTCACAGTTTTCATAGGATTTAAGATTTGCATCGGTAAGTTCAACATACCGTCTTCTTGGAACAACTTGTGCAAATAAATATCCTTTTGTTGAATAGGACTCGTTAACAAAACCTCTATCACGGAAGAATTTAGTTTCGTCGAAAACATCACCCACGTCTCCATCTGTGAATTCAAAATTATCTAAAAAATAATTTGTTTCAAAAACTGGTTTTAGTTCATCTTTCGGTGTTCCAGGAGGATTGTTTTCTTTATTTAAATACAAAGGATTATTATCAGGACCTAAGGAAAAGTCGTGATTCATTCCATAACCATTGAAGTAATATCTTTCACCTTCAACGATCTTATAATTTACGATAATAACTCTTTTATCTTTTTTTAAGATGCTTTCCCATCTAATTTCCCAATTGGTTCCATCAAGGGAAAGCTCAGCGTCTATATATCCTTTAGATTTTAATAAACCAACTATTTTATTTTTATCAGTTTCAAATGAGGATTCTTTAAAAGTCCCGCTTTCTAAAAATCCGGATTCTTTTAATTCTAAAACATTAAGAATTTCATAGGTATCTATTTCTTTGTTCCCAAAAATATTTATCTTAGATACAGGAATATCCTCTCCTTCATCAATTATAAATTTAACTATAACAGTATTTGTCTCTTCATCAACTTCGCTTATGTCTACTTTAACATAAGCCATAAAGAAACCTTCATCTCTATATTTTTTTAAGATTAATTCTTTAGCTGTTGCTACCTTTTTAGGATTTATAATTTCATTTTCTTTTACAGGAATTTTTTCTCTTAGATCTGAAGGAAAAACTTCATCAGCACCTATAAATTCAATTTCCTTTACGCGAGGTCTTTCTTTTAGAATAAAAAATATTTTTACTCCCTCACCATCTTGTTCTGCTTGCGCATCTATAAAAAAGAAATTACCAGAAGCAAATAAAGTCTTAAGATCTTCATTTAACATTTTCTCAGTAAGAACAGAACCTATCCTCATCTCAATCATATCTAATATATCTTCAGATGTTGTATTCTTATTTCCTTCGAATACAATACCTGTTATCTTCTTGTCTATGAACTTTGATCGATCAGAAAATAGATTATTTGTGTTTAATATATAAATTAAACTCAAAAGTAAACCTATGGATAATAATTTATATGATGTTTTCATTCTCAACAGATTGAGAATCCTCAGTTACTTGAAGTTCCCTTAACCATAGCTAAGTTGAACCGGCTTACACCTGCGGAATTTACCGAATCAATTACTTTAACTACTGTTTGATAGCTGGCTCCACCATCACCACGAATGATGACTCTGTTTTTCTTGGGGTCTCTATCCTTCTCTGGTCCGAGAAATGCATTGATTCTATCAGTCAATTTCTCAAGAGGTACAGATTCAGTATCCTTATCTAGATATATTTTACCTTGTTTATCCACAGTAATTATTAATTCGTCTTGGTTCTTTTCTTTTGCTACACTGGAAGATCTCGGCAGTTCAACTTTTAAAGATGTGTTCTTTTCAAGGGTAGCATTCATCAAGAAATATATTACAATAAAAGAAATAACATCAATTAAAGGTGCTAATTCAATTTTATCGTGTGTTCCAGATGATTTTCTAAACTTCATCATTTATTTTTTATCTACTAAATATATTAAAAATTGATTGGAAAGATTTTCGATTTCAGTAATGCGATCTTCTTTAACTCTTACAAGATAATTGTAAAAAACATAAGCTGGAATTGCAACAGCTAAGCCCATTGCTGTAGTGATGAGTGCTTCAGAAATACCAACTTCTGCTCCTTTAGTTCCTGCTCCTTCCGCAAATGATCTTATGATACCCAATACAGTTCCTAGGACTCCTAAGAGTGGAGATACAGTTGCAATAGTTCCAAGTGCAGCCAAAAATTTTTCCATCATACGAATCTGACGGTATCCTTCTGTCTGCATATCTTCTTCTATATATAAAGAATCTCTACGTCTACCTTCAATACCTACTTGAAGAACCATAGAGGCTGGACTTTGGCTTTTTTTCTGGAGTAAGTCCTTCGCTTCATCCCATTTTTTTTCTCTTATCAATTCCTTAGATTTTGCATAATCATCTGGTTCAATGGGTTTTAATTTCCAATAATACACCATTCTTTCGATGACAATTGTAAGCATTATGATTGAGACCATTACAATAATAACAGGGATTGTTTCTGGTGGAACAGAGGATATAAGAGAGTCGGATTTAGCTAAAAAAAACATACCTAGTTTGTATGGTTTCAAAAAGAACATCTATTGCCAAACAAAATTTAGCAAAAAAAATGCCCACAGTCTTAAAACTAAGTGCAGAATTTAAATACAGAGAGCGAATTAACTTGCCTTTCTTTTTAATAGAACCTTGGCATGTTCCACAGCCGCTTGAGTGACTTCTTTACCAGAAATCATTTTAGCTAGCTCTAATGGTTTGTTTCGATTGCTTACTGGACGCACTTTTGAAAATGTTCTTCCATCTCGAATTTCCTTTTCAACTTTCCAATGTGTTTCTGCGACAGCAGCAATTGGTTGTGAATGTGTAATTACAAGTATTTGAGAATCCCTGCTTAATTTTTCGAGACGATCTGCCATGGAAACAGCTCCATCACCACTTACGCCCGAATCAATTTCATCGAAGACTAGTAGTTTATGGGAAGAATGAGCTTTGCCCATTACACTGCGAATTGCGAGCATGATTCTTGATATTTCACCACCAGATGCTACTTTACGTAAAGGTCTAGGCTTTTCACCCGCATTGGCGGAAAAGTAAAATTCAGCTTGGTCTAGACCAGATGAGAGCAAGACATAATTTTTTTCCCCTTCTCTAAGCTCGCCTTGCGGATCTTCTTCCCATCGAAGTACGATTTGTAGTCTAGATCCCTTCATTCCAAGTATTTCTAATTCTTTTTGGATTTCTTCTTCAAAATGAGATAATCCCATTCTCCTAGCCTTAGAAAGATCCATAGCAAGTTTTTTGATTCTACTTAAAGATTCTGAATACTCAGCACGAATAGTATGGATAGTTTCTTCTGTTTTTTCAATGGATTCGAGTTCCTTCTTCCAGGATGGGATTTGTTCTAATATTTCTTCAATACTGAGATTGTATTTTTTCTTTGTGCGTAAAAGGTCTTTGATTCTAAGTTGGACACCATCTAGTCGATCCGGTGAAAAAAAGACTTCTTCTTCCTCTTCTCTGACAGTAGCTTTAATTGATTTTAATTGTTCATATACATCTTTTAGTTCTATATGAATCGATCCAAATTCATGATGAATTCCTGCGATTTTTTCAGAGGCTTGAAGAATGCTAGGAAAACTTTGTAATACAGATTCTTCTGATTCATACAAAAGACTTGAAATTGTTCTAAAATTTTCAAAAAGCTTCTCGCCATGACTCAGTAGATTTTCTTCTTTTTCCAATTCTTCTAATTCACCTTCTTTAGGTTTAAGTTGTTCTAATTCATGGATCTGAAATTTCAATTGATCGGCTCGTATTTTTCGCAATTCATCTCGAGTTTCTAAATCAGCAAGTTTCTTCTTACAGGATTTGTAAAAAGTAAATGAGGCTTTCATTTCTTCTCTTAAATGCTCTAATCCAGCATGGCGGTCTAAAAATTCTAATTGGTTTGTCTTATCCAATAAATACAGTTGTTCATTTTGGTTATGGATATCACAAAGAGTTGATCCAAATTCTCGAAGTAGAGTAAGAGACGCTAAAGACTCTCCTATAAATATTCGAGATTTTCCGTCTTTGGAAACTTCTTTACTGATTGAAATTTCATTAGATTGGTATTGGATTCCCTTTTCATTGAGCCAATCTTTTGCATTGAGGTTCTTTGATAAATCAAAACGAGCTTGGAGTATATATCTATCTTTCCCTTGTCTTATATTACTTGTAGAACATCGTCCTCCAACCAAAGATGAAATGGCATCTAGAATTAAGGACTTCCCTGATCCTGATTCTCCTATCAATACAGATAAACCTTCTTGGAAGTTTAATTCCAACTCTTCAAATAATGCAAAATCTTTAACATACAATGACTGAATCATGTTAAGCTCTCCTTTGTTTGCTATACATATGATTATGCAATGTAATAAATAGTCAACATAAATATAGTAATATTTTTAAAAAAAATTCAAATTGGATTTATTTTTTGAATAGAATTCTTGACTTTTAGTTTAAAATTAGTCTTTATATGACTCATTCAAAATCACTAGGTAAATACTATCTCGTAGAAGGGATTCCTATTTTTCACAATTTAACTGAGTCTGAAATAGATTTTGTAGCTGATAAGATCCAAATTTTAGAATTCAAGAAAGGTGAACTTATCTATGAAGAAGGAAAATCTGATCCTTATTTTTTTGCCATTACACATGGTCTTATTGAAGTTTTTAAATTAAATTCAGCTAATAAAGTGGAAATAGTAGAAATACTAAGAAAGGGTGATTACTTCGGAATAATTTCACTTCTTACCAATCAACCACATTCTACAAGTGCTAGATGTTTGGAAGATACAAGAATTCTCAGAATGAATCCAGAGGATTTCAGAAAGGTAATCCATGATATACCTGCTCTAGGTCATTATTTTAGTAAAATTCTTTCACTTTCATTGAAAAGAGGTGATTCTAAGGGCATTGATGATATTCGAAATACTACTTTTGCCTATTGGGGTGTGGAATCAGGTTCAGAAAAGTTTCTTCAACCTTTAATAGGATATACAGAAAAGATTTCTCAGAAACAACCAATACTACTTAAATTTCAAAGAAATAAAAATGACCACTCATCTCAATCATACACCAAAATTTATAATACTATTTCCAAACCAAGAATTAGAGAAATCTTAGAAAGCTATATAACAAAGTTTGAATATGTATTTCTGGATCTTACAGATACCTCACCTGAAATTCGTAGAACATTATTAGAATTCATAGATTGCATCTATTTGGAAGATGGCATTCTTAGTGAAACGGACCAGCATAGAATCAAAACCGATTTTCTAAATTTACAGATAGAAAGTGTTGAAGTTGAAGATGTAAAAATACGGAGTCTCGCTAGAAAAATTTCAGGAAAAAGGGTTGGTATTGCCTTAGGCGGTGGAGCTGCTTTGGGACTTTCTCAGATTGGAATCTTGAAAGTTTGCCAAGAAGAAAATCTAGAATTCGATATGATTTCTGGAACAAGCATAGGGGCAGTTATTGGCGCGTATTGGGCTGCTGGTTTTCCATGGGAAGTTCTTTTAGAAGTAATTACTGAGTTTGATTCCTTTTTCAAATTTTTTAAATTCATGGATTTTTCTTTCCAAAAAGGAATCTTCTCAGGTAAAAACATTCGCACGCTTTTAGAAAAGCATTTAAAGGGTCTAACTTTTGCTGACTTAAAAATTCCCTTAAAGTTAATCGCCTGTGATATTATTTCAAGAACAGAAGTCGAGCTCTCAGAAGGTAATCTTGTGGATGCTGTCATGGCATCAGTTGCTATACCTGGAGTCTTCTCGCCCATTCATATGCCAGACGGTAGGGTTTTGGTGGATGGCGGAATTGTGAATCCTTTACCCGTTTCTAGCTTATCAAAGGAAGGAATCACTAGGATTATTGCAGTAAATTCTATGCCTTCTTCGCGAATAGCAGTCAAAGCGAATGATAAAAATCCATCAATTATGGATATTATTGTTAACAGTTTATATTCTCTTCAGTATAGAATTGGTAAGTATTCTGCACAAGAAGCAGATGTTTATATCAATCCTGTAATGGAAAATTCTTCATGGTATGAATTCTATCGTGGTAAAGAATTCATGGAATTTGGAGAAGAAAATACACGGGAATTGCTTCCAGAAATTAAAGAACTTTTTGAATGATTGAAAATTGATTTACTCTCTATCTGGTGATAGAATTACAAAATTTTTAGGTTCTTTAGCCTGCTCGGTGACAAAACTATCAACTGGCAATTTCTCAGCGTAACTAATGGCAGCAGCAACTATCATACCAGTTGTTATTCCTACTGGTAATCCTTCTTTTTCCATCAAATCAGATTGGTAGTGGATTGCTACTTCCTTTGAGATAGACAAGAATTCATCAACTACTGTAGGATCAAATATTTCTGGTAAGTTAAGTTTCTTTTTGAGAATGAAGTGATCATGAAATATTGAATTTTCAAAACCACTGAGTAGAACCTTTGTAGTTCGAGATTCTTTCATCGACCTTAGATAACGACCTACACCAGTTACACTAGCTCCAGTTCCTCCACCAGTAATTAAGAAATCAACTTTTCCAACTAGGTCTCTATATATTTCAGGTCCAGTAGTATTAAAATGTTGGTTGGGATTCGCCATATTTCTTGTTTCATCAGGATACCAATAATTTGTATCTTTTGACTTTTGTTTTACGAAATCCAGAGGATCTAAATCAGTATATTCGATCTCAGCACCATAATGAGTTAATTTATATGTTTCAGTCACAGGAATTGATTTCGGAAGAGCGCAAATAACTTTATAGCCTAGTGTCCTTCCTGCCCAAGAAATTGATACGGAAGATGAACCTGTTCCTGTAATAAGGATTGTTGAACCTGGTTTTAATTTTCCACGTCTTTCGGCATCTCGAATCATGCCTACAGAAGACCTGTCTCTGAGGCTTCCGGTTGGATTTTGAAATTCTGCTTTTAAATAAAATTGGATACCAGGGATATGGGAACCAATTTTATTCAAACGAATTAAAGGAGTATTGCCCACTAAATCAAGAATGGAATTCTTAATTGGGGTAGCAACGTTTAGTTCTTTGCCAAAGACTCCTTGGATATCATTTAAGGCAGTTAAGATGCCATTTCCAAACTCATCGATTGATCGTGAAATGCCATCAAACATAGATTATCTTACTTTTAGTAATTCAACTTCAAAATGAAGCACCGAATTTGCTGGAATCGAGCCAACATTTCTTGCTCCGTAACCAAGACTTGGTGGTATTACCAATTTGCGGATACCACCCTCTCTCATCTTTAGAACTCCCTTGTCCCAACCTTGGATTACTTGGCCTTCCCCTAAAATAAAAGTAAATGGAGTTCCTCTATCTCTTGAGGAATCAAATTTTGTTCCATTTTCTAATTTGCCAACGTAATGAACTGTGACCTGAGTTCCTTTCAAAGCTTCTTTACCTTTTCCAATTTTCACATCTTTGATTCCTAAGCTTTGGGCATACAAACCAATTGATGAGAGTAAGATTACAGCGAAAAGTAAAGTTTTGTTTCTTGAGATTGTAAATTTATTTTTTAATAAGTTGTAGTATTGATTATTTTCATTCATTCTATAAGTATCCTTTCTAATTTTATTCGTAGCTTAATCTTTTAGACTAATCTAAGTAGTCTGGTAGAGCCAAGGTTGACTTGATTTTTGCTTATTTTCAAAAGAACTAATGTTCGATTCAAATCTTAGAGTCAGTCCGATATCGTCCCAACCATTCAATAGATTTTCCTTACGGACAGGATCCACTTCGAAAGTATATTCTTTTCCATTTTCAGCAAAAACTTTCTGGGAAGGAAGATCGACTGTAATTTTAGCTCCGACATTTTTTGTAACATATTCAAAAAGTTCATCGATCTCTGAGGATTTTAGAACTACAGGAAGCATTCCGTTTTTAAAGCAGTTATTGTAAAATATGTCTGCATAACTGGGAGCCAAAATAGATCGAAAGCCAAAATCTTCTAAGGCCCAAGGAGCATGCTCTCTTGAAGATCCACAGCCAAAATTATCTCTAGTAACTAAAACGGAAGCACCTTTGTATCTGTCTTGGTTGAGTTCAAATTCTGGATTGACTTTTGTTCCTTCATCATCTAGAAATCTCCAATCATGAAATAGGTGAATTCCGAAACCAGTCCTTTCAATTTTTCTAAGGAATTGCTTAGGAATGATTGCATCCGTATCAATATTTGCTCTATCGATTGTTACAGCTAGACCTTCGTGTTTAACAAATGCTTTCATCTTATTTCCAATCCCTTATATCAACAAATTTACCTTCGATAGCCGCTGCAGCTGCCATAGACGGACTCACTAAATGCGTACGTCCTCCCTTACCCTGTCTTCCTTCAAAATTTCTATTACTTGTGGAAGCACAGCGATCTCCTGGATCTAGAAAATCATCATTCATGGCGAGGCACATGGAACATCCTGGGTTTCTCCACTGAAAGCCAGCATTAATAAATATTTTATCTAATCCTTCTTGTTCAGCTTGTCGTTTCACTCTTCCAGATCCGGGTACTACGATTGCTTCTACTTTCTGAGAAACTTTCTTGCCATCAATAGTTTGGGCTGCAAGACGAAGGTCTTCTATCCTAGAGTTCGTACATGATCCAATGAATACTTTATTGATTTCTATGTCAGAGATTTTTTCTCCACCTTTCAATCCCATATAAGAAAGTGCATTTTCATAAGACTTTCTAATTGTTGGATCTTTTTCAATAGATGGGTCTGGAACTGTTCCAGTAACGTGAGTTACTTGACCTGGTGATGTTCCCCAAGTAACCATAGGAGTAATGTCTTCTGCTTTTAAAACAATCGTTTTATCATATTTAGCACCAGGATCAGTAGCATAGGATTTCCATTTTGCAACAGCTGCGTCCCAATCTTTACCCTTAGGAGAAAAATCTTTATCTTTCAAATAGGCAAAGGTAATTTCATCAGGCGATATAAGTCCAGCTCGTGCACCAGCTTCTATTGACATATTACAAATTGTCATTCTGGATTCCATGGAAAGAGAATGAATTCCATCACCAGTATATTCAATTACATATCCAGTAGCTCCATCGGTGCCGATTTTGCCAATTATAGCAAGAACGATATCCTTTGATGTAACCTTATCCGAAATTTTACCTTCCACACGGATTTCCATATTTTTTGGTTTCTTTTGAACAAGAGTTTGAGTGGCTAATACGTGTTCCACTTCGGAAGTTCCAATTCCAAAAGCTAGTGATCCAAATGCTCCGTGAGTTGAAGTGTGGGAATCTCCACAAACCAGTGTCATCCCTGGTTGGGTAAATCCAAATTCAGGAGCAATCACATGAATGATACCTTGGTCTGGATTTTTAATATCATAGAGTTTAATATTATTTTCTTTGCAATTATCGATGAGTGTTTTCATCTGAATCGCCGAAATAGGATCAGCTGAATCGTAATCTCTAGTTCGAGTGGATACATTGTGGTCCATAGTTGCAATTGTTGCATCTGGTCTGCGGACCTTACGTCCAGAGATTCTTAAGCCTTCAAATGCCTGAGGGCTTGTAACCTCATGAATGAGATGTCTATCAATATAAATAATGCTGCTTCCTTGGTCTTCATGAACCAAGTGATCGTCCCAGATTTTCTCGAACATAGTCTTCATAGGTGAAATAAGTCTCCTATGACCATATTTTAAAAAATAATCCTACAGGTAAACAGAGAATTTGATTTAAGGTGCAGTGTAACCCGAAGAATAGGTTCCTGAAACAGCTAGGCAGGCAGCTTGAGCTCCAGTGCTCCCTCCAGAAAAACTATTATTATAAAGAGTAAATCGGTATCCTAAGGACTTTGGTTGTCTACACACTCCTAAAATATCGGAAGTAGAACATTTTGTTCCTGCACTCGTTTCACCACTCAGACAAGAAGTCTGGCTTCCATATAAATCTGTACAGTAATTCGCTGAAGCATTATTGCAGGAATTATTGAATGAGTAGCCAGAAATTCCTCTGTCTTCTACTGAAAGTTCCGTTCCACTTACAATAGCAGTGATAACAGAAGCTGCATCATGATTGATGGAGTAAATATAGATTAAATAATCTGTCTTTGTTAGAAATGTTATCTTAGTTTCAGAGCTTGAATCCAAAAGATAATCTGTACCTGAGACAGCCGTAAGATCGGTATCTACATTCAAGGGACAGGATGAGGATTTAAAGATACTTACATTTAGTGTTTTTGAAAGAGTTAAAATTGTATTGGTGTTTGCACCTTTTACCTGCACAACTGCATAACTTGTAGATCCACTTTCTAGAAATAAAACATTCTGCGATGCTACGTTGGCAGATATAAATCCTGCTGAGAATTGGGAACCTAATCCTGTAACAGTGCATTTGCCATCAGAACCAGACTCATTTGCTAATAAGGAAAAAAGGGAAGTTGTTGCTGCACTATCATTCTTGGATTCAGAACAAGATACTATTGAACCTAAAATAAAAAGAATTAAAAAAAATATACTAATGCAAGTTTTTTGATAATAAATAGGACATAATATTAGTATCTTATTGAAATATGGAATAGATTTAATTGATACGTTTGATTGTGATAGTATCCCTTTCTTCATTGTCACAAATTTTACATAAATACCAAAATCAGTCAAGTAGAAGAAAAATGAAAATTACTTTCCTCGAAAAATGAGCAGGGTCTTTCCTACTTTAATTTCATCAAAATCATACAATACTTTAGGTCGAAGCAATTTTTTCCCATTTAAAAATACACCTGAATCGGAAAGCAGATCATATAATATGAAATGATCTTGTAGATTAATGATCTTTGCATGTGTATTACTTACGAAACTATCCCAAATAACAAAATCAGCTGTTTCTGATTTTCCGAGAATTGTTTCTGATCCAAAAATTGTATATTGCTTCCCAGGATTGGGACCGGATTTTTGAATCAATACAGCTTTTTGGTATTTCTCACCAACGATAGGAAGACGAATTTGGTTTTCATTTGTAGTTAAATTGTTTTCCTCATCTATATATTGAGAGATAGCTTCCCCTTCCCAACCCTCTTTTCTTCCATACATTTGTTCATAGGCCTTTGTTTCATCAAAAACCTTAGTATTTAATTCTGGGTATTTTTCTTTATTTTTGGAAAATTTAGGATAACGCAATCTTGGCAGAAGATACAATGCAGAAATACAAAGCATAAATATAAAAATTGATACTGGTAGAAACACATAAGGATCTCGTATAGAGTTTTCAATTCTCGAACTCCAGGAAAGTTCATATTCTGAATTGATATTCTGTAGATTCATGATTCCTAGATCTACAGAAATAATCTTTTCGTCAAAAAATCCAACTTTGTTTTTAGATGTATACCTTATCTTGTAAGGTGGCATTTTATACTGTTTAATATCAGAAAAAAGCTTTTGGGTTGAATCTTTTTCTTTAAGAGAGTAGAATTTACCATCACTGTATTCTGCTATCTTGCGATTTTCTTCACTAGGAAATCCAAGAATGTGAATGGGGATGCCCATCTGTCTTGCTTTTTTAGTTAATTCAACAATTTTGATTTTATCAGGAATGGACTTAGAATGGATTACAGCAACAAGGAAAGGAGATTTCTTGCCAGTTACAGAAAGTTTATCAAGTAAAATTGAGATTGTTTCTAAAGTATTTGAATAAGAATCTACAGAAGGAAGTATAAAACCAGATTGCAGACTTTTCGTTGTTTGGTGGATTTGATATAAAAACCTTCTTTCTTCTTGGATGTGAACGGAATACCTATCATTTTCATTTAACAAGGTAGATAGAGATATCACTAGATCGGTTGTCCATTGATTGATAGCCTTAGAATCGGTGGGTTGAACAGACACAACCAACTGAATAGGTTCTATTCCTTTTTCCCTTCGAATTTCTAAATCAGCAGGAATAGTTCGTATTCCATCCATATCTTCCGCTAAAACAAGATTAGATGAACTAAGAGGATGATTGAAATTTTCCCGAAGTTCTATTTCAATATTAGGAAAACGGGATGAATTTAAGTTCTCCAAAAAAAATACGGGCTTACTAGAGATTGTTGATGCTAAAAATAATAGTAATAGATATAATAATTTGCGATTCATAATAAATTCAAAATAGCCCTAATAATTCCCGTGCATAATCGGAATTCCAGTTTGAAAAAATTCCATTTACTCTGCTATTAACTTCGACTATTTTGCCAGATTTGATTACCATAACTTCATCCGCGATTCGTTCCATGAGTTTTAAATTATGTGTAATTAAAATTATACTTCTATTTTTAGATTTCAGTGAATTCATTAAGAGTTCAATCATATTTTTCTCTTGGATGGGATCGAGAGCTGTGGTTGGTTCATCTGCTAGAATGATTTCGGATTCAGAAAACTGCGCCATAGCAATGGTAATTCTTTGCTTTTCTCCTCCGGAAACTTGACTTGGAAGACTATGAAATGATCTCTTAGAATCTCGGATTCCGAATTGGTCCCAATGATCACAGCATTCTCTTTCTGAAGGATTTTTCCTTAATACAGAAGAATAGTATTCTTGAACTTGCGAACCAATCGTTCGAAATGGATGAAACGCCAAATGCGAATTTTGTGGAATCATGTTGATTTTCTTTCCACGGATTGCTTTCCATTTTTGGTTTTCCCAGAAATTATAAGACTCACCGAAGAGATTGAATCTATCATAGAAAATCTTTGAATGTTTGGGCAGCATACCGAATAGACTAAATGCAAAAGTAGTCTTTCCACTTCCAGATTCTCCGATAAGTGCATAAACTTTCCCAGGTTCAACCTTCCAGGAAAAATTTTCTAGTATGGGTTTATTCAAATTTGCAGGCGAGATCTTCAAGCCTGCTATATCCAAATAGGAAGACATAAATTAATCTAAGCCAAATAACTCTTTCTCTATGATGCTACAAAAAATATGACCAATGAGAATATGGCATTCTTGGATTCTTGCAGTTACCTTAGATGGTACAATGATTTCAAAATCGCAAATAGACTTTATTTTTCCACCATCACCACCTAGCATAGACATTGTTATTAAGCCTTGAGACTGAGCCTGAGAAATCGCCTTAATTACATTAGGTGAATTTCCCGAAGTTGTTATACCAATAAGAACATCTCCCTTTTGTCCAAAAGCTTCAACCTGCCGAGAGAAAATATCTTCGTAGCCATAATCATTGGAACATGCAGTTAGTATGGCATGATCTGTTCCCAAAGACATAGCTGGAATGGCTCTTCTATCATTGCCAGATTTATACCGCACAACTAATTCAGCAGCGATGTGAGCCGCATCACAGGATGAGCCTCCATTTCCGCAGAATAAAATCTTATTTCCTGACTTCAAAACTTTGCTGAGTGCTAAGCCCATCGTTTCAATCGTCTCAATCGATTCTTTCAAAACCAATTCTTTTGTTTTAATCGAATCTAGTATTTGTGTTTGGATCATGTCTTTCATTTCTATCTTTCCTTTTCTTTATCCATTTTAACTTTAATGGAATCTATTGTTTGGTAAAGTTCATGTATGGCTTTATCAGGATAAAGCAATGTCTTATTTTTAGTGTGAGGATTCCAGTCTTCACTATTCTTCCCTTGGTTGAGATAGAATAATTCATCAAGGAGAATTTTCTTTTGCTTTCTGGTAGCCATTTCAAGAAAAAAATCAGAAAAGTCTCTATCCAAACAAACAGTGAGTAAGGCTAAGGAGTCTGGACGTAACCTAAGTAAAATATGTTGCTTCCAAAAAATAGGCCAATCCAAAATTTGTTTCCAGTCTTGGTTGTTCTGGGGTAGCTGTGGTTTCCACAATTCTAAAAATGAATCTAGGTCAGAATGTTCTCTTTGTAAAGCTCTAGATAAATCAGCTTCCTGAATCTGCAAAACGCCAGTTGTCAGTCCGTCTTTTTCTTGTAAGGAATTTCCAGTGATAAGGACAATTTGAAAATTGCTGCTCTCTAATTTATAAAGGTTGCTTCCATTCTTTTTGATTTTGTAATCTTTTCGTTCAATCTGTTCGCCAACTTTAAGATTTTTCGTTAGGTGAAAGGAATTGAATTTCTTTTTAGCCTTTTCCAATTCCCTTTCGAAACCTTCTGGTTGAATGATTTCATCAATTTCCTCTGGATTGGAATTTTTCTTTTTTCTTAAGCTAAAAAACTTAAACCAGCTAGATTGTTTATTTTCTTTCTTTTTCGCCATAACTTTCTCGTAAATTCGAAGGTCGATCTATGATTTTTCTATCTAATTCATATATTTTCGCATATTTTAGAAATGTTGAAAAAGCAGATGCGACTGCTATTGCAAAACCTGGAAACCCATCCAGAAAGCCTCTCTTAAAAATATAAATTTCCCAAAATTTTCCAATTGGTTTGGTTATTGTAGAAAATAATGAAAATTTCTTTTCTTTAGAATAACGAGTGTATGCAACTATACTTGAGAATTTATTTATAGTTTCAATTTGATCAGTAAAATCTTTAAAACTAAAATGAATGATATTTCCTTTTATCTTATTACCCTTCCCATTGATTTCAATATAGTCATGAGGGTTTTCGCCTACCCATGTCGCTTTTGATTTTTGAAAAAGCCTATACCTATACAAAGGATACCAACCTGAATTGTGGATGAATCTTCCCATATGCCAGGTAAGTCTAGAAATTTTAAATCCAACCAACTCGGACGCAGCTTGTTTTTTCCAAGAAAGGATAGCTTCTCTTAAAGTCATATCTACTCTTTCATCAGCATCTAAGGAGAGAACCCATTCATTTTCACAAAGCTCCATAGCCTTATTTTTTTGTTGAACATGGCCATAGAAAGGATGTTCCAAGAAACGAACCTTGGGATTTTTAGTTGCTATCTCTTTGGTTTTATCCTTACTGAAGGAATCTAGAACTACGATTTCATCTGCAATTTCTGCAACAGAATCTATGCAGTCTTGGATATTTTTTTCTTCATTGAAGGTAATGATAGAGACAGAAAGCTTGGTGGAATTGACTTGTTCCATGATTTGATTTCAGTATTCAGTTCCTCAGTAAAAATGAAACTAAAAAAGATCCATAAGTACTCATTTGCATTTTTTATCTTATTCCTAATCAGTTTCCCACTTTCAGTGAGTGCCTCCCAGGTTTTCTTTGTATTGAGTTTTTTAACTAGTTTTCCAGCTTATTTGCAAAATCATAACTCTGATAAATTTTCCATTCAAATGGAATACTTTCCAAGAGTTTTTTGGGCGTCTTTTTTTATCTATTTGGGAGTGTTTTTAGCTACAGCGATTCAATGGTCAGCAGGAAGCAATTCTATACAGTCTTTTTGGAGTAGCCAATCTGAGTTACATGATGTTTGGATGATTTTTGCAATTCCTC
>JAACWH010000062.1 GCA_009991425.1 Leptospira sp.
CTTTAGAGTTAATCTGCAAAATCAACCCTATGGTGAGCCCTCGTGTTTTCTATACTAAAATTTTCTCTTTAGAAATTGCACTTCTTGATTGAAGTGGTGGAATACTTAAGATATCCAATTTAAAAGGTGTCTTAGGATTATAATCGAAAATTCTCTGTATATAAATAGTGTTTTTTAAATTGAGAAAAAGTAAGAATATTTTGTGAAATTAATTTTCGGAATATCAACTTGAGTGGATTTTAATAATAAATTAGGATAAAAATAAGGATACGTTGAATGGTTAGTAAAATAATTGAAGTGGGATATGGGACAGTTAATAAAGTAAGGATAGGCGATAAACTTCCTTTAGTCTTTATCGGTGGTCCATGTGCTATTGAATCTAAAGAACACACATTCATGATGGCTAAACGAGTAAAGGATATATGTGATAAACTTGATATCCCTTGGATTTTTAAAGCCTGTTATGATAAGGATTGTAGGTCAGCTCCAGATAGTTTCCATGGTCTTGGCATCGAAGGTGGGCTTAAAATTCTCTCTGAAGTTCGTGAAGAATTTGGAGTTCCAGTGACCTCAGATTTTTCGGATCCAGCATGGGGTGACGCTACCGGAAAAGTTTGCGATTTAGTTCAAGTTCCAGCCTATTTATGTCGTCAAACATCGATTTTGCGAGCAGCTGCACTTACGAAAAAACCTATTCATTTAAAGAAAGGTCAATTTATGAGTCCTTGGAATATGAAAAATTCAGTAAGAAAGATAGAGTCTTTTGGAAATGACCAGGTGCTTCTAACAGATCGAGGAACTTTCTTTGGCTATAACATGTTAGTAAATGATTTTAAATGTTTTCCTATTATGGCCGAAACGGGTTACCCTGTTTGTTTTGATGCAACGCATTCAATTCAATTGCCTACATCAATGGGCAATATTTCTGGTGGTCAAAGAGAATACATACCACATTTGGTAAGAGGCGCGGTTGCAACTGGAATCAATGCTCTCTTTATGGAAGTTCACAATGATCCACCAAATGCAATGAGTGATGCCAATACTGTTTTAGATATAAAATATTTAGAACGCATTTTAGCTCAAGCAAAACATATGCATGAACAACGAATCGAACTTCTAGAAAAATGGGGAGAAGACAATGTCCACAGAGAACAATAAAAACAAACTTGTTAGTGAGGTTATGATTCCACTGGAAAAATTTCCTGTGCTGAAACAAAAGATTATTTTCAAAGAAGCTTTGGAAGCTATGAGTAAATACAATTTAGGAATTGCATGCATTGTGAGCACTGATGGAATACTTCTAGGTTTAGTAACTGACGGAGATGTTAGAAGGAAAATACTTAAAATACAAAAACCTTTTTCAGCATTGTTCGTAGATGATGCATTAGATCATTGTATAAAACAACCAGTGACTATAAAATCAGATGCAAAACTTATAGATGCCATAGAATTAATGGAGAAAAAACATGTCTGGGATCTTCCGGTCGTGAATGATTCAGGAAAACTATTGGGTTTACTTCACCTACATCCTGCAGTAAAAACGATTCTCTCTTAAAAGATAAAGATAATGGAATCCTTAATTAAAAGAAGAAAAGTCTTAAAAGAAAAACTAACTAATCGCAAACGATTGTTTGCTGGGTGGATATCATATGCACATCCATCTATAACAGAAACCTTTGCAAAGGCTGGTTTTGATTTTATTGCTATCGATATGGAACATTCAACGATTTCGCTTGAGCAAGCACAGCGAATCATTGCGGCAGCACAATCGGAAAACAGTTTATGTTTACCAAGGCCAGTTTCACACTCAAATGATTGGACAAAACCGTTACTAGATTCCGGTGCAGATGGAATGTTATATCCTATGGTTCAAACTAAGGAAGACGTTCAAAATTTGTTAGATATAAATAAATACCCATCTATAGGTAAACGTAGTTTCGGTGTAAATCGTGCACAGAACTATGGATTTGATTTTGATGATTATGTTAATAGTTGGAATTCAACTTCATCTATTATCTTACAAATTGAATCAATTTCGGCTGTCGACAATATTGAAGACTTACTATCATTTTCCGATGTAGATGGAGTGATGGTTGGTCCTTACGATATGTCAGGTTCTTTGGGTGTACCTGGTCAAACTACCCATCCACTAGTATTAGAGGCTTCAAAAAAAGTTATACTTGCTTGTGAAAAATTTGGAAAGAGCTGCGGATCTCAAATTACAGATGTAACGGAAGATGCGGTAAAAAAACATTTTGATCAGGGATATACTTATTGTATTATGGGCTCTGATTTATTTGTACTTTGGAAATGGGCCGAGAGTATGAAAAATATGATTGGAAATTTTAAGTAAGGTAATTTTTTGAATCGATATATTGATAAACTATTTAATCTAGAGGGAAAAGTAGCGGCAGTTACGGGGGCTGGTGGTCATTTATGCGGTGAGATGGCTAAAGGATTTGCGCGTGCTGGTTGTAAAGTAGCGATACTTGATCTACGAATAGAGAAGGCCGAAAAAATTTCCGATGAAATAGTTTCGGAAGGATTTGATAGACCACTTGCAATTGCATTGGATGTTACAAAAAAAGAAGAACACGAAATAGCTTTAGCCAAAATTCTGGAAATTTATAGAGATCTAGATATAGTCGTAAATGGAGCTGGAATTAATGGCCCTAGTCCTTTTTTTGAAATATCTTTAGAGGAATGGCATTCCATATTGGATTCGCAGATTACAGGAACTTTTTTGGGATGTCAAGTGTATGGAAAATATTTAGTTGAGAAAGGAAAAGGATCCATCATTAATATATCTTCAGCTTCGTCTGGTCCACCTTTATCGAAAGCATTTACCTATTCAGTGGCAAAAGCAGGAATTAAAAATCTCACTCAAAACTTAGGTAGAGAGTGGGGGACAATAGGTGTAAGAGTGAATGCAATTCGACCTGGTTTTTTCCCAACGGAGTGGAATCGAAATAATTTCATTACTCCAGAGAGAGAAAAAGCAATTCTTGGACACACGCCAATGAATCGTTACGGGGAACCATCTGAGTTATTAGGGGCTATACTTTGGTTAGCATCAGATGCTTCAAGTTTTGTCACGGGGGCAGAGATTGAAGTAGACGGTGGCTTCAGTTGTATGACAATTTAAAAGCTTTAAGTATTGCTATGCTAATTGTAATTCTTGATGAGTTTAGGATATACTTCGAAATATTTTTACAATGTTTACCTGGTAAATCGGGATATCTATTTCGTAGAATTTTCACAACTTTTATTTTTTCAGAAATTTCTAAGAACGTTTCTATTGGTCGAAACGTTCAAATTGAAAAAGGTAGTTCAATTAAGATTGGATCCAAATGTACACTTGGAGATAATTGTTATTTAAACTCCGTCGGTGGAAGAATTGAAATAGAAGACGACGTATCTTTCAATCGCAATGTTCATATCAATGCCTCTGTTGGTGGCAAAATCAAAATAAACAAGTACTGTTTGATTGGGCCAAACGTAGTATTTCGAACTGCCAATCATGTCTTTGAGTCTACCCGTATCCCCATTCGTAATCAGGGACATAATTTCTTTGATATTACCTTATTTGAAGATGTTTGGTTAGGAGCAAATGTGGTCATTTTGCCAGGTGTTGAAATTGGAAAAGGATCTATCATTGCAGCAGGATCAGTGGTAACAAAAAACATTCCTGAATTTTCCATTGCAGGTGGGGTTCCTGCGATTGTGCTCAAAAAAAGAAAAAAATAAAATGAATAAATGCCCTATATGTAAACAAGAAGAAATTCGTGTAATTAGAAAGTATCGTGGCAATTCCAATATGTTTGCGAATCGAATTATAAGTCATTGTTTAAAATGCGATTTTGTCTTTGCATCTCCAATGCCGACCGAAAAAGAACTAGAACAATATAATTCACAGTATTTTTTAAACGCTCATGGTGGCAACGCAACTCATCCAATTGCACTTGCCTTTCATTCTGCAATCAATAAAATTCGGGCAGTACATGCACTCGAATATGCCCAGAAAAAAAATAAATCCGTCAATCGAGTATTGGAAATCGGTCCGGGACTTGGTTATTTGATGGATTATTTTTTAAATTCAAACCCTAACATCGAATATTCTATTGTAGAATCTGATAAAGAAAATTTAGAGAATTTAAAAAAAAAGGCAACTTCCTACTATACCAATGTTAACGATATTCCCAATGGATACTTTGATCTAATTGTGCTTTCTCATGTTCTAGAGCATACGATAGATCCGAATGCATTCTTAGCAGAACTATTTGAAAAGGTATCAAAAAAAGGATTAATATTTATTGAGGTGCCAAATGAAGATTATAAATTTAAGGATCTAGACGAGCCTCACTTACTTTTCTTTAATATATTGTCTATGAAGAATTTGTTGGAACATTTGAACATATTTGATTACGATATTACTTTACACGGCCCCCCTATATCAGGAAATTTCCTTCAAAAATTTTATAGAAAATTATATCAATTTTTGGATCATAAACTTTTCAAAATCAAAATATTAATTCCCTTATATCTTTTTTATCCAAAAATGCGAACTTATTTAAGCGATCGTGAGATAATTTCAATACTCCCATTTGATGCTGTAACAAAGAAACAAAATGCGTCGTGGTGGTTACGAGCAGTCGCACAAAAAAAATAATTTTAAAATAAAATTTATATAAAATAGTGAATTCAACCCATAAGTGCAACAAATGACGGGTTGACTGGCAGATCCCAAAATGATTTCTTGAAGTTGCAAAACAATAGGA
>JAACWH010000087.1 GCA_009991425.1 Leptospira sp.
CTGAAATTTTGGCAAGCTTAGATCCTTGGCTTGCCAAATCCGTCCAATTAGAGTCAGATTCTTTAGGTGCCGTTTCTCTTGCAGAAATCGAAGAATGCCACTTAGGCATATTAGATAGACTGAGAGAAGAGATAGAGCAAGGAAGAATCAAGCTATGGAAGTTTAGGTAATTCAGAATGGCAAAACTCGTATTCAAACCAATTCAAATCGCTGGCTTACAAGATGAAGTAGATATCACTATACCCGATAAGTATAAAAAGTACCATAGAGATGAGGATGCAGAAGAATTCGAGGTTGACCAAGAAGGGAATATCATTGAACAGTACCAAGGCCCTTCCATTGAAGAGATCGAGGCTGAATTAAATCGATATAGACAAGAAACTGAAGATCAAGTCAAACAGCTGCTAGATGATGCCAGGACAAAATCACGTGAAATAGAAGACGAAGGCAGAACAAAGGCCTTCCAGATGATCCAAGATTCTAAAGAAAAAATCAAACTCGAAGAGGATAGTGGAAAGGCAAAAGCAGAACAAATTCTTGACCGCGCTAAGATGGAAGTCGAGAGAATGATCAAAGAAGCGGAAATGAAAGTCGCTGAGATTGAACACGAGGCATACCAGAAAGGTTATGACGCTGGGCGCGAAGTTGGATTTAAAAAAGGCCAAGGAGAAGTCCGAAGGCTGATTGACCGACTCGGAACGATCGTTGGTAAGGCAATTGACATTCGAGAAGAAATCCTTGCAGCCTCCGAAAAGCAAATGGTTGAAATGATCTTAATTATTGCAAGAAAAGTAATTAAAGATGAGATCATAGAAAGAAAAGAAATCGTACTAAATAATATCAGAGAAGCCTTGAAACGAATCAAGGATAGAGATAGAGTGGATATTCGGGTGAACTTCCAAGACTTGGAACTCACCACACAGCATAAGGATGAATTGATTAAATTGATGGAATCTCTGAGAAAAGTAAATATCTATGAAGACTCTAGAGTTGATAGAGGTGGAGTAATCATAGAAACTGATGTAGGTGCAATCGATGCACGTATCTCGACTCAGTTGAAAGAAATTGAAGAAGCGATTCGAAATGCCGAACCAATATGATTTCATTTTTAAAGGGAAAGTTCTATTTTAAAATATTTTTATTAAGCTATCTTTATCTAATGTTAGCTTCCACATCTATGTATGCAATACCCTGTGGAAGCTTTCTATCTGATTTAAATAGAAAATGGGAATTTTCAGATTCCTGGCAATTTCGAAAAGGCGATAACCTAGACTGGAAGGAACTCCAAGTAGAAGAATCCTTTTGGATCCAAAGGAAAATTCCTGATTATGGAATTTCTAAGACGGAAAATATTTCTGGGTACCACTGGTATCGATGCAAAATTATTCTTCCTGAAAACTTTTCTGCACCGAGTCAACCGCTCGGTATTCAATTTGGCAAAATTCGAGATATAGATGAAGTTTATTTGAATGGAACTTTAATTGGCAAGACTGGGTCTTTAATACCAACCTTAGATCCAGATTTTCACAGAGAGAGGATCTATTCTATTCCTACCAATCTTTTGCTTCCTGGCGACAATGTAATTGCTGTTAGAATTTACGCTGTCGGCATACAGCAAGGTTTAAAATCTATTCCTACCATTTACAATGAGGCTGAGCTTATTCAAAAACAGTTTTCCTCAGAGAGTATTGCTATTGGGTTCGGATATATTTTTATACTAATGGGAATCTATTTCCTAACAGGAGCTTTCATTCGTGGACTACGTGCAGAGAATTCATTCTTTGGATTATTCTCAATTTGCATTGGTCTTTATACTTTGGTAAGAACCCAATATAGGTATGAAATTTTTCAGACATTCCAAGGATCGTATATTTTCGAATTGATGATACTCGTCCCCTTACCTGCTTTGTTTATAAATTTCTTGATCTTCCATTTGAATGCCAAACGAAATGCATTTGTTATTGCACTTGAAGTTTTTTTAGGACTACTCTTTGTAGCTATTCCGTTTATCAATACATTGGCTGGATGGACAATGATAATAAACGCATTTAACTATTCTCTGCCTGTAATTTTTGGAATTGTAGTTTATTACATTTCGTCAAATTTTAAAGCTAACTTTTCGAAATTACGTTTTATCCTAATTGGTCTTATTGGATTATTTCCAACAATTCTTATTGATTCCCTTTCTGCTTTAGAAGTAATCTCATTTGCTGGAACCATTTACTTTGGATTCTTTTTCTTCTTGTTGTTAATCTCTGTTCAATTATCAGAAGAAATGGTCTCCAGTTTGGAAAAGTATTTAGCAATGGAATCAGAATTAATTCAAATGGAAAAGATCAAAACAGGCTTCTTATTGAATATATCTAATGAATTTAAAACTGGAATTGAAAAGATCTCCTTAGTTATTGGAAAATTAAATGCTAAGAAGAAAACAAGCAAGACAGAAAAATCTCCTAGCCAGGTATTAGATTCTCAACTAAGAAATACAATTTCAATGATTGATGAGGCAATTCTTTTAAGTAATATAGAAGAAGGAAATTACCACCTCCATTTCTCTCATATTCCTGTTAGTGAAATTTTATTGGATTGTGTTCAACTTTCAGAACAAAGAATGGATCAAAAAAGGAAAAACCTTCATCTCTCCATCCTTCCCTCTGATGCTAATGTGGAGACCGATCCTACATTATTTAGAGCTATTTGCAGAAACTTAATTGAAAATGCATTTCTTTATACAGATAAATCTGTTAGAATTGATATAGATTTTGAATTAAAGGATCATCAATATATATTAACTATATCAGATGAAGGGCTTGGTATGAATCATTTTGAACAAGAGAATTTGTTTAAAAAATTCATACGTGGTGATAAAAATAAAATCATTCCAGGTGCTGGTATTGGTCTCACATTAGTGAATGCAGCCTCAAATCTTTTGGGTGGCAGTATTAAAGTAAAATCGGCAGAGGGAATGGGATCAATTTTTGTAGTAACTATCCCTACCGAATCAAGTTATCAGAACAAAGATTCATCAGGTAAAAAAACAGGCAAAAAAAAGGTTAAAGCTTGAAATCAATATTTTTAAATCTTAATCAGAAAATTATTTCTAACTTTAAAATAAAAAAACTTTTTAACCTGAAACTTTATTTTATTTTATATTTTTTAGTTTTTCTTGCTTCAAATTGTGGATCAAAAGTTACGAATGTTGATATTATAGATCTATCCGGAGAAGATTGGTCAATATCTCTTTCAGACAATATTGAATATGCTCTTCCCGAAATTTCACATAGTGCTTGGGAGACTGTAAACCTCCCTGATAATATAAATTCACAGGTAAAACAATCTAACGGAGCTGTCTGGTTAAGAAAAAATTTTGAATATAATGTGGATAATTTTAAGGGCAACCCTTCTGTTTATCTTGGTAAAATTTTTGAAAAAGACCAAGTCTACATCAATGGAGTTTTGATAGGCGAAAATGGAGGAAGAGAAGTAAATTTTGGACGACATAGGATCTACCCAATTCCACACACTCTTCTTATTAATGGAGAAAATACTATTGCTATTCGTATTTACTCTACACTCTCAGGAAGTGCAGGAATTATTTCTGAACCTATAGCAATTGCACCTTTTGATTATGCCTGGGAGCAAGAATGGAGGTTTGCAAATAAGGAATTCATTTACGTATCCTTTTTCTTTTTTATAGGAATTTTTTATATACTCAATTATTTAAAAATGCCTGATACGAAAGAGTATCGAAGCTTTAGTATTTTTGCACTTACCTATTGTGTATATGAATTTTCTCGAAATGAATATAGATTTAATGTTTATAATAATTTTTTATTTTTTAAATTTTTAGAGTATGCAACTTTATTCTTCATTCCTTATCAATTCTTACGATTCGTTGAAGAATTTTTAAAATTTAAGAAATTTAAATATTCTAAACTTTATTTTCTATTATCTTCTTCTTTCGTTCTATTGTTTGCAGTAGTTCAAAAACCACAATTCTGGTATGCCTTTGTTGGTTATTGGGATTTTCAACTACCAGTTACTTTAGGTTATACGATTTATCTTACTATTATTCGAATTCGTGAGAAAATTATAGGCGCTTATATCCAAGGAATTGGTCTTCTTTATATCTTTTATGCAATTATAAAACAGATTCTCATTGAAAGAGGAATTGCAAATATAGAATCCTCTTTGGAAACTTCCGTCTTATTTTATTTCTTTTTAATGACTATAGCGCTTCGTCTTCAATTCCTATTTGTTAAAAGAAAAATTCAAAAACGATACGACCAATTACGAGAAGCTGATACTTTACGAGATAAGATTTTTAGGCATATGGAAATGATGATTTCCAAACCACTCAAACATATGCATGCAATTCTTGCAGAATTGGAGATAAGTAAAGATCAAAAAGTTAAGAAAGAAAAAATTCATGAAATAGAATCTATACAAAGCACTTTACAACCATTAATGGATGACATTATTGAATTATCTAGGTTGGAAGTTATGAAAGAAGTTCCTTTTAAAGCTGCTGTTCCTTTTGTTGACTTCATCAAAGAGGTTATTCCTGATGATTCAATTACTTACTCTATCAAAGTAGAATCTGATACTATTATTGAGAACAGTTTAGAACTTATTAACTCAATTGTTATTCGTTTGATAGATTTCCCAAGTATACAAGATTTTACTCACAATGACTTAATAGTTACCCAAGATTTACGTGGTAATATTCACTTTCGCTTTCTCTTATTTCATTCCAACCCTAAAGTTGCGGTGAAAGTCTATAATGATTTACAGAATAATATTTCCTTAGAAGATACAAATTCAATAAAATGGCAAATCATTAAACAAATTGCACGTTTATTGGAAGGTAAACTGGAATTAAAAATTATAAAACGCAAATATCTAAGAATAGATTTAGGGCTTACTGCCATCCAAGCTCCAGCCTCAGAATTAACTCCCATTAAAGAATCTAAGACAAACCTTAAGCAGCCAAAGCATCCCAAATCAGAATGGAGGGATGAATTGAAAACAATTTATACTAATTTTCGTTCTAAGCTATCCAAGAAGAAGTGATTTCAATATTGGAAAATTATGTTCAGGCTGCTTTTTATTTTTAGGTCTGTCCATAATAAATGCCTTCCATCCTGCTTCACTACAGGCTTGGGCTTCTTCTAATATATCTGTGTAGAAATTACAATGCTTTGAATCAATGGAAATATGCTGAGCTATGTTTTTATAACTTTGCATTTCTTTCTTGCCACCAACTTTCGTATCAAAGTAACCTTGAATTAGATTTCGCAAATCTCCAAAAATAGAATACTGCATAAACAAAATTTGTGCTTCTACACTACCTGAAGAATAGATATAAACTGGTATCGATTTTTGTTTACATTGCTTTAAGAAAACAGGAACATCTTCGAAAAGTTCAGCTTTTAAATCACCTAACTCGAATCCTTCCTTCCATATCTTACCCTGTACCCATTTCAAAGGGCCAAACTTTCGATCAAGTTGAATTAAATGATGCAGATAGGCATGAATCTGTCGAATATCATTCTTATCTGTTATTTCTGCAAAATCTCCATTTTTAAAATCTTTTTGATTTTCTTTTAGAATTTCATCCAACTGTTCTTCAGGTAAAATTTCTTTTCTTAGATAATCTAAGAGCCGTTCGGTTGAATATGGAAATAATACTTCATGAACAAAAGAGATAGGCCCAATGGTTCCTTCAATATCTAAAATGATAGCCTCAGACATTTTCTATTTCCTCTTCTTCCAAGCATCTAAGCCTAAACCAATAACAAAAAAGAATCCAAGAAAACCAATTACTGCAGCAAGAGCAACATCCCATTCTAGAATATAACTTCCATTTACAATTGATCTAGCCTCATTAGGGATAATAGGCATAACAGGAGTTCCGCCTTCCATTTGAATCAAAGTCTCAGAATTTTCCTTAGAATAATTAACCATGAAAGCTTGTAAGCCTTCAGGAATATCTTCTTGCAAAACTTCAGGAGCTGAATCAGAAGAGAAACTCACTTTCATATCAGTGGGTTTCAAAAAAATAGGTCTTGAACCGGCTTTTGATTCAAAAAATAACTTATCCTTTAGCTGAAAGCTTTCCCCTTCAAGAGGAATACGGTAGGATATTTGGATCTCTGTATTACCAGGAAGAACAGCACGGTCAACTCTCTGTTTACCTGCCGATTCATTGATAAACTGAAGAGGTATTGCCATTTTTGAATTTCCTTGCGTCCAGGAACCTTGTAAATCAAGAGCATTTTCTGGGACAAATATTTCTAATCCATTCGCATAAATAGACTTAGGTGGCTTTGTTTCATTGCGCAATAAATAAATTTTAAAAACATGCAGAGACTTCTTTTCCCTTACAACCTGCATCAGAGACCTTGTCTTTAGGAGATTGAGATTATCGCTTGGTTCAAAAACCACTACCTCTTGGGTTTGCGCGCGCATTGCGGGAACGGGTGGAATCATTTTATTGTAATTGGCAGCCTTATAATTAACCTGAAGCAGAACGGGACTGCCTTCTGGTAGATTTAAGTCAGGAATCGTAAATTCCCCAGAAACAGACTTTTGCTCATAAATAGGAATCATACTATCTCTAAGTAGGATTACTTTGATACTATCAGCCTTTCCTATTGATTCTGTGGATCCATTCCACAATTTTACACGAATGGAGAGTTTCTCAGAATAAAGAGAAATGTTTACGCTAAGACTAATAAAGAGGATAATTGGAATTGTTTTCATTTTTAAGTACATAAATTGTAATTTGATTTTTCGTAGGCCTACATCCCTGAAAATCTAAAAACAATTTGACAAATACGTTTTTTTTGTCAGCCTGTTATTATCCGACATAATTCTATGAATTCCCCAGAAGATATACAACACAACTCATCCAAAGACGAAAGAGATTTACTTCTTGAATACCAGTCTATCGACACCGATAGTATCGAAAAAATAGACATACTTGGTGTGTTGTTTGATAATGCAAATACAGATGAAGCTGCTGCAAAAATTGGCAAGTGGATAGACCAGAAGAAAGGCTATAAGCATGTTCTCTTCATGGATCCACCCCGTTTGATGAAGCTTAGATCTGGGAAAAAATTGCATCGTATCACAGATAAGGCTGCTATGATTCTTGCCGAAGGCGCGGGTCTCGGCTGGGCCTCGGGCGGCAAAATCAAGACACGTGTTTCTGTGATTGGTCTTATCATGGATTTAGTTCGTTTTGCCGAACTAAAAGGTTATACCATCTTCATGCTTGGTTCCAAAGAAGATATTATTGAAAGAGTTTATTTCAATCTAACCAGACATTTCCCTAAATTAAGAATTGTTGGTCGTCACTCAGGACATATGAATCGACAAAGAGAATTAATGGTCAAAGAAGCCATTCGTAAAACTAGCCCAGACATTATTCTTTTTGCATCGGATTTCCCCGAACAAGAAATTTGGATAGAGAACAATACAGGCTTCTTCGGTAATTCAGTAATCATCGGAGTGAGTGGTGCATTTGACATTCTTTCAGGAAAAGATAAAAAGGCTCCTGACTCTTTTAAACTCAAAGGTTATACTTGGCTATGGAGAATTATCGCTAGACCATATAGAATCTTTCGGATGTTTAGAATCCTTCAATTTATTATTATGGTTTTGGTTTCTAGATTAAAAAAGAAGAGAGCAACTGAGTAAATCAGGGTCTCCTCTTTCTTAAATCTGGAACTAAGTTTTAAATAATTTAATTCTACGGTTTTACTAATTTAGCAATTGGATCTAGAGTTGGACTCAACCAATCTTCAAGTAAGGGCTCTGTGCCTAGTCTTTGCTTCTTCATAAGCAAATCTTTGTTAGAATTAGCAACTTCAGATACCAATTGTATCTTTCTTGCAGCTTCTATTGCTTTCCAATAGTAACCTAAAGCTTGCACATAATCCTGCTTCTTTTCATAGACTGCACCAATATTATTGTAGACTGCAACTAAGGTTTGGTAGATTTCTTGGTGGTCTTGGTCATCTTCCACCAAACGCTTAATCATTTTTTCCTTGGCTTCAAAATCTTCCATCACTTTGAGATAATTAGAAAGTGCTGAATTCAGTTGGTTAGTATAGTATGCTGAATTACCGAATCCAAGAATTAAACTAGTATTAAAATAAAGATCTTCTTCACCTAAATTCGACCAGGTATTAATGGAACTTTCAAAATCTCCCAACATATAAGAAATCCAACCTTCGTAATAGATCATTTCTCGATTGGCCTTTTCATTTATCAATGCATTCGGTTCTTCTTGGGCTTTTTCAAAATAAGCCTGGGCAGTAAGCAGTCCCCTTCTTCTTTCAATTTCCTTTTCAGGAAGTTTAACTAGGGAGCGGTTGGGATATATTTTTCTTCCAGGGAATTCTCTGATTAGATCTGTTTGCAAAATTCCAGAGGCTTGTAGATAGATGATTTTTCCTCTATCAAAATAGATCTTGGCTGGATCACCCTCTTTTAAAGTTTCATCTTCATCTCTTCTACCATAATTGTCTTTGAACTCGAGATATCTTTTCTCAGAATTCTGCAAAAGGTTTTCTGCTTCTGAGAAATCTAAAACACCCATATAGTATTCAGCCATGCGAAGTACAGCTGGATAATGAGATGGATCATAGGATGCTGCAAGTTCAAATTGTTTCATTGCCCTTAGAGCTTCGCTTTTCTTTAGAAACAATCTACCTCTTTGGTAGTAGCCCTCAGCATATTTATTTCCATACACAGTATAACCATTCTGCTCTTCATCTTTACTGAAAATAATATTGAGCAATTCTTCTGCATTATCATCGATGTCCATTTCAGTAACCTGATCTTCAGGTGTAACATTATAACGGACTCTGGTTTCTTCTGGATCAAGATCTATATAAAAAGATGCTAGTTTGCTTAAGATGAAAAGACTTAAATCATCTTCTATTCCCAATTGGTTTTTAACAATTCTATGGTGGTTGAGAACGAATTGTGGATTCTTATCTCGCTTCCAAATTTCAATATAGGAACTTAGAATTCCCCCATGTCCAACAGGATCCTTTGGATAGATCTCAACTATCTTGTTGTATTCTGAAGCTGCCTTGGGGAATTCTTTATTGTTATAATAAATTTTTGCAATCCCTGCTCTTGCATCAATATTATCAGGAGTATTTGCATCAGTGAATATTCTTTTATAGTATTCAATAGCTAATGTATCGTTTTTATAATTCTTGGATCTTTCCCCATCCATAAAATCTCTTGCATTGAATGAATGAAATCTTCCCAAATTTAAGTAAGTAGGAATATGATGGATATCATCTTTAACCCGAACAACTATATAAGCACCTGCTTTAAGTATTCTTCTCTTCTGACGATCCTGGGAGGTTAAATAAACTTTGCGATCAGGATCTTTGATTATACCAGCAATTTCGATTCCTTGGTCAGACCAACTTGAATCATCTGAAATCGAGATATAGGGAACATCTTTTCTCTTAGACCAATCTGGAAATGCTGGTTCGACTTTTCCAAATAACATCTCAAAAGATTCTTCATAAAGTCCAGCCTTGCTGTATTCAACTCCATACGCATTTAAATACTTTAAGTCATTAGGATGAATCTCTTCTCCCTTAATAAAAAATTCTTTTGCTTCTCGGAGCAATTTCTTCTTTTCTGCCTGATCTTTTTCTGCACCGTATAGACGAATTGCAGATAGACCTTCTTCATAATAGCCACTTGCTCGACCAGGGATAATTACATATTTATATAAACTTACAAAACTAACAACGAATAGAAGAGCAGCGGCTGCTGCGAATATAGTATTTCGAATTAATTTTCTTTGCTTGAGAGCACCTTCTTTGGTATAGATAGGTCTCGTGGAAATAATAGGAACACCATCATCAGAATAAGGTTTAGATCTATCAAATAGACTAACTTCTTCTCCATATACTCCTGATAGGTATTCTGCAATTTCTTCTGGTTTTTGTTGGTGCTTAATTAACTCTAATAATTCTTTCTGATTCTTTGTGGGAATACCTTTGTTAACGATAGATTCTATGACAAGTCTTCTTAACTTAGGAGGGTATTTGATAATTTCTCTTTGAATGATAGCAAGGTCTTCATCAGAGAGTCCGTCTTCTAGAGATCCTTCTTCTTGCTCCATCAAAGAGGACAATTCGTCTTCTAGAACGCCTTCAGAACCTAGATTAGGTGAGCCAATATCATCTAAATCGGGAGGTTCCATATCTCCCATAGGATCCATGCTTGATTCTAAGTCAGAAAAGTTATCATCACTACTTTCAGCATTTAGATCAACACTCATGTCTCCGAAAGGATCACTGTCATCCATAGAAGAAACATCCGCTGCGGAATCAGTAGTTTCATCCATATCACCAAATGGATCTGCTTCTTCGCCTGGACTATCATTTGAATCATTACCAAAATCTGAAAAAGGATCAGCTTCTGTTGAAGCAGTAGGAGTAGAGGCATCAAAATCAGCAAATGGATCTGCTTCCATGCCAGCAGTCTCAGAACCAGCAGAAAGATCAGCGAATGGATCTTCCTCATTTGAGCCAGAAGTAGCATCTGCACCAAAATCTCCAAATGGATCTTCCGCTCCTAAATCAGATTCTGCAGTTGGGCTAGCATCTGTATTAAAATCAGCAAAAGGGTCTGCATCTGATGATGCTGGAGTAGATTCACCCAAGTCAGCAAATGGATCTTCCTCGGAAGATGTTTCAGCAGTTGGTGTAGTTGATTCTGTATCAAAATCGGCGAAAGGATCCGAAGTAGAAGTACTTTCTCCACCTAGATCGCTAAGTGGATCTTCTTCAGTATCAGTTAATGGATCAGAATCGAAATTTGCAAATGGATCTTCTTCAGCATCAGAACTAGGGGCTGCAGTATCACCGCCAAGATCAGCAAAAGGATCCTCATCCATTTCATTAGTAGTTGTTTCTGTTGGCTGCTCAGCAAAAGGATCTTCACTTTCCTCTATCTCGTCATCGTTAGAAAGGGCAGGAAAATCATCATTTACAGAATCTTCTTCCGTATCAGGGCTAGGCTGTCCACCTAAATCACTGAAAATGTCATCTCCAAAAGGATCCCTATTAGTCTCAGGCGTACTATCTTCTGGTTTTTTTTCAGAACTGGGTTCTGCTAAAAGTTCGTCTAGGTCTATATCATCGTCTTCAAAGCTTTTAAAACTAGGAGGTGCAGGAGAGGAATCAGAATCGGTATCAAAATCTGTATCTGTTTCATCAGACCATAGGTCGGATGAAATTTCCCCTTCCTCAGGGAAATCTGAGTTTTCTGATTCACTTCCTTCCCCATCTTCTTCAGTGAACACAACTGGCTCGGAATACCCCATTTTTTGGCGGTACACCTTTGCCATTGGATTCAGATCTTCTGAATTCAAGGGGTTTTTATTCAAAGGCTCAAAAAGACTTTGAATGAGTGTTATATCATCTTCTGATAATTTATCCAATGATTCTGACATATTGGTATAGTTCAAATATCGGATTCTCTAAGAAAAACCAAGAGAATAAATTGATTATGTCTATGTAGATTTTTTTTCATCAAAAATCGCAAATGACTCGAAAATATCTATAGCATGATCTCGAAATCCAAATTTACTTTATTCCTAATTCTATTTCTATTGTTTTTCTTCGGAAGCATTTTTTCAGAGGAAGCTATGGACTGGATAGGCTCCTATTCTTCCCTTGAAATGGAATCTGGAGACATTGAGGATGTCGATGATAGCAGAATGTACTACCAATGGCAAATAGATTCGCTTAAAAGAGCAGTATCACCCCGCTACATTCGACTTTTAGATATCTACAAATATGCTGAATCGGGAAATATATTAAACAAGGGAATCTTATTTAGCTACACTGGCCTAAAAAATAAGAAAGTTGAACTCTGTGGAAATTTCTTGAATTGGAAATGCGAACCCATGAGAAAAAATCAATTTGGAGTTTTCTACAGATTGGTTCCTCCCAATTCTGTTGATGAAAATTTAAATCGCCTAACTAAATATCAATATAAGTTTAAAGTTGATGGCCTCTATGAATATGATACAGAAAATAAAGAAATTGAACCCGATTCATCTGGATCTTATTTTTCCATTTACTATTTAGATAAAACAGATAAAGATAAATACATAACAACTATAATATTAGATGATTCGAACTTTGAAGAACAAAATTTAAGAACCATAAAATTTCAAATTTACCTTCCTGAAAATGATTCCGTCAGCGTAACAGGGAACTTCAATAACTGGAACTTAGAAGCAGATTATATGACCAAACTTCCCAATGGAATATTTGAAATGGAAAAGAAATTATTACCTGGAACCTATTACTACCAATTTGTAGCAGATGGAGAAGTCTTAGCTGATAAATTCAATCCAAATGTCAAAGTAAGGGAACCTTACGATGAATTAGTATCTGAACTAGTCGTACCTGCCCGATTGGAAGCGATAGAAAGAAAATAAATAAGAAATTTTATTGAGAGAAAGATGAATGAGTCTAAATTATTTTCTTTTCTCAATATTTGGTTCTTCAGAGTCTTCCTCTTCCGAAGAACCAAATAAGAATTTTGTAGTTGATTTAAAACCTTTCTGAACGCTTCCAATAGCTGAATTGACATATTCGGAAGCTGCTGAACCCGCAATTCCACCTACCGCAGCACCTGCAGGACCTGCAAGTAGAATAGTTCCCACATATACAGAACCCAGCCATACGGGGTCTATGAAAGGAACATTCTTTCCAAAAACACCTTGGTACAATATTGGCAGTTTGAGTGCTTTACCTGCTGGTCCTGGAAGAGCAACTGTTATGCGCATATTAATTTTATCACCAGCAATTTTACCATTTGCCTCTGCATCCAAGCCGACACCTTTCATTTTAACATTCGTTAACATTGTTACTTTTTTTTCATATTGTAACTTTCCTGTTATGGAAGAATACTCCATGCTATTACCTGTAGGTCCATTGAAATTTATCAATTTACCTAAACTAGCTATTGGTCTAAAAAAATTGAGATAGCCTAAAAGCTCGCCTTCTTGAAGCAAATAATCACCATTAATATAAATATTGGATTCCATTGAGTTTGCATTCGATCCAATAGATGATAGCACGAAATTTCCAGAAAAATTGCCTGTAAGATATTTTTTATCCGAGTAATGATTTAATAATTTTTCTGTATTAACATCACGAAGAATATGGTTGCTATTAAGTTTAAATATTCCAGATTTATAAGTTAGTTGACCATCTGAGAGGATTTCCCCGTCATAATATTTCGTTTTTATCCCAGAGAGAAGAAGATTACCATTTTTATAAATCGTTTTTCCTTGGATCGAATCAATCTTATATTGATAGAAGGAAATATTTTTTAGTTTCCAATCAAGAATAATATTAACTTTGGATTTATATCCAGTATCAGGAATGCCTTTGAATGCCTTTGATTTATCTAAATCAGCATCTAACCATAAATTAACCACTTGGATAATTGATTCATAATCGAAAAACTGCGAATTTATAGAAAAATAAATTTGAGGAGATTTTCCAAATGTAAGAATTCCATTTCCGTAGACCTTGCTTTTGCCAATCCATTCTACTTGAATATCATCTAGTGTAAGCTTTTCATCTTTTATAGAATAATATATCATCAGACCGCCTATAAAGTTACCAAAGCTTTTATCTTTTTTATAGGATAAGTTTAATATTCTAGCATCAAACAAATGCAACCTAACCAAATCCTCATCATCTTTTGTTAGATGTATTTTGCCAGTTAAAGAAGAAAATTTAAAATTAGCCCGGGGAAAAATCACTAGAATATCTTCTGCAATTGAAGCAGAAAATTGTGTTAAAAAAATAGAAGATTTAATTCTAAAGTTTTCATAATTCAACTCATCTGAAACGAAGGAAAAATCTGAGTAAATTTCCAATTTTTCCTCATTCATTTTGCCAAATAAATCTAAATGGAATTTCCTTGAATTGGCAACTATTTCTAGATTAGAATTCCAAATATAGAAATTATACAATTTACCATTTAATCCATTGTTATATTTAATATGAATATTTTCTAAAACAAATGTGGAAGGAAGTTGAGAAAGAAAGTTTACAAGATTAAATTCTTGATTGTTAGATGCAGCTTCAGATTTATTTTTATCGTTGGTATTTTCATTTTTTTTATCTTCGAAACTCTCATTTAAGGTATTTACTTTTTCAAGGGCATCAATTTGAGAAAAAACAGGAAAGCTTCCATCTTTATTTCTAATGATTGAAATAGATCCTGAATTTAGATAGATTCCAGTAACTTCGACATCACCAGATAATAATGATAATACGCCAATACGAACAAATACTCGATTTACAGTTGCAATATTCAAATTATCCTTAGATAAATTGACGTAACTAAATTCTACTCCAGGTATTGGAAATATTTTTATATCAGAATCAGAAAATTCAATATTCAATTCGGATCTTTGTTGGATTTCTTCAAAAATTAATTTCTTATAGGCTTCTAAATCCATAAAATAAGGAATAGAGTAAACTAAGACTGAAATTATTGTAGCAAATGAAATTATGGAAATAGAAATCCAAATAAATAATTTCTTGATATTACGATAAAAAGATTCACTAAAAAACATAAAATTTATTTTTCTGGAAAATGACAGTAAGTGAAATGATCCTCATGTAAGTTTACTTTTTCTGGCTTTTTAGTTCTACAAATTTCTTTAGCTATCGGACATCTTGTATGAAAATAACATGCTTCTGGCTTATTTATCACAGAAGGGATCTCACCTATAAGTGTAGGACGTTCCCTATTTCTATTCTTTAAATCATAGGAAGAAGCGAATAAAGCTTTAGTATATGGATGACTGGGTTTATTAGTAATCTGATCTCTTGTCCCAAATTCAACAATTTTCCCCAAATACATTACTGCAATTTTGTCCGAAATATATTTCACAATATTTAAATCGTGGGAAATAAATAAATAGGAGAGATTGAAATCTTTTTTCAAAGTTTTTAAAAGGTTCATCACCTGTGCTTGAGTAGAAACATCAAGTGCTGAAACTGCTTCATCACAGATAATAAGTTTTGGATTAAGTATTAGAGCTCGAGCAATTGCGATTCTTTGTCTCTGCCCTCCTGAAAATTCATGAGGATATCGATCTAAAATATCAACAGAAAGATTAACTTTTGTTAACATTTCTTTTACCTTATCGATTATTTCTTCTTTGCTAAATTCAGGAAAATGTATTTCAACTCCTTCTGAAATGATTTCAAAAATTGTCATTCTTGGATTCAAGGAAGAATAAGGATCTTGGAAAATAACTTGAATGCTTTTACGAAGTGGAAGCCATTCTGATTTTTTTATACCATTTAAGTTTTGACCTTCAAAAATTAATTCACCAGATGCAATTGGCAATAATCCTAACATTGCCTTGCCTAATGTTGATTTACCGCAGCCACTTTCCCCAACAAGACCTACAGTCTCACTGCTTTTAATTGAAAAGCTTACATCTTCTACAGCTTTAATTTCTTTTGCATTCCAGCCTATAACAGAGCCCGAAAAGTAAGAAACATAAAGATTTTTTAATTCAATCATTTCTCTTTACCTTCCAACAAATGACATAAGGCTGAATGAGATTCTGAAAGCTTAATATGATTTGGTTTCTTTAATCTGCAAATGTCCATTTTATATTTACATCTTTGTTCAAAATGACATCCTATCGGATAATCAATTGGGGAAGGAACTATTCCAGGTATAACTTCTAATTCTTGGCTGAGATTATCTGTAGATGGATATGAATTCAATAAGGCTTGCGTATAAGGATGTTTAGGTGAATCGATGACTTCTTCAATTGTACCCGATTCTACAATTTCACCAGCATACATTACCGCTATTCTATCTGCCATATGACTCACCAAAGCGATATCATGCGATATGAATAAAACGGATAGAGAGAATTGTTCTTTCAATTCCATTAGCAAATGAATCAACTGAGCTTGTATAGTAACATCAATAGCAGATGTCGGTTCATCAGCTATGAGTAGAATTGGATCAGTTATCAATGCCATAGCAATAGATATACGTTGAAGCATACCTCCGCTCATATGATTGGGATAGGAATTCAATCTCTGTTTAACATCAGTGATTCCAACTTTTTCTAATAGGTATTCAGCTTTATCTAAAGCCTCTTGCTTGCTTCCCATTCCATGAACGAGAAAGGCTTCAATAATTTGGTCTTTAATTTTTTTGAGAGGATTCAATGAGGAAAAAGGCTCTTGGAATACATAAGAGATTTGATTTCCTCTTAATTTCTGAATACTCATATTATCCATTTTAATGATATCTTCTTCTTGGAATAGAATAGAACCTGATTTATATTTCGCTAAATTGCTAGGCAATAACTTAGTGAGAGCAAGTGAACAGACCGACTTTCCACAACCACTTTCTCCAACCAAGGCAAGGAACTCACCCTCTTTGATTTGGAAAGAAATATCTTGAATAACAGGCAGGCTTCCATTTTCGGTAACTAGATCCAGACTAAAATCTTTCACGTCTAAAAGGATCTTTCTATCCTCGCTTAGCTTACTCATATTCTACGAGCTCCTTGGAATCGAAGGCGTCCCGAAGCCCTTCACCCACAAATGCAGAAAGTAAAATAGTCAGAAACAAAGCCATAGATGGAAATGCAATCAGCCACCATGCAGTTAGTCGCTCACGACCTTGGCCGATTAATTCTCCCCAAGACGGATTCGGCGCAGGAATTCCATAGCCCAAGAAATCCAAAGCTGATAAAATAGATATAGAAGAAATTAAAGTGAAAGGAAGAAAGGTTACCAATGGAGTAATTGCATTGGGAAGAAGATGGCGAAATATAATTTTTGTATTAGATACCCCTAGCGCTCTGGCTGCATCAACAAATTGAAAATTTCTTAATTTTAAAAATTCTCCTCTCATATAATAACTAAGTCCTATCCAACTCAAAGCTCCATAAGTTATTAAGAGCACCATAAAACCCTTCCCTAAGAAAGATCCCATAATTAATATAACATAGAGAAATGGAATACTTGATAAAATTTCTATTATTCTCTGAACTGTAATATCAAGTAGCCCACCAAAATATCCTTGCACAGCACCGATGACCACAGCAAGAAACATTTCTACGAATACGAGAAGTAGACTGAAGGTCATAGCAATTCTATACCCATAAATAATACGAGTAAACACATCCCTGCCTCTATCATCCGTTCCAAGAATATGTTTCGTATCTGGAGAACTCGGTGGATTTACTCCATCTTCTAGACTTTCTAAATTATCTTCATTAACCCCATAATTCAAAATAGGAAAAACCATATAGGATTCACCACTCACAAAATCTTCTCTATTCATTAGTTTTTTATAATTAGGCTGAGTTCGATTTGCCCCGCCTAACTCTTCCTCAGAATAATAAAAAACTATAGGAAAAAAATAATCTCCCTTGTATTGCAAGATCAAAGGTTTATTGTTCATAAGAACAGGTGAAAATAAAGATAATATATAAGAGCCAATTAAAAAGAGAAATGAATAATAAGCTCTCTTGTTATTTATAAATTTTCGAATTCGTTTCTTAGTATTAGGATTTAACATATCAATCAAAATCTATCCTTGGATCGATAAGAACATAACAAACGTCTGAAAGTATTTTCCCTAAGAGACCGATTAGAGATTGAACCAATAGCAATCCCATCATTAAATCCGTATCGCGTTCTCGAACTGCTTCGAAGCTTAGGTTTCCCATTCCATCAATATTAAATACTAATTCAATAAAAAGGGAGCCCGCAAAAATCAAAGAAAGATTACTTCCAAAACCTGTAGCAATAGGGATGAGAGAGTTTCGAAATGCATGATTTAAAATTGCATCTTTAAAACTCAAACCCTTTGATAAGGCTGTTCTAACATACTCTTTTGAAATTTGTTCAAGCAGGGAATTCTTCATAAGAAGTGTTAAGACTGCAAAAGATCCAGACACATAACAAATCACTGGAAGAAACATATGGCTGATTCTATCATTTACCTTCCCCCAAAAACTCAGCTCTTCATAGTAATCTGAAATCTCATGCCCAAGAGGGAAGAAGGAAAAGACTTCACCAGATGCAAATAAATACAATAATAACATAGCTAATGCGAAAACAGGAATAGAATAAGCAAAAAAGATTAAAAAGCTTGTCCACAAATCAAATGCCTGTCCATGCTTTAAGGCTTTAAATATTCCTAAAGGTATACAAATAAAATAAGAAAGAAAAAATCCAGATAAGCCAAAGATCAATGAAACTGGCATTTTCTCTAGAATAAGCTCAGTGACTTCCTTGGAATGCAATCTAGATTCACCAAGATTAAAAACTATAACATCCGATAACCAGTAGGTATATGCAATATAAATTGGTTTATCCAAATGCAACCTTTTCTTCAAAATCTCAACTTCTTCTTGAGAAATTTGCTTTGTACTCGCACCGGAAATATTTGCTACACCTTTGATCTTGGCAATTTCTCTATCCAAAGGTCCACCAGGTGCAAGATTAGAAATTAGAAATACTAAAAATGTAATACCTAATAAAGTTGGAAAAATCAAGAGTAGTCTTTTGATGAAATAAGTTAGCATTATTTATATCCTTTTAACTCCAAATATCCCTTTCCATTTACCTTCTTACCATTACGAGTCCCTTGAACTAGAACTCCACCTTCCCAGTAAGCAAGACCTGTAGAAACTCTAGCATCAAACTCTTGTTCTTCGAATATTGGTTTGATTATTAAATTCAAATCTTCGGAACTTGATGATAAATTCCATTCCATAGGATAAGTTTTTTGAGTCGAAGAACTTCTCCAAGTCTTCAATCCATTCGGTTCGAAAATAATATCTGAACTTGGATCATAGGTCAATATTTTACCGTTCACAAATTTACTTGCAAAAGTCTCTGATTGACTCGATTTATCTTTTCGAAAGCGAAATGCCATCCAATCTGATCCATCATCCAAACTCAGTCCTATCCAATCCCATGAATTTTCTTTATCACTTAAACCAGCCATACTCCATTCATGGTCTAACCAAGAAATTTGATTCGGAGCAATTTTATATGATTTTCCCTTTAAGCTTATAGAGCCCTTAGTTGGAATTCTTGTTATACTATAATAATTGGATCGGAAATTTGGATCAAGCAGAGATTTTATAGACAGCCCTTTATCTCCATGATATAATTTATTTCCTAGATTCACAGAAAGTTGTAAATCTACGGCTATCATTGAGGAATCCTTGGGTTTGGCTGAAATATGATAGCTTCCATCACTTTTCATCTCAATCATAAAATTTTCTATACGTATAGTATTTTGATCAAAGCTTGCAAGTCCACCGATACTTCTTCCTAAAATCTGAGAACTATAGTGCTTTTTGTTCGAAAAATCTGAAATAGCAAAGTGAACAGGATAAACTACTAAGTTGGATTTAGATTTTTTATCTAAGATTTTTGCTCTGAAAAAACTAAGCTCCATTCCAACTTCTTGCTTATTTTCTAGAGTATAATGACCAACAAAATAAATCCATTCAAGATCATAGTCATTGTGAAAACTTTGGTCTTTAGGCAAGGAAATTGCAGATACAGAATAAAAACTGATTAAGGCAAATAAGAAACAAAGGTAAAGAAAATAGTTCTTAAACATCAATTTCATTTTGAATTAAGTGATTTTAAGAGTGAATCCAATTCTTTTAGTCTTAGAAATTTTGGGAAAAATTTACGAAGTCTTTCAATTGCAATAGACATCTTAGTTGGATCTTCTTTCTTAAAATATGTCCTAGCTAGATTATAGTGAATAGAAGGATGAGCATCATTCATGTATAAAGATTTTTTAAGTTCAATTTCAGCCTTGTCGAATTCTTGAATCATAAAGTAACAGTAGCCTAAAATATTATGTGTTTCATAATTATGAAGTTTGTATGAACTGTATTCCTCCAAGAAAAGAATTGCTTCTTTGTATTTTTTCTCACGTGCAAGTGATTTACATAATAGTAGAATCGCATTTAGATCCCTAGGAAGTATATCATGAGCATCCTTAAGTAGCTGCGAAGACCTTACAAAGTTCTTTTTCTTATATTCGATTTTTGCTGATTGAACTAAACTTTCAAATTTAGGGAATTCAGAATTCAATGAAAATCCAAGTATGGTGATATCATCCATTTGGTCGGTTCCCATACAAAATTCATTATGCTTTTGAGTAATATACTCAATAGATTTTTGAATATTCATCCCAGCCGTTTTTTCAATTATTTCAAGAAGGCGCTCATCACCAAATGCCTCGGCCTGATCATTTTCAGCTTCTGTTAGTCCATCTGTGTAAAAGAAAATTTTGTCCCCGGGTTCCAAAACAACATAATTGTCTTCGTAGTGATCACTCGCTTCAGGAAACATTCCTAAAAAAGTTCCTTCACCCTGCAAAAGACTTGCCTTGGCTGTCCTACCACTTAATAAAATAGGACGTGGATGACCTGCTATGGAATAAGTAATATTATAATATCTGTCAATAACAGCATAGATGCAAGTTGTATAGCCTTGTTGCATCAGCAGTTCTAATAAATCACGATTGATATTCTTAAAAATATTACTCGGAGATGGATTTCTATACATGTTGAAAAGCATCTTAGAAAGAGCTGTAATAAAAGCAGCTGGAACTCCATGACCAGATACATCGCAGATTGCAATGCCAATTTTATCATCATCAAGTTGGAAGTAATCATAGTAATCACCACTAACTTCTTGCATGGGGCTAAAATGATTCCAGAATTGGATTCCTTTCCAGTCAGGAATAGTCTGAGGAATAATTCCCTTTTGTATATTCTTTGCTAGTTTAAGATCTTTAGCAATAGACTTTTGTTTTATTTCTAATTCAGTTTTGAAACTTTTTAATATTTCGACAGCAGCTTCTAAATCTCTATTCTCTAAGGCAAGTTCACGTGATTTTGTAATCACACTAGCTACATTGATTACAGAAAGATCTTTTGAATCAGATTCAGTTTCTCTAGAAATCACAAAGGACTTCTGAGCTTTACTTAGTTCTTCTTGGTTAATAAAGGTTCTAGATAATTTTGTTTTGGTGGGAGTCCATTGCATCTCATAGATATTTCGATCTGCTCCGAATAAAATATTCTCCCCAAGATCTTTATGATCTGTATGAATTCCGAGCAGTCTTGTCTCTCTTAAATGCGTATTAGCATTTTGCAATTCAAACAATAGAGCAAGCCCATCTAACATTCCTTTGAAAAAAATTACATCATACCATCTTTCCTTAAATGGTTCTCTAAAATAGAATTGAAATAAGGCTTTAGATTCACTTAATTCTAAAATGTCTAAATAAACTGTTCTTGTTAGCTTAGAAAGTAGAACTGGAAAACGAGAAATGATTTCTTGTATTTGAAGCGAAGATTCGTTAGTAGGCAAAAGCTCATAAGATTGGGATAAAAAAGTTTCCTTCCCTAATTGGTAGATTGCAGGAGCGATATCCTCTAGACTTGCCAGGAAACTAAAAATTTTATCTTCCAATTCTTGGGGTATCCAAAGATTTTTATCATTGAGTATTCCTGAAAAAGATTCATCATCTAAAAACTCAGAAAATGGATTTTCTGAATCGATCTTTCTTTCTCGAATAAAATATTGCATAATTCCAGAAACTCTTTTGGCTGAAATTTCTGGGCGATTGAACCAGGTGGGCAGATTGGAATTTTCTGTTGACATAAGCTAGTTAGATCTATCCCTAGTAGGAGGTATTATGGAATATATTAAAATCGTCTTAACATTCATAGTTTGTTTCTTGATCTATCTCTTAAGTCCATTGGAATCTAATTCTTCTTTAGATTACGAATTACCTGCTAAACCTCTTCAAGTATATAATTCTTTGACTAATTCATATTTTCCCAGAAGCAAAATTGCTGTTGGATTGAACAAAGAAATTCTTAAGGAAAATGAAAATGTTTTAATTGAGGTCATAGAATCGGAAGTACCATTCAAATTTGCATTCGAGATTAAAAATTCAAGTAGATTTTCCGATTATTCATATTTTTATGCAATCCAGGAAAGCCCTGATGGAACAAGTCATTTAAATGTGAAGATGAAATGGAGCCCAGAGTCTGGTTTGAAAGGAAAAATATTGAATCGCTTTTTTTACAAACAGGAAAACGAAAACCATTTAGAAACAGAAAGAGAAATTCTTCTTTCACAATTTAAATAAAAACTCTAAACTTCAATGAATCTCTTCCGCTTATTGAGATCCACTACCCAAAGAATTCTAAACCACCAACATAAACTAGCTTTCATTTCTTCACTGATTCCTGGCTTCTATTTATTCTATCAATTCATCCAAGCTCAATGGAAGAATTGCACGGAAAACTGGCTACTGGGTTGGGATCCAAGCGCAAGATTTTCTATTTCCATGGAAATCGCTGACAATTTAAGACAGGGAAATTTCTGGAAACCGATTCTGATCTTTTTACATTCACCAACCTGGCCTAGTCTTAGAAGTTTTATAGAATCCTTTGTAATTCTAGGAAAAGGTGCAGATTCTAACATAAGCCTTTATATAACATTAGCTACATTTTTAGCATTAATCATTCTCTCTCATTGGATTCTTTATAAAAGCATTAAATCGACTATCTTATTATTTTTATTTGCAGTTTGTTTTGATTGGATGCTTTTTGAGACAATCCCTATTTTAGTTTATGCTTATTCAGGTATGTTAGAAATCCAAGGAGCAGTCTTTTTTCTATTGTCTGTAGAAGCAGTATTTCTAGTTCAAAAAGATTCTTCCTGGAAGACCCGAAATCTTATTTTCTTAAGTATAGCTTCCCTACTTTTACTTTTTACTAAATATCCCTATGCATTACAATTTTTATTTTCCCTATTCATATTCTTTGTATTTTTAAATTTTTCTAAAAGCAAACAACTCTTAAAGAACTATCTCTACTGGTTTGGAGTGAAGGGAAATCGAAGAATACTTCTTCCTTTCCTAATAATTTTATTTAGCATACTTCTACTTGGCAAAATAGGAAGTATCACGATTTCTAACAAATTGCAGATTCAGTTGATAGAAATTTTCTTTCTATTTTTTCTTTTGGATATCAATCATTTCCTTTCCATAGAATCCAAAACTTCAGTGAACTTACAATTCAGCAAGCAATTGAGGCCGTTATGGTTCTTTGTCTTTCTTCCATCTTTAGTCTGGATCAGCATTCACCCTGATAGATTCGCATCCTTATTTCCCACTCTTAAATTAGAGCAAGGTGAAAATAATTTATTACCCTATTTATATTCGTTTTATAAGGACATACCTATTCATTTCAGTATCTTTCTTCTAGTATTTTTGTATCTCATCTATCAAATGTTATTCAGAAGTCAAAGAATCCAAAAATCTAGGTTCTTTATCTATGCAAGCCTTGGATTTCTAGTAATCCTTGGGCAGAAAATAATCACATCAAATCAACAAGCCAGACATATCTACCACATATACCCAGTTATACTAATTAGTATTCTATTTCTTTTTTATGAAATCTATTTATGGCTCTCTGCTTGCAAAATCTACAATCTAACAAATTTTTTCAGTAAAATACCGCAAAAATTACATTTTCCTTTCTTACAAATTGTTCTAATATCTTTGCTTTCATTGGGAATTCTTTCGAAATCTTCTTATTTTTTGCCTAAAGGAAATATTAATTCCTGCTATGTGATAAAAAAATACGATGTATCTGCGATTCCCCTTTGGATTAAAAGCATACAATCAGATTTTGTGAGCGATAAAACAATACTGATCAATGACTTAGCTAAAAATCATATCAATAGACCAGATACTCAATTGGTAATAGAAGAATCTGCATATAACAATAAAATGTCTATTTCTGTGAATCCTAAATCTCTAGATACAAAAGACTACGACTATCTACTTCGCATATCCAGCCAATGCTCCCAACAAGAGACACAAAAGTGGATGAATTCTAAAACAGAAAATGAAATAAGTCTAACCTTACTTAAAAAGGAAGATTTTAATTCATTACAAGAAGGACTTTCCGCCTGTATAGAGAAATACAAATGGAAAAGAGTCGACTAGAAGTTAAAAATCAATATTATAAAAAGAAAACTGATTTATTATACAAGATTATTTTTTCTCTAAGAGAACGGTGGAGAATACCATCATTCCCTCGGCTCTGCCTAAAGCCCCCATACCTTCCATAGTAGTTGCTTTAACAGAAACTTGTGAAACATTGATACTCATAATCTCTGCGATGGAAGTTCGAATGCGATCACGGTAGGGAGCAATCTTAGGTTTCTCTGCTACTATAGTCACATCTAAATTACAAACTTGGAACTTTCTATCCTGCATAAGTTCTATCGCCTTACGAAGAATAATCTTAGAATCCATATTTTTTAAACTTGGGTCTGTATCTGGAAAATGATCACCTATATCGCCAAGCGCCAAAGCCCCTAAAATAGAATCAGAGATACTATGCAAAACTATATCGGCATCACTATGACCCAAAAGTGCGAATTCCGTATCTATCTCCACTCCACCAAGGATCAATGGCCGGATTCTTTCCATCACTAGTTTATGAAAATCAATTCCATTTCCAATTCGAAACATATTTACCTCAGAAAGTCTTTATAGAATACTACTTCTTTTTATAAGATATCTCAAGCATTCTTTGAACAGATTTTTGAGCAAGCTGAATGATTTCTGGGTCTAAAAGGATTTCGAATTTTTCCTCAAGTAAACTTGCTTTAATTTTTTCTAAGGTGATCTTCTTCATATGCGGGCAAGTCTGGCAGGTTGACACGAAATGTTTCTCTGGAAATTCGATTCTTAGATTATCTCCCATCGAACATTCTGTAATCAAAAGAATATTCTTAGAAGGAGCCTTCCTTACAAATTCAATCATCTGAGAAGTAGAGCCTGAAAAATCGGATCGATCCACAACTTCCCTTGAGCATTCAGGATGGGAAATTACTGTCACATCCCCACCCATTCTTTGGCGAGTAATCTCAATGTCCAAAGGAGTATACATTTCATGCACCATGCATCTTCCAGGGTGGGAAATAATTTTTTTCTTAGTGAGTTTCCTAACATTATCAGCCAGATATTCATCAGGAAGAAAAATCACAGTATCGGATTCGAGCGACTCTACAATCTGAAGTGCATTAGCTGAAGTACAGCAAATGTCGGTTTCTGCTTTCACTTCTGCAGAACAATTCACATAGGTAACAACAGGGACTCCTGGGTACTGTTTCTTTAGCTTCTGAACATCGGCTCTTGTAATTGATTCTGCTAAAGAACAACCAGCTTTCAGATCAGCAATCAGGACCTTCTTATCTGGCGATAAGATCTTAGCAGTTTCAGCCATGAAATGAACACCATTGAATAAGACTATATCAGCCTTGGTTTCTGCTGCAGCCTTAGAAAGGTAGAGTGAATCTCCCACAATATCCGATACCCCAAAAAATACATCTGGGGTCATATAATTATGCCCTAAGATTACTGCGTTCTTATCTTTTTTTAATTGGTTGATCTCTTCTATAAGTGGAAGCATCAGCTTAATTTCAGATGGAATATATAGTTTTTCTAGTTTTTGGATGGTTTGGTCTAATGTGAAAGCTGTCATTTTAATTTCCTTAGAAGCAATTTATGGCGAATAATGATCTACTTATGAACTGTGGAAAATCTGAAGTAGACGGTCTTTCGGTATAGGAAAGTTCGTTCATGGATCTCTTAGAATTTAGACCATTGGTGGATTGTAAATTTTTTTTTCTGTTTGACAGATTCATCAATTTAAAGTAATTTTCCTAGGTAGGTTTTATTTTCAGAGGTACATATGATTTTCAGCAAAATATTAAGTTTCCTATCCATTCTTTGGATAATTTCATGCACTAGCGGGGCAGAAAGACTTGATTTAACTACAGATTTAGTGTCAGATTCTGGCGGTCTTACAAGCCAAGAATTGGGCAGAGCTGCACTTCGATTTGGAGATGAAATTGGAGCTTATTTCAAAGAAAACCCGAGGGAAGAAGGCATCTTTTTAGCTCATTTTCCATCTAGAAATAATACTACAGAACAAATTGCTACAGAATTTTTTGACAATGCTTTTGTATCACAATTAATTAAAAATAAAATATTTACAGTTCGAACCAATACTCGAGAGAAATCTATCAATGAGATTACTTTTAGTCTTAGTGGAATGACTTCCAATCGACTTTCTCTGGGGAAGATGAAATCTCCCAATTTTTTTGTTCGATGTGATATTGATGAGAACATTTTCACAGTAAGTGGTGATAGAATTGTTGAACAGACTATTAATATAGAATTAGTGGAAGTAGAGTCTAACATTGCAATATGGAACGAGAGAGTTGCATATAGAAAGAAAGCAGTTGTAGGTAACAGAGGGGTTGGTTGGTAACCAATTCTAAATATACTTGAAGATACTTTATTACCTATCCTTACTCACACTTCTAAACTGTGCGACGAATTATGCATCTGTAATTAAAGATACAGAAAAGGCATACTACGCTGGCAACTATGATGCTGCGATCCCTCAAATTCGAACTTTAGCTACAGAAGCGGAGAACAAGGATAGACTTCTATACTTGATGGAAGCTGGTATGATCTTTCATACCAAAGGCGATTATGAATCATCCATTAAAGCATTTAAAGAAGCGGAAGATTTAGCAGATAACATCAAAGTAAGTATTACAAGACAAGGACTATCCTTTCTTCTTAGTGATAATGAAAGTAATTTTACAGGTGAGGATTTCGAAAGAGTCCTTATAAAATTCTATATAGCACTGGATTATATTTTCTTGGGTAAATATGAGGATGCGAAAATATATTTTCGTAGATTGGACATTGAGCTCAAAGAAATGAAATTTGTTAAAGGAAAATACAAACAGAATCTATGTGCTAGATATTTAGATGCTGTTCTATCTGAAAGTCTTGGTCGATACAATGATGCTAGAGTTCAATATAAAAATATCCAACAAATTGCCCCTGAATTAGTTCAAGTAAAAGGTGATAGATTCGTTCTTGCAGCCAAGGAAAATGATGCTGGCGACATGGCAAGGTTAGCTGATGGTAAACCTTACGTGAATGCTTTCAATACTAGTATGTCACCTGTTTCCTATTCTAAGGATATGGGCGAAGTAGTGATAATCAACCAAGCTGGCAAGGCTGCAACCAAGGAATCTCGTGGTAAAATATTAAATGATGAGAAATTCACCTTAGCTATGCGTGGAGCCTTGGAAGGTGCAATCCGTGCTAAAGGTGGCGGAGTATCCATGGGTGGAGTTGTAGCCGCTCTTTCTATTGCTGAAAACCCAATTCCTATCTATACAAAACGTGATGAAGAATCTGCGAAAGTAAAGCCTGTTTACATCAATGGAAAAAACATAGGCCAAACTTCGATTTATAATGATTACTCAGACACAGCGATGCAAAATTTTAACGAAAATTATAGTACAATTGTTACTAAGAATGTTGCCTCCATAGCGGTGAAAATGATAGCTGCTGCTGCCGCAAGTGAAGCTTTAGCTAGATCTCTAGAAAAAGGCAAATCCAATGATGATGGAGGAGCTGCCCTTGTCGGTGGCCTAGTTCGTTTAGGTGCAGGAGCACTAGCAGGTTACGCGGCAAGTCAAACTATTGCACCAGACCTTCGAAGTTGGAGACTGCTTCCTTCCAACTACCAAGTAAAGCGACTTCATTTGAAACCAGGTACTTATAAAATATCAATCCCTGGCGGTAAACTTCCTGACGGAAGTGAAAAAGCCGAGGTGACAATAGAATCTGGTCAGCAAATCTTCTTAAATTTCAGAACTTACAATGCTGAGTAAAAAATAAGAAAGCTTGCAAAAAAAGAAATAATCATTACACAGAGAGAATGAATACCATCCTCATCGGCGGCACTGGACTTATCGGAAGTCATACCATTCAATTGTTTTCGAGATTTTTTCCCCAAGACAAATTGATCTGTCCAGTTCGAAGCATACCAAAAGAAACTTCGCCATCAGAAATCAAAAATAAAAAATCACAATCTTCGATTGAATATGTAGTTTTCGATTTTGAAAATGAGAAATCCTTACAAAAACTCAATTGGAAAAATGTGGATTCCATCATCTGCACTCTGGGAACAAAAATCAAGAAAGCAGGCAGCCAGGAAAATTTCGAAAAAGTAGATTATCACTATCCCTTACTTTTTGCACAAGCAGCGAAAAAACAAAAGATCCCATTTTATTCCATAGTCACTGCTATGGGATCGGATGCAAATTCTGCTATTTTCTACAATAGAGTCAAAGGTAGACTTGAAGAAGAATTAGCTAAGCTTGAATTGTCTCATCTTTCTATCTTCCAACCTTCCCTGCTCATGGGCGATAGAGCTGAAATGCGAACTGGAGAAGAGATTGGTAAGTTTGTATCCAAAGTATTTCCTTTCGGAATCTTCGGGATAGAAAAATACAGACCCATAGAAGGACGTTCTGTAGCTCTTGCCATCTTACAAAAATTAAAGCATGGAAAAGAAGAGCTTGCACATCAGGCAAAAATCAAGAACTCAAAAAAGAATTCTGTCTCAGCGAAAGTAGCGATCTATGAATCCGATGCGATAGCAGAGATTGCTAAGGGAGTTTGAGTTGGTATTAAATTAAGGATATTAAATAAAAATTAGGAAACTTGCATTAGTCAAGGGAAGAGAAAATAAATAGAAATAGTTAATTTAGTTCGGACGCATTCTGACTTCAGAGAAATCTAATGAGTCCGGTTTTGTTAAATTTATTTTGGTAGGGGAATTTTTTTTAGAATGAAAAACTCATATGGAAATTTTCTTAGACCTTTCTCTTTTTATTTCCTTCACATCTTTGTAAATACCGAATGAACTTGCTAGTGTTTCTTGGACTTTCCTCTTGATTAAAAGTTCTAATCCCATATGAATTCATTTTATTTTCTATTTGATTCCTGTCTCCGCTATTGCCTTAGAAATTGCAATTCTTGATTGAAGTGGTGTATGTATATGTATGGGTCGATTTAAATTTTTGTTTGATTGTTATAGAGTTGAGGCTTCTTTGAAATCATTCTTTGTCTTTAATACTTACAATAAATTAACGAATATTGAATGAGATCGGACGAGATCTAGTTCTATATTTAAGGAAATCTAATCTAAAAAATTGGATCAGAGTGGCATCAATCAGATGCCTTTCGACGCCAAACGCATATAACTCGACACATTTCACTCTTCTCCACCTTAATAAATTTTAATATAACAGATAACTTATCAAAATAAATAGTTTATATTAGCTAAGTTTATATTTGAAATCTTTTATGCAATATAAATTAGTAATCCCATTGAACAAGAAAATTTCAAAACTCCTTAAAGAATTAAACCTCGAGGATGCAGAAGCCAATCTCTGGAAGGTATTTGAAGATGACTTCGATTATGACTTAGTTGTAGCATCCTATATGTAAGTTAAGAATTTTGATTTTACTGAAGCAAATGCAGATGTTGATTTTGAAATCTCTCAATTGGATTAGATGAAAGCAGACCGCAAGATTTGATCTTTGCGAGGAATCTACAATGGTCTTAGGCGAAAGTTAGTTTTAATTTCAATCGTTAGTGAATTATTAATTAGAAGTAAGTTCTTCTGCTATCAATTCTGCTTGTTTAAGAACAGTTTCTGTAGCAAGCATCTGCATGTCAGGTGGATAGCCAAATTGACGAAGGATTCTTTTTACAATGACTTTTAATTTAGCTTTGACACTTTCTTTGATTGTCCAATCAATAGAAGCATTTTCTTTTACACTTTTGTAAAGAACAACTGCAAGTTCACGGAGTTTATCTTTTTCCATTACTTCTCTTGCACTATTATTATTGGCTATTGCTGAATAGAAAGCATACTCATAGTCAGAAAGCCCCATTTCTTCAGGCTCTTTATCCATGGAATGAATCTCTTTTGATAAGTTGATAAGTTCTTCAATAACTTCTGCCGCTGTTATAATTTTAGTATGGTATTTCTTAATTGAATGTTCAAGCATCTCCATCAGACTCTTACTTTGGATAAGATTCTTCTTCATTCGACCCTTGATCTCATCATTGAGTAATTTCTTTAGAACTTCTAGAGCTATGTTCTTATGCTCCATGTTCTTAACTTCTAATAGAAATTCTTCAGAAAGCACAGAGATGTCAGGCTTTTTAATACCAGCTGCATCAAAAACATCAATCACCTGTTCTGTAACAAGTGCTTTGTCTATGACTTGGCGGATGGACGTCTCCAGTTCTTGGTCTGACATTCCTTTATCGCTACTATCAAATTTAACTAATCTAGATTTAACTGCTTGGAAAAAAGAGACTTCATCTTTGGCATCGAGAGCCTGTTCATGAGGAATAGCAACTGCAAATGCTTGGGAAAGTGCTGTAACTGCATCAATGTATCTTTTCTTACCATTATCTAATCCGAGTATGTGATCTTCAGCTGCGAGGATAATATTGAGCTTATTACCTGTATCTGAAGAGAAAAAATTCTCATAAGGGAATCCATGAAACATTTGAGAGACCACTTCTAATTTCTCTAACATGATTTGAGCAGCTTTCTCTTGGGTTTCGGCAGGGTCACCTTTACCTCCAGAATCTGCATAAAAAGAAAGTGCTTTCTTTAGATCAGAAGCTATTCCAAGATAGTCAACAATCAATCCTCCTTTCTTCTCATTATAAACTCTATTAACACGAGCTATAGCTTGCATCAGATTGTGTCCCTTCATGGGTTTATCAATGTAGAGAGTATGTAAGGATGGTGCATCAAATCCTGTGAGCCACATGTCACGAACTATAACCAATTTAAGTTCATCCTTAGGGTCTCTCATTCGATCAGCGAGTTTACGTCTTTCATCTTTGGTTGTATGATGGTAGGATATTTCTGGCCCATCTGAAGATGAAGCTGTCATAACTACTTTAATTGCTCCTTTCATTAAATCTTTGTCATGCCATTCTGGTCTCAAATCAATGATTGCTTTGTATAAGTCTGCGGCGATTCTTCTAGACATAGCAACGATCATCGCTTTGCCTTCCATCACTTCCTGTCTACTATCAAAATGATTGACTATATCAAGTGCAACTCTCTTGATTCGATCAGCACTGCCTATCAATGCTTCGAGTTGAGTCCATTTGGCTTTGGCTTTCTGAGTGTTGGAAAGATTTTCCTGGTCTAAATCTTCATCTAATTCCTCAACAAGTTTCTTTCCTTCTTTGGAAAGGTTAATCTTAGCTAGACGACTTTCATAATAGATTCTAACTGTCGCACCATCTTCAACAGCCTGAGCAATATCGTAGACATCCACATAATTTCCAAATACGGCTGGAGTGTTTACATCGGTATTCTCAATTGGGGTTCCCGTAAAACCAAGATAGGTTGCATTGGGCAAGGCATCCCTCATGTATTTGGCAAAACCATATACAATTTTCTTACCAATCACATTTCCTGATTCATCCTTGTCATCGATTGTCTTAGCTTTAAATCCATATTGAGTCCTATGGGCTTCGTCTGCTATAACGATTATATTCTTTCTTTCTGAAAGTGTTTCGTAGACATTGCCTTCTTGGGGTTGAAACTTATGGATTGTTGTGAATACAACTCCGCCTGAGGCTACTTTCAAAAGTTCTTTCAATTGGTTCCGATCCTCGACTTGCTTGGGTTCTTGTCTCAGTAATTGTGTACAAGATGCAAATGTATCGAACAATTGATCATCTAAATCATTGCGATCTGTAATAACGAGCACAGTTGGGTTGTCTAGAGCTAGAACAATTTTGCCAGTATAGAAAACCATGGAAAGAGATTTACCCGATCCTTGGGTGTGCCAGACAACTCCACCTTTCTTATCACCAAACTTTGATTTCTGAATATTCTTCAATCCATAAGCCTCGGGCTGATTCACTTCAATTGGTAAATCTTTGGATTGGGTAAAGCCAGCAGCTCTCTTGGTAGACTCCACTGCCGCATTGACTGCATAGTATTGGTGGTATGCCGCTATTTTCTTAACTGTCAGTATGGAATTGATTCCAGTTACGCTATCTTCCTTTTTGGATTTTTCAAAAACAACAAAATGTCTTAGAAGATCCAGAAGAGTTTCTTTATTGAGCATGCCTCGTACCATTGTCTCCAGCTGTCCAACCAACCTTGATGCTTCTGTCTTACCATCGGAACTCTTCCAGGACATATAACGACTCATTGACGATGAAACAGAGCCTGCCTTAGCTTCATGTCCATCCGAGAGAATGATAAATCCATTGTAGGTAAATAAAGTAGGGATTGCTTGTTTATAAGTCTGGATTTGGTTGAATGCGGAATGAATAGTGGCATTTTCATCCGTTGCATTCTTCAGTTCAATTACAACAATTGGTAATCCGTTAACAAATAGTATGATATCAGGTCGTTTGTTCTGGTTGTTCTCAACAATCGTAAATTGATTGGCTGCAATAAAATCATTGTTATCTGGATTAGAAAAGTCAACAAGCCAGACTCGATTGCCTCTCATATTCCCATCCTGCTTGTAACTTACTGCAACTCCTTCAGTCAACATGCGATGAAAGGTTTCATTGTTCACTAGAAGATCTGGAGAGGCAATTCTCAAGACCTGCTTGACTGCGTCTTCCTGGGCATGTGAAGGAATGTCTGGATTCAATCTTGCAACAGATGAGCGTAACCTTTCCAGTAGAATTACATCTTCAAACCGTTCTCGCTCAGGTGATTCTGAATCTGGGGCGATAGAAGGTGCATAGACATATCGATAGCCCTGCTTCTCAAGTAACTGAATCGCATATTCTTCAATCTGGGATTCAGAGATCTTAGCAGAATTCATATAAGCATGTCCATAAGTTTTCTACTTAATTCAAGATGTACAATAGAATCATAAGGAATAAGGTTGAACATATTTACTTAGTACGATTAGCTAGGGTTTGTAAAAAGCTAACATAAGCCAAATGTTCTCACTATTCCTTTTGTCGTCATCTGTTTTTATAGTAATAAAAAACAGAATAGATTTAGATTCCAAGCAATTCCCTATAATCTAGGTAACCGAAATACCCTAATCTATTTATAATATCCTCCGTTAAAGTTTTGAGTTCTGGATCATTTGATTGTAATCCTTTCATGAGAATTGCCCAAAGATTACCTTCTTTTCTTGGAATTAAGTAGTATTGAGAAGACTGAGTGTATGAATCTAGAATCTCGATTACCAATTTTGGATTAAGACCAAAATTCTTATCTAATATTTCAAATAATTTATAAATTTGCAATCTTGAACCTGAGAATTCGGTTTTCTGCTTGTACAAAGAAACAAATGAAAAAATCCAATCGCTTTCAAATAAATCACCTTGCCACCATTCTAAGAACTCATCTAACTCATTGATACAAATAAAACCAGATTCCACTCTCCACTGCCAGAGAGATTTCGCTAGCTGAATGAAGGAGTCTTCTTTTGGAATTTTAGTCCCCAGAAACCGAATAGCATTTCCTTTTAAGAAATCAGGTGCTTTAAAGAAGAATAAGTCAACAAGCCCTCCTGGCTCTAAGGATTCTAAGCTATATCCATAAATCATCATTGTATGTTCAGCTATAGAAAATGGCTTAATATCATTTCCTTCGTCATTGTTTAAATCTAAATTAGGTAATTCGTTTAACAGATCTATATACCACGATTTGATAAAAGCATACATGGTTTCTGAGAAGCCACCTCTTTGGATATAGGTATAAAAAGTTACATTGCCAATCGTTTTATTATCTTCTGGTAGTATCCATTGAATATTATCTAAAAACCAAGCTTTCTTAATTTGAAAGATAAATCTTAGGTATTGTCCTAATACTGACCGATCTGTGCGAAAATTTTTGTAAACCGATTGTGTAAAATGAGTTTTAACTTTCTCCAAAATAGTTTCGATAATCGGCTCTGAAAATCTAACATCGTTCCATTGTTCATTTTCAACAGTCAACCAAAGAATGCATTTGAATAATGCGTGTAAAGTCTCACCTCGAATAGAGTTAATACTATTATGGATTGGATCATTTTTAGTATCGAAATCATCATTTGGTGATGAGTCTTCCAAATAAGGAAAGATATTTCTTATTAATTCTTTATTACGTTCTGACTTTTCGAATGCATCAAATTGATCATATAGAGTTCGATAGATTCCCAAGATAGGATCGGTAAGAACTTCATTGGTAGAATATCGTCCTTCTGATGTTTGTTCAAATTTTGCATGCAATTTAATTAAGTAATCAACAACAAGATTGAAATTGGATAAATTCTTATTAGAAATTGCATTTCTGACTCCAGATAAGATTCCATTGTGAAATTTGATATGAATCTTAGATTCCATGAATAACTTGTAGCTTTCCAAATATCTAAGAGGATTCTTCTCTACATCCTGTTCGATTTGACGGTTCAAGCCCTCTCGACTGTGCCCACCTCGAATTGAATCTTCTGGCTCATATCTCTCAAGATAATCAACTAGATCTTCAATTCTCATATTCGCAATTTCGGTTCTATCAACTGGACTTACCGGTCCAACAAAACTCCAATGGTAGGCTGCATATTGGGGAGGACGATCATCTTTATTATAAATTTCTTCCATCTGTTCATATTTAATTCTCCACTGCCCTTCTAAATGATCATTGATTGCGGAAAGATATGGCCAAAGGGTCTTATAGTAATCAGAATCTTTAAGAAAATCTAATTGGAAATTCTCAGAAGATTGAAAATTCGAATTTACACTATTATGCGATTGAAATCTTAATTCCTCTTCTCTTGCAATTCTATCTAGTTCATTTAAGAAATTTTCTTTTTCATTATCAATTAACTTTGGATAAACATTCTTAAGTAGGTAGAAGTATTCATTACGAAAAGAAATATCTCGGACATACTTTCCATCTTCAAGCAGAAGAAGATTTTTTGTATTATCCCAATCCAATTCAACTCCATAAACTCTAGCAAAATGCAGAGACATCCTTTGGAGGAGAATCCAATTGTATGATTTAAGAATGTTTTGGATTTTAAAATAATCTTTGGAATTTAACTCGCAGATCTCTTTACCCACATCGCGAAGGATTGATACTAATTTGTCAGATACATGATGGTTGTAATTCTGCATGTCTTCCATGATGGAAGATCTAGTAATATAAGAACGGTCTTCTCCATTTGAAGTTCTTGGATATTCAATGGTCAAGGCTTGGTTCATCAAATCAGATATAAATGAAAAGAATTGAAACCTCACAGGAATATCTTGCTTAAGAAAGGAAGAAATTAGAGCTTGTAGAGAGTCGAAATATTCATACTTAGACAACCGAGAATTAACCAAAGGATGAGCAAAAACCGAATTATCTTTGTTTGTATCTTGATTCAGCCGGAAAAAGTATCTCATAAAATCCAAAACCAAAGAAGGCCTGGAATCCAACAAATCTCTCATTAGGACTCGGAATGGTTCCGAATTTGGGATCTCTTGATCTGCATTCAGTTGCACCCATGGGATCAGCCTCTGCATCCATTCAATACGGAATTCTATAGGTAATTTATTTACTAAACTTGTGATTTGTGAATAAAAACCAGAGGAATCTGAATCCGGGATAGCAGAAATTACCTTCCATACCAAATCATTTTTTCCTTTTTGTACAAGTGAATTCAAATATTGGATAGGTGGCCAATAGAAAGAGTATGCATCCGTATTTGCTTGGATATAATCTTTAGATACTGATAGGTGACCAGAATTGTAAAGTGTTTCAAACCAATTGATAGATTTACAATTTACCATGAAATAGTGAAAAAATTGACCTAATTTCGGTAATTTCTTTTTTACTGCATACAATTCAGCAATTCCAGGATTTTCAATGGATAATAAGTGATCTAACTCTGAAATGAATTTAAAATAAATCAAATTAAGCTTATCTAAAACTAATTCTAAAAATTGCTCAAAATCATTCCAATAACTTAAAAAGTCGTTTGAAAATCTTCGATAATCAAGGTTATCTCGATGAGCATTTTTGGCTAAATTATAATCCCCTTTCTTTTTTCCTAACTTCTTCCAAAAAATTGCTGTTTCATCTTTATCTAAGATACGCAAAATATTTAAACATTTATTAATACTTATTAAATGTTGATCCTCACCTAATGCTACGCAATCAGGATTGTTAAATTTCTCAGGATAAATAAAGGTTAAAATTTCTCGAATAGAACTTTCAATTTCTCTCATTGAATGAGAAATTAAATGATGTTTAGTATCAAAGCCTTCTAGATTTAATAATAAGATTGAATCCTTAAAAAATGCAACTGAACCGCTTCCAATTATTTGTAGTTTCTCAATAATTCTTGATTGTCGAGAAGTGTATTTACTCACACCTCCACCCTCACTTCCCCTGACATCAACTTAGCCAATAAAGTATCCCGTAGCTTTTCGAGAGAGCGGATTTGGATAGTATTAAAATTCGAAATCATGTTACACTCTGAATAATTTCTAGTTTCAATCCTTCAGAAAACTCTTCTTCCTCTATAATTGAACTTAAAATTTCCAAAAGTAATTTTTCTGAAATTTTATTTTCGGCTAGCCATACTACGATATTCTCCATTTCCAAAATAAACCTTTCAATACAATAACCATAACCGTTGATTTCTAAAAAATAAGCACCTAACGCTAAACTCGATCTTTTATTTCCGTCATTGAATGGATGAAATTTATTTATGGCGATAATTAAATGTTTCAATTTTTCTAGATATGTCGAATAATAGTCATCATTTCTAATGTGAAAAAGAGCACTTTCTAGTAACCCTATTTCTCTGTTTCCATTAAGACCTCCTGAGTTAGAAATGATCCAATCATGAACCTCAATAGCATGATTTATATCGAAGTAGAATATCTGAGTTTCCATTTTTATCTATTTTTTAATCTTTTAAAAACTTCTAATGTTTCAGGTTCCGATAATCTTTCTTCTAATGATTTACTCGCCTCACCTAAGAACCGGTCGAAATCTTCTTCTGGGACGGAACGTAAATATTTTTCAAGTTTCTGATGGAGTGCATCTCTAAAACCCAAATCCCTACTAGCCATTTTGATACGAGCATCTTCTATGAAGGGATGAAGGTATGGATTCTTTGAAGCTATTTCAATTAATTCATCTAACTCTTTTGGAAAAAGGCGACTCCCTTTTTTATTGAAAGCGTTTTCCATCTCAACTGCCAGACCATGCTCAAAACTTGCGATTGCATTTAATACCTCTGCATAAAAAGTTTCTCGAACCTTATCTCGACTTGCCAAATTAAGAATTTTTTTGTATTCTGAAGCATTTTCTAAAAATACAATTTGATAAATTCGATTTGTATAAATTGCATATTTCTGAACTCCCATTTCAAGGTAATTATTCAATGCATCAGTAAATTCTTTACGGTAACTATTTTCTTTTAATGCTGAAGGCAAAAAATCTTCGTCTCTTTGATTGATGAATTTCGTATGTCCACCAGTTTTTTCTGCGACAACGTCTAAAACAATGTCTAGGATTCGACTTCTGATTACTTTTGCCATTTCGCTTTCTGTAACAAGCATCGCTAGGTTTAAGACTGTTTTAAACGAAAATACGCCTAAAATCGTGGTTTTGGTAACGACATTCATGTCGTCACCAAAAAGCTTTTTAAGTTTTCGGAGCGGCTCTCCTTTTAAAATCCTATACCCGTTCCTGGATAATTCTGAGGCATGCTTTTCAATATATCTATCAATCGTACGCTCATCTACTTTCAAGATTTCAGCAACTTGGGTCTTAGTGAATATTTGCTCTTCTTCCCAGTGGATTCCTCCCAGACGGAGGTCAGATTCGATTTTTTCCAGTGCATAATTGTTATTCAATACATTCTGCCTGATTACATCTGATTCTGTAAGTTCTTTCATTTAACCTTTACCCTCACTTACGCAACTTAATAATGAATAGTGAATAATTTAAAATATAACGACCAATATTCATTATTCTCTTTTCAATATTCATTTAACCCCCACCCTCACTTCCCCACTCATCAACTTAGGCAACAAAGTATCTCGCAGCTTTTCAAGAGAGCGGATTTGAAAACAGTTAGAAATGATTCTGTCATTTAAAGGTTTTAATTTAGAATCAATCTCCATGATTTCGGTTACTGACGGGAAAAGAGTTTTTATATTCCACAAATCGTCTTTTCCTATTGATCCGAAAACTGTACCTGTGTCATTGAATCCTGCTATTTCTAGCATGTGGTATCGTATTTTATAATATGTGTAACTATATAATTCCGTATTTAATTTAAATCTAAGGGAAGCAACTCCTCGACCTATACAACATTTTTCATTTGCCATATTTTGAGCCCCTACAGGAGCCCTCACGCTGATTAAAGTATCAAATTTTTCTGCGAACCTTTTGGGATCAGTTGTAAAAACTCTATTCTTCGGAAATCGGAACTCAAAGTCTGCATTCCCCTGATACATTGGAATACCTTTTCCTGTTTCATTATAACTTTCACCTGGAGGAGATTGACCCATCGTAATTATAAATTCATCCCCCAATTTCCCCTCCTCCCAACTCTCATCTGCTTCTTCCACTAACCACTGCCGAAACAAAGCTTCCGCCATTGCCTCCAAGGTTTTGTTCTGACGGTGCAAAAGATCAATCTTGTCATCTAAGGCCGACAAAACGCCTGCGATGGCTTTTTGCTCGGCGAGAGGAGGAAGGAGGATGGGGAGGGACGATAGAATTGCTGTATTGATCGATGGCATGGTAGCACCGACAGCAATTCTTCTAATATTTTCCTTAAACTCTTCTTGATTAAAAAAATAGAAGGTATATAATGGGTCTACTTCAATATCCGTAATTCTGACTCTAAGTAACCTACCTGAGAACAACCATCCGTTTTCTTTAGTTGAAACTATTGCAGACCTATCAACAGACCCTACTCGGCTAAAAACAATATCTCCTGGAATTAATGTATATTTCTTTAAACGTTCCCTATCTTCATCAGATACGAAAGGTGTGTTTGTATGACCGATTCTCTTATCAACAAGATGTTCTACTGTTATTATTGGAGTACCAGTTAGTTTATAATCACTTAGATGTAGTTGACTTCCAAATGGACCAGTTTGCACATAGGCAACATCCCCTAGCTTGTATTCTTTCCACTCACTCATGTAATTACCTTTTCCATCTTCCTATCTCCGCGTGAATTACGATAATCTATGATTCCCTGTTTACTATTCATTGAGTTTATTATTATTCTATGGATCAATTCAACCTTCAAAAGTTGCAGGGTTTTTCAAAGCTTTTTTATCTTCATTCGCTAGACGTCTCTCCACCTTTTTTACATCTTCAACTGGGGAAAGATTTTCAGGACGAATACCTCTACTGAGTAAAGTTTCACGAACTGCTTTATTATTGGTAATGTGCTCACTTGAAATCTCTTCCTCAAGGTTCATTACTTTTTGGCGCGCATTGTGAATTGTAATTTCCGTTGCAAAATCCTTAGCCTTTAAAATTATTGTAGGTGCGAAATCTGCGAGAGGTCTGGCATCTGGAATCTTCCACTTTGCCTTTATGGCTCGAGTGGTTTGACCAAATAATGCTTGATCACCTTTGCTGCGAATCAATGCAAAATTTTTATTTCCTCCGGTTTGTTCATAAATTAAATCTGACAGCTCCTTTTCAGTAATAGTAAGTTTTTTTCTTGCTGAAAGTCTTTCCGACTCTAGTAGTCTTTGTTCTATTAACTCAGCTCTACGAGTTTGCATTGCAAAGTATGTTTGTGCAAAGGCAATTTCCTGCTTAACTGGATCTCCATTTTGAGCAATTAAGTAGCAGGCATAACGGGTAAGCATGATATCTGGAATTTCACGTTTACTTCCAGAACCCAAGTCGACCATTTTCCCGACATCGGCAAAATGGTCTTGTATTTCATGCCCAGATATTTCACATGCGGTTCTTGCTTTTGAAATTACATTTAGGAAGTTATCCCATTTTGTATAACCTAACAAATATTGCAAATCTCGTGCAAGCCAGTATTCTATATTATTATCAGTATTCTGTGCATGTCCTTCAAAACTGACTGTTAGTGAGTGGATTAGATCATTTTCCATTAGCTGACCCTCTAAAATAATTATTTTTTACAATTTTATGACAATTCAAGCAGTTATATTTTTTGTATCCTTTACAATCAATCAACGAATTTTGGTTATTGCACATCATTACTTTGTCCCACTTTGCGTTCGGTTAAAATACTATCCTTTATATTCCAAATTCCCAAGAATGAGGTTAGGATTGCCTGAGCTTCTTCTCGTGACCATTCGCCATTATCATCCTCTCCATGAACTGCTAAATTGGGGAGGGCTTTCAATGCGAGAAAATAGTCTAACCATCGATCCTCTCTAGTTTTTTCGTTTGTTTTTTTATCTTTCGATGCTTTTTTCAAATCGCCGATATGATTCATAGCTTCTCTGACTTTTTGAACTGAAATTTTCCAATTCATTGATCCACCGAGATAAAAGAAATGTATCGCCTCTCTAACTGTTGAAGAAATACATTTCATTTCTTCGGAATCTTGGATTGGATTGTTTAACTCGAAAAGATGGTATTCGAAAAGGTTTAATCTATTGATAAAATCCATCCATACCTTTTGAGGAATCGGGTAATCTATTTTGATACTATTATTAAATTCTAATGACTGATTATTTGACAAGTTACCATTTTCTGAAACTACATAATAGTTCGAAAAAGTTAATTTCAAATTTGCAATCATCTCGTTTCCATTACGTAGCCTCTCCCATTCGAGAAGATCAATTATAGTCATTTCCATGTTTAAATAAATCCCGAATTCTTCACTAAAACCAGAATGGTAAAAGTCGTTATTTTCAATCTTACCTAATGGATAATTTAGATTATGATTTTGAGTCGTATTACATTTCATAAATCCGTTTATATTCTTCAATACAGATATATTTTCTTTTAGATTTTTAAAGTTTGTTAAATTCAAAATCAATGGCAATTCTATAAAAATTCTTGATTTAGATTTCGAAAATTTAATTTCATCGAGAGGAGGAATTGAAAAATTTCCAAAATCACAATTTTCATAAAAAAAATGGCATTTATTGCTCAATTTATTACCTCCATATAATTTTTTTTAGGTGATTTTTTTTTACCAAAATAAGTATTTTCATAAACTTTTATAAATGAACTACATCCACATTACCTAATAGTGTGGACAAATTTTTCGCAGTTCTACTTCTATGACAACTATTAAAATCCGCTTCAAAGCAAGTTAAAGCAAATCTTTTTCCTTATTTATATAATTTTATTAAAACTTCCAAATCGGTTTTATTTTCAACTAATACTGTGTTTTCATACTGTTTAAATAACTTCTGATAGTCTTCGATAGAATGGAGATTTTGTCTATTCTGAGATTCTATACCTAATCCAGGTAGGTGGAGATATTCGATGTTAACCATCTTCAATATTCCTTGGAGTTGTTTCTTAGAA
>JAACWH010000063.1 GCA_009991425.1 Leptospira sp.
TGGTAGTCTGCTCCATGTTTCATGATACCCATTAAGGTTTCACGACAAAGATTTAAACCAGGAAAACTCGCGTATCGATTTTCTAAATACTGAACTATGCGAAGAGATTGTTTGTTGTGTTCAAAGCCACCTTTTGCTGCCATCAATTCTTGAAGGATATCTTGCCCTGCATGGCCAAAGGGTGCATGACCTAAATCATGAGCGAGAGCTATGGTCTCGGCGAGATAGGTATTCAAACCTAGGCTTAAGGCAACGGTTCGAGTGATAGCAGATACTTCTAATGTGTGCGTTAATCTATTGCGGTAATTATCACCGATGGAAGCTATGAAAACTTGCGTTTTGTATTCTAATCTTCGAAAAGCTTGGCAATGTATAATCCTATCCTTATCTCTTTGGAAGGGAAGTCGGTATTCATGATCGCCTTCCTCATAAATTCTACCACCATGATCTCTGTGAGTAACTGCATAGGCAGCTAGTTTGGTATCTTCTTCTTGTATTAAATCTTCGAATTTTTTAATCATTTGTTAAAAAGGAAAAAGAAATCTGTTTTCCTTTAATTCGACCTCTATCAGTATAGTATAAGGGATAAAAAGACAAAATCTCTTAGATTTCATGGAATTATTAACTCAATTAATCGAATTTTTTTCTTCTTACGGCTATTTTGCAGTATTTGGAATCTTAATTGCTTGTGGATTCGGACTACCCGTACCTGAAGATATTTCTTTAGTTGCTGGGGGAGTGATCTCTGGATTGGGTTATACCAATCCTCATATTATGTTTTTGGTCGGAATGGCGGGTGTTTTATTCGGGGATTCAATGGTATTCTTAGTTGGTCAACGCTACGGAGAAAAGGCATTAAAAATCCCATTCATTTCTAGACTATTAGGACCCGAAACTTTTGAAAAAGTCCAAGAGAAGTTTCATAAATACGGTGGTTGGGTTGTATTCTTTGGAAGATTTATGCCTGGATTACGGATGCCTATATATTTTACGGCTGGAACTTCAGGCAAAATCAGCTTTTTACGTTTTTTTATAACAGATGGAACTGCTGCTTTAATATCAGTTCCCATTTGGGTTTATCTAGGCTACTTCTTTGCACTTAATTTAGATGAGCTAATGGACTGGGTTAGGAAGAGTCAGATAACAGTCCTTATTACAATATCAATAATAATCGCTGGTATATTTTTATTCTTTTATATCAAAAACAAGATTGAAAAGAAGCTATGAAGTCCTATTATTATTCTCTAATTCGATTTGTACTAATATGTAATATACTTTTATTTGCTTCCACTTGTACGAATTATTCTGCTTCCAGATCCAGAACTGCACCACCTATCATTATTTCTGTGGCTTCAACCGTAACGGGAATCTATACTCTCCAAGTTCGAGCTCAAAATCCTGAGCTTCTATTCTCAGGTTACAGATTGTATCCAGCAGCTACCGAAAACGAATCTAGAAATCCACCTGACGTCAACATTGGTTTTGATTGTCTACGAGGTGCTGCTCAGCCAACTATTCCAAATATACCAGTTGAGTTTATATTTGAGATACATCCTGATGGAGGTGCAGCCGGACCAGGTGTAGCCTGCAGATTCCCGGCATCTTTAAGTCCAGGAACTTTCATAACGATAAGAAGTCTTTTATTTGGGATAAACCTAACATCCTCTAATGGTAGCTTTTCTATATCAGGTCCTTCCAACACTTTTGTTCTTCCCAATCCAAGTCCCTAACCTCTTGATTGAATCTCTAGCATCGTTTACCCAAATACTTTCTGGATATTCATTTAAAATTGTATTGTAAGCTGAAATTGGAGAGCTTAAATCTGAAATGAGTTTCTTCAAGGGAGGATTTTCTTCTGGGTTTAGAAAAACTGGATTTCCTTTAGTTTTATCAAAGTAATCTAGTATAGCAAGGTTTTCTTCTTCCTTAGCTTTCTTGTAAATATTGTAAGATTGATCAACTGGTTTTGGCTTGGTAGATTTCTCAGGCTTAGATACATTACTTTTTTTTAAAATTTCATCGCCATCATCTGAGATTGGTGGAGAAAATGTAGATTTCCTTCTGAGAAATTCTTCTAGAACTTCCTTGGAACGCAGCAACTCATTGAATAGAATAGAGCTTGTATATTCCCCTGCATCTGGATGGTATTTTTTGGCAAGCTCTCTGTATTTGGAATGAAATTCCTCTTCCGTAAATGTCTTATCTAGATTAAAAAATACAAGTGCTAGTTCTAGCAGATCCTCTTCTTCCAATGCAAACCTTCTTGTAATGTTAGGTGGGAACGAAGTTGTCTTTTTATTTCCATTTGGTTGAGTTCAGATTTTGCTTGGTCACGAAATTTTTCTAAATTGGCTTGCACACGTGATTGGATTTCACGAGCTTCTTCCAGTAAAGAAAAGATTAATGAGGTAGCTTGGATTTCATTTCCTGAAAAAGGTAAAGATTCTTCTTCATATTCCATTTTCTTATCTACTTGGATGAGGCGATTTAATATTTTTTCATTTTCATCTTCCCATTCGACGGCTGTATCAGGATCATTTTTGGAGAGCAGTTCATCCTGAATTTTTAAATTACTTAGGAGAGATTCCAACAATTGAATTTTAGTCTTAGCTAGCTTGGAAAGCATATCAACCTGTAATAGAAATTCCTGTGTTTCGAGAAGGAGAGCTAGATTGATTGGAGACTTCTTTGCGATCCAATTCGTCCCAGGCAGTCTTAAGCTGTGTAAGAAGTTCTACAACTTCTTCAATGATCTTTGTATCTTTACGCATATTAGCCTCTAGAAGACGCTTTTTCATATAGACATAGAGGCTGAGCAGATTACTTGCGACTTCTTTCCCCTCTTCTAGATTGAGAGAAAGCATGAGTTCTGTAATTATATCTTGTGCCTTAATGATATTATTATTCACGATATCATATTTGCGCGGAGTCATACTCTCCTTGGCGATCTTAAGGAAACGCATAGCTCCCTCATAAAGCATTACAATGAGTCTGCTCTGAGAAACGGTTGAGATCTCATTTGCCTTATAGGCGTTTTGATTCGAATAGGAATTGGCTCTTAACATTTTGCTCTCCTAACTTACTTTTCGACAAAAAAGGATGGTTGCTTAATGGACTAGACCCATTCCTTATGGTGGGTAAGGAAAAAAGTTTGGCAAGTCTATTTGCAAAAAAATCTAAAAAGAGAGTCATTTTTCTTGCCTCAGGCAGGGGTTCTAATTTTGAAGCCGCTGCGAAGAAAATTCGAAAGGGAAACTTATCCTGCGATCCTGTCGCTTTGATCGTTGATAAACCAGAGGCTAAGGCAATTTTAATCGCAAAATCACTGCAAATTCCTAGTTTCGTAGTGGATTTTAAAAATTTTGCAGATAAGAATGAGTTTAACAAAAGCCTGCTTGAAAAAGTTCGATCTCTCAACCCTGATCTAATTGTCACAGCAGGTTTTATGCGGATTCTATCTAAAGAATTTGTCCAAGAATTTCGAATGAAAATTTTGAACATCCACCCTTCTCTACTTCCCGCTTTTCCTGGCATCAACTCTCAAAAGCAGGCGATTGAATACGGCGCAAAGGTTTCAGGTTGTACGGTTCATTTTGTGGATGAAGGAGTAGACACAGGTCCTGTACTTATGCAAAGCCCTGTGAAGATAGAAGAAGGAATGACAGAAGAAGAATTATCTAGAAAGATACTCAAAGAAGAACATAAGATTTTGCCCCAAGCAATCCAGTTATTCATTCAAAATAAAATACAAATTACCGGAAGGAAGGTTAGAATAATTTCGTGATCCAAGTTACCAGAGCGCTCATCTCAGTCAGTGATAAACAAGGTTTGGCAGAATTTGCCAAGTTTTTAGTAAGTAAAGGTGTAGAAATTCTATCTACGGGTGGAACATATGATCTTCTTAAGAAAGAAGGAATCAAAGCAACTCAAGTTGATGATTACACTGGTTTTCCCGAAATCCTGGGTGGAAGACTCAAGACACTTCATCCCAAGATACACGGTGGTCTATTAGGTGACAGATCCAATCCAGACCATGTCAAAGAAATGGATGCCAATTCTATACCACCAATCCAATTAGTAGTAGTTAACTTATATCCCTTCGTTGAGACAGTGAAGAAACCTGGTGTGAAATTAGAAGAAGCTATCGAGAAGATAGATATAGGTGGGCCTACTATGCTTCGTTCGGCTGCAAAAAATTATAAAAATGCTGCTGTAGTTCTAGAGCCTGCTGAATACTCTGTTATCCAAAAAGAAATGGAAGATAATGATGGCAAGATTTCTCTTGAGACTTCCTTTCGACTCTCTGCAAAAGTTTTTTCCTACACTGCATTCTATGACACGGCAATCTCAAGCTATCTCAATGATGTTAGGGGAGATAGATTTCCGGACATTTTGTCCTTTGCCTTTACAAAAAAACAAAAGCTTAGATATGGTGAGAACCCACACCAAGAAGCAGCCTTCTATGAGCCTGTCTTTGTAAAATCTGATTTCACTCCTTTGCAAGGTAAGGAACTCAGCTTCAACAATATGTTGGATCTAGATGCTGCATTTCACATCGCAAGTCTACTTCCTAAGAATGCTGTTTCTATAGTAAAGCATTTGAATCCATGCGGGATTGCCTCGGGAAGAACTATACAAGAATCCTTTGAACTCGCAAGAAGAACAGATCCTATCTCAGCATTCGGTGGTATCATTGGAGTTCATGG
>JAACWH010000088.1 GCA_009991425.1 Leptospira sp.
GGAATAAGCCAGAACCGATTGTTTAAATTCATCTTTCCATTGTAGACTAATTTTTTGGTTTTCTTTAACCATTCTAGCTAGAAAGAAAGCTCCCATCATAGTCTTAGATAGAAAATTTGACATTTTAAAATCCAAATCGTGGATTCTATCAAGATGAGAACATATTTCTGAGCAATCGATAATGGTAAATCGAAAGTTAGATAGGGGTAGGATGCCGGTAATAAAGAGATCAGACATTATTGATTTGCAGAATAAACTTCTGGTTTCATTCTATCTCAATAGCTTACGCAAGCAAGTAGAAAAGGGAGAAACCTATGATTTTCGGTGCAGCATACTATCCTGAACAATGGAAACCTAAAGATTGGGAAGAAGATATTCTTATTATGAAAGCCATGGGATTATCTCAGGTTAGATTGGCTGAGTTTTCTTGGGTATTGATGGAGCCTAAAGAGGGGAAATTTGATTTTTCTTTTTTTGCAAAAATTATGGATCTACTTCATAAGCATGAAATGGGAGTTATTCTTGGGACTCCCACTGCAACTTTTCCGCCTTGGCTATATAAAAAACACCCATCAATCGTTCAGACTTCGAAAAACGGTATTGTTCGAACATTAGGAACTCGACGCCAAGCTTGCTTTGCCTCCTCCGAATTTAAGAAAGCTACCGAAAGAATTGTATCACGTATGACAAAGGCTCTTGGATCCCATCCTTCATTGCAAGGTTGGCAAATCGATAACGAGATAGGTCACGAAGGATCGGATGTTTCTTATTCTAGTTCAGCATTACTCGGCTTTCGAAAATGGTTAAAGACTCGTTACAAAACGATACAAAACTTAAATGAAAATTGGGGGGCTTCCTTTTGGGGATTGGTCTACAATGATTGGAATGAAATTCCCTTGCCTGCTTCTCATGTTGCCAGTGGATTCAATCCCGCCATGATCCAAGATTACTATAGATTCAACTCTGACTTAATCATTGAATATGTAGAATTCCAAACCAAGATCATTCGGAAAAATTCACCGAATATACCTATTACTTCTAATCTATATCCGAGTCCCTTTTTACCTATAACAGAAATGAGTCGTGTTTTCGAAGAACTGGATTATGTTTCGTGGGATAACTACCCAGTTTGGGGACCGCAACTAGAACCATTTCCTCATCCTATGGTTGCTATGACACTGCAGTATGCACGCGGCTTGAAGAATCAATCTTTTACAGTAATGGAACAATTTTCAGGACAGCAAGGACATGACACTTTAGGCTATCTTCCACCACCAGGGCAGATTGGATTGTGGTTGGTGCAAGCGATTGTCCATGGAGCGAGTCAAATTTTCTTTTTTCGATACAGAACGGCATTATTTGGGCAAGAGCAATTGTGCTATGGAATTCTAGACCATGGCAAGCAACTCACACACAAATACTACGAATTGCAAAAGACGATTTCTGAATTACAAGAAGTTGCTGATGACTTCGTAGATGAACTTTTTCCTGCAGACGTTGCTCTCGTTACAGACATAGATAATGTTAGAAATTATAAACACCAACCTCTGACAGATGGATTACGCTTTGAGCCTGCCCCATTCGCCAGCGTAGGCTATGATATTGAAATCGCTACTTGGTATGCAGGTGCAAATATTCTAAATGTAAATACTCATCTCTTACCTAGCGATAAAGTTGATCTGCAAAAGTACAAAATGATAATTCTTCCTTTGTATACTATGATTGATGAATCATTTGTAGAAAGGTTAGAAGAATATGTTCGCAATGGTGGATGCTTAGTCCTCGGATACAGAGCAGGTATCAAAGAAAAAAACCATTGGATGCGCCCAGAAAGAACACCTGGTGTTTTTCGAGAAATGGCTGGTCTAAGCGTTGAGAAATTTGAAGCAATTGGAAATGAATCTTATAAAGTTAAATTTCGATTCTTTCGAGGAAAGTGCAATAAATTCTGTGAACTCCTAGAACCAACTAGTGCGAAGCCTATTGCTTGGTACAATGATAAGAGAAAGTTTTACAAGGGAACTCCCTCTGCTACTGTCAATCAATACCATGCAGGCAAAGTTTATTATCTAGGTACTTCCTTTGCTCCCGAATCTTTAGTCTTGCTATTTCGTAGAATTTTTAGAGAAAATAAAATCCCATTTACCTTTTTGGGTGAAAAAACAGAAAGAATACGCCGGGTTGGAAAGCTTTGGAACTATGAAATTACTATGAATCATTCGTCTAAATCTAAGTTGCTAGGCTTTCAATTCTTTAAACCTTTCGGATATAGAATTAAGAAAATCCCTAGATAAACAGAATTATCAGAATAAGGGAGAAATAGAGAAATTACAAATGGGTTTTAGTATTCATGAAATTGGACAGATCAATGACCGCTTAATTCATTTAAAAAGTCACAATCAGCAAAGCAATGAATTGTCCTCAAATAGCAATACCTCTACTTCAGTTGGCACTGTTCAAACTGTATATATAGATAATTTGCATTCTGCCTATTTAGAATTAGGTGACTTTTTTAATTTGCCTTCTTGTTCTTCCATGAATGGACCTGATTATCATTCTGTTCAAGAATATTTGGATCAGGTTCTACCACTTGCTCCTAAATTATTTGAAGGCTTGCATTTGTTGCCTGAACCAAGACCCAAGAAAGAAATAGGAAAGATCATTTTCGTGAAGGAAATGCCCAGTGTAGGAAATCAGAAATTCCTATTGGTTCTGAGTATTGATTTTTTTTACTTAGGTGGAGCAAAAGCATGTGAGGTGATTCAAAAATCAACCCAAGAACTAACCTCATCCATTAAAGCCTCACGAATATATTTCAAGATTTCTATAGTTCCAGTTGAGGAAATAATTACTAAAAGAAACAGAATAGTTGGCTTCAATACTTTTGAAATGAAAGAACTTCTTAATTGGAAGCAGACGAATGAAGGTTCATCAACAAGAATTCTACCCATTACAGTTATGTTCGATGATATAGATTTCCAAGAACAAGAGAAATTACTGCAAAAGGTTTTAAATATAAATGATTCAATTTGGAAATTAGGAAAAATATACACAACTACAGGGATGGATTTTCTATCTTTTAGTTTGAGATTTCTCACTCCAGATATTTCTTTAATAGAAGAACAATGGGCAGAATTCGGATCATCAGTTTGGAATAGAATTTCATCTTTGGAAAATTATATAGATGGCAAATCGGAAGATAAAGACATTCAAGAATTTCATAGATTTCTAGAAAAGCATGAGGTAGAATCTCAAATGTCAGCATCTGGTAATCTTCGATGGAAGATTGATTTTGTTTCCTAAAAATATGATTTGAATGGATTGCATTCTAAATTAATTTTGGAATCAAATGAGTACATCGGGCACAATAGATTTTCCTATAGATCAAACTCAAAGAAGAGTTGAAGTTATCAAAGCTAATTCAGCAGGATTTATGCTAGCTGCAAGGAATTTGCAGAAAGAATTGCGCCTGTTTCGATCCAAAACGGACCAAGAAGAAAAAGATCGGATCAACAGTGCGGATATAAAGATGGGTCAATTTTTAATAGAATTCTTCCAGAAAGCATTTCCCAAAGATGCCCTACTTGTTGAAGACTCAGAAGCTATCGATGGTTCTACTGGATTTCGTTGGGTGATAGATCCAATTGATGGTTCTATGAATTTTGTTCGTGGATTACCTATGTATGCTATAGCGATTGGCTTGGAATATAGAGAAGGCCCTGTTGCTGGTGTTGTGCTCGTTCCTGAATTAGAAGACATTTATAGTGCAATCTATGGGGAAGGTGCTACAAAAAATGGGGATACGATATTTCCATCATCAACGAATGAATTATCAAGATCAATTTTTGCACCCAATCTACCGAGCAAGCGATCTCACAATATTCCTGAAATCATGGCCGACTTAACTGCACTCGTTACCTATGCTAGGAGTATTAGAAGAAGCGGATCATTGGTTCTGGATCTTTGTTGGATTGCAGAAGGCTGCTTGGATGGAGTGTGGGAAAAATCTGTGAAGCATTGGGATATGTGCGCTACATCAGTAATTCTAGCTGAGGCTGGAGGAAAAGTTACAGACTACGAAGGAAACCATTACCTCAACGGACTTCCTGAAATTGTAGCAACAAATGGATTTTTACATGATTCCATTCTGGAAGTTCTCAAGAATGCCAAATCATCTCTGGGTCGAAACTAAATAAATTGACCCAAAAATATAAAAACAAATGGCTTCTCTATGGAGCGACTGGGTACACAGGGAAACTGATTGCTCGTTTAGCCAAAGAAAGAGAGGAGAGTCCAGTTCTTGCAGGTAGAAATCCTACTAAACTCAAGTTACTTTCTCAGGAACTCAATTTAGAGTGGATTGCATTTGATCTCAGTTCTATTAATGAGGTTGCAAAACATCTTGAGAATTTTGATACTGTTCTACATTGTGCTGGGCCATTTGCAGTTACAGTAGAAATAATGGCTCAGGCTTGCCTGAAATCAAAAACAAATTATCTAGATATCACAGGCGAAATTCCTGTATTTGAGTATTTGCATAAACTCGAATCGCAAGCAAAAGACGTTGGCATCTTTTTCCTACCTGGAGTTGGATTCGATGTTGTTCCTACAGATTGTGCAGCTGCCATGGCAAAGTCAGAAATGCCTGATGCTACAGAATTGGATCTTTTGTTTGTTGGCTTTGGTGGTGTTTCAGCGGGTACTGCAAAAAGTGTAATTGCACAAGCCCCAAATGGTTCTCTCATTCGCAAAGATGGCATACTAACAAAAGTTCCTCAATTTAGTATTTCTAAGGAATTTTTCATCGAAGGTAAATTTCAAAAACTCTATGCTTTACCCTGGGGTGATGTTTATACATCTTATATTTCCACTAAAATACCAAACATAAAGGTTTTTACAAAATTTTCAGAATCTGTCGTAAGTATTGGTAAGTTTACTCAGCCTACATCTTTTCTATTAAAAAATAAGACCTTTTTAAAAATGGCTCAGGCATTAATTGGATTCTTAATTAAAGGACCTGATGAGAAAATGCGTGAAAAAGGTCGAACTATAGTCCAAGCTATTGTACGAAATTCGAAAGATGAAAAATTGACCGTACAAATAGATACACTAGAAGGATATCGCTTCACATCCGAATCTGCTCTTCTTGCGATCCAAAAAATTAGCTATAAAAGTATTGGTTCAGGATTTTTTACTCCAAGTCTAGCCTTTGGTAAGGATTTTGTTCTGGAAATACCAGGCACGAAACGGTCTAATAGTAAATAAATCATTAGAATTATTCTAATCTCGGAGAAAAATTAAATGGAACACAAACTTCCTGAACTACCTTACCCTAAAAATGCATTGGCTCCTACTATTTCTGAAGAAACTCTAGAGTTTCATTATGGAAAGCACCACCAAGCCTATGTTACAAACTTAAATAATCTCATTAAAGGTGGAGAATTTGAAAATTCATCCTTAGAAGATATCATTAAAAAATCTTCAGGTGGAATCTTCAATAACGCAGCTCAAGTATGGAATCATACTTTCTATTGGCATTCATTAGCTCCTAAAGCAGGCGGAGAGCCAAGCGGTAAGATTGGAGAAGCGATCAATAAATCTTTTGGTTCTTTTGCAACATTCAAAGAAAAATTTTCTGCATCAGCAGCTGGTAATTTTGGTTCTGGCTGGACTTGGTTAATTAAGAAAGCTGATGGAAGTTTAGAAATTGTGAACACAAGTAACGCTGGTTGCCCAGTTAAAGAAGGTCTGAATCCTATTCTTACAATCGATGTCTGGGAACATGCTTATTATGTTGATTACAGAAATGCTAGACCTAAGTATATAGAAGCTTTCTGGAATCTTGTAAATTGGAAATTTGCTGAAGAAAACTACAATAAATAAGAATTTTTTAAAATAAGTTTCTATCTTTTATAAAGAAGATGACTTAGTTTAATAAATACAAAATTATAAAATTAAAAGCCTCTTTGTGTAAACAAGGAGGCTTTACTATTTTTAAGATTAATTTATCCTCAGATTTAAAATTCTTATAATAGAACTAAAAATTTATGATAAATTGATAACATTGAATCAATCAATTAAAGTCATTTGGAGAGCTATAAAAGAATCAGGTAGAATTAATTCCTCATGGAATTTAATTCCCATATTGCTTCCTTCCTTCCAAACTATAGTAGCAGAGAATTTAATTAGAACTCCATCGTTTCTTTCAACTAGAGTTCCAAGTAGCTTATCTCCAATTTCAAATGGTATGGAATTGGATTCAGTATATAGATTGGAACCATCTTCTGAAAAATTCCAAATTTGAAATGTTTCGAAATCTGTTCCATCATTTTCAATTTTGAGATTTACTCGAAAATTTGAAAATACTTTGGTTTGAATTTGTAATTTCTTTCTGTCTTGGTACATCTTTGAAAACCCCTAATTTAATTAAGTCTACAATAGATGTTAAGAAAAATAATAACAATTAGATGAAATCTATGTTACTATTTCAAAAAGCTTTTAGTAGCGTTCGAGGTTATTTTGTTTCAAAATGATATCTTAATTTTTTAATTCCTTTTCTATAGAATTAGATAATTCATTTTTTAATTTAATAATTTCCCCTAAAAGTTTTGTGATTTCTTCTTCCTTTTTCTGGATTTTATTCTGTAGTTCATCTATGTCAGGATCTTTTTTAGATTTTGATTTTCTTCGATTTAGATTCTCTTTTAATTTATGCTGAATTTCTCCATAAATCTCACCTGATTTAATTTTCTCTATGAGAGTTTCAATATCTTCTCTAGAATCCATAGTTGATTAGACCTACGAGAAGATACGGTTAGTAACCACAGTTGCTGTCACATCACCTGAGACATTTACGGCTGTACGAATCATATCTAGAAATCTATCTACACCGAATATCACTGCTATGCCTTCTATCGGAATACCAAATGAAGAAAGAATCCCAGAAAGAATTACTATTCCTACTCCTGGTGTACCAGCTGTACCTATCGAAGCTGCAGTAACAGTTGCCACCAAGGAAACTAACTCTAGAAAGTGTAGATCAATTCCATACAATTGTGCAAGAAAGATTGTAGCTATACCTTGGTAGATTGCTGTTCCATCCATGTTGATCGTAGCTCCTAAGGGAACTATGAATTCAGCAATACGCTTATTCACTTTGAATTTGAAGATAGATGTCTCTAAGGTGATAGGCATGATTGAAACTGAACTTGAAGTAGATAAAGCTAAAATCAATAGTTCTTTGCAATTTAAGAAAAATTGAATAGGATTGACTTTTGCAAAAAGGTAACAAACCATAGAGTAAAATAAAAATACTAAGATCAAACCTGATACTACAGTTCCTACATAATAAGCGAGTCCAGATAGAAGATCTAAACCAAGCTTTGATATAGCTTGAGCCATTAAGCCAAAAACTGCAAAAGGTGAAATCTTTAACGCCCAGTCTACAACTATCATTGTAAAATCTTGTATAGATTGAAACAAATCTCTTATTGGTTTAGATTTGGCATCTTCCATTTTGGTTAATGCTATCCCTAGGATTAAGGAAAACACAACAATCGATAACATATTAGCTTGTGTTAAAGCTTGGAGTGGATTTTTAGGAAGTATGTTTAGAATCTGTTCCGGAATTTTATTAGAAAGAGAACTTGATGATATTGACTCTTGTGTTGAGAGAGTAGCCTTTTCATAGTCAATATTAAGTGATTGAATTGTTGCAGGATCTAGAACTTTGCCAGGTTGGATGATTTCTGTTAGAAAAACTCCTAAAGTTATTGCAACAGTTGTTGTTAAAGTGAAATAAACTAAAGCAAAACTTGTCATTTTAGCAAGATTTTGATTGGAATCCTTTTGCTCAGTTTGGGAACAGATGCCTAGTGTGACTGAAGTCAGGACAAGTGGAACCATAATCATTTGCAATAATCCTAGAAATATATTTCCAGGAAGTGCAATCCAAGGGACTATAAATAAATAATTACTACCTTGTAAGAGGAATCCAACGAGTATTCCTGATAGCATCCCAACGAAAATAAATTTCCATAAATTTTTGGAAAATACAGATTTCATTTAACTAGTTTAATTATTTAAGTAAGGAAAGTAAAGTTTAAACTACAAAATAAACTTGTAAAAGCTGTGCGCGGTGTTTGATTCGAGAGCCACTCCTAACTTTTTGTAATTCTCTCTCGTAGTCTTCTTTAGCTCTTAAAATTTCATTTTTAGTTCTGTTGATAATAGATTTATTTTCAGACTTACCTTCCCATTTAAAAGAAGCCTCTTGTCGCATTAGTTTTTCTTCTAATTGCCGTATATGTTTTTGGTGAGAAATTTGGATTTTATATTCTTCTTTTAAAAAGATCGGATTAGTTTCATCACCTAATTTTTGCTTTCTTAATTCAGCTATGTCATACAAATTCTCTTGAGCTAAATCCTTTATACTTTCAAAAGTTACTTTGAACTGTTTAGATTCGAGATTGTATTCATGGTTTAGATTTCTTAAAGATTCAGGAAATTCTTTTATCTTAGTAAATTTCTTAGTATGTGAGTCATAACAAAGGTAGTATATTTCTCGCCTTTGGAGGGAAAAAATATAATCAACTAAGTATACAAAATATATTTTTCCACTATGAGACTTTTCTTGAACGATTTTTGATCTAAAGGAATCATTATTATTCAATACATGATTGAAGCATTCATCTATGAGTGGATGTCCAAATGCTAAAAAGTCCAGTGAGTCATCAACTAAAGCTAGGTCTGAATCAAAGGTTGCCTTTTTTATTTTTTTACTATCATATTCGATAGAATAAATATTTGAATGATCAGAATATGTTTCTTTCTTTAAATTATAAAGTAAGTTGTTCGGATAAATTTCTTCAAATTTGGAGATAAAATCTTCCAAGTGATTGTTCTTAAATTTTCTTTCTTCTAGTGTATGGTCGTAGTAGTCTTTCAGATTAAAATCAATTAGCTTAGGAGTAACTAAACCATTCAGTTTATCAAATCCTTTCTTAGCAATTTCAATTCTAAGATCTAATTCTGTATCCATTTCTTCTTTAGATTTCTGACCCGTAACAAATTTCATAAGAGTAGAATTAAAATCTAACTCTTCTTCAATGGTTCCTAATAAATCATCTGAAGCTCCAATGGACGATTCAAACAATTGAATCTTATTTGTTAATACTTCTAATATTCTTTCGGCTACTGTATCCTTGGAGGCAAAGTTAAAAATATAAACATTATCTTTCTGACCAAAGCGGTGAATTCTTCCTATTCTTTGCTCAATCTTTAAAGGAGACCAAGGTAGATCGTAGTTAAATAGTATATTTGCGAATTGTAAATTTCTTCCTTCTCCTCCCGCTTCAGTACAGATCAAAATTTCAGATGAATTTTTAAATTCCGCGATAGCATCTTCTTTTTGATCAGCAGTAAGTGATCCATGAAAGGAAACAACTTTAAAATCAGAAAGCACATCAACGAGGTAGTCTTGGGTAGATCTAAACTGAGTGAAGATAATAAATTTTTTCGTTCCTTCTTTTTTTAATTTTATTAAAGTTTCTTTGAGCTTTAGAGATTTGCGGTCTTCTTTGATTTGTTTCCCAAGGTGAATCAAACGATTCAGTGTAAAAAGCTCTCTCTTAAGATTTTGAAAATCATTATATGTTCCATCTTCAAGTTCATTGATGAAATCTTCGACTCCCTCTGTTTCATCTAAATCCCAATCTTCTAACTCAGGAGCCAATTCTTTCATAGCATGAAATCGAGTCTCAAGCATGAATTTTCTTTTAATTAGGGCAGATTGTAGTGCAACAACAGAGGAATCTAATAGCTTCTGAAAAACAATCATCACGAAGCCGATGGCACGATTTTTGGTTCCCATAGCAAGATTGAACTCTCTTCGAACATAATCTGTAGTTTCATCATAAAACTGTCGTTCTATTGGTGAAAGGTCTATCTTAACTGTCTTAGCGAATCGTTTCGTAAAACCGCCAACTTCTACTTTTCTACGTCGAAGAAGTACTTTGGAAATTTTTTCTTTTAAGTCTGTCTTCCCACCGACCACATAATCATTGATAAATGTATGATAAGGACCTAGAATATTCGGATCGATTAAATGTAAGAGATAGTATAGTTCTTCCAATTTTCCACGAAAAGGAGTTGCTGTGAGTAAGAGAAGGCAATCACATTTTTTAGAAATTTTGTCAGCAAAAACATAAGCTCTAGTAATCTTAGAGTAGTCTCGACGCAAGCGATGAGCTTCATCAAAGATTACAATGTCCCATTTTGTTTTAAGAATTTCATCTGAATACTTTGGATTTTTAATAAAATCTATGGAAGTAATAACCTTATTATATTTTTTCCAATGTTGATCTGAATCATCTCGAAAATTTTTCTTCTTAACAATATGAAATTCTTCATTGAATTTATTTTTGAGTTCTTGCTGCCACTGAACAAGCAAAGGAGATGGTGCAACGATTAGAACTTTTTTATAGCCTCGCCTAAATAGTAACTCTTTCATTACTAGAGAAGCTTCTATCGTTTTTCCAAGTCCAACTTCATCAGCCAAAATGAATCTAGGTTTTAATGAGTTAACAACTATATAAGTTGATTCGATTTGATGAGGAAGAAGTCTAGTTCTCGAATTGGAAAGTGCAGATAATTTATCGTAAGCATGAGTTAGTTTTAATTCATATCCAAGCAATGCAAGATCCATAGCATGAGGAATTGATTCAAAATCAGGTAAAGTAAGTTTACCTTGGTTTGAATTTTGAATGTTATTTGGTTTTTGATCTGAAAAATCGAAAGAAAGTTGTGATGCTAGACTCATAGAAATTTAAAATTATGTCTCATTAAATTCCACCATAGTTTATCTTCAACTCATATTTTGAAAAATAAAAACTATCTAGGATCTAAACTGATCTTTTATCTCCCCATAGAATTTTATGCATTTGAAGAGAGAGGCGAGCTTGAGGAACTGGGTTTATTTTTATCCATTCGGCGAGTTCACTGAATTCTACTTCACCATGGACAGGAGAATAGAGTATATTTGTATTTGGTTGGTATTCATGTACGATATGAACGCTTCTATCGAAATCTATTTTATCTCGAATAACAAATTTTAATTCATCTAGAGGATTATTTCGATTTCTGAGTATCGATAAATTTTGAATATCCATACGTTCTTCCATTCCAGAACCAGGTAGTTTATAATCTAAGGTGAAAACCATATTGTCCAAGCCTTCAATAGATTCTGCACCATTAGTTTCAATTCTGGGAAAGGGATAATTTTGATTTTTACAAATTTTAGAAAATTCATTACATAATAAAACTGTTAGTTGGCGATTTTCTCCCTCTAAAGGTTCACCACCCGTAATTAGAACTTGAGCACCATGATCGGGTTGCAAAGACTCAATTTGTTTAATAATATGATCAAATTTTATTTCGGTTCCGGCTTTGTGAGATAAGGCATAACCTGTATCACACCAAAGTTTTCTTCCGTCTAGAGTTATCCCACAACGTAGAGAGCAACCAGCTATTCTTACAAAAATAGTTGGAACTCCAGTAGTTATACCTTCTCCTGATAAGGAATAGTATATTTCATGAATAAGGGCAGGCACTCTGTCCAGAAAAATAGAAAATTGGTAAGGGTAAACAGATTTTCAAAGATTGCATTTGCAATTTGAAATGTAAATCTTAAGATAATTGCGAATTTTTTTAATAAATGAATATTTTAATCTTGAAAATATCAGTGGCAACTCGCTATTCTAAGCTTAATGCAGATTGAATCGAAATTTGAATATCCAATCTCTGTTTTAGGTCGTTCTGAAGAAAATCATCTACTGGTTCGACTTAAGACTCCACCTGTTGTGCAAGGCAATCGACAGCCTTTAATTGTAGGCCTCGCTATAGATAAAAGTTGGTCTATGAGAGGTGATAAAATGGAAGCTGTTCTAGAAGCAGCTTCTTCACTTGTTAATTGGTTAACTAGACTAGATTATGTTGCTGTGATTGCTTATTCAAATGATATTCAAATTGTTCAACCACTTGTGAATCTAACCGAAAAAGTTACAATCGCAGACAAAATACGAAATATTCAAGTTGCTACTTCAACTAATTTGAGTGGTGGTTGGTTGCAGACACTCCGAGCCATTGAAGCTAAAAAAGTAGAAGGTTCTTTCAGAAGAGTAATTCTTTTAACAGATGGGAATCCAACCTTAGGTGTCAAAGATCCCGAACAACTTGTACAAATTGCAAAAGATCATGCAGCACGTGGCATCTCAACTACTACGATTGGAGTAGGAGATGATTTCAACGAGCATATGTTGAAATCCATAGCTGAGGCTGGTGGCGGGAATTTCTACTTTATTGACAATCCAGAACAGGCATCCGATATATTTTTTCAAGAATTTGGAGATATAGGTGCATTATATGCCCAAGCATTGGAGTTAAAAATTCAATTCCCATCTGAATTGAAGTTTAAATCTGTTATAAATAATTTTGCTTATGAATTATCTGAAGATATCTCGGAGTTAAGAGGGGATGTTGGTGGCATTTCCAAACAAACTATTACTATCCAAGCGGGTGATATAAGATCAGATGATATTAAAAATGTTTTAGTTTCATTTGAAAATACAGTAAAACTTTCTAAAGAAGCAAAAATTGATTTAGAAGTAAGTTATTATAATCTATTAGATGGCATGAAGATTGAAAAAGTATCTGCTACAACCGAACTAAATGTCAACTCTTCGGGTTCTAAACAAGACCCTGATGTATTGGTTGAGATACTCGTTGTGGAAACGGCGAATTTAATTTTGAAAGCTTCTGATTTATTGCGCTCTAACAATAATTCGGAAGCAAAGACAATAGTTCAAGAGCAGATTGCTAAGCTTTCAGAGAATAAACATTATTCGCCTAACACACTCGGCGGATTATTGAATCGACTCGAAGTCCTAGAGACCAAAATTCAAGAAAATACATCTAACGTTAGTAAGTTATTTATGGCATCAGGAACAAATCTTTCCAACCGTGGGTCTGAAGTATTGGATATGAAGGACGTAAGTTTTCATGATGATATTTTTATCTACGAAACCAAAGGCGATATAGATTTATACAAATGCCCAGAAATAAAGACTCATATGCAAGAGAAAATGAAGTCGGGTTATAGATTCATTATTATGGATCTTAAAGATACATCTCATATAGATTCATCCGCTATTGGAACATTGATTCAAATAGTTGGTTGGATGCGTCGTCGAGGTGGTGAATTGGTTGTATCTGGTCTAAAAGATTCAGTGAAAAAGGTCTTCGAAATTACTAAGCTCTATAATCATATTCGAGTTGCAGAAACTTTAGCTGATTCTAAAGAATTAATCCAAAGAATTCTCGTGGTTAGGGAAGGCGATAAGAACTAAAAAATTTCATTTAAACTCAACTATTTCTTCTTCCATGTATGGGCGATCAGATAGTATTTCAGTTGATTTCGTTTTAATTTTGGCTTTCTTAAATCGAAAAGGTATACTTACCCAATTCTTATCATTTAAGCAAAAATGTAAATGTGATTCGACCGACATTCCACTGTTACCACTTAATCCAAGCAAGGTTCCTTTTTCTATTTTATCACCTAATTTAACATTGATAGAATTTTGTTTTAGATGTGCATAGAAAGATGTATATCCATTGTGGTCTACCGAAACGTAATTCGCCGAACTAGAATATCCTCCAGGATCATTGTCTATTTGATCAGTTACTAAATCAGTGACGATTCCATCAGCTATAGAATATACTTTTTCTCCAAAATTATAATAATCTGAGTTTTGTTTTCCTAATGTCCCTTGTTTGGTGAATAAATAATTATCATCAACTCTAATAAAATCATAACAGTACTTTGCAAATCCATTGTGAGTCATACCTGATCCTTCGAATTGACTTAAGACGTAGTATTTTCCTTTCATTGGAAAAGATACATTGGTAATTTCTTTTCGAGGAGGATTGATTTTTTCATAAATAGCAATAGCTTTCTTTCGATAAGATATAGCTTTTAATTTTTCTTCTTTCTTAACTGCTCTTTTATCTCGAATAAGTGCGTAGTATTCAAAACCATAATTATCCCAAACATCAGGATCATTAGGATAGATTTTGCTTAATGTTTGATATATACTTTCAAAATATTCTTGGTTACCTAATTTTCGTAAACCTAAGGAGACAATTCTAGTATTATAATAATTATCTTTATAAGGTTTTAATTTGTCTAGATTATTGATCGAATTTTCAATATAATTTTTAATTTGCATTACTAAAGATTCGTCTAGTTCATTCTCTAAAATTGATTTGAACTGTTGGTATCTTGTATAGGGTAATGCCTCAGTGAAATATTTCGAATTAGGAAAAGACTTCATTCCTGTTTCAAATGAATGGATTGCATTTTTATAATCGTTTAACTCTCTGTATGATTTACCAAGTAAATAATAAGAATAGTCTGTCGAAAGTAGAGATAAAGATTCATTAGTTAAATGGATTGCCTCTGAAAAATTCTTATTATTTATTTCATCATTTGCAGAAGCATTAAGAATCGAGCTTAAACCTTTTTTAATCTTATTAGATTCAGGCCATTTGGTTAATCCTATTTTCCCAATAGCAATTCCTTCTTTGTATTTTTTTAAGTTTTGTTTTACCCAAATTTGATTGGAATACAACCATTCTTTGTCAGGGTTTATTTCAATAGCATTTTGGATTTCGATATCAGCATTTTGCCAATCTCGGGCATTTAATAATTCTATTATTCTATTTGTATTTTCTTGTGCGAAGGTAGAATAACTAGAAATTACTACTATAAATAGAAATACTAAAATTCTATTAAATATTTTATAATGGGAAGGATGCATTTTTGGATTAAACTTTAATTAAGGTTTACTCTTTAATCCAATCTTCTGCTTCTAAGAATGCATCCTTAACTTGGTCATAGAGTTCAGGACCTATAGCTATGCCTTTCTGAGTTGGTTTTAGTTCGCCGTCTTTATCTGTATACCAAACTCGTAGATTTAAATAGGTAGCACCTTTGTATTCAGTTACCTCAACTCGGATAACCTCTCCTCTTGCACCTTTGTCAATATCTCGAATAACGCCCGTTCTTTTCATAATCCCTTCCTCTGATTGATTTATCTGAACTAAGAATGGAATTTACTTCAGCTCGCCTAAGAATTTTAGTTTTGCTATAGATTGAGAAAAGTCTATGCTCCAATAAAATCTAAGCAATCTTCTTTTAATAGGTTTCTACAAAAAGTTGTTCCAGGGACTCATATTTTTTCTTAAATTCTTCATAGGTCAACTCAGAGTCCACAGCTTTCATAATCTCTTCAATGACGGCTCTTTCCATTCCCTTAGGACCACCACAGATGTAGAATTTACTTTGTTTTTGAAAGGATATTTTAATTTCAGATACTAGCATTCGAACTTGGTGGGAAATATACATTTTTCCACCATCAAAAGGATTCTGTTGTTCACGACTGACAGCTTCAATGAATCGAAACTGAGGAAATTCTTTTTCTAAACTATGAAAGTAATCACGTAGAACTATTTCATCCGAGTAAGGAGCACCATAAATTAAATAAATTTTACCTGAAAATGGGAAATGTTTATGTTTTAATAGCTCCTCACTCATTCCAAAAAATGGTGCAATCCCTGTTCCAGTAGCAAGAAAGTAAATATCGCCATCGAATTCAAGTTTAGGGAGCAGGAACTTTTTGCCAGAGGGGCCAGTAAGGGTTACTTTTTCGCCTTCCTTTAAATCACAAAGGTAATTGGAACATACCCCTTTATATAGTAAATTACCCGCCTCATCATAAACATTATCCCTTTTAATTATAAACTCTAAGGTATTTTTAGTCATTCCAAACGAATATGTGGGAGAGGAAATGGAATAGAGTCGAACTGTATATGCTGTATCAGGTGAGCCTTTTTCAACTTTTTTAGGATCTGCACCTGGAGGAATTACTCCAGCAGATTGTCCTATTAAATAAGGATATTGATCATGGGGAACTGCTAGGACAATACGATGAATGGAAGCTTCCCCTTCTTCCTTGGGACGTTTAGCTTTGTCTATCGTAGGGGTGAGCCGTTGGTTCTTAAGAACTGTAGCTATAAACGGATTGGCTTTTTTAAAAAGATTGATCTGTGGTTCAAGTTGAAGGCTCATCAAGGCTAAATTCAAATAGGAGTTTAGATTGTCAAGTGAGTATTATCGATCAGTTGTTCGAAATAAAATTTTTATAAATATTCCTATTATTATGTCTCTTTACTTGACCAAATTGCCTCTAGTTTTAGTTTATAGTTTATCCTGGCTTGGTTCGATATTCGAAGAAGTAGGAGATTTTCCTTTATGTCTAAGAAAAACGAAATTCAACGTAAAATAGCAAGCTTTTGCAAAAAAATCGAAACTGAATTGGAACAAGAAAAAATCTTAGACCAATTAGAATTACAAGGAAAGACTTGGAATGTTGTTGAGCTAACAGGTGAGAAGCTTTCTAGAGGAATTATCACTTCAGCAAATATACTAAATCCACAGATTGAGGACCAAAGATTATTCTATTGATGAAATAATAAGTTGATTTTCTAAGATTCTATTTTAAGCTTCACTGAATGAAGCTAAGACGAAAAATCCCTGCCTTTCTAATCCTATTTTTAACTCTAATATTTTTCACAAATTGCGACACATCCAAGAAAAAGGATGATAATTTCACAGATAACCTACTTTGCTATTCTTTTGCAAGTTGTGGAAGTTCGAATGGAACTCGCTTTGGAATGCTAGGAGATAGTTGGACAGATCTCTTATTTGGTGCTCCTGCCATCCAAACTCTAAGATACCATCTTGAAGATTCATATGATTACAAGATTACAGGTGCGACTTTAGGTGGCCAAGAAATGGCTCGTGTTCTCTCAGGTGGACTTCATCTTCAAGTAATTGACCAAGCTGGAGCTGATATAAAATACATGTTGGTTTCTCTCGGGGGAAATGATCTTCAATTCAATCCATCAGCATTTGTGGCAGATCCTGCGGCTGAGAGAGCAAAACGTTTTGCATTGATTGAGTCAACTTTAAAGACTATAGTTTACTCAGGAAATCTTCATAAACAAAACAAATATGGTGGTGATCCTTTGAAATGGATCATACATGGGTATGATTACCCCAACCCTTTCAATGAAAATGCACTTTCTACAACATCTTGCCGATCTACATTACTAGCAGCAGGTATTACGGAAGATAATTTGCAACAGTTTACATCAGGGAATTTAGATTTGTACAATGACTTTTTACAGAACCTAACTTTCCAAATTCCAGATCTTCGCTACATCAATCTTAGAGGAAATCTAGGTGGGCCACCCTATTCTGCAGCTGGCAATATGTTCGATTGTATACATCCGACATCTCTCGGTTTCAAAACTCTTACCGACAAATACGTATTGCAGCTGAAAATTACAGCAGGAGATGAAAAGTGAAAAATTCAAATCCACTTATAAGTAATAATCTAAATTTTCCAAAAAGGAAACTCTCAGAACATAAAATGATTTCTAAACATTCATCACTAAAATTATCAGTTCTTAAATATTCGTTTTATTTTATTGGATTCCTATTTCTTGCAAATGCACTCTCAGCGCAGGAAAATTCTTCTAAATTCCAACATCCATTAAACATCCAAGCAGTTGGATTGTATTCAAAAGTGCAAGTGGATGGATCTGCATGGGAAAGAAGAAATGGTGAAAAATACCAAAATAATAAAACTGCGAAAGTAGAAGGCGAAATCAAAGCATTCGAGAATCTTTCATTTGCAATAAATACAGGTTATACGGATTTTACACAAACAGATTCTGGTTCTTACAAGGGTAGAGACAGAATTGGTTTTGGTCTGAAAACTGCTTGGGAAGGAGAGAATTGGTTGTTTGGTATGGGAGTTTTTGGTTACAGCAAGAACTCGACTATTCCAAAAACCGAAACATTTAATCCTGATTTCTTGCTAGTTCGACCGTATTTAGGCGGTGGTTTTCGTCTTCTTGGATTCCAAGTGCTTGCAAATGTGGAATTCCAAACCGAAACTAACTCCAGCTTTAAAGAAAAATACAATGAAGAATTTCGAAGACATTATAAAGCAGGTGCCTCTATAGGTTATACTTTTCTCGATACTTTGACCTTATTTCTAGAAGCTGAAACTCGAATTCCATTTAATAAAGAAATAGATACAAACACGAGATATGGGAACGTATATCCAGGTATTTCTTATAAAACGGGTGTAGGAACTTTTGCCCTATCAGGTGGTATACCAGTGATTAATGACAGATTGTTCGATAGACAGGTCAAAGTTAGTTATTTCTACTTTTGGTAGGGATCAAGATCAAAAAATATATAAATCAATAGATCTGAACTAAAATTGAGTACAGATCTATTTAGATTAGAAACAAATTTTTCTAGTAAATTATTGAATTAACTTGCAATTCTATTGCTTGCTGGTTAAATCTCAGCAATAAGAACTTTATAATAATTCGTTTATACTGCAACTCCATATATTTTTTATCAAAATAACAGTAATAATTAAAAAACGAACACTTTTCTTGAAAAAATCTACGTATTGAACAAAGCTTAATTAAAAACACTCATTATGTTTTGAAAACCTAATGTTAAATATTTAAAAATAAAGCTCGTTACATTAGAATTAAATTGACTTACATTAAACGTCATAATAATTTGTAGAATAAATTAATTTTCAGGAGACATTAATGTCAAAAAAACAATTCTTAACCTTCCTAATTGCATTTGTTGTAGTATTTGCAGCAAATTGTACTCACAAATACAAAGAAACTCCAGAAGTAGGAACTTCTGTTCTTCGATTGGCTGAAGCTGATTATTCTATCGGTCAAGAAACTTCAGGTCAATCTTGTGGTTGGAAATTTCTAGGTGTAATTAATTTCAAAAGAATATTCTCATCTGATTCAGGAAAAATGGGTCTAGGTGGACCTTCTTTTTTGAATTTCGAAGATGGTATTATACAAGAAGCAAGATTTGATGCATTGTCTAAACTTGAAGGTGCAACTTTTATTGTGAATCCAAAAATTGATACAGAACTTAAAGACTACTTCGTCGCTACAAAACTTTGTGCTACAATAAAAGCAAAAGGAATAACACTTAAGAATGGACCTGTAGCCTCTAAATAATAGGAGGAATTTATGAAACTTTATCTAATAAGTGTTCTGCTTCTATTAGTTGTAGGATGTAATCACAATAAAAGATCAGTTCCGGTGGTTCAAACTGTAGCATTGCCTCTAGCTGAACCAGGGTATAGATTAACAGGACAGACTTCAGCAAAAGCTTGTAGACCTAATTTTTTTAATACAGAATTCATTTTCTTTTATTTTCCAACAAAAAAAGGAGTTTTGAAGGAAAATTCTATTTTTGCAGAAACATCTCCTGTAGAATATGAGATATCGGCAAATGAAAATCCTGAATTACTTGCTTTAAATGAAAAGATTCGAAAGGAAAAGTCTATTGCCGCTTCATACTACAATCCAGTTGTATGGGTGAATGATTTTTTTGTTGGATTTTTTAATGGAATTAACTTCATCGCTGGGCAAGATCAAGCTAGTTATTTAGGAACTCAAAGACCTATTTCGCCGGAAGAGGCTGAAACTGTTTCTGTGGAATTTCCACAAAATAAGAATCAAGGGAAGAATAACCTTTCTAAAAGTCCATATCCTAGCCTTTCGAATCCATTTCAAGGAATAGTTGATCTTGAAATTCGTCATGTTGCACAGTCTGCATATTACGATGCTCTTTCAAAAATTGATGCGGATTATATTATAGATGGGTCTGTTGATGTTGAATCAAAAATTAGAGTTCCAGGGTACTTTCCTGCTAATGATTATTGCGTAACAGTTCGTGGAACTGGAGTTGTCCTAACTGGTCCATCTTCAAGATAATTGATTATGGCATAAAAAACTAAAAATAAACTCAATTCTTTAACTGTTGAAGAATTGAGTTTTTTATTGTTTCAATTAATTTAAAATCTCTCTTATATCTTCTCCAACCTTCTTATTCAAATTCTCTAGCTGAACATAATAGTCCGAAGCATTTAAACTAGGTTTCATATTTGCTAACCATTTTTTATCACTAAATCCATCAAAAACTAATTCCTGAGATTTTAGATCATAAATCAGAAATTGGACACCTAATCTAACACCTGCCATACAGCCCCAATCTTGACCAATAAACCAACCCGCATTATGGGCATAATAATATTGAATTATAGGAATAATTAAAAAATCACCCTCTGATGGTTTAGGTAAAGAAGAACGATTAATTTCCATTTCATAAACCATTCTTGGGCTATTTAAATTATCTTGCCCGTTTTCTTCAGTTGGATTATAATCTTTCTTGCTTTTAACTGATTGAAAGGGTTTATCTAAAGATACTTTGGAACTTGCTATAGATTTATTACTTATTTCTTCTTCTAAGATGGAGAGAATCCCATTTTCAGCCATTTCGACTAAATCTTTTTGATTTTTCAAATCAATGGATTTTGTACTTACTTGAACCCCAATATCTCTTTGCTCGCGAACTAATCCGCCACTGAAGTAGATAAAGCCAATATATTGGCTAGTTTCGTAGGACTTTTTGAGATCTTTCGTATTGGTTATTGATTGCATCAATAAGGGTTTCTGAATTAGAATCTTATTGGCAGTATTAAATTTACGATCAGTAGTTTTTCTAATTTGGTAGTTAATTTCTGAACATTGTTGCAAGATAATTATGCACAGGATAACAATAAAAGATTGAAGTTTCATATACTACAAAAGAATCCGTATACCTACTGCTTCAAGAATAAAACCGATTAAAACACATACCCTTTCACTAATTTGGAAGGGACTTTAGTTATCCCATTTGGTTGTTCTATGATGTAGAATTTACCTTCTTCATAAATTATGCCACGAATATTTTGACCAGACTTTAGAATTAGAGTTTCCACTCTTGATCGTTTAATATTTGCCATAAGATCGATGAGTTTGTTTTGATTGTTTTTATTACGTGATTCAATAGCATTTTTTCGAAGTTCAGGTTTAGAAATTTCATCCTTTGATGCGAACTCAAAACCCTTGGAATCATCAATAAAAACCCTTCTTTCTCTGATAGAAGTCTGTTGCAATCTAGGTTTTTTAATGTCATTAGGTTCAATCATCTTCTTTCGTTGCTGAAGGCTTGCTTCTAATCTATCATAATCTATGTTTGAATTATCGTTTAAATTTGATTCGGAAGATACTTCTGAAAATTTTTGGAGTCCTGGGTTATCTTTAAGTTTTGTTTCCATTTCTTTCTTAGAAACTTGGGTAGATTGCTCAGCTTCTAGAACTTCTTCTTCATCCGAGAAATAATCATAAGCAGATGTCAAAATCTTATATTTTTCTACAGAACCTCCCATAGATCTTTCTAAGGCTCCGATAAAAGGTCTGACTGTGACTTTCCCTTCTTTGACATAGGTAACTGCAACATCAGCAATAAAGGATACTAAGAAAAATGTTCCCCTTACACCTGCTACTGAAGTAGGAGTAACTACTTTAAAGTCTTCGTCCTTGGCCAATTTATTAACTTTAAAAAGGCCAGATCCTGATTTTATAAATATTGTGTTTTGAATCTTTTTGTTCACTTGCAAAGATGAAAGAAAAAAAGAGGATTCCGATTTAAATCTCATTATAAAATCTGTTTTTACTTGGATCATTTGAAGATCGACAAGTGAATTTTTAGAAACAAAAATTTCATGATCAGATGATATTTCATCCCCAACTTTTAAATTTTGATCTCCATATTTAACATTTCCTATTAAAAAGACTACTACAGCTTTGGGTTTTTTAAGTAACACCTTGTCTTCTGGTTCAATAAAGGAATTTAATATATCACAAGATAAGCTACAAAAAATAAAAAATATTATAATAAGTATTTTGTTATACATTTAATTTCCTTTATTCACTTCTTTGATTTGAGACTTAGGTACTAATTGAATAATACCATTAGGATATGTAATTTCAACTTTGTCTCGAAGAACCTTTACTTTGACATTTTCAAAAGATTCACCACTTTTTAATTTAAGTGAATCCTGGAAACCTTTTAGGTCTTCATTAACCTCTACTACTTCTTCCACTTTTTTATTAATATTTAATCTTTTATCTAAGTCCATATTCGAGCATTCATAATGTCTATAAATGCTAGATGTAAAGAAAGGTGGTTCTAAACCGAATAGGGAATAATATTCACCAAAGAAAAAAGTAAAAAATGTAAGTAAGCTAAAAGGATCTCTGTTTAAGGTAATGGAATGAACTGAATTTCGAAAGCAATTTGGATAAAGTGTATTTTCACTTTTTATCGTCGAAAATATGTATTGGTAGTTTCGTTCTGTAACTTCTGAACCCTGAGAATTTGTCTGATGATCAATTACCTTTACTGAATAGCAATTCAATGTAAGCAGAAAGATAAAACATGATAAAAATAATATGAATTTGTTATTTTTCATTTGAAACATCTTCATAACAAGAATATATTATATTACCTGTTGATACTAACCCTAAAGTTAACATTCCTGAAATTACGCTTAATCCATCTCTTTCAAATGTAAAACTATGTAGGTAACTATCGCCACAAAGTTCTTGGAAAGTATATCTATATCTTGGGAGTATTCCCCATAAATAGAAAGTGAGCTGCTTTTTATTTACATAAGGACTATTATTTGCTAAAGGCGAAGTTTGAACTCGATTTGATGCACAATTCCAACTAAATAAAAATATAAGAATAATAAGAATTTTTAAAAAATGAAATTTTAGCAATGTTAATAGGTTAACCATAAAAGTATTAAAAAAAAATAGATTATTTAAATAGAAACCATTCAATTACAGAAAATTCAAGATATTTATTGAGGGAATTTAGAATTACATAATGAAAAATTAACCGATTTATACTTTAAAATTTGAGCTAGACTCAAAAGCCGTTAGGAATTGAAAAAAGCGGAACCCGTCCATAATATAGTTTTGGACAACAAAATCATAAAGGGGTTCCACCAATG
>JAACWH010000025.1 GCA_009991425.1 Leptospira sp.
CCCCAAATCTAGTGTAGATTCCCAGTAATCAGAGACACAATCGTCACTATAGGAAGCTGGTTGGCTTAAAGACAATTATATTTTTCTTTTGGAGATATTATGACAAGAATACTTCCGAATTCTAGCATCTAGTATTCATAAGTTTTAAGATGAATCAAGAAAAGCCTGCTCGATTGAATGGGCTTTTTTTATGCCTCGTTCTAATCAAAAAAATGAAAAATTCGAGTCTATGGGTATAATAGGATTTTTCTTCTTGAAATTATCCTATCTGTAGATTTTGGCAATGATTGGATACATTCCAACTTGGAAAATTTGTTGATTGGCCGAGACTTTTTAAAGGAGATAGATTCATTATTAAGGAAGCCCAGGGCTTAAGCACCTGGCCTTTCAAATTTAACTAATTGACAAACAAGCTCTCATTATCACTTTAAATCTACTAGATTGAGTTCGGTTTAAAGAGAACAATTAAGCTTAGGGCTTGCCTTATCGGACAGATCTCTCCAATCGAAAATTCTAATATTTTAATTCAGGAAATACGAAAACTAAACATAAATTATTCGCATTTGGATGTCATAACTCGATTGACTCCATCTTCTGAAACAGCTACAAAGATTCCATTTGCATAGGTCACGGATCTCCAAATATTGGGTTCAGCCGCAAGTCTAGAATTCCAAGTTGTTCCATTTGGTGAAGTCATAACACCGCCATCTTCCTAAACAGCTACAAAAAGTCCGTTTCCGTAAGTGACAGAATACCATCCAATTTGTTCGGAAGCTGCCCTGACAGTCCATGTAAAACCATCACTGGAAGTCATAACTCGATTGGTTCCCGTTGAAGAAACAGCAACAAAAAGTCCGTTCCCATATGTTACCGATATCCAAAAATTGGTAGGTTCGGGAACAACACGAGACGTCCACACTGTACCATCAGGTGATGTCATGACTCGATTCGTTCCTGTGTATGTTACTGCAACATATAGCCCATTCCCATATGCTACGGATATCCATTCATTTGGTTCAGAAGCAGACCTCGGTGTCCAGGTAATTCCATCTGGCGAAGTCATCACACGATTTACTCCATCAAAGGATACTGCAACGAATAAACCATTTCCAAAAGTGACCGAGACCCACGAGTTAGGCTGAGGCGCAGAACGCGGAGTCCATGTAATTCCATCTGGTGATGTCATGATCCGATTCGTTCCAACAAGAGAAACTGCAACGAATAATCCATTCCCGTAGGTAACAGATCTCCATGCATTTGCTTCCGCTGCCATTCGAGGGCTCCAGCTTAGTAGCGATCCTGAACAATCTGAAGCAGTTGCCGTTGGAGTATTATCTTCAGAAGCCGAATTTAATGAGTTTGATCTAAGAAAAAGTAATCTTGACAAATCCAGTCTAGTTCTATCTAAAGCTGGAATATTACAAGTAATAGCTGGTAGCAATATAAAGAAAAGAATACAATAATGCAAAGCATTCGAAATAATAATTTTTGATGCTTTTTTTTCTACTTTTATACTATGTTTTTGTATATTATAAAATCCCTTAATATTGGGAATACTTTTTTGATTACATAGGAGATTGCTCATAGTTTTCCAAGACCAAGCCCCCAAATCAAGATTAGATTCCAAGTATTCAGAGACACAGTCTCCGTTATAGGAAGCTGGATTACTAAAAGACAACTATATTTTGCAAAAAAAAATGCAAAATATGAAATATAATTCTAGATGAAACAGAAAGATGTCAAGCCATTGGATAGGGCTTTTTTGGGCAAGGGGTGTATCAAAGAGATCGGGAAAACTATGTAATGCTCTAAAATAAGTAAGCCAGGAGTCAGTCTATTTATTCTTCATCACTACTTTTGATTTTACTTTCCACATTTGAAAGCCCTAACTGATGCAAACAATCACGAGCGATTCGTTCTCAAAAATCCTTAATCAGAAGTAATAGATTCTCTGTATTCTTCTGGAGTTTGTCCAGTCCAAGATTTAAAAGCTCTAAAGAAAGAATTTGTTTCTTCATAACCAATCAAAAAGCCAATTTCAGCATTCGAGTAGTTGCTTTTACGAATGTAGTTTTTGGAAATGGATTCACGTACATGATCTAGAATATTTTGAAAAATAAGATTTTCTTCCCGCAATCTTCGTTGGAGAGTTCTAGTACTTAAACCAAGTTTATTAGCGATTGACTCAACCGAATAACGACCGCTAGGTAGCATTTCGACTAGACAAGAACGAACTCGCTCTGCAAAAGTTGCTTTTTGATCTAAATCCTTCATTCGTTTATTCAATGCAGGCTCGATAATTGACCACATCGCCTCATTTGTTGTGACAAAAGGTTTTTTGGAATCAGCTGCAGAAAAAGTTAACCTGAGTAACTTGTCTTGAACTATTTTTGTTTTAAAAAATAATTCATTCTCAATTTGATTTTTAAATTTAACATTGCTTTCAACTTTCATAGGAACAATTTCTTCTCGAGTTGCTAATCGCGCAAGCCTCACCCAAAAAGCTAATTCAAAACAAGCAAGAGCAGGTGGAAATAGTTTACCTTCATTAACACTATGAAAGATTACAGATGTTGATTTTGTTGTTTCTGAAATTTCTAATCTTATGGGGCCTTCTATTGGTTTATAATATGAAATACGATGGAATGCCATATTTAGATTTTGGCTACTCAAACATGCGAACAGAGCTGGGCTTAATGTTTCAGAATTGATTGCTTGAACCAATCGAATGATAAATGTAGGATCATTTTCACTTACTTTTGTTATTCCTTCCCAAAAATCAAAGTATTGTTCAGCAGTTACTGTCGGTGATTTCTGTATTAAAAGATCACTAGGAAGTTGAGCGTGACGCAATACTTCTTCAGAAGAGATATTCATTTCTTTGAAAAGAAATCTCCAGCCTTTATCAAGATTGTATCTTGAATGATTATTCATATCCATAAGTATTCTTCTACACTCAATTTTTTCTATTAAAAAGATAAGACGATCAATATTTTTCTATTGATCGTCTTTTATTTTTCATTTTTAAGAAAATCATACTCTACATTCGTATGTAAATTTAGATTTCATTTTAATTTAAAATTGTGAGATTGTTATATTCACCATCATTTAATCTTTATTAAGTGTGAGTAAATTCGCTACACCATTAGCTGAATAAATAGTCTTTGTTAACTGAATGAGTGATTGATTGTAATTCTCTATCGGTTCTTTCAAGCCTGAGAAATCGACTACTGTTCGGAATGGTTTTTCACCAAATGGAATATCTACCAATGTAGCTACTGCTTCAGCTACCTTTTCTGGTCTTTGATCGGCTATAGTTTCGATATATTGTACATAACCATTTAGTGCTGAATCAGGTAAGCTAGCCATCTCTCCAAATTGCTTCAATCTTTCTGAATCACTCGGCTTTATCATTGCTCCCATAAATTCTGTTGGCATACCGCCTGGCTCCACAATACAGGACTCTATTCCAAATCCCGAAAGCTCCGCACGATATCCTTCGGCTAAGGACTCTAATGCATATTTTGATGCTGAATAAGCAGCAAGAAAGGGAGTAGTGATTCTTCCTATACAACTGGAAGTATGAATGATTGTTCCTTTTTTTTGTTTTCTCAAATGTGGCAATACAGCTCTCAATAGGCGTTGTACCCCAAACACATTTACATCAAACAATCTATGTAGGTCCTCTGGTGTAAATGCTTCTAAAATTCCATTTGCACCAATGCCAGCATTATTAAAAACAATATCAATACCTCCCATTAGTTCAAGAGAAGACTTAATAGAAGAATTTACACTTTGTTCGTTCGTAACATCCATTTCTACCAATTGAACTCCATTGGATTTAAGTAAATCAGCTACACCTGAATTTTTACCTTGAGTGGAGCGCATAGTCCCAACCACCTGGTGGCCATTTTTTGCCAATTTGATACAAGTTAGTTTTCCAAATGCTCCGCTTGCTCCTGTTACAAAAATTTTGTATTTCATGTTTATTCCCTCTTAGATTTTGTATGAAAAAGAGAATACCATGTATTGAAAATCTTAACAAACCAATTCGCGCCAATCAACTATCAGATTGTGCCAAGGGAAAATTTTATTTCATCTGTTCCAAAATCCATTCACCAAGCGGAATTTTAAATTCGAATTCTTTAGATTGACTATTGTTTGGTGAAGAATTCTCCAAACTTAGAAAGAATTTTTTATTTTCTTCTAGGATTTTTACAACAAATGATTCTGAATTATTTTTTAAAAACTCGGATTGATTTTGGGAGTGGAAATTTGTAAGTGGAATGGGAATAGGAAGATGTATGATTCTCTCATTTGATGAGATTTCCATCAAAACAATTTCTTCGGATGCAAGGATTGTATTATCAAATTCAAAGGCCTCTTTTTTTTTACGAGAAGAAATCCAATTGAATACTCCTAGATAGCTTTTTCTATTCAAAGATATATGAAAGACTTTTCCAAGCCCATTAGTAACACAAAGCCATTGATATCCAAATTTTGAAAAACAATACATATCGCGATAGGAGCCACCTTTCATATGTTGGTAAAGTGTATTAACGAAGAAGAAATCTTCATTCCATTCATACACTCCAGATTCCATCAAGAATGTATCAGCCTGATTTCTTATTGTATAAATCCAATCTTCAGTTTTTATTAACTTATCTTTAGTATTAAAATCATTAGGCTTCAGATTCGTATTATTCCCAGATGTTTGTGATTGGATTTGAATAGCTTGAGAGTCTTTATTTAATATTATACTAACATTAGAAAGATATTTCAGATAATTTATATTATAATTAATTTCAGAAAAATCTATGAAATAAATCGAATCTACCATTTTCATAAAATCATATTCTTCGTTTTAAATTCCAAGTAAAAAATAAATCTTGTTTAAAATGCTTGCTTCCATTTTCTTTTCCCTTACAAGAGAAGAGGAAGGATAAAAGGAGAATCCATAATGTCTTTTTCTGAATTTCAATCTCTCACTGACAATTTGATTTGGTTAGAATTCGATCCTAACAAAGAACAAAGCCTAGTTCTATTGATTGTTATTTATTTTATAATTTCTCTACCTATAATTGGATTATTATGGACTATCTTTGAATCCAAACAAATTGTATTTTGGCAATTTTCAAAAGATAGAAAAGATTTGAGTAAAAGTGAAAAATCACAATTTTGGATGAAGGGTCGTATTCAATTGTATATTCTAATTATTTCAATTAGCTTTGCTGGTTGTGTCAATGAGTGTAAGGATAAAATTTCTCATGATCGGAAGTCCGATCCCTTTCGTATGGAATTATTGACTCAAAGTAGAAATCTTAAATTTCTGCATGAGGGTCGATCTATAGAGTTACCTAGTTCAGAAATAATTGGAATTGCGATGAGAAGAGAAAGAGATTTTTCTGAACCTGAAAGCGATACACAAGAAACTAAAAAATTATATACCTTTGAATTCTATCTTGTAGATCGCAGTCTTATGGAAATTCCAATATTTAGAAGTGGAAAGGAAATTAACCCTTATGGTCTTGAAGCAAAAAAAGAATTTGATCAAAAAATGGGAAAGTATTTACCTTTTGAAATTCAACCTGAGATCATAGAAGAAGAAGGGATTTATTTTAGACCCAATTATTTGAATCAAATATCAAATCAAAATGTACAATCTGCACCATATGAAAACTCATTAAAAGAAACTTTCGAAAAGTCTTGGCAAAGTGATACTTCTTCTAATTTCACTTTAGTCTTAATGGCAATCTCAATTTTTCTTTTGCTTTTAATTGGACTAGAATCATTGCTAGTAGATATTGATAAAGATAATGAAAAAATCAACAAACAAATGATAGGCATTGGTTTGATGTTTTTTCTAATGGGAATTCTGTTTCTTTTAGTCTATTCAAAATATGAGACTCCAGGATCGCATTATATCAAGATTACAGATAAGGGACTAGAGTATAAGAAAATGGTATCAGGAAATACTACCTTTCATAGAAATATATTATTTCAAGATATTAAAGATTATTCTTGGAATTGGAAAAAAGATGAAATTTATTTATCAACATTGAAACCTAAGGCGATAAAAGCCATACAAGAAAATTCTTTTCGCTCAAGATTTCTCTATGATGTATCCGATTTTGAAAATAAAAATTTATACTTCCGATGGGATAAGGAAAGAGAAAGCCTACTTCTTCTAGAGCTTTATCGTTTTCAAATGAATCGCTTGGAAATGATTGAAATCTATCGAAGTCTTGTAGAGAAAATTGTAAGGCTGCAAACTAAAGTAGATAGGTAATAGAAGAGAAACAATTTAATGAATCAATTTATATCTAAATATCTTTCCATTTCTAAACTTCGAAAAATTCCTAAAGGAAAATTGTTTCTAAAACAAGGTCAATTCAGTGAAGAAATTGCTTTAATTAAGAGTGGATGCTTTCAATTGCTTTATACTTACAAGGGAAAGGAATGGACGAAAGGATTTAGCTTTGAAGAAGATTGGTTGGGATCCCTTCGTTGTATTTTAACCAAAGAAACCAATCTCTATTCTATTAAAGCCTTAGAAAACAGTGAAGTTTACGCAATAAATTATTTCGAATTAGAAAAACACTCTTCCTCCTTCTCTGTGCAATTGGATGTACTTCTACCTTTTGTCTCCCGGTTATATTTGGTTAAGGAAGAACGAGAATTTGATTTTTTGAGTCTCTCTGCAGAAGATCGTTATAAAAAATTCCTAAACTATTACGGGGAGAATGCGAAACGACTGAATCAAAATCATATTGCTTCTTATTTAGGAATCACAAATGTTGCTTTAAGTCGAATTCATTCTAGACTTTTTAACCTAGGTTAAAAACTTTCTCTAGCTAATTCTCACTAATAGGTAGTGAGGAATTATGAAAAAAAGTAAAAATTATGTTAAATTTCAGTCCAAGTTCAATTCGGTAATTGCATCTGCAATACTTTTGATATCTGTTGTAAATTTAGAAGCTAGTCCCAAAAAAGTTCTCATCTTTATGAGTTCAGCTGATACTTTAATACTGGATGAAGATAGAGAGTATCCTACAGGTGTATTTTTAAATGAATTTTATATTCCTTATAAGATGTTAAAAGAGAAAGGATATGAATTCGATTTTGCAACCTTAGATGGCAAGAAAGCAACTATCGATCCAGAAAGTATTAAAACAAAGTATTGGGAAAATGAAAATGTCCGTCTTGAAGCAATAGAATTTACGGATACTAATTCTTCTTTTCAAAATCCAAAATCTATCGATAATCTCAAAAACTCAGAATTAGAATATTCAGGTATTATTATACCAGGTGGACAAGGATGTCCAACTCCCGACGAAAGAAGGTAAGGTGAACTTTCCCTGCACCCCAGATCGAGCGAGCGCCCTCGTCGAGGGAGAGCTGGAAATGGTGCCCAAGTCATCCTTTTTCTCTAATCTTCAACATAATTTTATTTGAATGAATCCTACAAAGTAGGGAAGGTGGAATCCTATGAAAATTGAAATGGGAAGTAAACCTACCGGGCCTTTGAAGGGTGTAAAAGTGATTGACCTTAGTCTTCTTCTACCTGGACCTCTTTGCTCCATGCATCTTGCCGACATGGGTGCCGATGTTATTAAGATTGAAAATCCTAGAGCGGCGGATGCTGCGAGGGTGATGTATAAATCTGCTTCAGGGATGCCAGGCTTGTTTATGATGCTGAATCGAAACAAGAAGGCGATTACTCTAAACTTTAAGAGAGATAAGGCGAAGGAAATTCTATTTCGTTTGTTGGAAGATGCGGATATTTTGTTGGAAGGTTTTCGTCCCGATGGGATGGATAAGATGGGCATTGGCTATGATGTGCTCAAGGAAAGATTTCCTAAGCTGATCTACTGTGGAATTTCTGGGTATGGTATTGGCGGGAAATATGTGGATTTTGCTGGCCACGATTCCAACTATCTAGCCTTAGCTGGCCTACTCCACCAATCGGGCGTAAATCCTACATTAGGTGGCTATCAATTAGCCGATGTGGGTGGTGGAACATTGACTGCTCTTTCGGCGATTCTTGCCGCCTTGTATTCTCGTGAGAAGACAGGGCTTGGTCAACGAATTGACATTTCCATGATGGAAGGTTCCCTGCAATTTCTTTCCTTGTATGGTGGTATCTATTCTTCAGAGAAAAAAGTTCCTGAACCTGGGAATGGAATTCTATCAGGTGGACTTCCGAATTATAATATTTATAAAACAAAAGAAGGCCGCCATGTTGCCTTGGGTGCTTTGGAAGATATGTTCTTCAAAACTTTTCTGCGACAATCGGGTCAGGAAAAATTGCTCGAAGAATTTTCTTATTCTCCTGAAAATTTTCCAGCAATCCAAGATCATTTGCAAAAATATTTTGCTTCCAAAACTGTTGGTGACCTGCAACCAATTTTTGAAAATACAGATTCTTGTTTAACTTTGATTCGTAATTTGGAAGAAGTTGTTGCCTGCGAGCATTTGAAATCGAGGGAGATGATTTTAGAAATCGACCATGATAAATATGGATCTATCTTACAGTTTGGATCTCCTTTTCATTTCCTGAGCACTCCAACAAATTACAGAATGCACCCTCCTGAACATGGTGAGCACAATGAAGAGATATACTCTAAGATTGGATATACGAAAGAAGATATTGATGCCTTGAAAAAAGAGCGAGTGGTTTGACAGAACCAATAAATTTTAAGTCGACAGAGTTCAATAATTCTATTAAATTTATTTCTTCTTTAGGCAACGAAATATCTTTTCAGAAGAAAGAAATTCTAATTTCACCTGGGTACAATTCTCAGTTTGTCTTCTTCATTTTGGAAGGAGTTCTTAAGCAGTATTATAGTATTCTTGATAGTTCAAAAAGTAAGTCTGACAAGATTAAAACCGAGCAGAGAGAATTTGTTTTTCGATTGATTCAGGAAGGTGAGTTCTGCGAATCTGCGACTTCCCTTCGTAACATTCATCCAAGTTCTGATTCCATCGAAGATCTTTCTTCTGGGAAGGCGATTCAAATTTACTACCCTGACTTAGAAGTGAAGATGCAAAGTGATATTTTCTTATCCAATACAATACGAAGGATCATTGAAGACTATTATATTGAGCAGGAAAGAAGAATACTTTCTTTTCTTTCAAATTCACCTAAACAACGTTATGATGAACTGATTGCAAATCATCCAGAATGGATAGGAAAATTTCCTGATTATGTGATCGCCTCCTTCTTAGGAATAACCAAAGAAACTATGAGTCGCTTCCGTGCTAAAAATTGATTTGAATCAACTGGACTGAAGCTAGTATTTTCGATACAAAATTCGCATCTTTTCTCTAATTGGCTTAAGGAGATTTGTATGGAAAATTCAATTTTTTACTTAGGATTATCATTGATTTGGACTCATGAGTTGGATGCGATTCATAGGCGAGAGTGGAAGATTTTTTATATAATCGGAGATTGGGAAGAAGAAACTGCGTATTGGTTTTGGATCATCGCTCATATGCCTTTATTTTATCTTAGCTATTTACTACTTGATTCAGCTACTGCTGAGAATATCCAATTCTATGGAAGGTTATCTTTAGATGGATTTTTTATAATTCATTTGGCATTGCATTTGCTACTTGCCAATCATAAAGAAAATCGCTTTCAATCGATAGGTTCGAAGATTCTTGTATGGTGTTTAGGTGTCTGTGGCTTAATTGATTTAGGATTTATTCTTCGTTAGATTGAGTTGGAATAAGTGGAAGCAATGGTAGTTTTTGGAATAATTACTAAATAGAATCCTACAAAAATGAAATAAGACATTGAGATAAAAATCTTTAAATTTCGGATTAAACCCTTGACTTGCAATTAATTAGCAGGCAATTTTTAAATTATGAACCGAATTAAGATTATCAGTATTGCTTTAGGACTTGTATTTCTATTTTTCTTTTTCCAAATTTTAGATCTGGTGACGGACTATCTTTGGTTTGAATCCTTAGGCCTTCTTTCGGTATTTCTACTACGAATCCAGTACCAATTGGTGTTATTCGGAGGAGTCTTCGTACTCTTTACAGCCATACTTTATTTTAATTTTGCAATCACAATGCGATTGACGAAAAAGTTTCCGCTACCTTTCTTTCGTTACCAAGACAGCAACCAACAATCTCGAGTGCTCCACCTTAGCACTAAAATCTTACGTTATATTACTTTAGCAGCCAGTAGTGTCATTGGTTATATTGCGGGAAGCTTCGCAAAAAGTAATTGGGAATTGATTCTAAAATATGCAAAGAAGACAGATTTTGGTTTAGTGGATCCCATCTTCAACCAAGATGTTGGGTTTTACTTTTTCACACTCCCTTTCTGGAATTCCATCCTTGGATGGTTGGAAGCTATCATATTAATATGTCTACTAACATCAGTTGCGTTTTATTTGATTCGAATGGGAATGGGTGTCTTGAGTGATAATTTCAAGACAATATTTTCAGGCCCAATTAAAATTCAAATTTCAATATTACTTGCCGCATTGACTTTTCTTATCGCATTTGAGTTCTACTTAAATCGATTTGGTTTGCTCTGGTCGCCTTCGGGTGTAGTCTTTGGTGCAGGCTACACGGATCTGCACAGTCGATTGTACAGCTATTGGTTTATGGCTATATTAACGCTTGTTTTAGGAAGTTTAGTGATCTACTCTCTTTTCCTTAGAGGTGGGAAGTTACTCGCTGGGCTTGCTGGTTTATTTTTGATTGCAAGTATTTTCTCCCAAGGAATTATTCCTGGGCTTGTTCAGAAATTTTTTGTGGAGCCGAATGAATATACAAAAGAAGAACATTACATTGTAAATAATATAAAGTTCTCAAGACTCGCTTACGATTTAGATAAAATAGACGTCCGAGAATATTCAGGAACTGCCTCACTCGATAGTAATACAATCAATGCAAACCAATCCACAATAAGAAATATTCGACTTTGGGATTGGGAGCCTTTGCTTTCTACCTACCGACAATTGCAAGAGATTCGACTTTATTATCGTTTCAATGATGTAGATGTGGATCGTTATACAATTAACGGTGATTATAGACAGATGATGCTTTCTGTTCGGGAGTTAGAATACGAGCAAGTTCCCGAACGGGCAAAGACTTGGGTGAACCAAAGGCTTAGGTATACTCATGGCTATGGTTTGGTAGCCTCTCCTGTGAATCAGGTGACTGAAGAAGGTCTGCCAACTCTTTTTGTTAAAGACATTCCACCTAATCAAGTAAATGGAATCGAAATTACAAGACCTGAGATTTACTATGGTGAGCTAACAAGAGATTATGTTTTTACAAATACTACGAGTCCTGAGTTCGATTATCCATTGGGTGATACGAATAAAGATAGTTTTTATGAGGGCAAAGGTGGAGTTAAGCTAGATACGTTTCTAAAAAGATTGATCTATGCTTTTTCTTTTCAAAATTTTCGAATCCAAATTTCCAGTTATTTCAATGATGATTCACGAATTCATTACTATAGAACGATTAGGGAACGTGTTACAAAAATAGCACCTTTTCTACGATTTGATGCAGATCCTTATCCTGTAGTTGCTGATGGAAAAATCTACTGGATCATAGATGCGTACGTTTTGGACTCTCACTTTCCTTATTCAGAATCCTTCGATCGATTTGGTAATAACTACATTCGTAATCCTGTAAAAGTGATCATGGATGCTTACAACGGTGAAATTAAATTTGCAGTCATAGATGAAAAAGAGCCTATGATCCAAACTTACAGAAAGATATTTCCAAAACTTTTCGTATCAGCAGATGAAATTCCTGATTCTATCAAAGACCATTTTCGCTATCCACTAGATCTTTTTAAGGTGCAAGCAAAAATGTATCTGTCCTATCATATGCAAGATCCAAGAGTTTTCTACAATAGAGAGGATATGTGGAGATTTCCAATTGAGAAATTGGATGGAGTAGAAAAATCAGTCGAACCTTATTACATGATAATGAAGCTACCTGGCGAAAAAAAAGAAGAGTTTCAATTGATTTTGCCATTTACTCCAGTTAACAAAAGTAATATGGTAGCATGGATGTCTGTAGGTTGTGATAAAGAAAATTATGGGCGTAGCATTGTTTATAAATTTCCTAAACAAGAACTGATCTTCGGACCGATGCAGATAGAATCTAGGATTGATCAAAATCCAATCATATCAGAACAGATTACTCTTTGGAGCCAGCAAGGTTCTCGTGTTATACGGGGAAGTTTACTTGTGATACCCGTTGAGGATTCTTTGCTTTATGTAGAACCCTTGTATCTCCGTGCCAAAACAGGACAGATGCCTGAATTGAAACGAGTCATCCTCTCTTATAAAAATGAAATTGTAATGGAGTCAACTTTAGAATCAGGACTACGATCTATTTTTGGTGGTGGTAAGTCAGGCATTAATTCAAGTTCAAATTCTACTAGCTCCAGCAATGATGATTCTGGAATGCAAAAGATTCTCAAATTGGGAAATCTTGCTGATGAAACTTTACGAAAAGCAGACTCTGCAATCAAAGCAGGCAATTGGAAAGAATATGGTGAGTTACAAGAAGAACTAAGGCAAGTCATCCAAGAGTTGAACCGAAATATAATTACTCAAGGGAAGAAAAGCCAATAGTTGTTACAAGGCAATTTAAATACTATTTTGAATCCAGGACTTGTGCAGAACTTTATAAAACTTTTCGATACTGGCGGCTAGATTCTTGGCTCGCCAATTGGGGTTCTCAATAATTTTTTGCTGAACATTATGTACGATAGCTCGTGTAAATGCTGTTCTGTCTGAAAGCGAGCTAGCATTTAATGTTTCCATAGTGACATTACGTTTCACCAGTTCTATCTTAATGCATGTGGTAATTAGATTGATAGCTTCTTCTAATGTTAGGCGAATATCTTCCATGAGAAGTTTAGCTGCCTCTTGGATTAGGTCAAATTGTCTTTCACTGATTCCCATATTTTAGTCCCTTTTCATTTAAATTTATTATTTCAAATTAAATTGTATAAATTTGAATTATTATCTTATTTACTTTTTTTGGCATATCGAACAAGTTCTGGTAAAGATCCTAAGGCTGCATGAATTCGATGCATTTCAAGTGCAGGTCTTGCAGGAATTCCAAAGTAAATAGTTTTTTCTTCGGAATCTTCTGTAAGTCCTGTTAATCCTAATACAATACTACCCTTTCGAACTCTTACGTGTTCTGCAATAGCTGATTGCCCACCCATGATTACGTTGTCTTCTACTATTACAGAACCAGCTAGCACTGTGCCCCCTGCTATGAATACAAAATTACCAACTCGACAATTGTGTCCAACATGAACATGGTCATCAAATTTTGTTTGGTTGCCAATTAAAGTAGTTTCTATCGTAGCTCGATCCACAGTGCAACATGCACCCATTTCTACATCGTCGCCAATCACTACATTGCCAATTTGCGGAACTTTATAACGTATCCCATTATTATCATGGAATCCAAATCCATCTGCTCCGATAACTGTATTGGGATGAATGAGTCCACGGATTCCTATTTCGCAATTTTCTCCCAGAATAACACCTGATTTCAATACTGTATCATTTCCTACTTTTCCATTTCTTTCTACGCAGACATGAGGATAGATTACAACATTGTCTCCAATTTTAGCTTCTTCCATAATTACAGCATAATCCATAATTGTAACATTTTTTCCAATCTGTGCCGAATCGGCTACGCTAGCCTTGGATGAAATCTTGCCTGTGAAATTAGACTTTTTATCAAAAAGTTCTAGCACTTTAATTAAATAAAATTTAGATTCATTTTCAGGGACCAGGATTGCATTGGGAAAATAGTCTTTCAATGAATCAATTGTTAGAGCAATTTCGACGGATTTTGATTTTGGAAATTTATTTAAATACTTTTTCGTTGCTACAAAATAGATCTTGTTAGGTTCTAAATCAGAAGGATGTTCTAAATCTCCAATTCTAGAAATTTCTAGTTCTCCATTCCCTTTAAAAGGAGCATTTAACTTTTCAGAAAGCTCTTGTAATTTCATTTTTTAAATCTCTTTACTTAATATGAATTGATCAATGTTCTTATTTTTACTTGCAATCTCCTTATTTCAAGGATATTTTGATAAGATAGCTATGATTCGTAATTTTCTAATATCATTATCAGTCTTATTTTTTATAACTAACAGTGTTATTTCAAAAGAATCGGAAGAAGAGATTTGGAGGTCCACACTTAGTCAGGAAAAATCTGAAGAATTACTTCGCTTCCAGGAAGCCCCTAGTGCAATAGAAACTTACTTAGCCAATGTTATCTCATTCGAATACTACGAATATCGACTTGTTCAAGTTCTTGCTGGAAGTAAAATGCATGAGAACCAATTTGAAGAGGCAATAAATGTCTGGGAAAAATACAAAGAATTTTTTCCCACAAAGAAGAATGAAATTTCAGAACTTATAGAAATAATTAAAAATGACCAGGATGAAATTTTAGTTCGAAATCTTGGTTCATCCATCAATACTGAATACGCTGAGTATCTACCGATATTGGAAATGTCTGGTAAAAGGATATTTTTCACATCTTTTGAAAGAAATGGAAATAAAACCAGTGAGGATATCTACTACTCAGATTGGGATGAAAGTAAGAAAGAATGGTCTCTTGCAAAGAGTTTAAGTGATTTGAATACGGAACTTCCCGAGGCCGCCATTTCTCTCTCAGTAGATGGAAGCTCTCTTATTTTATTTGGGAATCAATCTGAATCTTTAGGCCAAGGTGACATTTTCTATTCAGAGTTAAGCAAAGAAGGATGGGACAAAGCTAAAGCATTTCCACAACCTATTAATTCAGAATATTTTGAAGCAGATTTAGTTTATACTCCGAATCGTAAGGCAGTTTTATTTTCCAGTGATAGGCCAAATGATTTATTTAAACTTAGACCTAAAGATCAATTTTCCCTAGGCGACAAATGGGGTAATACGGATATTTATGTTTCCTTCCTGAATGAAAATGGTGAATACATGGAACCGATTAATCTTGGTTCAACGATTAACACAGCATTTGCAGAAAGAACACCCTACCTTCACTCAGATGGAAAGACCTTGTATTTTAGTTCAAATGGTCACAATGGATTTGGAGATTTGGACATATTCAAATCTGTTCGTTTGGATGATACTTGGACAAAGTGGTCTAAACCTGTCAACATAGGAAAGTATTTGAATGGTTCAGGAACAGATTGGGGATTTAAATTAAATATCAGTGGCAGGAAAGGTTATCTATCCGCTGCAAGATTAGATAGCTTTGGCGATACTGATTTATATGAAGTTATCCCTTTGCCCAAAAGAGCAGAGCCTTTAGAATTTAGTTTTGTGTTGAAGGGAAAGGTTGTTGATGAAGAAGGTAATTTTTTAAACGCTTATATAAAATGGTATCTGGAAGAAACGAAAGAAGAGCAAGGTTTCTCTAGAGCTAAATCAACAAACGGTGATTATATAGTAAATTTGGAGACTGGAAAAAAATATTTAGTTAACTTTTATCTTTCAGGATTTCAGTCACAGACGATTAAAGTTGATACAGCAGGAATTACTAAATTCCAAGATATCATTAAGCAGATCGTAATGAAAAAAGGTGATTCAGTTTCTGTTGAGAGCCCGAAGAAGATAAATCAAAAACAGTATATTCCAGAAATAATTTATTTCAATCCAAAATCCCATCAAATGAACCCAGCTTATTTGGACAATCTACAAAGAGTAGTTACATTTCTTCAAAATAATCCATCCAAAAATTTACTTATCAAAGGATATGCCAAGGATGGAGGTTCTGAAATTGATGATATAAATTTAAGTAGTAAACGAGCAGAAAATATCCAGAAATATTTTCTAGTTCAAGGAATCCCTTCAAAACGCATAATATTTTATGGTTTAGGCAGATCAAGACCCGATGGCCAACTTATTGAGAACAAACGAGCCATCAAATACCATCATAAGGTTACACTTGAAATTCAATAGGCTATAATTAATGAATTCTTTTGAATTAACATCATTTGTAATCTCTGCATTAATTCTACTTGCGATAGTTGTAAGTAAATTGTCATTTCGTTTTGGAATACCTACCTTACTGCTCTTTTTAATCTTAGGAATGTTAGCTGGTTCAGATGGTATCGGAAAAATCGAGTTTGTTGATTATAGCTTAGCTCAATCTTTAGGAGTAGTTGCTCTTTGTTATATTCTTTTTGCAGGTGGTATGGAGACTGAATGGAAGCAAATCAAACCAATCCTTCGAGAAGGATTATTTCTCTCTACAGTTGGAGTAATCATAACTGCTCTAACTATGTCAGTATTTTCGTATTATTTTTTAGGCTTGGACTTTATAGAATCTCTTCTTCTAGGTTCTGTTGTATCTTCTACTGATGCCGCATCCGTATTTAGTTTGCTTAGAACATCGGGTATCGGCTTACGCAAAAAAGTTCAATCTATACTAGAATTAGAATCTGGATCTAATGACCCACTTGCAGTTATTTTAACCATAACTTTAATAGGTTTAACATTTGTTTCCACTTTTAATTATATTGAGATTCTAAGTTTTGTATTTTTTCAAATCGTAATTGGTTCAGTTCTAGGATTATTATTTGCAAAAGTTTATATCGAATTCATCAATCGTATCAATTTAGAATACGATGGACTCTATACAGTGATATTTCTTGCCTCAGGAATCTTTATTTATTCCACAATTACTTTGTTAAAGGGAAATGGTTTTCTTGGGGTTTATCTGGCAGGCTTGTATCTTGGTAACCATGCATTTATCCACAAGAAAAGTATAACTCGTTTCATGGATGGGATAGGCTGGTTGATGCAGATCGTCATGTTCTTATCGTTAGGACTTTTGGTTTTCCCAAGTCAATTAAAGGAGATTCTGATTCCTGGATTGCTGTTCTCCTTCTTTTTAATATTTATTGCAAGACCCTTAGGTGTATTTATCAGTTTAGCATTATTTCCAGTTACATGGAGAGAGAGAATGTTTATTTCTTGGGTTGGTCTACGAGGTGCAGCGCCTATTATACTTGCTACCTTTCCATTGACGGCAGGTGTTGAAAATTCCTCATTAATTTTTAACTTAGTATTTTTCACCGTATTAACTTCGCTTCTTATCCAAGGTTCCAGCTTAAAATTTATGGCAAAATTATTCCATGTTAACGAACCACTTGTTCGCAAAACAATATATCCTTTTGAATTCATAAACAGGGAAAATAGTGACGCAAAACTAGAAGAGTTCATCATACCTTTTGGCTCTCCCGTTGAAGGAATGAGTATTCGTGAATTGCAAATGCCTGAGGATGCATTAATTACCATCATCTGTCGCGGAGAAAACTACATTTCACCCAGTGGTCAAACCAGAATAGAAGGAGGAGACGTTCTTCTAATCCTTGTTAATGGTCAGAATATGAAAGAAGTTACAGCCTGCTTACAAGGTAAAACGCAAGAAGTTTAACTTTTTATTTGGAAAATTCTACTTTGCTTCGTTCGAAAGAATATATATTTTTGTTATATTTTAATTGGATATAAATCCTCCCATTCTATCTACTTTACTTTCACCAAATCGATGATTCGATTGTACACTTCGTCCACCGTTATGGCTTGTAGACATTTGTTGTCAAGGCAAGCAGACTTACGATGGTTGTAAGCTGAAACACAAGGGCTGCAATGGTAATTTGCATAGAGGGCTTGTATATTTTTTCCCAGAGGCTTGTAGCAAATAGGTGTCTCTGGTCCAAAAAATACAAGAGTGTGTAAATTAGTTAGTGATGCAAAATTGGGAGGTCCAGAGTCATTGCTCAATAGAAGATTTGAAATATTATAAAGATTTATGAGTTCTTGAAGTGTCGTCTGTCCTACGAAATTCACACAGCGTTCGCTCTGTACAGCATCACAAATTATATTACCACCTTCTATTTCCGAAGGAGCACCAGTGATAATGACGCAGAAATCTTTGTTATTTAATAGGCGTTTGGCTGTCGTAATGTAGTTCTCCATCGGCCAGCGACGGAGCGGAAGCAAATCACTTCCATTCGGATTAAATAGGATCAACTTTGTTTTCGCTGTGATGGATGGACAGTGAGAACGAAGTTTAGCAAAGATTGCTTTTTTTTCATCCTTGGATGATTGAAGCTTCAAGGAACGAATATCGCTTTCGGGAATTTGTACCTTGGATAATGGTAGTGCGGTAGGATCTTCCCTTAGGGCATAGACTAGCGAAAGAAAGTTATGGCTGATGTGGCGAACATGATTGTATAAGACTCGATGTGTATGTAGACTTCCTCGGTATAGTCCTTCCATATGAAATCGGTTGAAACCTACTCGTCTCCTTGCACTAAACAAATAACCAATTAGGCTACTCATCCTAGAAAAAAGTTCTAGATCCAAGATGGCATCAAATTTTTGCCTGCGCATTATCCAAACCATCTTTAATAGTCCTTTGGCTAAACCTATTAAAGACTTTGAGGTAACTGTAAATACTTTTTGTGGATCGATAACGCCCATTAGATGAATGCTATCTTGCATTTCTTGGAATATGAAATAATATATTTCCACTCCTGGATAAAGCTCACGAGCCTTAAGGATAGAACTATAGGCAGATATACTTGAGCCCATTTCTGATATCTGTATAAAAAGAATTTTCTTAATAGGTTGTGTTTTCTTGGAAGCAAAAGGTTGTGAAATATAATCTACCATTGAGAATACAGCGCAAGCTGGAATTCCAACCCATTTATCTAAGGCACGCATGAAATCAATAGTCATTATAAACTCCATCAAAATCGGTGGTTTGCTTTTTTGGTATGGATTGTTGATAAGAGAATGGCAAAAAAAACTCAAATTTTGGAATTATTTTTTGACTTCCTATTAAAGAATTACTATAATTTTTAGTATTAATTCTTCTCGTCTGGACAATTTGATACATAAACATATTCATTGTGTAAATATGTAATCTTTGAAACCCAATAGTTTCCTGTATGATCTTTATAAACATATTATGAATTTGGCAAATAGGAAGATGACAACATGACACAAATTAAAACTCCGCTTAGGAAAAATGCAATCAATTTATTATGAGTTGTGGATAGAGCATTTCTCTAAAATCTGCTTAATAGGTAAATTATGATAGGTAAGAACAGTCCAACAATTTTTCGAAATACTTGCATCATTTTGTCATTGATACTGGGTATTTTCTTTCGTTTTGAAAATCTTGATAAAAAGCTAATTTGGCATGATGAAGTAGGGACAAGATTATTTTCTGCAGGTCTTCAAGTCGATGATTGGAGCAGTGTTCTATATACTGGCCAAGTTCTTGATGTTGATCTTGTTCGTTCGATACACAACACTCATAAGAAAGATGCTATTGATATTCTGAGAGGTCTAGCACAGGACGATCCTCACCATCCACCTTTGTATTATTTTTTGGCTGGAATCTGGGGTCGGATTTTCAGTGATGATATTGTCACACTAAGAATGCTTTCTGCTATTTTCAGTCTATTGATGTTTCCGGGGATTTTTTGGTTTTGCCGTGAACTTTTTCAATCTCAGAGGATTGCTTGGACAGCGAGCGCACTTTTAGCAGTCTCTCCCTTTTTCGTTTTGTATGCCCAAGAAGCCCGTGAATACACACTTTGGTTCGCACTAATTTTGCTTTCGAACGCTGCCTTAATACGTGCAATTCGTCTTACAGAACTAAAGGAAGAGACAAATTCGACAAATCACATCTTTATATCTTGGACACTGTGTACTTTCATTACTGCTTTAGCACTCTATACCTCGCTTGCAACAGCGACTGTTATTCTTTCGCAGGCAGTGTTCATTCTTTTCAGAGAAAAATTTCGTTTCAATAAAATTACTTTAATGAGTGCTGGAGCATTGTCCTTAGGTGTAGTAATATTTGCACCCTGGGCATATGCTCTTGCTATGCGATGGGAGGCATTTCAAATCTCCATGGCTTGGTCAAAAATGATCATCATTCCGAATAGTAGTCTACTATCAATTTTAGCTTTAAATATAAGTCGAATTGTTATTGATTTCTGGCCTGATTACCAAGGCATAGAAAGTTTTGTAGCAGTGGGCTTAGCAAGCTTATTTGTGCTAACAGCAATTTGTTTCTTAATAAAGTATGCTCCATTCAAAAAAGGGGCCCTTGTTCTTTTTCTAATAATAGTTCCTATTTCCATCGTATTAGTGCCGGATTTAGTGTTAGGTGGAATAAGATCCGTTTCGGCGAGATACCTCGCACCCTCTCTGATAGGAATACTTGTCGCTATTGCCTATCTCCTAGGTGCTGAATCGGAAAGTGGAAAACTTCGAATTCAAAATACTGTATTTATTGTACTCCTTGTTCTTGGTATTGCAAGTTGCTTTCTTAATTCTAAACAGGAGGTCGTCTGGACTAAGGGTATAAGCTATAATCTTCCTAAGGTAGCAGATATGATCAATCAATCCCAAACTGCTCTAGTTGTGGGAAATCGAGAAAGGCATCATCCTGGAAATCTTCTTGCATTGAGTTATCTTCTCAAGGATGAAACTAAGATGCAATTTTTGGCTACAGAACAGGAATACGAACTACCCCAAAATTTCTCTGGGATTTTTCTTTACAGTCCTACAGATCAATTTCGAAAAGCTCTAGAAAAGAATGAAAATGTTACTACCCGCTTGTTGATGGAAGATCTCCACCTCCAATTATGGATTGTGGAACCAATTGTTATTCGTTAGTTGTTATTCTGATTTAAATCTTGGTTATGCAAATAGGTGTTACGGATTTTGGATAAAATTATTTAACTGCTTAAGAAAATATTTCTCCTGTGAAGCAATAGCAATCTGCTTAAGGTTGTCTGAGACTCAATCTTACAGATCTAAATCGAATTTTTTCATCTTCTGAATTCCCATTGACGACTTGGTATTTGAGAAGTATTAGATTGTCTTTTGGAAATCCATTTTTAATGAGAAAATTGTATACAGCTAAACCCCTATATTTCGCTAAATTTTCGTTACGACTCTTATCCCCTGATTGATCTGCAAGACCCATGATCTCAAGAGATCCAAAAGTTTGGATCATGGCACTTTGCCCAATCACCTTTAATAGATTTTCTTGATTGATTTTATTTAGATGACTCATCCCTTTATCAAACAATATGAAATCAAATTCGAGTTTGATCAGTGTTTTTAGATTTGAATTAAGATTCGAATGGGAAGCAGAAGAACGATTTTTTGCTAAGAAATTTTCCTTTTTTAAAATGGTTTTGCGAGGACGGTAAATTTTAAGGAATAAATAAATTAGAATCAATAAACAAAATAGGAGGGAGATTATAATAAATATCATCAGTATTAATTGCCTTATTAGAGTTGTATCTTTTCCGATTTTAAAAATCTAACCTATATCCCCAAATCTAGTAAATAAATTTAAATTTTTCATTGAAAACAGAGACTATAAATACATGAATTTTAATTTAATTTTTTCTAATAGAAGAGAAAGGATGATATTTTATAATTCCTATCGTACTAATTTAAAATTCATTTAAGGTATTATTAAATTTTATATCAAAATCAGTCTTCAATAATAGAGCATATCCGAGGCAAAAATTATCCATGAAATATAAATAAGATTATAACTCGTTATCTCCTGCATTGACTCCAATCATAATAGGAACATTTCCTGTTAAATGAATATTAATAAGTCCAAATTGAATACCCTTTAATTTCTTAGTTAAATTAAAAAGACCGACTTGAACTCCATTATAGGATTCAGTCATATTCCATGCACCTACAGATACTCCTTGAAATTTGCTATTAAGATTTACTCCACCGACTTGTAATCCATAACCAGATGATCCATTTATTAAACCCACTTGCATTCCTTCCATTCTCATATCAATATTAATTCCACCTACTTGAAGTTGTCCTTGACTAGCAAAGTTAATTGCCCCTATTTGAGCAAAATTCTGACCACTATCTATGTTAAATGCAGAAGCTTGAAAGTAAGTCTTTCTTGAAAGATTAAAAAACAAAGCTACTTGCACATAAGGATCATCGCCTTGACTGAATGGGGCAGACCTCATTTCCCTTGAAACCATATTAAATATTCCTGCTAATTGAATATAGGCCTCTGTTTCAGCATGATTTCCAATACCCGCTAATTGAAACGGTGTAAATTTAGCCCGATTAAAAATGAGAGATATCTGTCCAGGAATAACAATTCCAGAAGCAACATTGAATAATCCTCCTACTTGTCCATTAACGTTTCCATTCGTGTAATTAAATCCACCAGTTATTTGTGGAAATGTTAAATGAGATTCTGAAAAATTTCCAATCCCAGAAATTTGTACAGAAGTGGATTCAGCCATATTCACACCGAGACTTAATTGTGGGAATAATACTTTTTTACCATAATTGGCTAGAATTCCAACTTGCATTCCATTTACATCTTGTTTAGTTATTGCAATTGGAGCAAAGCCAAACCCATATAGCGATTTCTGATTGAATTGAGCTATTCCTATCTGTACTCCATAAAAATTATCTTCTATTAAATTAATTATACCTAATTGAAATCCAGCATACTTTCCCTCAATCTGATTGATCCCTCCTATCTCAAGACCTTTTAATTCAATGGAACGATTAAATAATCCCAAATCCAGTCCTGTAACTGAATCATTTTTAGAATACAATAAACCTAAACGTAAGCCATCAATTTCTGTATCATTAGTATAAATTTGTACAGGTGCATAAAAACTAATTTGGATAGGTGACCATTCTCGGCTAACGAAACCTGTATTGTTTCGAATTGACCGTTCCTCATAGTTTGAGTTATAGAATAAAGTAAAAGGGAATCTTGCATTCTTAGCTATGTTTATGAATCCCAATTGAAATCCATATAAATCATGACTTTCATTGATTAAACCAATCATGGAACCATTTGTTTTAAGAGCTCGATTTATTATACCGACCTGAGAATAATTTGTAGAGCCAGTTAAATTAATTCCACCAAATTGAAAAACTGAAAAGTTGGATTGATTTATTAAACTAACTTGTGTTTGGGAATATTTTGCAGAATTATAGAATAAAGAAATTTGTTTACTGCTTGGACATTCTTTCGTACAAGAGTTTTCATTGAATAAGCTACTTATTTGCCAACTATTTGAATTAGAAAAATTTCCTAATCCAGCTATTTGAAAATTTACTTTGTCAGCAGTATTTCCTATAATGGCAAGTTGAATTATTCCTTCATCTACACTATTTGCTATTATCGCAGTTTGAATAATAGATTTTTCAGAGGTATTCAATAATCCAGCAATTTGAAAGTAAGAATAGTTAGAAATATTTACTCCTGTACTTATTTGAATAAGAGTATTTTTACTCAAATTTGAAAGTCCCGCTATTTGGAGACCTCCTTTATTACTATAATTAAATCCTCCTGAAAATTGTAGATTCCCATCGTTTGTATTATTAAGAATTCCTGAAACCTGCAAAGGAGCTGATCTAGATTGATTAAATCCAATACTATACTGACCTAATAAAGCTCCGTCAGCCCAATTGACTAAAACACCTAGCATAGGCATATATACATGGTCCTTAAATCCGATATTAATTACTCCTATTTGAATGTTATGTGGATTTTGAGAAGCATTTACGACACCAATTTGAAATCCATAAACTCTCTCACTAAAATTGAAAATACCTAATTGAGCTCCTGAATGTTTTCTAGTAAAATTCACTAAGCCCAATGAAATTCCAGCTGAATTATTCTTAACAGTATTTATGAGTCCCGTATCAAGTCCGTATACGTTTTCGTTGACTCCGTAAAATAAATTAAATCTAAATCCTACAACTGTTTTTCGTGAATCTGCTAATTGATATGGTTCATAAATGGCAATTTGTATTGGCGTAGTTTCAGTTTCTGCATATAAGATAGTGGATAAAAAGAATAAAAATATTAAAATACAACTTTTCATTATTAGGTTCCTATTTAATTTTCATTCTATAACTTTCGTTCTTTTCTAAAAAACTATCGAGAATAAATTCTATAAATCGTGAATAATATTTTCCAACTTATAATAATCAATTATATGTGTCTAAAAAATTATTAATTCTTAATAGATTTTATCTACATATTAAGTGAAGAATTTCGTTTTATGAAATAGTTTATAGAACGCTTAAATCTGAAAGACTTCATTTATATTACCTCCTTGGCTGTATCCATTCGGCATTATCTCTCCAGTTTTCTGTAGTCCCAGAAAAAGGAAATAGTTTGTCCAGGAAAGAAGATAACCAAGGTAGATTGGAGGGTTTCCACTTAAAGATAGATACTGATTTGAATTCAGCATCAACTGGTAATTCAGTAGAAATAAATGGGCCAGCAAGCTCTTCACTGCATGTCGGCCAGACATTTAAATAAAATCGCATAGGTAAGTGGGGAATAGGTGTTGGTGATCCTGAACTTCTATGATGAATTAGAATGTCGTCCACAAACCAACGTATTTCTTCCGCATCCCACTCAATCGCATATTTATGAAAGTCCTCAGCTGCATCGAAACCAAGATCAACTATAACGGGAGTTCCACGAAATCCATAATTATAAAGATCGCCTTCATCGCCTGGGTTATAGAATACATTTAAGAGAATCTGAGATGTATCACGACCTAAAAATTCGACGTCTATCTCTTGCCAAGGGTCGAAACGGTAGAGGAAAAATGCAGTGATCACTCCCGATGTTTTTACGGGCTTCATGATCACTTCGAATCTACCATACAAGAACTTAGCATCTGATGTATCCTTGCTTGCAATAGATCCGGCTGTGAAATTTCGATCGCCCCTTGATTCTTTCCGAAGCTGAAGCTTTACCCCACCTTTTTCTATGGGGATAACATTCCCAGGATTGAAGTGAGCAGCGTTGCAAAAATGCGTAGAGTCAAGTTGATCCCATAATTTTGTATCAATAGGACTAAGACTATCTTCTCTTAACGGAAGATAGTTGCCTGTTCGTTTCGAATAGCCTAGTTTTCTATCGCTATCACCAGACTCACAATATCCAGCTATTTTGTTGGGATGTAAAATCCAAGGATCTGTGTCATGCTCCAGCACCTTACAATTAACAGGCGCAACTTTCATTTTAAAGCTTGGGGTGTAACTCACTGCAATGTATAAAAGAGCTATTAATAAAAGCCATGGCGATAAACGTGAAATAAGTTTTGGTAGTGTGACAGTGGTACGACTAAGAACGGCACGAAAAGCACGCAGAACAGTTAAAATTCGAAGACTATCCTTTATTCCCAGAGAACGTATTCCATGAATTTCTGTTTTTTGTTTCTCAGGAACAGGATGCCGAGGTGAACGGGCTACTACATGCCAGAACTGACGATTCGTTATAAAATCAACTAGACCTATAAGTACGCCCATAACATCGAGATAAAATGCTATAGGATAAGTCAAGATAACCCAGATAAAGGTAACTAGGCTGAGTTGCCGAAAACCAGCAAGCCCTACGATTAAAACCACTAAGGGTGCACAAAGACTGATGAGTCCTAAGGCCTGAATTGTATATGGAATGGGTATTGCAGCTTGGGACAGATTGTTTGCAATGAAAGCCATACTAAGATTAATAATAATTACTACAGCTGGAAAAACCCAGGCGATAATGATTGCAATCTCAGACAAAAATGCGGCTCCCCGAGAAGGTCGTTGCTTTCTAGCAATCATTGTTCCTAGAATCAAGCTAACTAAAAGTGCTGCAATCTGTGGAACAAGAAGCATTCCTTGTAGGATGATCAGACCGATATCTAGGTGTAAGAAAAATACAAAGAGTGCAATTAGATAATGCACACCATGAAATATAAATTGTAATTTTTCAGCTACGGAAAGAGGAGCAGAGGATAGCTGATCCATATGGCTAAAAAATGCATTGGTATGTCCATTCGCCCATCGCCTTCGACGAGAAAGGAAGCTGAACATATTCGGAGAAACTTCTTCGACTGAACCATAAAATGGATTATAAATAATTTTTTCACCTTTTAGGATGATTCTATAACTGAATTCGGCATCTTCCGTTATACAGTTGCTAAGTGGAAATTCTTGTAGTAATCCAGTCTCCATTACGACTGTTGTCCCAGTGAAGAAAAGGGAAAGTTTCAATTTTGTGAAGGCTACATTGAACAATTCACAACCGATGTGTTGGTGTAGAGAATCCCATAATTGAAAGAAACCAAGTGCCGAAAGTGGAGAACGACGGCCTTGAATAATTCGAGATTTATTTTCTTGAAGCAGACAAATGGATGAACGTATCCATTCAGGATTTGCTTGGTGATCGCTATCGAGAATGGATAGATAATCCGTTGTTAGTCGAGATGTCATCCAATTCAATTTCTCGCTTTTGGAGTCATAGCCAGTGAATGCTACGACCAACTTTTTTCCATTTCCGTTTAATAGTTCTATTTTATCTTGATCATTTACTCGAAGGTCTACATCTGGAAAGGCTGATGCAAGCAGAGGAATACTACTGTCTGAGCGGTCTTTCAAAAGTAGATAGATTTCTAATGGACCCTTATGGTCTTGGCTTAGAACTGAGCGTATAACTCGCATTGTTCCTTCGCCTTCATTACGTGCAGGAATTAATACCGCCACGGATCTATCAGGATATTCATTGAATTCTCTAAATCCTGACCTTCCTTTGAGAAATACTATAACACAGAGATAATGTCCTAAGGAATATATAGAAAGTAGTATTACTAAGCTTATACAAACCCAAAGTAATATTGTCATAAGGATGCATTGTCCTTTGGAAATAAAATATTTAGTTCAGTATAGTGAGGGTCAGATTGTAAGAAATTTTTTGCTTGTAAACCATACCCCAAATCTCTCAGAACATCATTTCGCATTTTTTGTTGATCTACTGTTAGTGGCTCTGCTGTGCTCCAGATGATTCCAGTATAAATAATTACAAATAAGATCATCGATAAGGGAATAAATATTTTATTTTTTAGAGTTCCCATAAGTCCGAGCAGCGACCAAGTCACAGCTCCCAGTATTAAAATGGAAAGAAGACCAATTGCATACCCACGAAAGGCAAGATTAGCTCCAGATAGTAGTGTCGCTGCAAAATATCCATCAGCCATTGCTGGCAGTACCAATTGTCCTAAGGGTGATGTGAAATGCTCAGGGAAATACGGAGTTAGGCTAAGGCTGAGTATGGAGCCAACCATGGAAAATGCTGAGCCACATATTAGAATCCAATGCAGTCTTTTATTTTTTTCTTTCGCTTGAGAAATGAAATCAATAGCTTTAGCAAATGGAAAAATAAAGATAAGGATGCAAGGAACTAAATGTCGTGCTGCTGCACTCCAACCAGCTTGCCAGTCAGAAAATCCAGAAGCGAATAACAAGTATAAGATCCCCAATGCAGTATATGGTAGTGAAATGTATTTTTTTATTTTTTCTAATTGGATAAAGCCAAAAGGAATCAACACTAAAAGTGGACAAAAGAAAATTACACCTCGTTTAACTCCAAGCAAAATTCCCCAAAGATGATCTATTTTCGGTGCCGTAACACCAAAGAAGCCAGCTCTATGAACCTCAGCATGCCAAGAGTCACCTTTAAACGCATAACCAGTAGTAAATGGAGAGTCGAAAGCTATTTGGTGGTATATAAGACAAGGTAGAATAGCAATCAAAGATGTTACTAGAAATGTAAGTATCGTACGCATTGGATACTTTCGAAGAAGCATGCTCGGAATTATTACTAATCCAACAATAGCTGTTGGATACTCAATCGTAACTGCCATAGCCAATAAAAGCCCAGCAAGAGCTGCAGAACTTGTTTTAGGAATTTGTGTATTTTTCTTTTTGTAATCAGGTATGAGTGTTAGTTTCCATGCAAAAGCAGCTAGAATACCTGCTGGCACGTGGCCAAATAGCACTCCCGAGTAAGTCATGAGTGGGGTGAGAAGTGCAAATAGCAATGCGATACGAATTTTCATAACTTGGTTAAACCCAATACGATAGGTTCCGAGAGCAAGAAAGGGGAACAAGGCCGCAGGGACTGTAATAAGTAAGCAAGTCAATATATTTCTTAATTCAAGGTATCCTGGAAGTATGCTTTTTTCCTCGCGTGGAACAACCAAATCGACTAACCAAACAATAGGAACAGATAGTAAAGATAGACCAGGCGCTTTATCTGAATATACTTTTCCATCTCGCTCTGAACGGTCAAATGGAGTTCCGTAAGTAGAGATAACTGGATCGAGTGATACGGATCCATATTTTGCAATTGCGACTGCAAGCTCAATTCTGCTCTGTTCATTTGGGCTTCTGCCGTAATTACTTCCCAATGCGAATGCTGAGTAGATAAATAAAACAACTGCTATAGCTGAAATAAGATAAATCCATGCTGAGCTATCGATTGGATTGCTTAGCAGCTCGTTCTTATTCATTGTTCTCTGATGATAATTCTTTAGAAATATATTTGGATAGTTTACTATCAACTAAGCTATGCACTTTCTTCGAAGGGTGAGCATCATTGCTATTGATGACAGGATCTGAGATAGGTAAGTCATTGAAAAGAATAGAAAGATCAATGTAATTCACATTATTATTCGTAAGGTAACTTCCTATCTTATCTATATACAATTTTTTACTTAAGTCAATTTCTTGTAAAAAGACAATATTATCTTTCTTTGATATATTTTCCTTTACGATATTAGAAAAACGATCTTTAACACTGTTAATACCTTGCGCTACTGTAAATGAAACTCCTACGATGAAATTATTTATATAACTATTGTTTAAAGGTTCAAGGTCACTACGTCCACGAGAGTTTATAGGATTCCAATATTTCTTAAACCAAAGTATATTCGTCAGAGAATAATCGATGCCGTTCGTTCGCGGAACAAACATAAAAGAAGATTCAATTAGAAGTAGAAATACAAGAGTTGATACAATACTTACTCCAATATTCTTGATCAGATTGTTATTCTCGCTATTCAATAAAAAATTTCTAAAAACTAAAATGATTTCTATGATTAAGATGAAAATCATTGTCAAGCGTAGATAAAAAGTCAGATCATTCAGTGGTAACTGTGGAAATAGAATGATGGACATGAATAGAGCCAAAATAACTACAAAATTATACCAGAATTTTAATTTCATTTTAGAAACATTCCACTGAAAGTCTTTGATCTCATCATTGATCCTACATAAATAGTCTTATATTCGAGAACATTACTTCCCATTGGAAAGATCTTTCTGGTGATGAGAAAATCAATCTAAAAAACTTTTTGTTCTAGTTGGATTAATAAATTAAATCATATCTATCTAGATTTTCTGGATGGATTACTCTTAAGTTACTGAGAATAGATATTTCAATTAATGCAGTTAATTTTTTTCTGTAGAGGGAATTTCACCAATTTTCTTAATTACACAACTTAAGCTGTTATTTTCATTCGTTTGGTATTGATCAGATTTAACATGAATCATTATTACAATATTATGAGCACCGATATAATCCGAATTAGCAGGATCATTCGTTTCAATTAATGTATTCATGTATGTGCATTCATCTATCCACTTAACATTTTCCTTAAGATAGAAGTTTTTGTATTTTTGAATTTGATAAGAACCATATCTAGTAATAATAGACCTATGACCTGATATACATGTATTTTCCAAGATACCCGATCTATAGTTTCTGCAAAACTTACTTTTATCATTTGCCTTTTGTAGAGCAAATTTAGGAAAAATTATTGAAAGAAAGATTACGATAAAAATATATTTTTTCATTTTATATATTTCCTTTTCTTTATTTCCGCTTCTCAGAATGAAAAACGGAAATAGATAGAATTAAATATTAATAAAGTTTATTTCTTCTTTTTCTTCTTAAGCAGTTCTTCCGCTTGAGAAAAATCCACGCTTGGATATTTGATTTTTAATTCTTCCTTGCATTCTTTAAATCCTGCATCTGAATTATTCGTATTCTATTTTTGTTGAAGAATCAGATTCAAAAAAAGATATATTCAAGTTGCTGCAATATATATTATATAACTTTTTTCTTCATCAAATGAAACTTTACGAAGAGATCAGTTTAATTCTTGTAATACGCAGCCGTTCTTTTCGTCCAAGAAAATGGCTGAATTGGTTCGACCCAAACCGGACACTGAGACCTTTTTGTTCTCCAAATCCAATTTGAAATCACTAATGGGAATCCATTGTCTTGCAAAATTATGGCAATAATCTTCATCCTGTCCCACTACGAAATAGCAAGAACAGTATTCTTTAGAATAAAACGAAGATATTATCGATGGGAATACCTTTAGATTGCTCCAATTGGAAATGACCCAGAACAGCATAAGATCAAAAACTATGAAAAGGATAATTGTAATTATTAATTTTTTCGGTTTCATTGAACAGACTCCACGATGGGTTTTAGAAAATCATTATCGCTGAAGTCTTCTTTCTTTCTATCATCAGCAAAGCGTACAACAATTAAATCAAGGCTTGGAATAATGAAGACTCTTTGTCCCCAATGTCCTGATCCAAAAAATGTGTCACTGGGAATATCAGGCATAGGTTTTGGGATTCCAGCATCGGGAACTCCTGTATTTGCATACCATTGAGCAGTGTAATTGTTCTTTTCTAAACCAGGATAATACTTTGTAGTCTTGTATCCTTCGCTGGGAGTTCTAGCTTGGGTCACCCATCCATCGGGCAGAATTTTTTTGCCATTCCAATACCCATTGTTTAAATAGAGAAAAGCAAATTTTGCAACATCAGTTGGTTTCGAATAAATATAAGATGAACCTACGTATACATCTGATCCATCTTTTTCCCAAGTGAGATCACGAATTCCTAAAATATTAAATAGCTCTTTATTCGGAAGTTCTAAATATTTTTCTTTACCATATACATTTTGTAAGGCGAGAGAAAGTATATTTGTATCACAGGAGGAATAGTAGACTCTTTTGCCAGGCTCTGCAATAATTGGTAGGGAAGAACAATAGGCTCCCATATTGGATCTGCCTTTCGTATAGAGCATAGCAATTACAGTTGAGTTCATAGGATTGGATTCGTATCCTTCCCGCCCATCAAGTCCAGAAGTCATAGTAAGTAAGTGGTTGATTGTAATTTTCTTATGCTCTTCTGTAACACTCAATTCTGGAACATATTCATATGCAAAATCATCTAATTTCATCAGTCCATCTCTGACGGCAATCCCAACTAAGGTATTGATATAACTCTTGGCAACAGACCAGAGTAAATGCTTTTGGTCTTTTTTATATTCCCTCGCATACTTTTCGTACACAAGTTTTCCTTTGTAAATGATTACAACTGAATCAGTTCGAATCCCCAAGCGATCTTCATCATTTCCTGTTAGAGTGAATGAATATTTTTCCATCTCTTGGAGCTTATCAGTATTCATTCCTAAGGATTCAGGGCTGGCAGATTTCCAAGCTTGGGTAGGCCAATAGTCTCGTTGAATTTTTTTTAGTTCAGATACTTTGATTGAATCACCATAAGGCTTCAATTCAATAGCGGGTTTATTGCAGGCAAGCAAGAGTAAGATTGAGATTAGATATCTTTGATTCATTGTTTTCCTTTCTACCTTAGGTAAGGAACAATTTTCTTAGGAAAGATTGAATAAATCTAGCAAAATTTCAATTGTTTGAGTTATTTTTAGCATAATCCATTAGAATCTGGATCATATTGTGCAGTCCGTTCCTACGACTAATCGATAAAAACTTTTGTAATCCTATAGTTTCGATAAATTCTAAGCTAGATTGGGAGATTTCATCTGGAGTATGTCCCGAGAAGACTTTGACTAGAATGGCAATCAATCCCTTGGTAAGAGAAGTGTCACTATCAGCGAAGAAGAAAAGCTGCCCTTCCTTCATCTCAGGCGCAATCCAAACTCGAGATTGACATCCTGGAACTAAAAATTCATCTTTTTTCTTTTCATCGGGATACTTTGGAAGTGACTCACCCAATTCAATCAAGACTTGGAATCTTTCTTCCCAATCACTAAGACCTGCGAACTCTTCTATTATTTCTGCCTGTGCTTCTTGAATGGATTTCATTTCTTAACCTTCCTTCTAAGAAAAAATCTTCCGTCTGATAATTGCACTCTATTCTCTGATGTAACAAGCATTTGGATTTGATCCGAGGTAATGTTTTTGTAGTAGTATTCAACTCTAGATTTTACTTCTAGGTTGTAGATTTCGTCTGGAGAAAAAATAATCTTCCTTTCAGCGAATTGAATTTCAATACAACGGAAGGGTTTAATTAATACGTTACAAAACGTACCATTTGGTGGAAATTTTTTCTCGAACAATCCACAATTCCCTGTGGAAATAAAAATTAGAAGTAAAACAAAACTAAGGTTGAGCTTATTATATACATTTATATTTTTCTTGATAGAATGAATACGAATATGGAAAAATTTCATATCAATCTTCGTCCAGCAAATCAGTGTCAATAGCCTTAGCTTCTGTAAGGTCAACATTCGTTTTCAGATTCGGTCTTTCTGCTATCCAAGCTTTGAGTTGCTTTTTATATTCCTGATTCTTTTTCTTTGTATTATTCAATCCAACACTCAATAGGTCTACAGCCTTCTGGTGGAGATTCTGAGCATAGAAAATTCTTGCTTCCATCAATAAGGATTTCTCGGTTATAAAATCTGGAAAATCTGATTTGCTTTTGCGCAGATAATTTAAGGCAGGAACAAAATCTTTTGCATAATAATAACACATGCCATTGAGAAAGTTCTCTTCTCTTTCAGTGAGTAGAATTTTTCCAAGGAAATCATCAGCTTTATTTGCTTCTAGTAATTTTTCCAGATCTTTTGTATTGCCTGAACGAACTGCCGAATAGACTAATAGCCAAACAGTTGGATGGTGAAATTCTGATTCTAGAGATTTTGTATCTAAAAGTGAATATTCTTTGTAGATATTTGGGAAATTTTTTCTTTCACGATAGGCTTCTGTTAAGAATAGTAAAAATTTATTGGATTCATATTCTGGGAAATCATCTTTGATGGATTCAGCCATTCTTGCGTATCGGAAAATTTTGGCAAAATCGTCCTTGGTCTTGTTACTATCACCAAATATCTGTGAGATGGGCTCATCAATATGTGCAATCAAGGAAGCAGAATCAAATTGCAGTCCATTTAACAACAAGCTATAGTAATAAGAGCGTGCGCGATAATGTATAGAAGATGGATCCAGTGGATCTTTATCTAAAAAGTCGACTGAATATGTGTCAAAATCCCTTACATAGGTTTCGATTAATTCGTTTTTCTCAATAGCTACTTGGATTTTTGCTTTCTGTTTTTCAATTTTTTGCTTCTGGTCTTTCGTAAAGAAGAGTCGGATCTTCCTTTCTTGGAAATATCCGAAAATAGCTAAACCTAGAAAGAATAGGAGAAATAGATACGGGAACTTGGATTTCTTCTTTCTATGGCTTTCGTGTCTGGGTAAATACGCCATAATAGCCAGAATAAAAGTTTTTTCGTAAGATTCATCTTTTTTTTTACTCTGAACTCTTGACAGGCTTTTTGTTTTGTGGTTATGATATTGTATATGGCAATTGACGACGAATTTATGGATGATATCGATGAAGAAGAAGAGTTGGATGCAGATGCAATCACATATGCTTGTGAAGACTGTGACCATAGATGGGAACCAGATGACAATGATGAGATGATTTGTCCTATGTGCGGGTCTTCCAATATCGTTGAACTTTAAGCTTTTGAAAGGTAGGGTATTTTTTTCTACATTTCTCTGTATTGGTTTTCTTCATTCCAGTTTCCCTCAGAACCAAGATTTTGATTCTTTATTTAAGGAATTTAAGTCAGGCAATTATAGCCAAGTAGCGAGCCAATCCAAACTTATAATTCAAAATTCCTCTAAGAATCTTGATTTAAGATTTCTTGTACTGTATATCTCTTCTGAAAGTAAGCTAGAAGATATGGATAAGACTCTAGAATCTGTCTATCAAAATACAGATAAACGACCAACTCATCTAACTAACGCTATGTATTTAATTCTAGAAAGATCCTTGGTAGCGAATTCAGTGGCTATTGGGGAAAAATGGGGCTACCGATTTCGCCAAGAAGCTGAAGCTTCAACTCGCTATGCGGAAGGTTTGTACTTTTATGCTAGCCTTCTTTATCAGAATCAAAAAGAAAAAGATGCACACTTTATTTCTAATTTAGCACTGAAGCAAAACCCCAATGCAAGTTTAAAAGATCGCATTTCTCTTTTGCAATCATCCATTCAGAAAAATTCTCCTAACAAAAGGTAAAATTTTGAATCCTAGTCTTAGAATTCAAACAGGTCGTTGGAAGGGAAAATCGATTCCTATTCCTTCCCAAGTAAAAGGTAATTCGAATTTTACTCCTGCAATTTTAAAAAAATCTATATTTTCTATCCTAGATGGTATGAGAGAAAAAGGGAAGATCCAATATGCCAAGACTGCTTTTATCGATTTATTCGCAGGCTCAGGACAGATGGGAATGGAAGCACTCAGTGTTGGATTCGCAAAAGTCTTGTTCTACGAAATGGCTAAGGAAAGATTCACTGGCCTAGTAGAACTTCTTAAATCCTATCGAGAGCAAGCAAGTCTATTTAAGAAAGATAGTTTCCGCCAACATTCCAATCTTCCTGAGATTGATGGCATAGAGCATCTCGTATATTTTATCGATCCTCCGTATTTGCATTGGAATGGTAAGAATGAAAAAATCCATACCCTCATTGAGGGAATCTTAGCTAGTTCCAATCTACCCAAAACAATCCTCATCCAAGCGCCCAACCAACCCAAGTTAGAAGGATATGAATCTCGTGTGCTTGGCAATCATAGTCTTTATCTAATTCAATCAGAGCTTGAGGAAGACCGTCAAATGCAAGATGATTTCACCTGAGGAAAGGAATAAAACGATAGTTAGTTGTTTGTTGATAATTTTATGAAATGGAAAAATTTCTTAATCTATAAAAGTATTTTAATTAAGTTTAGTAATTTACATTCATTCATTTTATTATTTTTTGTATCGATTGTTGGGATCTATAGTACAGAACGTACATTTCCCAGCTACAATGAATATCGAAGTAATTTTACTTCTAGTGAGGCGATTCTACTGGATCGCAATGGGATTCCTCTCCAGAGTATACGCACTGATTTTCAGAAAAGATCTTATATATGGTTGGAATTGGATGATTTTCCAAGTTATCTGATAGAAGCCATTCTTGCTACCGAAGATAAAAATTACTGGGATCACCCAGGCGTAGATACAATCGCCCTCTTGACTTCTCTGTATTCTGGCTTAAGAGGTTGGGGGCTTCGAGGTGGTTCCACTATAAGTATGCAGCTTGTTTCCTTAATGGATCCTAGTCTGGGATCAGGAGGGACAAAACGTACAGTTGCACAAAAGATTCGTCAAATCCAAGCTGCCTCTGCATTGGAAGAAGTCTGGAGCAAAGAGCAAATTCTAACTGCATACCTAAATGTAATTCCGCTTCGAGGGGAAAAAATTGGAGTCCCTATTGCCAGTCTGCAAATTTGGAATACAGCTAGTAAGGCCATTGATAAAAAGATGTGCCTACTGATTGCTTCCATGATTCGTGCTCCCAATGCTTCCCATAAATTAATATCAGAAAGATCCTTCCGACTTTCCCAAAAATTGAATTGGAATTATACGGAATATGACTTGAAAACTTTTACGGAACTATCATTAGCTTCCAAATCCAAATTAAATACCAATGCAACTCATTCCTTGGATTCCAAACACAATTCAAAATCAGAACCACAGGATTACAAACAGGGGGAAAATCTTGCCTTTCACTATGCAAACCAATTTGCCTCCCAAAAATCTGGAAATGTGAAAACGACTTTAGACTTTCCTTTCCAAAAACATGCTTATGATAGCTTAAGAAAGAATCTTTCTTTGATCCAAGATAAGAATGTAAAGGACGGAGCTGTGCTTGTCCTAGATAACAAGACAGGAGAAGTGCTTGTCTATGTGGGAGGTGTGCAGGATTTTTCGAGTGCTAAGTATGTGGATGCAATCCAATCCTTTCGGCAAGCTGGTTCCACTCTAAAGCCTTTTCTTTATGCACTCGCGATTGAAAAAAAATACATCACAGCTACTTCTATATTACTGGATGCTCCTCTCGACATTGATGTAACGAGAGGGATGTATCGACCATCTAATTATGATAAGGAATTTGTGGGCCCAGTTTTTGCTAAACAAGCCTTGGCATCTTCCTTGAACATACCTGCTGTTCGTTTGGTTCAAATGATAGGAGTAGATTCCTTTTTCGAAAGAATACAATCGCTAGGCTTCCAGAATTTAAAAGACTCCGATTACTACGGATATTCCTTAGCCCTGGGAACCTTAGACGTGAGTCTTTGGGATCTGACCTGGGCGTATTGGACCTTAGCCAACTCAGGGAAAGATAAAATGGGCAAAAGTATTTATTCACCTGACTCGAGTTTTATTGTTTCAAATATCTTATCCAATAGAATGAACCGAAGCTTAACTTTTGGATTGGAAAATTCCCTCTCCACCAGATATTGGACTGTTGCTAAAACAGGGACCAGCCAAGACATGAGGGATAACTGGTGTGTAGGATATTCTAATCATTATACTGTTGGTGTTTGGATTGGGAATTTTAGTGGAGAACCTATGCATAATGTAACGGGAATTACAGGAGCTGCTCCCATTTGGAGAGAAGTTATGGATTATCTTCATAGCAACAATTCTTCCCAAGAACCAAATCCACCTCCCAACTTGAAACAGGTCTTTGATGATTATTATTTGAAAGGGACAGAACCGAAGTTAAATCCCATGGTTTCTATCCAAGAACTCCAGGAATCAAATCAAAATCAATCCCCAAAAATTGAATATCCTATTGATGGAATGATAGTTGCTTATGACCCTGATATCCCTGAGGATTTTCAGAAAATTCTATTCCAAGCAAAAGGAAATACCCAAGGATTATTTTGGAATTTGAATGATAAAGTTCTTGGAGATGCAACTAAGTCTCATTCTTGGCATGTTCAAAAAGGTAAATTCAAACTTCAATTAATAAAACCAAACAATCAAATCATTCAATCCCTTAGTTTTGAAGTTCGATAAATTTTCTCTTTTCTTAGTTTTGACATTTTCTATATTGGGAATTGATGGCAAAACCAATTCGATTTGACCATACTTATAATATATCAATCGCCTGGGGTGACATGGATGCATTTGGTCATGTGAATAATGTAGTTTATGTGAAGTATTTTGAGACAGCAAGAGCTAATTTTTTCACAGATTTATCAGTATGGAATACCAATCTAAAAACTTTAATTTCAGGTCCAATTCTAACTCACCTCGAATTGGATTATCGTAAACAGGTTTCTTACCCTGCAGATTTAGAAATCACTTTGGGAATAACATCTTTTTCAACTAGAAGTTTTGATGTATCAACCTCGATGTGGGACAAGGACGGACACTGTGTAATTTCGGGTTTTGCTAAAATAGTATGGTTTGATTTTGAAAATGGGAGACCAACAAGTATAACTGAATCAATGAAAGCAACATTTCAAAAAATGGTAGAGAAATACAATGCCTAACATATCTGTTCAACGTCGAGTCACCGATAAGTTCAAACTTGATGATGAACTGTTAAAGATTTCAAGAATCTGTTTGGCTGTTTTCTTTGTTTTCATAGGATTTGGAGTTCTTGCTCCCACAACTGAACTCGGTCTTTATGATCCTCAAATTATTAGGATCATCCATTCTCTAATTATGGTTTGCTTATTTATTTCTACATATTTTTCAAAGTGGGTGAAAGATCACCTTGAGTTAGTTTTGAATACAGTATTCTATTCTATGACTATTCACTCATTCATTCTACTTTATTGGAATGATTTATATATTGGTTATTTGATTGGCATGGTTCTTGTGATTACCTGTATTGGAATTAGCTTTGTTCAGAAAAGATGGCTTATAACTTATCTATTTTTTGTAATTATTGCATCGATAGTTGTGGGTCTCAGTGCGAATGAACCCCAGGTTGATTTAAGTTTATTCTTTCCTACCATTATAACGCCTGCTTTAGTATCATATTTAACATTGAATATCCGACTAAGCGCTGTTGAAAAATTAAAAGAATCTGAAATCCAACTAAAAGAGTTTTATTCACGTACCTCCGAAGATTTGCTTATTGCTCAAAATACACAGAAGTCTCTGGTTACAATTCAAGTTCCCGATTCTATAGATTTTAAAATGTCAACTTATTATAGATCTTATGATAAGGTAGGTGGGGATGTTCTGAGCGTAGAAGTTCGTCCTGATAAGAGATTGAATATATTTTTTGCAGATGTATCTGGTCATGGAATTGCATCTGCCATGGTTTCGGCTATGGCAAGCCTTGCTTTTAAGATAGTATCTCGATCTAATATGCAACCCGCTGAATCTCTTCTAATTATGCATGAACTACTGAAGCCTTTAGTTTTAAATCATCATATTAGCGCATGTTTTGCGATAATGGACACTAAAGACAATAGAATTGAATATTCCTATGCTGGGCATCCACAGATTTTACTTATTCGCAATAAACATGTAATTGAAATGGAAGGAAGAGGCTCATTGATTCTATCGCCCTTAGAGCCATCATTGCGTGATTACCATCTGGATATTGAACCAGGAGATAAGTTTTTGTTCTATTCAGATGGATTGGTTGAATTATTTAATGAATCTGGTGAATTTTATGGTGAGGATAAATTTTTTGAAAGCATTCTTGCAAATCTTTCTAAGAAAGGAAAAGCACTTTTAGAAGCTGTGGTTGGTGATTCTATTGTTTTTGCTGAAGGACATATTGAAGATGATATGACTATGCTTCTCATTGAAATGAAAAATCCTGATTAATTGAAAAGGCTATAGAATACGAAATGACACAATCAACAAAACGCACTATTCAAAAAATTTTAATTGCTAACCGTGGAGAGATTTCTGTTCGAATCCAAAAAACTTGTCAACAGCTTGGCATTCGAACGGTTGCTGTTTATTCAGAAGCCGATCAGAATGCTAATTTTGTATTAATGGCTGATGAGGCTGTATGCATCGGTGCACCTGAGCCATCGCTATCCTATCTAAACCAAGAAGAAATTCTCAAAGCTTGCAGATCTACAGGAGCAGATGCTGTTCATCCGGGCTATGGATTTTTATCAGAGAACGCTAGTTTTGCGAAAGGACTAGCTGATGAGGGAATTTTATTTCTAGGACCTAAGGCAGATTCCATTGACTTGATGGGAGATAAAATTCGTTCTAGAGACGCTATGGCAAAAGCGGGAGTTCCAGTTGTTCCTGGGTATTCTTCTGATTCAAATGATGTTAATGCATTCCTAACGGAAGCAAAGAAGATTGGCTTCCCAGTCATGATCAAGGCAACCGCAGGTGGCGGTGGTAAGGGTATGCGAAAGGTAGATTCGGAAGAGGAATTTATTCCAAGTTTTGAATCGGCAGTTCGAGAAGCGACTAAGGCTTTTGGAAATGGCTTGGTTTTTTTAGAAAAGTATATTGGAAATCCTCGTCATATTGAATTTCAGATTTTTGGAGATAGCTTTGGTAATGTGATTCATATGCATGAAAGGGACTGCTCCATCCAAAGAAGACACCAGAAAGTTTTGGAAGAGACGCCAGCTCCGAATTTTCCAGCAGAATGGAAGGAGAAAATGGCTGAGTATGCAGTTCTTGCTGGCAAATCAATCGGCTATCTTGGTGCAGGAACAGTAGAATTTATATTAGGTGAAGATGGATCTTTTTTCTTTCTGGAGATGAATACTAGACTCCAAGTGGAACATCCTGTGACTGAGATGGTTACAGGCTTAGATTTGGTAGAATTACAAATTCAAATTGCTGAGGGAAAGGAATTGCCCGCACCCCTCCTAGAGCCAGATGGAGTTCCACAAAATGGACATTCTATGGAAGTGCGAGTTTATGCTGAGAATCCGGCGAATCAATTTTTACCATCTATAGGAAAGATAGAATGGATGAAACTTCCCCTTTCTCGTGGCCTCCGATTGGATACAGGTGTTGAGACAGGCTCTGAAGTGAGTATATATTATGATCCTATGATCGGTAAATTGATTGCCCATGCGGATGACAGAGAAACTTGCCGCAAGAAATTACTTTCAGCTTTAAAGAAGTTTGTAATTTTTGGGCCTATAACGAATATTAACTTCTTACAAAATATTTTACAAGAACCAGACTTCATAGATGGAAAAGTATCAACTCATTTTCTGAATGGCAAGGATCATCTTATCTACCAAAGGGAAGATGATAAAAGAGAGGCTCTTTCTTTAATATTTCAATTAGTTCAAAAACCAAAAGTAGCAAAATCTATTTGGGAGGCTATAGGCAATGCTTTTCAAGTTTGAATCATCTGACCTACATTATTCTATTCAAGCACTTGGCATAGGTTCAATTCGAATTATTTGTTCCGATGGGACTTTTCAGGATTTTTCAGCTAAGACTGTTGAGGAAGTAGATTATATTCTTCCTGGCCCTATTGGAATTTTCATAGATGATTTGGGAAATGAGTGCTGTATTCTTCAGAAGAGAGACAAGTTTTACCTTCATTGGAATGGAAATACCTACCAAGTTAAGCTCGATTCACGTAATTTAGATGAAAGTTTATTAGTTTCCAATGAAATCCGTAGCCCCATGCCTGGCAAAATCTTGAAAATATTTAAATCACCTGGCGATACATTTGGAAAATCAGAAGTTCTAGGGATTCTAGAAGCTATGAAAATGGAGAATCAGCTCAAAGCAGGTTTTGCTGGTAAGGTAGTTTCTGTTCTAAAAAAAGAAGGTGAAATTGTTTCTCAGGATGAAATATTGCTAGTTCTGGAACCTTTGCCATAAGTTTGAAATTTTTTTAATTTAATTTGACAAAAATTACCTTATTTGTAGCTTAAGTAAGCTAAATCACAACAAAATAAGCATTTAAGGGTTTCTATGAAATTAAATATTTCTCAGTTTTCTAAGATCGCTTTGCTGGTTCTTTTCTTATTCAGTTTTCCTATTTTTTCACAAGAAGTAGATGATGACGATGATGATAAAAGACCACCAAGAGCAGATCTTCCTTTCGAAATTAATAAAAAGAAAAGACTTTCCGAAAGAGACTTTAATAACAAGAAAGAAAATGGATACTTTACAGGACTTCCTCTAATTAACTCAGACCCTAACGTCGGTGTTGGTTATGGAGCTAGAGTCTTGTACTTCGAGAATGGAACCAAAGAAGATCCATTCTTTGAATATACTCCCTATCGTTATAGAATTTTTGCTCAATACTTCAACACAACTCGTAATGCTCCCTACCATTGGGCTAGTATAGATGCACCTTATGTATTTAATACTCAGTGGAGGCTTAGGGGAGATTTGATCTATGGTAGAAATCCAAATCTATTGTATTTCGGTTATGGGGAAGAAACCTTAAAACCGCTCAGCTATAGAGATCGTAATGATCCTCGACAACCTATAGTTCGTAATGCGACGTTTAGTGATTACCAAGAGGCACAAGCTTATCGAAGACCAGGCAATGCGGGTGAAGCTCCATTTGTTACTGACAGACAATACAATCGGTATGATTTGGAGAATCCCAATATTCAGTTATCAGGAGAACATTCATTCTTCGGAGGGACTGTTCGTTTAGTGGGTGGAACAAGGTTTTCCAAGCAAACTCTCAGAACTTTCGATGGTAAGGTTTACAGAGCGAAAGATCCTTTCTTTGGAAATACAAACTTTTCTCCTATTAATGTTGATGTAGATACTCCTAATGGAACAACTAAGGTTACTGAAGATCTAGAATCTGGTAAGATCATTGGTGCAAACGGTGGTTACATTAACACTCTAAGAGCAGGTATAGTATATGATACCAGAGATTTTGAACCAGACCCTAACAAAGGTTTATTTCTTGAATACACTCATGAAAAATCAGTACGAGCCATTGGATCTGATTTTGATTTCAATCGTAACCTTGTTTCTGCGAGAGTATTCTTCAGTCCATTCAAAGGAATGGTTGAAAAGCTTGTGATTGCAGGTCGTGCTACAGCAGTTCAGAATAATGGAAATACTCCCTTCTTTGAAGTGAACAATTTTTGGGGAACAGAGACCAACCAAGCTGGTCTAGGTGGACGAACAACTCTGAGAGGTTACAAACAAGATCGTTTCACTGGCCCTTCTAATGCATTCGGTAACTTAGAAATTCGTTGGAAATTTGCATCCATTGATGCTGGGTCTCAACATTTTGACTTCCAATTAGTTCCTTTTTATGATGTTGGACGCGTTTGGAATGATTATAAGAAAATGGGTCTCACTGATTACAAGCACTCTAGAGGTCTTGGTCTTAGGATTCCTTGGAACCAAGCAACCATTATCTATATTGATTATGGTGTTTCGGATGAAGACAGACAGACTTTTGTTAACTTTAATCACATCTTTTAAGGAGGAACGAGTATGAATAAAATGAAATTAAACACAATCATCCTCCTAGTGGTAGTATCCAGTTTACTTACAGTAGGTTGTGAAGCACCCAAAGAGAAAGACACATTTGGTTTAAGCGATGAGGAATTAGGCACGGTCTTAACTGGCGTTCTTTTAAATACAAATTATGTTGATTTAAGAGATGGAACAGTTCTTGACAAAGCAGGTAGCCTCATCTGGAGAAAGTGTAGCCAAGGGCAAGTCTACCGCTCTACGGAAAATGATTGCCGAGGTGCAGTAGCAGGAACGCTTTTCACACCTAATGATCAAATCCTCTGGGGTGCTGGAAGATATGCTTATTGTAATACGAACACTTGGTCTTGTAATACACGAACTGTACCAATTACTTTACTTGCAAATGCTGGATTTATCACAACCGGTTTTAGTGAAGCATTGAATACATGTGAATCATTAAATGATGCAAATGGTTTCCCAGGTTGGAGAGTTCCGAATCCTTTAGAATTACAAAAATTAACCTTAGGTGGAAGAACCGGATTGTTGCAAAATTTTCCAGATACTGTAGAGAATATCTATTGGTCTTCTTGGTCTGTTCAGGATGATACAACTGGTGAGAAAGCAATTACTGTTAATTTTGACAGAGAAAGTTTTGGTGAAGAAAAGATTGTAGATAAAATTGAAAGAACGTATGTAAGATGCATACGGCCTGCAGTTTCTACTTCTAACTAAAAATACCAAGCTTTAAAGACATAAGTCGGTAAAAAGAGTCAGCTTTATGCTGACTTTTTTTATTTTCGCAATTTTTTTAAAAAAAATCTAATCTATAATCTAAGCTATCCGATTTTTATTATAGGTAAATGATATGAGTTCCATAGCTTACATAGGTCACGGTCAATTGGAAAGTTCTCCAGAGAATTTTTCGATTTTACATGTCGTGTCCCATGAATTGAGCCATGTTCAGGAATTCAAAAACGAAGCCTTTCGTCAAGGTGAGGATATCGCCGAAATTCGTGTTAAGATTAATATGGAAATGCGAGGGAATGGTAAGCTAGTTGCTGTTAGTGGAGAAACTTCTGCTACTACGAAAAAGCGAGTAGAAAAAGATAATGATTCTCTTTTCGAACCTTATAAAAAACCTGAAAATTATAACAAAACTTTGGATGCATCTAAAGATAATTCTATAGACGAGAATTCTAAAGCAATGGATTCCAAGAAAAATATCCAGGAGCTGAATATCGTGTCTCGTAGAGATTCTTTGGAAAGTAAAATTTCAGAATTAGAGCTCGAGATTCAATCCCAAGAAAACTCTTCTAATTTACATGAAGTAGATAGCAATACGAATCCCAAAAAGCAAGAATTACTTCGTGAAAAGAATCGTATTCAAGAAGAAATTCGTATTCTTAAAATGCAAGAAAATTCAAAAAAGAATTTTCAAATGTTAAGCCAAGCCTATAAAAATATGATGGATGATGCATTTAATCTTGGAACTAACTCCAATTCTAAGAAAAATGGAAATCTATTGGATGTGAATTCTTAATTCTTCTCGAATTTCATCAATTCCTTTGTTTGTTAAAGCAGATGCATAAATAACTTTTTGATTCAATTGACTAGAATCTTTTTTAGATTCAGCCCTTTCTTTTTGATTCAATTTGTCCTCTTTGGTTCGTACAAGTATACTGGTAATATTTTTATTTTGAGCAGTCTGTAGTAAAAGCACTTCCTCGTCTGAAATCATTCTTCTTGCGTCCAATAAAACAAAGAGACATTTTAATTTAACAGTTTGATTCAGATATTTTTCTAAAAGAATCATCATTGATTTGTGTTCTGAATGAGAGGCTTTAGAGTAGCCAAATCCTGGTAAGTCGACTAAACTAAATCGGTTAGGAACGACAAAAACGTTTATTAATTTTGTTTTGCCTGGAGTCCTGGAAGTTTTGGCGAGACTCTTTCTATTTAAAATTGCATTGATCAAAGATGATTTTCCTGCGTTGGATCTTCCTATAAATGCAATTTCTGGAAATCTAGATTCTTTTATAAATAGGTTTGGATCTCCAAATGATTTGTAGAAAAATGCTTTTTGTAATTCTATTAATAATTCTTCAGCTTCTGATGATTTCATTCTTTCCAATCCTTGGGGAAATTTTCTAATTCATTATTCCATAATTTAATTAAGATTATGTATGGTTTATTCTCTTTGAAAACAATAGGTACTAATTTTCGAATAGATTTTGGAATACAATTTGTTCGAAATATCTCTGAAATTTCTTTCTTCAAATTATTATGATTAATACATAATCCATTTTCTATATAGCCAATATGGTAGCCATCCTTTTGATCAAGATTCATCTTCCAGGAATTTTGATTCCAATGGATCTCTATAGATTTTTCAGAATATTCTATCTTCGCAGCATCGAAACAACTAGAATAATGCGGAATTAAAAATAGTGGACCTGAACTTTGTTTAGAGAGTAAGTATTCATTAGTTTTGTATTCAAAACTCTTCTCATTTATTAAAAATTCATAAGTTTCGAGAATCGTAGATCTACGGGCAGGGGAAAGTGAAAGCATTTTAAGATGGATGTCAAAAAGATTTTTCCATTGAGATGTTGAAGATATTGAAAGGCAAGTATCTCGTGGAATAGTGAGAAACGGCTTAGTTTTCTTAGAAGTTTGGTTGTTAATTTTCGCATATTTTGATTGAAATGTATTTGAATGGATAGCTTCAGAATCGTCGTGTAAATTATTATAAACTCTATCAAATTTTAAACCTTCTTTTTCTAATAAAGGTAGAATTTGCATACGAATTCGATTTCGAAAAAATAAATCACTTTGATTGGTTTCATCCTCCCAAATTTTAAATTGAGTAATCAAATAGTAGCATTCATTTAATTCTTTATCTGTAAGCAAGGTAAGTGGGCGAAAAATATTTCCATCCCAAGTCCGCATTGTATTAAATTGGACACCACCATCTCTAACTAAATTTATTAATATCGTTTCGAAGTAATCTTTTGTGTGATGGCCAGTTGTGATATAGGCATTATTTTTATGAGCCAATTTGAATAAAGTCTTCCTGCGAACAATTCGTCCAGTCTCCTCTAATGATTTCTTTATGCGTTTAGAAAGTTTAGGAATAATCTTTGAAATGAGAATATTATTGTTTTCGAAATGAGTATCTAAGAAATCTCGAATTTCGATTATTTCTTGTTCAGAATTACGAATATTATGTGCTAAATGAAATACTATAGGTATTGGAATATTATGATTTCTATGTAAATAAATATAGAATTCCAAAAGTATCCTAGAATCTTTACCCCCAGAAAAGCTCAGTATTGCTTTCTTTTGGATTATCTGATCGTAATTTTTATTTATTCTATTCCATAGATTAGAATAAATTATTTCTAATCGGCTATCCATTGCTAGCTAGGGCAATCATAGTAATGTCATCATGTTGCTCACGATCGCCAACAAAACCTTCAAGATCTTCATAAATTTGATTCAACAGATTTTTGGAATTGAGATTTTCTGAGGCATGTTTCATGAATGATTCAAATAATCTTGGATCATCAAAGCTGACTCCATTTTCATTCATGGCTTCTGTAACTCCATCTGTATATAGAAGCATTACATCTCCTGTGTTCAGACGAAAGGTTCCAGAGTTACTCCAGCGGTTTATATTTGGTTCAATACCTAGTACAATTCCTTTTGTTTCAATGATTTCAAGGGAATTGGTTTCTTTCCGATAAATTAGGATATTTCCATGACCAGCACCAGCAAATAAAAATTCATTCGTATTGGGATCCCAACTAATCAAAGTCATAGTCATAAATCTTGGAGACACTGCTTCAGAATAATTGTAATAGATATAGGTATTAATATCAGAAAGTATTTCATTGATAGTAGGCTTTCGTCTTACTAAAGAATGTAAGATGGTGCGAACTGTAGCCATAACAATTCCGGCAGAGACACCCTTTCCACTTACATCACCGATGCAAATAATAACTTCACTTTCATTAGGGGAAACTATAAAATCATAATAGTCGCCACCCACTCCTTTAGCAGATTTCATATAACCAGAAAAGTTAAAACCATTGATTTCAGGAGTCTCTCTAGGTAAAAGATTCAATTGAATATCACGTGCAATTTCAATTTCTCTTTCAATCATTTTTTGATCACCCATTTTCTTATACATACGAGTGTTATCAATGGTAATTTTTGTTAATGCTGTATAAGCATTTAAAACTTCGAAATCATCTCTAGAAAAACTTGATTCATCTTTAGATAAAAAGAGACAAAATTCTGTTCCGTCTTCTGATGAAAAAGGTATAATCAACTTATTCTTAAACTGCTGCGGTTCTTTATTTTTAAAAATCTCTTCTGTATCTTTTTCATTCAATCGTCCTGAAAAAGATTTCATTCCCGATTCATTTCTATTTAACTCATAGAATTTACACCATGTTTCATTCTTGTTTTTTTCATAAAGTTTATTCTGTGAAGTATTAGCAAAACTTGATGCAGTAAGCAATACCATCCGCATCATCTCTTCTTGATTATCAATATATAATTTACTTAGTGTTAGAGCAGAAAGGTGAAGATTTTGGAAATTTACACTTTGGTTTTTGGATCTTTCATATAGACTCGCATTTCTTAAAGCAACTGCGAATTGACCTGTTAGTAATTCCATCATTTCTCGTTCTTCTAGTATATTATCAGTGTCAGGTGGTTCTCCATAATCTATAGTAATTAATCCTAGAGCATTAACTCCATATAGTATTGGTATAAGCAATTGAGATTTCGTATTTGTGAGATCTGCGTAAAGTTTATAAAAAGGATGCGGTTCATCTTCTAAATTATAATGAATAGATCTAGCCTCAGTCATGCTTTTGACGAGTGCCCCATAACTTAGATCATAATCTAATTTTATTTTTTTAATTTTTCTTTCTAGTTTTTGGTTAGTAGATTTATAACCTGCTAAATGGATTTGTGATTTATCAACATCAATAATTAAAATTCCAACATTCCTACTACCGAGTCTTTGGTGAATGAAATTAGCAAATCCGAATGCTAGTTCGCCTATCTTGACTGTTGAATTAAATAGTGCTAGAGAATCTAAAAGTAGAGAGACTCTGTTTTCTTGATTTTCAATTTGCAGTAGTCCAGAAAATCGAGTTGATCTTCGTTTCTCTAAAATCCATTCTTTTCCACAGGTGTTGCAGTAAAATCTCGCTTTTCTAGTCTCGCCTTCAGGTGTTTTCGTATCACCACATAGAACACATACACGAGATTCAGAGGACATACTGCCAATTTTAGGAGTCTGAAAGGGAATTCAATTCTATTCTCCTTTTGCTTAAAGACTAAGCATGTTTCTTTAAATTCTGATGATTTGGAATGGATTTTGCATAAATATTAATCATTAGCTAAATTGCTAATTTATTGGGCAGATAGGCACTATTTGCCAAACTCAATATGTCTAAAATATAGACAATTTGATTAATTTATGGAGTAATTATGTCCGAACGAAAGATCAATCCTATTCTATCGATCCACGAAGTTGCTACCGCAATGAATTCTACTCATGATCCAGACGGATTGTTGGAATTAATTTTGGATCGCTGTATTCAGATTTCAGGAGCTGAATCTGGATCTCTTATGCTAATCAATGATAAAGAAGGAGTTCTGAATGTAATTACAACCCGGGGGATGAATCCGAAACTCATGAGTGAGTTTCGCCTAAAAATTGGCCAAGGTATTACGGGGATGGCTGTCTCTACGGGCAAAGGAAAAGTAGTCAATGATATTCGAAAAGATCCAGATTATATAAAAGTAAAAGAAGATATTCTATCAGAATTAGTAGCCCCCATGATTGTCGAAGGATCTGTAATCGGAGTTATATCATTAGATTCGAACAGATTGAACGCATTTACACAAGATATGTTTGATATTGTGACAGTTCTTGCAAATCAAGCAGCTCAAGTATTTAAGAATCTTCAGACATTTAGAAACCTCGAACAAAAAACTAAGATCCAATCTACTCTAATAGAAATTTCAAAAGTAGTTACATCCTCCTTGGATACCAATGAAGTTTTTTCTTCCATCATGAATTTATTAGATAAATCATTAAAATTAGAAAAGGGAACGATTGTACTCTATAATAAGGAAGAAGATCTATTAAAGATTGTCGCTGCATCAGGATTAACTAGCGATGAAATGGATAAGGGAACATACCAAATAGGTGAGGGGGTAACTGGAAAAGTTTTCGAAACTGGTGAAGCCGTCATCATAGAATCAGTAGGCGATGATCCAAACTTTTTAAATAGAGTTGGGTATTTATCACATTTTAATATAGAGAATTCTGAATTGGCATTAATCGTTGTTCCTATTATTTCTGATCAAGGAAAGTTAGGATTAGTATCTGTTTTCTTAGATAATCATAAACATATAGATTTGAAATCCTATCTAGATTTTCTTTTAGTAGTCGCATCTATTATTTCTCAGACTATTAAAATTAATAAGCTAGTTGAAGAAGCTAAGAAAGAAATCTCCAGAGAAAATATTCAATTAAAAAGAGAATTAAAAAACAAATACAGATTTGGATCTTTGATTGGAAAAGCTTCTAACATGGAAAAGCTATTTGAAAAGATACAAATCGTAGCAGATTCAAGAGCTTCTATTTTGATCACAGGTGAATCAGGAACTGGAAAGGAAATGATTGCAAGTTCTATTCATTACAATAGCAGTCGATCTGAATGTCCATTCGTTAAAATAAATTGTGCAGCTATACCAGAGAATTTATTAGAATCTGAATTATTTGGCCACAAAAAGGGATCTTTTACTGGAGCAGTTGCTGATAAAAAAGGTAAATTTGAATTGGCTGATACTGGAACGATTTTCCTAGATGAGATCGGTGAAATGGATTTGAATCTCCAATCTAAATTGCTTCGTGTTCTCCAAGAAAGAGAGATAGAGGCTGTTGGTTCAGTTAAAACTAAGAAAATTGATGTTCGAATTATTGCCGCAACAAACGCAGATTTAGAAGATCTGATTGCTCAAAAGAAATTTAGACCTGATTTATATTATCGACTAAATGTTGTTAATCTGCATACGCCTGCACTTCGAGATAGAACAGAAGATATTCCACTTTTAATCAATCATTTTATCGAAAAATACGCTAAGGATAATTCTAAAGATATACGAGGGCTCACAAGAGATTCAATAAAATTATTATTAAAATACAATTGGCCTGGAAATGTAAGAGAGTTAGAGAATGTTATAGAGAGGGCTGTTGTCTTATCGCAAGGTAATACACTGGATGTAGATGATTTTTCAGAGATATTTGAAAAAATGGTAACTCCAGAAATTAAGCATGATTCAGTTATTGCTGAATCTACAGATATGGTTGATATTAGTTCAGGAACTTTTTCTTCTAGTCATTTGGATACTCTTGATGGAAAAGCAATGGAAGTAATCGTAAATGAAGTGGAAGCAAGAATGATTCAATATGCTATGAAGAAGTTTCGGTATACTAAGACTCGTGTTGCAAAATTCCTTGGCATAAATAGAAACACATTGGATAAAAAGATTAAAGAACTTAATATAGAATATTAAGAAATTAATTATTGAAACTTATTCTAATTTTAATTTAAAACAATTTATCACATCTCTCTTTCCTTTGATTTCAAGGTCTTTCAATAAAGTCATTTTATTTTGGTCAAATTGACTTAGGCTATCATATACGGTTCTGCTAAGAATCAGATCAGACTGATTGGATTTTGTTAGACTTTCTAATCTGGAAGCAAGGTTGACTGTGTCGCCTATGATCGTATAATTTTTTCTTTTTTTGCTACCTATATTCCCTAACACAACTTCTCCGTGATGGAGTCCGATTCCATGTTTAATAGTTGGATAATTATTTAGTGTAAATATCTTATTGATTTTATTTAATTCCTCAGACATTTCTAGTGCAGCTTTAAATGCACTTGCTTGCGGGTTCTCTATTGCAATAGGTGCTCCAAAATAAGCCATAACAGAATCTCCAATGAATTTATCTACGACACCACCATTTCTTTGGATAATATCAACCATTGAGTCAAAGTATTGATTCAAGAATGATACTATTTCTTTAGGATTTCTTTCTTCTGATATAGATGTGAAATTTCTTAAATCTGCGAAGAGAACTGTTACTTCTCTTTCTTCTCCTTCTTCGGAGAGTCCGCCTTCTTGCAAAATTTTATCACGCACTTCATCTGATACATACTCACCTAATACTGAGGAGACAAACTCTCTTTCTTGGACAGTATCTGATATTTTGATTAGCATCCTTCTTGCCTGGTTAGCGAGTAAGCCTCCGAAAAGTCCTGTTACTAATATGTAGAGAACAATTTCAATATAGTATGTAATTCCCAATACTTGCTCATAATGATCTGTTTGCTCAGCATAATTGAATTGTAACCAAAGAAAGCAAATTGTAAATAATAAAGAGGAAAATAAACCTCCTATGATAGCAATTCTAAATGAAAAAGAAAATGCAGTCGCCATTGTCATAATTAAAAACAAAGAAGGTATTGTATGACTCATGATTGGAATGGAAAAATCAGGAGCAAATAAATCTGTAATGAAAAATACTATCAAAGGAGAAAATAAAGGATAGCTGATCCCTACAAAATAATAAAATAACATAGATTTAGTGGAATTGCTATTTTTTTCGAGAAGGAATTTAACTAAGACAACTAAAAAGAAACTTATTATAATAAATAAAAATAGAGAAATAGTATGCCATTTACGCATCTCTGCGGTAAAGTTTAACAAGAGCAGGACAGCAGAAAAAATGGGCAGTGAAACAACCCAAAATTTAAGCAAGGTAAGATAAGCTTCCTTTGCTTCTAAGGTGATAAATTTATCAATATTACGAAGACTCATTAAGTAGAGCTTCTTTAAATTTTCAAAATCTGCAAGAAATAGTTTTTCGTTTTAGTTTATTTTTCCATTTAAAAAGTTGTAAAAGGAAAAATATTGTGGTTTACATTAATACATTATTTAAAAACCAAATTATCTTACTAAATAATCTGAAGTTAGTTGATTACTTACCTAGACCTCACTATTGGATTCAATTTAAGTTCTTTCCAATCTGTCCAATTGATTGAATCTGCAGAATAGTTATATATTAAAAAGGGATCATACAAAGATACAGTTCCGCTGTATTCTCTTTTAACGACGCAGCTGTATAAGCTTGAGATTATGTTGCATTTATTTAAAGATGTCAATTCACCTCCTGTTGTATAACCTGATATTTGAGTTATCTTAGGTTGAGGCTGAGTCTCACGAACTGTATTATCACTATGATTGAATTCGATTCTTAACAAGGGAAGACTAGACCCATCAATAAATTCAAAAGCTGTTTTTTCTGAATTAAAAATAGAACCATTTTGAGTAGTAACCTGATTGATTTGATATCCACCTGAGAAACTTAAATTTGATGCAGGTAGATTGGCATCTGTATTGGAAGTTGAATATCTTGTTACATCACTGGGACTTGTTGATACTTCTTCTAGAAAGAATTTATAATTATTGGTTATCAATTTAATTGACGGTCCAACTAGTGGAGAGCTGTGAGAAAATGTATTGCTTGAATCTGATAAATCAAAATTAGATATATAATAACTAGATCCATTGTAGTTTAAAATTAATTCCTTATATTGGAAAATTGTTCCATCGCTGTAATTAAATGGACTATTTGCACCAGGAACAATTGCAGTATTAGAACTACCTGATTGCAATAGATTGTTATCAATTCGCCATTCGCTATTTGTTCCATCAGTCTCTTTATAAATCATCTTTCCATTATTATAAAAAAACTTACCATTGTTGAAGGTGTTGTAAATTGATCTATTACTTAGAGAATAAAATGTATAATTGTCTGGTTGGCTGAATGGAATTTTAGCAAAAAAGTAACTATCAACTGATGCTACAGTTTTTCGAATAACAAGGACTAAGGAATCTTCCGTTGCAAACCGAGTAGTTATGCTGTATTGAATATCAAAATTTTGTGTTCCAGCAGCAGCATCTGAGTTTGCATCAACTATGACAAAAGATTGATAATCTTGCCCATTGGACGTATAAAAAATCAAGATATACCTTCCAATTCGAATATTACCAACAGAAAGATTATAGTCTTTATTGAATAATATTTCTACAGAATAAAATGCTTTTCCATCATGAGTTCCTAAGGGTTTTGGATCTTCGGTTATATAAACTTCATACGGTTCATAATCTCTTTTAGTTATTCGAGTAAGGTTCTGCTCTATGAATTTGTATCCATCAGGATAAGCTTCTTGGACGATTGTAAATGCCTTATCTGTCGAACTCAAAAGATCTATAACCAAAGAGCCGTGGTATGTCGGACTTGAAGAGAATTTATAAATGTCTAATCTAAACCTACCTAAATCTCGGAAATACAATCTATGAAAACCTTCACTTGCTTGTTGGAAAGTTCCAATAAACTCCCCCGAAGTATCCTCTTGGTTTGGAATTGGAATTGTATAGTCTCTTGGAACCTTACTTACTTTAATTACAGTTGAACCATTTATTGCTCCATTCTCAAGAAATTTAACAGTAGTTTCGTACTCCACACCCTTTAAAAAATTAGAGAGTAATAGTAGTCCATAAAGTTTACTTAATTCAGAGTCATTGTCTAGCTCGGAATTTTTAAAAAGGATGCAATTTGTTGTTAGAAATAAATATAATACTATTAAAAGGGAAAGGAATTTCTTCTTAACGATTTGTGAAAATAAGAAATTAATCAAGGAGAAAAAATTATTGAGCATGCTCATAAATTTATTTTTCCATAATAAAATTCAATTAATAATTTACTTTTCGAAATTTATTAAAAAATAACAAAAGAGTCTATAAACTAAACATTCTTTACATCATCACAGAATTTATTAACATCAAGTTCATTTGCGAATCATTGCATTTGATTATTATGTCTCATTGATTAATAATAGAAAAAATTATTTCTAGTATGAAATACCTTTTTCTAGATAATCTTAGGAATTTCCATTTGACTTGCAACTTTCTTAAAGAAGCATGGACTGTACCACGCATTTATTTATAACCAGGAATTCTCATGAAAAGAACATTTCAACCATCAAGAGTAAAAAGAGCAAGAACCCACGGATTTCGTGCCAGAATGGCAACAGTAGCAGGCCGAAAAGTGCTTTCTAGAAGAAGGCTTAAAGGCAGATACAAATTGACTGTTTCTGATGAAAAGGTAGGACGAAAGTTCTAGACCTTTTTAATCTACCATAGCTCTTAAAAATCCCTCGACACTTCGCAATAAAGAAAGGATACGTAGACTCTTCTCTGGGTCTAAGAAAATTTCAAAGTATCCGCTCACAATTCTTTACCAAATAAACGAAGGCTTGGATACAGAAATCATCTATTGTTCGGACAAAAGTTCTAAAAACGCTGTCCAAAGAAATAGAACCAAAAGGCTACTTAGAGCTATTGTTCGAGAAAATAAGGATAAGATTCCACAACAAATGGATATCGCAATCATAGGCAAAAGAGAAATTGAAGATCTGTCCTTTATTAAGAGAGTTGATTTGCTTGCATCTCTTCTTTTGAAGATTTCATTATGAATACCATAGCAATTTTTCTAATCGGCATATACAAAAAGTGGATTTCACCAGTGTTACCTGGAGCCTGTAGATTTACTCCAACCTGTTCTCAATATAGTGCAGAGGCATTTCAAGTTTACCCATTTCACAAAGCTTTGTATCTTTCCATTCATAGAATTCTAAGATGCAATCCATTTTCTCAAGGATTTGAAGATCCGCTCCCATACCCACATAAGAAGGATTAAATTATGCAAGAACGACAAGGAAGATTATTTTTAGCTTTATTTCTCAGTTTAGGAATTTGGTTAGGAATACAGTACTTTTTCTTTCCGCCTGAGCTCAAAAAAGTAGATGGAAATCAAACTTCGGAAGATGCTTCGCTGAAAGAAGCAATTTCCGATAGTAATAAAGATCCAAAGGTAGCTACTCAAGAAATTAACAAGCCAACTATCAAAGCAATACCTTCTGGTATTAAGCCAGTTGATCCAGCTAGTATCAAAAAGTATTATATTAAGACTGAGCCTTATCTTATTGAATTATCATCATTAGGTGGTAGAGTTGAGAAATTTTTCATTCAAAATCACAAAGAGCCAGATGGTTCTGAGCTTCAAATACTTAAAGACCCAAAGAAGCATACGATTACTTTTGAAAACCAAGAGTATGTTGCTATTGAAATTTCTAGACAACAAGGATTTGATTTCAATCTTATAGCTGACCAAGAAAAGATTCCTTATTCTTCTTTTAATGAAAGAAATTTCTCTTCATCTTTCGACGAAGCTAAGATGACATATGAATTTCAAATACAATCAGATGACAAAAGTTATATTTTAAAGAAAATTTATCAATTTTTTCCAAATGAAAATTATTTCATTTATAAAATGGAAATTCGGAATTTAACTAATTCATCCTTAGTATTAGCTTCTCCTAAGAATCCTTTGTATTTGAGATCTTTTGGAAGTCTAGGTCCATTTACTAAGGCAGAATCAGAGATGAGTGATAGAGATAAGGCAAATTTTTTCCGCTACTATTATCTAGATGATTCTTTTAAGGACTTTCTAGATGGAACTACAACGGCTGGTTTCTTATCTAATATCTTTGGAAATGACACAGAAGGTCAGATTTTTGATGTTCAGAAAGGTACTGGGGAATTGGTAGATTTTGCAGGAACTGGCTCTCGTTATTTTATCGCTGTTCTAGACCCTTTGAATCATAAGCCCGAAGGAGTTTTATTAGACACTCGTGCAAATAATACTTCTGGCGTTCTAATGAATTACGATGATATTTCTATAGAAGCTGGTAAGACAGAAACATATGATTATGCCGCCTATGTTGGTATTCGGGAAGCCGATGGAATGGCCTTCCGTGATTCTAGCTTAGATCCAAAGAAGACTAAAAAAACACCATTTTATGGGCTTAGTGAAAGTCTAGATAAATCATTTAATCAAGGTTTAACGACTCCTTTTAGAAATGGAATCGTTTGGATTCTAAAGAAAATCTACACCTTTATTATACCGAATTATGGCTGGGCGATAATATTGTTTGCAATTCTTTTCAAAGCGGTGTTCTTCCCATTGAATCAGAAACAAGCTGATAGTATGAAGAAGATGCAAGAACTTTCTCCACAAATCAAAGAGATAAATGAAAAATACGAGAAAGATCCGCAGCTCAAGCAACAAAAAATTATGGAGCTCTATAAGACAAACAAAGTGAATCCAATGGGCGGTTGCCTTCCCATGTTGATTCAGATTCCTATCTTCATTGCACTATATACAGCTTTTTCTGATACAGTGGATCTTTGGGAATCTCCCTTCTTATGGGTGAATGATCTAAGTGAGCCTGATACTGTTTATACTTTGCCATCTAGTTTAGGTATTTTTGCACTAAATGTAAATTTATTGCCTTTGGTTATGGTTGGTTCACAGATCCTACAATCACGTTTCACAGTAGTATCTACTGATCCTAATCAGAAGATGATGATGTACCTAATGCCTTTAGTTATGTTGTATTTCTTCTGGTCTATGCCCTCAGGTGTAACTTTGTATTGGACGATTCAGAACATTCTGTCCATTCTGCAGCAACTTTGGACGAATAAATTTGGGAAAGATAAGAAAGACGCTAAACAAGCTATTAAGGGAACGGAGCAGACTATTACAAAGCTTCCTCCTCGACCACATAACAACAACCACCGTGGTAGAAGAAACAAAAAGTAATCAATTAGAGGTTAGATATGGAAAATTATATTTTTGAAGCAGAAGCAAAATCTAAATCCGAGGCAGAAGAATTAACTTTAAAAACTCTTCGACTTGAATCTGGTGATTTGCGGTTTGAAGTTGTTGAATCTGGTAAATCTGGATTCCTTGGTATTACTCAAAAGAAGCCAGCTGTTGTTCGCGCCTTTGTGACTAATAACGATATACCATCGGAGAAGATCATCCATGGTGTAACATTGACTATCCTAAAGAAGATGGGCATTGAAGCAGAAGTGGTTGGAATGGGTGATGTAGATGGCAAGATCTATGTTGAGATTTCCAGTAAAGAATCTGGCTTAGTGATTGGTAAACGAGGCTCAACCTTAGATGCACTTCAATTTGTTGTGAATCTAATGGTTGATTCAAAAATTCGCCATGGCAGAAAAATTGTCCTAGACATTGAATCTTATCGCGACAAAAGAGAAATGTCTTTAATACGACTTGGTAAATCTGTCGCTTCCCAAGTAGCTAAAACTGGAAAATCAAAACTACTAGAACCAATGAATCCATATGAAAGAAGAATTATTCATATGGCTCTACAAGAAGATGATAGGGTTTTTACTAGATCAGAAGGGAATGGAACTTTTAAAAAAGTGCGAGTTATCTCTTCTAAGGATCGCCATAAGTATAAAGATCTTGAGCCTGTTAAGAAAGGATTTCCAGAAGGTCTACCTGCGGAGGATGAAGAGTTTTTTGAATGATCGTTGATACGATTGCTGCGATATCTACGGCTCCAGGAATGGGAGCCATAGGTATCATTCGAGTTTCGGGATCTCAAACGATTCCCATTTGTTTACACTTTTTATATCCCTCTACTAATCAAACTATAAATCAAGAATACATTGAGTCTAACAACCGTAAAATGGTTTATTCTGAATTCAAATCAAAAGATAAGCTAATTGATAAGATAGTATATGTCTTCTTTAAGGGACCGAATTCTTTTACAGGAGAAGATTTAGTTGAATTTCATTTCCATGGGAATGGAATATTGCTTAAACAGGCGCTAAATGAAATATTTACTAAAGGTGCAAGACCAGCTGAGCCTGGTGAATTTACTAAGCGTGCTTATTTAAATGGGAAATTAAATCTCCCTGAAGCAGAAGCAATTGGAAGATTAATACACTCAAGATCACAATTTGAATTAGAACTCGCACAGAAGAATTTCTTTGGTGAAATCTCTAAACTTTCCTCTCGTCTTAGATCAGAACTTGTTGGTATTAAAGCGGAATGTGAGGCTGAGATTGATTTTTCGACAGAAGATTTAACCTTCGAGAGTTTAGAAGAGAGAAGAGGCAGGATTTCAAAAATTCGAACAATCTGTGATTCACTTCTATCAAAAGCAGCAAGAACTGAGACTATGATTGGCAGATCTAAAGTAGTCTTATTTGGTGAGCCAAATGTGGGGAAGTCTAGTTTAATGAACGTTATACTAGGGAGAGAAAGATCTATTATCTCAGATCGCCCTGGAACAACCAGGGATTTTATATCGGAAGACCTTAATTTAAAAGGCGTTCCAATTCAGTTAATAGATACTGCAGGAATTAGAGAAACGGAAGATGAAATCGAACGCAAAGGAATTGAACAGAGTATGCGTGAATCTTCTTCAGCTAACCTTCGCTTATTTTTAATTGATACTTCAAAGCCTTGGGATTTTTCGAATTATCTTGATAAGAACGACAAGTATCTTGCAGGAACTATTTTACTTGCCAACAAAATCGATATTGCGGATAAATCCTGGTCAACTGAATCCATTCGATTAAAATTAAAAGCTTTGGATCTAAAATCAAATGTAGAAATTTTAGAAATATCTTGTAAGACGGGTCAAGGAATTCCTGAACTGATTCAGATTATGGAAGAGAAAATTTCTGATTCTGGCCAATCTGAAGAATATATTTTATTGGAAGATAGACAAAAATACCACTTTCAAATGATTTCAGAATCATTATCTAGGGCTGATGATCTGATGTTAAGTTCAGCACCTGCAGAAATTGTAGTAAAAGAAATTGATGAAGCAGTAAGACAGGTCGGAACCATCTTAGGTTTTGTTAGCAATGAAGAAGTCTTAGGAAGAATTTTTTCTACTTTTTGTGTTGGAAAATAAAATCAAATTCAACTTAATGTTAAAAATTTATATTTATATTATAAAAATAATTTAAACAATTAACCTAATAAGTGTAGCACAAAAGAAAGCATTAATAACGATTTCAGGCTGAATCATCTATTTTCCGTGAAACGATAATCGCTCAACCTGAAATCAATTCTTAAGTGAAATTTATTTTCTTATAAAAATTAAATTTTACTCATTTCCTTTGCACAACTTAAACAAGAATCCATACAAGCTTTACATTCTTGGTGGTGATTTTCGTGCTTCTTACATTCTTTTGCACAGGCTCTACAAATATCTTCACAGAGACTTGCCATTTTGCTTGTAAATTTTGATTCTTGGCTTGCTAATTGAACGAAAGCTTCACAGGCAGCGATTGTCTCTCTTGTAGCATTAGCACAGCTAAGCAATGTTTTATCTCCAGCACCGAGTTCACGTATGCAGTGAGTTAAACAAATTTCAGCTTCCAATTTACAATGTACTGCTGCCATCATAGCCTTTGCATATTTTGATTTTGTCTTAGACTTCATTGTCATACCTGCGTGGGAACTTTCTTCGGCAACTAGTGAAGAGATTGCACTTACTGCTGCTATTCCTGCAGATGATTTAGCGATAAATTCTTTTCTTGTCATAATGATTTCCTTTCTCGTTTGTTTATTAATTTAAGATTTCTTATCCTAAATTAAAAGGTTTGTAATTGCATCTAAATAGATGCTTAGTTTTAGTAAAAGATTGGATAAAAAAATTAATTTCTATATTAAGAGTCGTATAGTATCAAGTGATATTGAATAGGAAAGGTAGGGATATTCTTTTCTGTATATTAACTTGTGAAGTGAGGAATGGAATTTTCTGAAAGAAAGTAAAGCAAAATCTGAATAAAGTATTTTAGAATATGATTTAAATGCATATATTTCTATCGAATGAATAGGTTCTGAATAGGAAATTGCACATTTACAATCCTGATCATTAGAATCTTCCGAATCGTATGGGATCTTTGGATCTTTTTGTTCATCGCCTGTTTGGTGGCATGATGGTAAGAGATTGGAATCGGAGTAGGTATTGACTGAATTCTTTGATAAGGAGCTTAAACAAGAGGAAAGTGAGCTCTTGCAGGTTATGAATAGAAGCATAGAGAGAAGTGAAACAATTACACTGTATTTCTTTGCTAACATCTTTAATTAGACTATTTAAGTTTCCGTATTTGTAAACAAATTTCTAATCTATTTTTAGCTTTTCTAAGTAGTCTTTGGAAATATACGGTCTAAATAGTATAAATTTCAAGGTCAAAGAAATAAAATGAACGAACATAGAATAAAAAAGTATAATCCAACTCGTACAGGTAAGAATAAATTTACACTACTTGGATTATCGCTTGTAGCTGTAATTTTTCTTTCATTTCAGCTTCCCATCCATAAAATCAATTCTAAAGAGGTTAAGAAAATGAGTTTCCATAATTTTAAAGTAAAAGATATCAAGGGCAAAGATACGGATCTTTCAAGCTATAAAGGTAAAGCAGTATTAGTAGTAAATGTAGCATCTAAGTGCGGTTATACTTCACAGTATGAAGGTCTCGAATCCTTATATAAAAATTATAAAGATAAAGGATTGGTTATCATAGGTTTTCCTGCGAATAATTTTGGAGCCCAAGAGCCAGGATCGGATGATCAGATAGCAGAATTCTGCAAATTGAATTATGGTGTAAGTTTTCCTATGATGTCTAAGATTTCCGTTAAGGGTTCAGATCAAAACGAAGTCTACAAGTTTCTAACTAATAATGCCCCCGAAAAGGGCGATGTGAAATGGAATTTTGAAAAGTTTTTAATTGGTAAGGATGGTTCTATTAAAGGAAGATTCAGTTCTGGAGTTACTCCTGGATCAAAAGAACTGGCAACTGCTATCGAAAAAGAATTATAAGTTTATTGAATTTGATTGTTTATGCTCAGAGAATTTTCAACTGAGCCAAATCTTCAGGTTTAAATATATTTTGAGATTTGCCAAATTGGATCCAATTTTCTGCAAGAGGAGGGTTGGATTCTTTTTTAGAAAGTATGTCTTCGATTAGATAGGTTTTTATTAACTTGTAACTGTGGTGGTTTTTTTCTCTAACTGCTATTGCAAAAGCTGAATCCCCTTCATTGTTTAGTAATGTGCAATCGACTTTTTCTGATATTAGAAATTCAATTGCTTGCGTTGCATCATTTTCGACAGCGTAGTGTAAGCAAGAATTTCCATCTGTATCTTTGGTATCCCAATCAACATTAGGAAACTTCTTATTGACTAATTTACAGATTTTGGCTTGGTCGTATTCACAGAATGTGTGTAAGGGAGAGTATTTATTTTTGCTAACATGATTTAGTAGTTCAGGTTTTGCTTCAAGAATTCGCTCAACAATTTCTTCTTCAGAGTATGCTGCTGCAATATGAAGAATGGATTTACCATCTTCGTTCAGATTGAATAAACTTTCTTTATTTACAAGTGGCATTAATTCTTGGAACCAATCACTCTCATTAGCCTCCAGAGCCTTTTGAAGAAAATTTTTCCCATCTTTCTCTCTGGGTAAAAATGTATTTTTATCTAAAGAATTTTTGCAGAGCTGAAAGATTTCATCAGATCGTTTCTCAAATAGAATTGCCCAGGAGCTATTCCCATCTTGGTTGAGCTCCAAAGGACTACAACCTTGCTTCAATAGCAATTCAGTTATCTCAGGGTTTGAATTCTTTATAGCCCAATAAAGGGCTGTGCAGCCATATTTATCTTTTGGAAGAACTTCGTTTGGGCTTAGCTTTTTTAGAAACTGTTTTACTTCTTCTACTTGATTCTGCCAGATGAGAGAGATGATTTCTTCCTTTTCCATGGAATACTATGGAATCAATGCCTTGTTTTTTTTCAAATCCAAAAACATAAGGTGATTTACCTTCTTTGTTTGGAATAAAACTCATAGCTCTTTCTGTAAGAGCCGTTATAGTTAAGCTAGGGTTTACTCCTAGGTTCACTGTGATAACGGATGCATCACAAACTCGAAGATTTTCGTAACCGTGCACTTTGTTCTCATAATCAATTACCCCTTGCGCGGCTGTGTCTCCCACTATACAACCACCCATAATATGACCTGTGATAGGTGCATCCAAGACTACATCCGTTATGGAAGATCTAGGTATTCCACCTGTAATTTTGGCTAGAACCTTACCAAACTCATTTGCAATTGGTATATAGGTTGGAGTTCTTTCACCCGAGGAAAGAGCTGAAGTCATAGATTTTGTAAATGGCCAGATGAATCGTCTGCGTCTTATTAACTTAACAGAATTATCTATGGTTTGCATTACAAGTAGGATGATTGATTTCTGGGCTAAGCCAAAAGGATTGGATGCCTTTAAGAAATAAACTGGTCGAGATACAATAGTCCACAACCACTTTGCCCATCTTGGTATGCTTCCTCCTCCATCCACAAAAGCAGAACCCATCAAGCCGAAGAAATCAGAGCCTTTGGAGTAGCGGACTGGTTCGATATGTGTATTTTCATCTGGATGAACTGAAGAAGTAATAGCAATACCTTTTGAGTAATCAACATCTTTACCGTACACAGTGATCGGAAGAATTGTTTCTGAATTCGTACGAACTACATCTCCTAATTTAGGAGATAGGTTTTTTAATTTTCCTTCTTGTTGCATTTTGGTAAGCAGACCAACTGAACCCATTACAGAAGCAGAGATTACTACTGATCTTGCGCGGAATGTTTTTTTCGGGAATCCAAACCAACCAGTTGTAGATTCTGTATTCACTAAATATCCATATTCACCATTCTGATTGGGATCTTGTTCGCCTTCTGGGTTTAAAGGAATTAGATCAACTACCTTTGTTTCTGGAAAAACAACTGTTCCAAGTTTCTCTGCAAAAAATAAATAGTTCTTATCTAGTGTATTCTTTGCTTTGAATCTGCATCCAACCATGCAGCCTCCACAGAAATTACAGGGGTTTCTTTCTGGGCCATCTCCTCCAAAATATGGATCGCCGTTGATAGCTTTTTTCTTCTTTTGATCTGTTCCAAAATAGATACCAACAGGTGTTTTGCGGAAGGTATCTTCTTTGCCAAATTCTTTGGCTGCTTCTAGAAGAAAATGATCTGGTTCCCATAACTTAGGGTTTTCTTCTACGCCTAGCATAGTTTTTGCTACATCATAAAAAGGAAGAAGAGATTTCTCGCCTCCCATTTTGGAATAGGTAGAACTCTTGAAAAATTTCTCACCTGGTACATACAAAGTGCACGCATAAACTAAAGAACCACCCCCAACCCCAGCTCCACTCACGAGCATAAAATCGTTTAGAAGATTAATCCTTTGGATCCCATAGCAAAATAATTTTGGCATCCATAGATATTTTCTAAGAGACCAATTCGTTTCTGGAAAATCTTCAGATGCCCATCGCTTTCCAGATTCAATAACAGCCACGGAATAGCCTTTTTGAGCCAAACGCATGGCGGAAACTGAACCTCCGAACCCTGATCCGATAATAATGTAATCAAAATCATAATGAGTCGATGAGTTGTTGTTAGATGATTGTTTCATTTTGCCACCATAGATAAGATCTCTTCCATTTTTAGAATCAATTCAGCTTGTTGTAAAATAGATTTTTCAGATTTTATTTTTTTTATTAAATTTCTAAATTCTAATTGATGATTCATAGGTTATATGAAATAATCATAGAAAATTATGATTTGAATTCGTTCAAGAAAGAACGAATTTGCAACTAAGTTCTTTTAAGGGTGAATGCTATGTCTCAACTTCCTAAGGTTTGTGTTATTGGTGCTGGTTCCAGCGGGATTACAATTATAAAATCACTGCAAGATAAAGGAATTCCTTTTGATTGCTATGAGAAGGGATCTGATGTTGGAGGAAACTGGCGTTACAAGAATGATAATGGAATGAGTAATATTTATAAGTCACTCCATATCAATACTCACAGAGACAGAATGGAATATAGAGACTTCCCCATGCCGGAGTCTTACCCCGATTATCCGAATCATACTCCCATTTATGAATACTTTAAAGATTATGTAGATAATTTTGGTCTTAGAGAGAAGATTCAATTTCGCAATGGTGTTGTAAATGCTGAGTTTACAGAAGATGGAGTTTGGAAAGTTCAAACAGAGCGAACAGGAATTCATTTTTATGATGCATTAATAGTTGCAAATGGCCACCATTGGAGTCCTCGTTGGCCTACACCTGCCTTCCAAGGTAAATTTGCCGGCAAAGAAATGCATGCACATGATTATATTAGCCCATCGGAACCGATTAATTTAATAGGTAAAAATGTTGTTATATTGGGAATGGGAAATTCAGCCATGGATATTTCTGTTGAATTGTCTCGTCCAGGAATTGCGAACAAAGTGTATCTAGCTGCTCGACGTGGAGCCTATGTCATACCCAATTATCTTTTTGGAAAACCTTTAGATAAACTAACAGAGAAAATCCCTCCTTGGGTTCCAATGCCCATTGCACAATTTTTTGCCAATCTTTTGATTCGTTATGGAGTAGGAAAGATGGAAGACTTTGGTTTACCAAAGCCTGATCATAAATTTGGTTCTGCACATCCCACTATCTCTCAGGATTTACTTGTTCGTTTAGGTAGGGGAGATATCAATCCTAAGCCTAATATTGAAAGCATAAATGGCAAATCTGTAAACTTCACAGATGGAAGCTCGGTTGATGCAGATGTTGTAATCTACTGCACGGGTTATGATGTAAAATTCCCATTCTTTGAGGAAAGCTTTCTTTCAGCTAAAGAGAATTACCTTCCTCTCTTTTTTAGAATGGTACAGCCAGAGAGAAATAATTTATTTTTTGTAGGATTGATGCAACCTTTAGGAGCTGTAATGCCACTTGCAGAATTCCAAGGAAAGTGGATTTCAGAATACCTTACTGGACAATATCAATTCCCTACGAAAAAAGAAATGCAGAATTGGATCCAAGATGATGAGGATACTATGAAGCGACGTTATGTAAATTCTGCAAGACATACTATGCAAGTTGATTTCGATGTGTTTCTCTGGAAGATGAAGCGCGAGTTAAAGAAAGGTAAAGCTAGATCTACAGGCAATCTACCAATAGAAGCAAAGGCGTATCAATTTGCAAGCCAAGCAGTCAAGACTTCAAAAGGAACTAAGACTAAGTCTGTCTCTTCGAATAAATCTTTGTCTAAGACATCCAGTAAGGGTAAATCATTAGCAGGAAAGAGAAAGACTAAAGTTTAGGACATACTAAAGAATTTATAAATTAAAATTTGATTTCTTTTATCTTTTTCCTATGAGATTATTTTATTATGCAATATTTTTTATTTTAATTAACAATTGCTACTCCATGGATTTTTATCGTATCAAGGTATACGAAATCCTTTGTAGAGATTGTGGAGAAGCTGAAATAGATTGTAATAAATTTTTTGAAAATAATCAGAGTATCAACGAGTCTTTGTTAGAATTCCCTGTTGGATTTAAAAATGCAGAAAGATTTTATATAGCCCAAAATTTTGGAGAAATCAATCCAAGATTTAGAAATCGTTATCACTTAGGAGAAGATTGGAATTACATTGGAGGTGGAGATTCTGATTTTGGAGCACCAGTTTATAGCATTGGCAAAGGAGTTGTAAGTATGACTAAGGATCTTGGAGGTGGTTGGGGAAAGGTCATTCGCATCTGTCACAGATTGTCAGCAGAAGCTTCTACAAAATTAGGAATAAATTATATAGAAAGTGTCTACGCACATTTGTCTGCTTTTCATATACAAACAGGTGATATCGTAGAAAGAGGGAGATGGGTTGGATCAATCGGGAACTCAAACCAAGCTTATCCATCTCATTTACATTTCGAGTTACGATCTGCATTAGGTGAAGATTTAGGAGGAGGTTATGAATCTGAAATTCCAATATTCTATCTTAAACCTTCTTTAACGATTGATTCCTTATATAGTTCTGAGTGAACTTTAAATAATTTAACTCTATTTAAAAAGTATTCTAGAATTATATTTTAACATCCAATTTCTCAATATAAAAATATGACATTTTGATAAATTTTTTAACATATTTCATATTTCCTAGGCATTCGATATTCTGTTTCTAAGAAAGGATATTCTCGACACTCGTGCACTTGAATAAAATATAGACTAGGAAGAGTTTGAAAGAATAAATAAATTTAACTCTTTCATAAGAGGTATTATGAAATCATCCCTATATCGCCCAGTTTTATCTCCAGTCTCTTTAAAAACAGAAATATTGGATAATCCTACTAAACATTTAGAAATTTCTACTCGTGGAATCATTTTCCAAAGTGAAGAAGCTATAGAAGCTGGAACTACGCTAACAGCATCTATAAATACTGTTAGTATGACAGGTTCTTTGGATTTTGTCGTAAAGGTTTTGAAATGCCAAACATCTACAGAGGGCAATGGATATGACATCTATGCTAATTTTTATGGTATAGAGCATGAAGCAGAGAATGAAATCTTAGAGTTTATCAGTAAGACCTGATATCTTTCTTAGATAGATTCATCGGACCATCCAATATCTTTTAAGAATTCGTCGTAGCCTCCATCGTAAACTTTAATCTCATCATTATCAAAAACGATTAATTTAGTTGCGACAGTACGTAAATGCATTTCATTGTGCGTTACCATAATCACTGTTCCATCAAAGCCATCGATAGCTTCCATTAATGAGTCACATGATTGCATATCCAAGTGATTGGTTGGTTCATCCAAGAAGAGCAAATGAGATGGGGTAACAAGTATCTTTCCTAATAGAACGCGGCTTTTTTCTCCACCCGATAGAACTTTGATCTTCTTTAGAGCAGTGTCTCCTGAAAACATGAGTCCACCAGCAATAGTTCGGGCTTTATTTTCATTGCAAGAAGGATCAGCTGATTTGATTTCTTCTACGATAGAGTTTGATTCATTTAAATCAAGTTTGTTGGTCTGACCAAAATATCCTTCTTTTAATATTGGATGTTTTTTTATGAAACCAGAGCTTGGTTCCAGTTCACCAGCAAGTAATTTAAGCAATGTAGATTTACCTTTTCCATTCTTTCCTATAATACAGATTCGTTCACCTGATCCAACGGAGATTGAAAAATCATTAATCAGGAATGATTCTTTGCCATCATAAGAAAAAGAAATATTCTCAACTGACATCATTTGATTTGCAGAGAAGGGTAGACTGTTGAAATATAATTCTAAATCATCAATAGATTCTAAGGCCTTCATTTCACCTTGCTTTTCAAGTTTCTTCACTCTTGATTGAGCTCGACTTGCAAAACTTGCTTTAGCTTTGAATTTTGCTATGAAGATCTCTTCTTGCTTTCTTTTCTTAGCTTCGTTTTGTCTTGTCTTTTCATAGATTTCTTCTGATTGATTTATTTGAGTGTAAAGCTTTTCAGTATCACCTTGAACCTTGATTGCCTTCGTTCTATGAATCGCAACAATATGGGTGGATACTCTGTCCATAAATGACCTATCATGAGTGACCAAAACTATTTCACCTTCCCATTCTCGTAAGAATTCCTCTAACCAACGAATAGTTACAATATCTAAGTAGTTGTTAGGTTCATCTAACATGAGCATATCTGGGCTTGATACTAATAGTTTAGCAAGATTCATGCGAATTTGGTATCCACCAGAGAACTCATTCGGTGATCTTTCCATATCCTTTTCTTGGAAGCCCAAACCAAACAAGATTCTTTCAACTTGCCAGGTTTCGTATTCTTCCCCTTCAGGAAGTCCTAGTGCACATTCTTCCAAAACTGTAGGCTTAGTGAAATTTAAATGCTGCTGCAAATGTCCAATACGGTATCCCTTGGGTATAACAATATTTCCTGAGTCTACTTCAACATCACCCAAGATAAGATGGAAGAGGGTAGACTTTCCATGCCCGTTTCTTCCGACTATACCAACTCTTTCTCCGCGATTGATGCTAAGACTTAAATCATCAAATAAAACTTGGGAACCATAGGATTTATTCAATCCAGCAATTTTGATCATAGTATAACTCCTTCTCTCTTTAATATGAAAAGAGCATTGGTAGTTGATACAACTCCATCTCGAATTTTAAAATCAAAGCTCATTTCATTATTTGTTATAGTTTCTGTAAAATGTTTCAATTGAAGATTTGGAATCTTAGCTAGTTCCAAATCATGAGTAGTACACATTGTAAAGGTATTTTTACCTTGGAGATTCTTGAGGATGGCTTCGCTTGCCAGATAACGTTCCTTAGTATTTGTTCCTTTTAAAATCTCATCAAGAAGTATAAGAATAGGCTGGTTATTTTTCTCTAAAGTTTTAAAAATATCACCTAATCTTTTAGCTTCGGCGTAGAATAGAGAAATTCCCTCTGTCAAAGAATCTTGGTTTCGGAGGGAACAAGTAATCATCATAGAGGGAAGTTTAAAATTTTTCCCTAAGATAGGACCTCCACAAAGTGCAAAAATAACATTGATTCCTACTGTCCTCATGAAGGTAGTTTTTCCCGCCATATTTGATCCTGTTATAAGTAGAACTTCTCCTTTGGCTAAGGATTGCATTGGATTGGCAACAGAGTTATGCGACTGAAGTAGAGGATGAGAAAGTTCTTCTGCTTCCATGCTTTGGAAAGAATCATCGATTAATGGAAAACTCCATCCTTGATTCGTGAACATAAGATGAATAAAGGGCATTTGAGAATCAACTACTTCTAATTTTTGGAACCATTCTATTCTAGAATGATAAGACTTGGTATTCCATTTTTCTAATTTTCGAATTTTCCAAAGGTCATGAAGATACAAAATGTTCGCAAATAAATGAGGCACTGGAGAATGCCACAATTCGCTATAACTTGAGTGGAAGGATTTGAATGTATTGATGATTTCTTTTTTATTCCAAAGCTTTAATACAGAGTTGGTTCTATGTAATAATTTTTCTGTCTGTTTACTTCGATCTCTTGCAGATTCAAAGGATTTGAACACTTTGATTGAATCAGAACGGTATGTTAAGTATAAAATTAAATTAAGTATTAGAAAGCTTCCACCAAAGGGCAGCGAGAATATCCATGAACCTAGAATAATAATAAAGCTAATTGGGGAGAGGATAGGAAAAATTTTTTTGAGGATTTTCCTTTTCTCAAAAAAGGGAATATCTTTAGTCTTCCAAGCGGATGTGCTCCACTTTTTCCCTAAGAAAAATTCCCAATTCTCAGATCCTATTCTGAGAAATTTATAAGAAAAGTATTTTTGATTTGTAAAAAGTTTAGTAAAGGTTTGACGAGAATTAATTTCAGATGAGGATTCTGTTTTCTTTCTGAGAAGATTTTCCAAGAAAAGTTCTTCCCCTTTTTCTGTGCAGGTTGTATCTATTAGAGGAAAAATTCCATCTTTGTCAAATAGATTTAAGTCTTCACTAAATGAATGGGAAAATCTTTGATCTTCTGCAATAGGAAAGCTTCTGAATAATTCTTTGGCATTGTTACTAGATCGAAGGATCTCTCTTTTTAAGAATTTATAACAATCTTTAAACTGTATTAATGAAGATTCGTTTCTATTGTATATTTGAATGATAAATCCAAAGATAATTATAAATAAGGATACAATTGGAACGGAATAAATATACGAAAGTTGTGATAAATAAAGAAGGATGATTGAAACAAAAATACTCGAGAACGAAATTAATCTAACAAGCGAAAGTTTAGATAGCCTTCTTTCCTTCCTGCCAATGAATTGTTGAATTCGATCGGCTCTAGTCTGTAATTTTACCGTCATCTAAAAGCAGGACGTGTCGTTAAAGTGTTCTCGTAATTTTCAACTTCGCGTTTATAGATTTCCAAATCCAGAACTCGGAACAGACTTCCAAAATCATTGAGTACCCATCTGTCAACAAGCTTACCTTTCTCTCTACCTTTGATTTTATCTAGGTAAATTTGGCCAAAAAGGTCAGTGCCAAATTCATATTTAACGAATCTCCCCTTCCGATTTCCAGTGTAATTCTCGAGACGTATCTGCATGGTGATTCCCAACATAGTTTTTTGGCGGAAAAGTACAAGAAAAAAAATAAAAAAGTGCTTCAGTATTTTGAAAAAACCCCGAACTTAATATTAGGGAAAGGATTCCCTTAACAACATAAATAGAAAAAAGCTTAAACCAGAGTTGCACGGAGGCCACAATGTTTTACGAAAATTTTAATGACGAACTATCCAGTTCTTACACCAACACAGCTGATTCCTTTATTTCCATCGAAGGAAAAACAATTCTCCCTAATTTAGGTCTTAAAGCAGGTACGCTTTTGGATACAAAACAGATGAAAAAATTGCATGAAATTCGCAACCGTCATCTGAAATCAGAACAAATTCATTCCTTTTTAAAGGACTAATTCATTATTAAAAGAAGGCACTTGATTTCGAAACTTATCATGTGCCTTTCTTTTTGTCTTCATTTCTAAATTCTTCTAGTAATTGTCAATATAACAACCAGTCACAACGTCTAAATCTTATATCATCACAGATATAAACGATTTTATATTTAATCAAGGTAGATAATTCATGGAAAATGCGGTTCAAGGACTTAAAGATATTTGCAATCAGAACAAAGATTTGAAATTTCTGGATGAATTTCTTTCTGGCTATACAGAACTTACTGAGCGTGAAGATAAGCAACTTAGATACTATTGTAAAACTGAACTGAAAGGAATTTTAGATTTAGTGAAAACTTTAGATGGTGCTGATACTTCTGAAATTGATTCAGCAATATCAGGGTTATGGTTTGAATTTCATTCAAAATGGATTCGTTTCAATGCAATTAACAATTACAATGCCGTGATGAATGATAATATAAATCCATTGTATGTTCTCCAATCGGCATCAATTACCTATTTCATTTCTAAGATTGAAGATTTCATCGAAGATGAGCAATTGCAAAAAATGAAAAAGATCATGACTGATGTTCAATACTCCTCTTAAATTAAACTTCCTTTAAACAAAAAAATACCAGCTTGAGTTTCTCATAGCTGGTATTTATCTTTCTAATTTCTCTAAGCAGTTAAAGACTGCTTAGATTTTAAATTAATTTTCTAATACTTATCTAAGAAGCTGCCTCCGTCGTCAGGGACTTCTTCCTCTTCCATTTCTGTTGCAGGAGTCTCCATAGAAGCCTCATCAGAAATTGGGAACATTGAAATTTCTGGAATGAAAGAGATCAACATCAATCCAACCAAGAAGATTCCAATAATAGGAATTACGGATTTGATCACATCTCCCAGGGCTTCCTTGAAAATTCCAGAAGCAACAAATAGGTTGATACCTACTGGAGGAGTGATGTATCCAATTTCTAAATTCACAATCATTATAATACCAAAGTGAATTGGGTTTATTCCATAAGATTGAGCCATAGGAGCTAGTAATGGAGCCAAGACAAGAATCGCGGACATAATGTCCATGAAGCATCCAACAATCAGGAGTAATATGTTCACTCCAATAATGAAGGCAATTTTACTTGTAATGATACCATTCATAAACTCAACCATGGATTGAGGAATTTGTTCTATAGTGAGGAATTTATTTAAACTAGAAGCTAAAAGTAAGATCAATAGTAATGATCCAAGCATTTCAGCACTTTCTACTAAGATAGTTGGGATTTTAGTTATTTTTAATTCTCTATGGATTAGCAATTCAACAATCAAAGCGTATACGACCGCAATGGCAGCTGATTCTGTTGCTGTAAAAAATCCAGAATAGATCCCACCTAAAATAATACCAGGCATTAGTAGAGCAAGTATGCCTCTACGTAAGGATGTTATGATTTCTTTTGCATCCCATTTCCCACGTGGCATCTTCCAGCCTTTGAACATAGAATAGATGATCAAAAGAACAACAAGTAAGATACCAGGTCCAATTCCAGCAAGGAAGAGGTCAGTTACTGATACACCTACCATAATGGCATAGATGATCATTGGAATACTTGGAGGTATGATAATTCCTAGAGTTCCACCTGAGGTAAGTAGTCCCATAGAAAATTTCTTCTCATAGCCTGCTTTCTGAAGGGCAGGGTACATGATTCCACCAATAGCAATCAAGGTAACAGGGCTTGATCCAGAGATAGCTGCAAAAATTGCACAGGCAAAAACACCTGCTATTGCTAAGCCAGATGGAATTGGTGCTGTAAAAGCTTTACCCATTTCAATCAAACGCTTGGAAATACTACCGTAGGTCATTAGGTTCCCTGCTAAAATAAATAGCGGGATTGCTAAGAGAATTTCTTTGTCAGCAGCATAGTACATATCTTCCACTATACCAGCGAAGCTACCTTCACCTAGAAACATGAAGCAGTATGCAGTCACAGAGCCCATGATTACAAATAAGGGCTGACCAAGAAGGATTAGGACAAAAAAGAGAGCTAGTAATCCGAAAACTTCCATTAGTAACCTACCTCCTCTTTTTCAAATTCATCTAATACATTTGAAATTTCACCATAATCATCTGGTCTCATGTTCGGCATGATCGCGAAAATGAAATGTCGAAACGCCATAGAGGCAAATACATAGGGAAAGATCGTCATAATAGTCCATATAGGAAGTCCATCCAATACGGGATGGATATCACCCATCCCTCTATTGGTATCAACATTTTTAAGAGAGAGATAAAACATAAGCACACAAAATGCAGTTACGATTAAATGCTCAATAACCTTCAAAAATGGCTTCATGGATTCAGGCCAGAGTTTATCTGCAATTTCTGGTCGTAAGTGACCTCCTTTTGCAGAGGTTAAGGAAGCACCAATGATGCCTCCCCAGATCATAAGGATGATGGCTCCTTTTTGAGCCCAAGCAACCCCACCAGTACCTAATTCTCTGCTGAATACGTCTAAAGCCATTAATATAGTTAGAACTGCAAATGCAGTTCCACCTAATAGCTTTTCAGCAAAGGATATTCCATCTAAGATTTTTTTTATCACTCTCTTTCTCTCCTATCAATACTTGATTGATTGTTTATCTACAAGCAGCTTTGCCTTTTAAAATTGCACTATAAATTGCTTGAGATTGGCCACCTAATTTTGGCAATACTGTTTTTTCTTGTCCTGCAGATGCTTTCTTCCATTGTGCAAGCTCAGCAGAAGATGGATTGTAGATTTCAACTCCAGTCTTTTTGAGAGTTGCAATGAGTCTTCCGTCAAGTGCTCGAACACCGCGTCTCACTTCAGAAGCTAGTTCGTTTTTAGTTCCTACCAAAATTTTCTTATCTTCATCAGATAGTTTGTCATAGAAAGATTTGCTCGCTACAATGATAGCTGGCTGGTAGATGTGCTTTGTGAAAGTAAAATTATCGATAGTTGTCTGCCATTCAGCAGCCATTGTAAAAAGAGGAGTGTTATCAAATCCATTTACAACACCTGTCTGTAAAGCTGGTAAAACCTCAGGAATTGCGATTGGAATTGGGCTTGCACCAACACTTTTCCAGAAAGCAAGGTGAGTCTTAGCTTCTTGGGATCTAACTTTAATACCAGTTAAGTCATTAGGAACTTTGATTGCTTTTCCTTTTACTCCAATAGAACGAAAGCCATTCTCAGCCCAAGAGATAAAAACCATTCCCTTAGCTTCTAGAAGCTTAGAAACAGGCTCTGTTAAATGGTTGTCAAGTACACAATCAGCTTGCTTAACACTATCAAATAGATAAGGCATTTCGAGAACGTTTAACTCAGGAACCGCAGTTGCAACAGCACCTGTAGTGATCCCAGCGTATTCAATTCGGCCTTTTCTGACACCAGCTAGGATTTCATTTTCTCCACCAAGCTGACCACCAGGGTAAACTTTAACTTTGAATTTCCCACCGCCTTCAGCATTGATACGTTTTTGTATTTTGTACATTACATCTGCCCAAGGTGTTCCAGTTGGGGCTACAGAAGCTAGCTTTATTTTTGTTTGTGCTGAGATCTCAACGGTTAAAACCATCATCCCCGCTAGTATTAATGTTAGTATTTTGTTCATAAATCTTCTCCTTCTCTTCTTCTTCTAAATCTTCCCATAAAAAAAAGGCGATTTTTCCATCGCCTTTTTTCGAAATCATCTCTTTGTTTATTTTAAAATTCTTCTTCGAGTAATTTTTTAGCTTTTCTTTGCTCAATCATTTGCTCTGGAGCAATCTCTGGAATACTTTTTGGATTTCCATTGATTACTTCATTTAAAAGCTTAATCGCTTTTTCTTCTTCAGCTCTTAGGCCGATTTCAGCATAAATAACTTTTGTTCCAAAATAATTAGGAGCTTGTTTGATACTTGCTTCTAACTGAGCTTTTCCTTCACTTTTATTACCAGTTGGAGAAAGAATATTTGCTCCACCTTTGTAACGGTTCACAGCTCCGTGAAAGTAGTTTTTATCTAATTTTTCAACTCTCTCGATAGTTGCTGTAAATTGCGATTTATTTTCAAGCAAAGTCATAAGTCCTTCGATTCTAGACCATTTTGCAAGATTCGCATAACGCCAATAAAGTGCGCTAAGTTCTTTTTCAGTTATATCATTGAATGCTGCCGCTGGAGCTGCACCACCAACCGCAACTTTTGCATGGTAAACTTCATTAGTTGCCATAGCTTTCTCACACCATTTGACACCCAAGTCAAAATTCTCAGCTTGTTGTCTTTTGATATCAGATGCATTTGATTCATTTATTTCAAGGTAAAGGTGACCATCAGCCATTAAATAGTAACCACGGCATAGCATAACCATAACATCGTAATCGCCAGGATTTTCTTCAGCAATTTGAGTAAGATCTTTCAACGCTTGTTGAAGGTTTTCTTTTTCGTATCGAGTGTCCCATAGCTTTTTAGTAGCTGCAGGGATAGTAGCTGTTTGAGCCGCACGAGGAATAAATTCCTTAGAATAAACAACCTCACGACTCGCACCACAATTCACCGCAAAAGCGATAATTAAACTTACAACAATTCCTGTAGGAATTGACTTTTTATTAACACATAACATTCGTTCTCTCTCCATTGTAATTTTATCTGTATTGAATTAGACAAGCAATCGGCTATTGATTGTAAAAATTATACTTCAAATCTGTTTTTTTACAAGCATTTTTTGTTATAATGCATTATTTATCAAATAAAAGACATTATTGTTGCAGTGCACTGTGAACATTGTTCATAGTGCAGAACATGAATTTTGTAAGTATTTCCAATCTTTATCAGAGATAAATTTTCTATTTCCTTTGTAGTTATTCTCTGTTATCAATTTTTGAATTGCTTGGATTCTTTCTTCAGTAGGTGGGTGGGTGGATAAAAAATGAATGAGATTGTTTGCAGTCATGGTTTCAGACTCTTCTTTCTTTTCTTCTTCTTCTGACTGGGATAAAATTCCCCCATACATTTCTTTTTCATAATCTAGCATAGATCGAAAAAAAGCAGACATCCCTTTAGGATGGTAACCACTATTTGCCATAAGACTCACTCCAAATTCATCAGCTTCTTCTTCAAATTGTCGTGAATAGGAAAGAAATAATAAAGTGGATCCCATTTCTGTCAATGTTTCAATGAAATCGAAGTCTCCCAAACCTGGTCCGACAATTATTGAAATGAGAAATGCAGTACTTACAGCCTTGAGAAGGTTACGAACATGGTGTCTTCTTTCCACGTGCCCAATTTCATGAGCGAGAACTCCTGCAAGTTCATTGCTATTCTTAGCATTATTAAAAATACCTGATAGGATGTAAATATTGCCTCCTGAAACAGCAAAAGCATTGGGAGTAGAATCAGAAATAATTTTTACATTGTAAGTGAATTTAGAATCTTTGGTTACTAAGGACTGGATGCTTTTGGATAGGATACTTTCTGCTTTTTTATCCTTACAAATTGTAAATTCTGATTCCATTAAAGATTTTGTAGAATTTCCTAATTTTACATCTGCATCCGTGGGAACGAAAATATAAGAGTGATTAGCAATATAATAAAATATACCTAGAGAAACGACTAAGGCAGCTCCGAAGAAAGCGAAAATTTTTGCTTTATTTGTTGTATGTAGCCAATGGTTGAATTTGTCTAGGAAGCCGTTCTCTCTGCGTTTTGTATAAAAATGTATTTTGAATTGATTGAGTTCTTCCTTATTTTCAAAAAAAACTTCTAAGACGGGACTTTCTATATACTCATCTGGGATAAGTATAAGCTGTATTTTGAGATCAGTAACTTCAATTTTATGAAACTTAGTATATTCAAATTGAATTTCTATTTCATCCGATTCAAAATGTATATTGTCTTGGAGGATTTCAGAGTCTCCCATTTTAGCAATGGGAGATCTCCCGTCCATAAGTCTGGACTTAAACTTTTTACCTAGAATCAAAGGATATTTTATCCTAAGAAGCCTTCCAATGCATCTGCTAAGGCTTCAAATCCTTCTGCATTAGCATTTGCTGTTGTATCTGGTTGCGCAGATATGGTTGAAAAGTCAACTTCAGAATCTAAGGATACAGATTCTAAGAATACTTTCAATGCCATATTGATTGCCCAAGCCATTCCTATTCCTAGTGTAAAAAGAACAATTGCATAGACTTTTAGTATTGTAACAAAGATTTTTCCACCTGTGATATCAGAAGAAAATTTCTTACCTTGGAAGCTGGTATGTCCCCAAGTGAAATTTTGTAAGGTTGCCATGAACCATGCTCCGTAGATGCCAAGTGTTACTATAGAAAGTAAATAACCTTTGATACAAATCCAGAAGTATTCCATAGGATCTGCTTCAAATTGAAAGGATGCATTTCCGTAACGTGTGTTGTTTCTAAAGAAGGTTTCTAATTTCATAGAGAAAATTGGATAGTAGATTCCTAAGGTGATAATAACTAGTGGAATGTTTTTAAGAAATAAAATTGCTAATTCTTTACTTTTGCCATCAAATCCAAATCTAAGATTTCTATATCCTGTTCTGCTTGTTAAGTATCTTCTTTTACCTACCAATATGAATGGGATTACGGCTATAAAGAAAACTAAAATTAGAACTGCGGAAATTATTCCTGCTACCTCGCTACCAACTATGAAACCTAGAATAAATCCAAGAATCATATTGATAATGTAGATACCAACTATGAGCGCTGCGGCTTTTAGAAAACCAATGAAGCGCTCCTTTCCTGTTCCATGAAAGCTAAGTCTTTCTGCTTGCCATTCCACTTTCGTTGCAAGGTATTTTTGGATGTTGGTCTTTGCCCAAAAACTATAGATACCAAGAGTTATAATTGTTAAAAAAATATTTTTGAGATACAAAACGAAAAGTTCTCCGCCTGCACCATGGTAACCGATTCTTTGATTTGCCATTTTTCCTTCCTAATTTAAGTAGAATCGACTCTATTAATCACATTCATATATTGCAAGGAAAAAAATTGACTTGTAACAATCATTTTATACTGCAACAGTGAGTTTGTAAACAGTTGCCTCTTCACCTACACCCTTTAGAATTGCTTTGTTCTTTTCTAAGAGTAAATTTCGTTCTTTAAGCATTTGGACTACGTTGAGATTGGAGAAAATTTTGTCAGTGATCCAAACTTCTCCCGCCTTAGCTAGTCCTTGGACTCTTGCAGCAACATTTACTGAATGTCCAAAGTAATCTAGTCTCTCATCATTTACAACAGCCAGAGCGGAGCCTTCATGGATTCCGACTTTGAGTCCTATCTCGTAACCTTTTTGTCTCCATTTCCCATTTAAAGATTCAATTTTTAACATCATTTCCAAAGAGGTAAGTAGTCCATCTTCAGGCTTGGAGAAGGTCGCCATAATAGCATCGCCCATAGTTTTGACTACAGTGCCTGAATATTTGCGAACCGTTTCCATTAGTATCTTAAAATGTTCCTGAACCAATTGGTAAGCTAAAATGTCTCCTGCACGATCATACATTTCGGTAGATCCACGAAGATCAGTGAACATGATTGTTAAACTTTTGATATTCAGACTTAAATCACTAGAAAGATCTTGGGTTCGATACAAATCTCTAAAGCTTTGGTTGTTTAATAGCATCTTAGCAGTAAAGTAAGGTTGGACTTTAGTAGGATAGTCTCGCATGATAGAATTGAGTTTATCTAATTTAGGAGTGATTATAGTGAATGCCAGATGTTCTTTAGATCTATTGTGGATAGAAATCGTCTTAGTGTTAAATGATAGATTCATCTTTCTCGGTGAGAAACCTGTTGAAAGAAGGTCAACATGTGGATGGGAGGCTGCATTTTCATCATTATAATGGATGAATACATTAGAGTTTTTCTCAATGCAGATCAATTGGAAAATATTGGATACCGATGGATTCAATTCTAAATCAATACTTTCATCAGACTTCAATGATTTAAAGCCAAACAAATTCTCAGATCCATAATTCTGTAATTCAGGCGATCTATTGAAATTATGAGAAAAGTGGTAACCTAAATAAGTTTCAGCATTGGAAGTTGGATCGATTTCAATTTTCTTGATAGAGGGATGGATTGCAAAATTTACCTCAACACGATCATCTAAAGTGCTTTCAATAGATGCATTGCAGGTTGCACAATAAAAATCCTTAGCTTCTACTTGGTTTAAATTCTCGTGACTCGAAGCAACTCCACCGCACATAGGACAGACCATATTGAATCGCAAATCAAAAAGGCCAACCTTAGATCCATGAATGAAGAGTTCAATGGATTCATTGGAACTAAAATTATTGTCCTTAGCAAATGCTATAGGGTTCATCCTATAAAGCTTCCAATCATCAAGTGGTTTAATGGCATCTATGAACCTATCGATATTTTCCTTCTTCAGAATAGTAAATGAATAAAGTGATTCTTGTTTCTGTTTAATTGCTATATCTTTTATCATGGCTGTGTTTACTTTCATTTGTTCATTAGAAAAAAAGAATGAACAGTAAAATTTACTGGGAAGTAGGTTTTTTTTGGTAAGCGGTCTAGCTGAAGTAACAAGAGAATAATCATTCAGAAAATTAGAAAATCTTTGGATTAATCTTGGAAGATGAAGGGATTTGTAAACTTTTAGATTCAATCCTACGGCAAAGGAATACACTCCTCCACTAAAAATTCTATCGACGCTTCTCTAACCTTCCCTAAGTTTGAATCTAGGTATTTTATTTATGAACTTTTCTTTGAATTTGTGGCTGAAATCTTCCCATTGCTTATTATTGTTTTTCGTATTTTCTTTCCTACTTCAATGTGTGGGTGAAAAGAAATCAACCATCTTACGACCTGATGCTAAAGATTCCTCTCAACAATTTGATTCTAATATTCTCACAATCAAAGCAGTAGGTGATGTAATACCAGGAACGAATTTTCCCGATAACCGCTTAATCAATGATACATCAAAGCTATTTGAAAATGTGTCCACAGACTTGAAAGGAGCGGACATTTTATTCGGGAATTACGAAGCAACACTAACGGATTATCCAAAATCTTCCAAGAATACAAATCGTCCTAATACATTTGCCTTTCGCCTTCCTCCAGAATACGGTCAGGTTCTTAAAGATGCAGGTTTTGATATTCTAAGTGTAGTGAACAATCATTCCTACGACTTCACAGAGCAAGGATTTGTTGACACTATGAAAAATATCAATGAATCTGGAATGATAGCCGTCGGAGGAAAAAATCAAGTCCAGTATACAACTGTCAAAGGAATCAAAATCGCCTTCATTGGATTTGGTTACCAGACCTACCACAATTCAATCAATGATTTTGCTTCTGCTGAATTATTGGTTAAGGAAGCAGATGCCAATGCGGATCTTGTGGTTCTCTCCATTCATGCAGGAGGTGAGGGGGCAGGCTTCCTTCACGTTCGCAATGAGGTTGAAATTTTTCTCGGCGAGAATCGTGGTAATCTTGTTAGCTTCACTCATAAGATGATAGACTTCGGTGCCGATTTAGTCTTAGGTCATGGCCCACATGTTCCTCGTGCTATGGAATTGTACAAGGATCGACTCATTGCCTATTCTATGGGCAACTTCTTAGGCTACCGTACACTTCGTGCGAATGGAGTTACTGGAATGTCCATGATTCTCAGTTTAGCCTTGGATCGCAAAGGAAGATTCTTGCAAGGGAGCATCATCCCAGTTGAGATGAAGGTTCCTGGAATTCCTTACTTAGATCCAAGTTATAAATCAGTAGAGCTTATTCGCAAACTTACCAAAGAAGATTTTCCTTCTGGAGAATTAGAAATAGATGAAAGAGGGAGTATATATAGGTCTTCTCGGTTAAGTTGGAATGTGAATTAGGTAAGGGATTTGGGCACCTTTTCCAGCTCTCCCTCGACGAGGGCGCTCGGTCGATCTGGGGCGCAGGGAAAGTTCGCATTACCTTCTTTCGTCGGCATATTCCGCATCCGTGCTCCAAATGCCGAGGCAAGCCATCCATGGTTTGCTAGCGAAAGAGGTCAATGACTCACTGGTTTAATTTTATATTATGACTTTAATGTAATCTAAACAAGGAAACACCCATTCCTTCTGTGATCGAAAAGCCTCCTGATTCTAAGTTAGTTGCTACTCCTGTATTGAATGGACTCTATCATACCTACTCGTATCAGAAAGTAGCTTAAGACTTTAATTTAGAATAAATCTTTTTTCTCATTCAATCGGGATCGAACTATATCTAAATCACTGAAATAATTTCAGAAATCTGTAATTTATGAGAATTTTGTCTAGTAATCCACCTGTTTCAGAAATGAATCCAGTTTATTATGTCTCTTAATATCGATTTTCATCTAATATAACGGACATTTCGTACAAGGAATTAGTTTTTACGAGCCTCAGCTTTTGATTTATGCTGTGAGTTCAGAACTTTGCAACTTTGCTATTTTTTTATCTTGCTTGTTTGCTTCTATCTGCTTTAAAAATTCTTCAGGGCTATTAACCTTTTCTCGTAATCCTTGTAGCCAAATATCAAATTTACCATACCATATTTCAAACATCCGCATTTTCCAATTTTTACTCGCCTGTTCAACTTTATTTAAAACACTTTGAATCTGTGATTGATTTCCAATGAATAGAGATGAATAAAATATAAACTCAAATAGTTTCGCTTGTTGTGCAGAATTTGATTTAACCAAATTATCATTAAAACGACTATTTACTAAATCAATCAAGGATTTCAACGACACATTTTCGGTAAATACAATTGGTACTTGTATTTTTAAGCACTCAATAGCTTCATTAAAATAAGTATTGTGCTTTAGATAAGGAATATCAAATTGTAACCCTTTGTTATTTTTAATAGCAAATAAAATGAAAGGGAGATTGTCCCAAAAACCGTTAGGAATCAATTAGGCGGATATAGATATATTCATCTCTTAAAAGTTTTCTTCAATTACTTTTTTATTGGCTAT
>JAACWH010000003.1 GCA_009991425.1 Leptospira sp.
ATTTCATACTGATAGAGGATCACAATATGCTTCCGATCTAATCAAGAGTAGTATAAAGATGTATGGAGCCGAACAAAGTATGAGTAGAAAAGGAAACTGCTATGACAATTCTGCTCAAGAATCATTTTTCGGAACATTGAAAAAGGAATGTATATATCGACTTCCTAAAAAAGTAAGTTTTAGCGAACTCGAATATATTTTATTTGACTATATAGAAATCTTTTACAATCGTAGGAGAAGACATTCTACATTAGGATATAACAGTCCAATGAATTATGCAAAATTAATTGCTTAACGAGTCTCCAGTTTTTTGGGGGAAGTTCAACTAAAAAAAAGCAAGAGGTGTAAAATGAATGAATGAGGAACATCCTCTACAGGTTTTAAATAGATAGCAATTAAACGATCCATAAGTGGATCATTTATAATAGAAGTTGCAGTATCTTTAGAATTAAGTAAGTATGTTCTTCGAGATAGCAAGAAGGAGTATATACAGAAATTTTATGAGAACTAACTTATTGTTTGGTTCTGAAAATGGGGGCAGGTTCTAACTGAGGAATAACTACTTAAGGTAGAAGACTTACGAGTCATTATCTAATAGTAAACTTACTGAGTGTAGTGAGTGGCGTGTAAGAAGTCAAGTAAGACTCTTTTATGATAGGTTGTTAAAAGATTTACGATAACAGACTCAACGTCTGGTATGGGAAAATGGGAGTAGGTCAATTCTCAAGTAGCTTTCTTTTTTGTTGACTTAATCGAAATTAACTTTTCCATATTCTCATACAAATCGATCAAATTTTTATTCAAATCCATCATTTCTTCAACTATCGTCAGGTAAGGAACTAAATTGTTGAGATGGGATTTTCCTTTCTTTACCCGTTTAATTTGGTTTTTATGAATACTATATTTTAAATTTGAAAGATTATTTTGAAATAGTTTGGTATTAGTTTTTTTAATTTTATTTTTAAGACTCAATTGGTATAATGCTTCAAATAGACTCTTAATCGATTTTTTTAAATCCTTAATGTCTTCATCTTCTTCATCATTCAAAGCTGAAAAGTAATTCTCTAAATTATAATCAACAGACTCTCTAATGGTAATTATGTTATTAATTATTTTTCTAAAGTTGTGTAATGAATTTTCTAGATTAAATGCACTAAGCCAAGCCGATTCTGTCAACACTCGTTCATCAAGTTCGGCTATCCTAGACATGTATAAAGCATACTGTGTGCCAAATTTTTGCAGTTCTTTATTGGAACCTTTCATTTCTTTCTTCATGCCAGAAGAATAAGCTTTTAAAACTCTTTCTAATATCTTACCAGCCTCTAATAAATTCTCAGCCATAGTAGACAACATAGAACGTATGGATTCTTGAGGATTGGTTGTTAACAATTCAATTTTTTCATAGACATCAGAAGCTTTTAACTCTCTATCTCTATGAATTTTTGAGAAGGTATAGATCGTTAAGATTAAAAGAGGGATTAATATGAGTAGGGCATAAAATCCTACGAAAAAGAAAATTGCAACTATGAGTCCACTCAAAATTGACGTAATTGATGCTGTTAGGAACCAACCTGCAATTACCGTAAGCACCCCACTAACTCGACCCACAGAACTCTGTCTTGTCCAGGCTCTGTCTGCAAGTGAGCTTCCCATTGCAACCATAAAGGTAACAAAAGTAGTTGAGAGCGGTAGTTTAAAAAGAGTTCCAGTCATTATAATTAGGCTTGCGGTAGTTATATTTACTGATGCTCTTAAATGGTCGAAAGGTTCGGTTGCGAACTCTGTTTTATAATTTTTTTTATATCTCGTTCTAATAAAGTCAGATAAAAATTTGGGAGTAATCTTTTTAGAGAAGCTCCAAAATTCAAGAAATAGTCCAACGATTCTTCGACCTACAATATTAGATGAAAATAGATCATGTTCCTGTCGATCACTAGCTAATGAAATTTCTGTTTTAGTTACCGTAATAGCTTTCTTAGAAAACAAAAGAGTTGCAATCATAATTAAAGAAGCACTAAAAAGAAAAATGCCAGGAATATAGACATTGCTTGCTAATCCAACTCCTAGAGAATTCGGATCGCTGGTTTCGTAAATCAATTGAATTGTATTATATCCAGCAATTGGAACACCAATAAAATTTACTAAATCATTCCCAGCAAATGCAATGGCTAACGCAAAGGTGCCAAAAAGAATTATAAATTTAAATATGTTGAAGCCAAATAGAATTATAAATTGGAAGACTATCCAGAATAGAAATGTAGCAAATACAAAAATAAATAAAAGATTATTCCTTATAAATTCAACCCATTCCATAGGTAAAAGTGATGAGTCTTTTAATGCCGTAATTAAAATAAAAAATAAGACAATCGAAGTTGATAGAGCAGAAAAAAAACTTCCAAAGTATTTAGTAGTATTTGTTAGATTATAGGTAAATAATATTCTACTGAAGGATTGAAATAAAATGCCAAGTATAAAAGCGACTAGAATACTGAGGAATATTCCCGAAATTATTTTTACCGCACTTTGAGAATTTATATAAGAGAAAGCATCTACGCCCTCTGGTTTAGTTAAAAATGCAATCATGAGACTAGCACCAAATAATTCGAACACGAGTGAAACAGTGGTGGAAGTAGGAAGACCAAATGTATTGAATACGTCTAGTAGTAGGATATCCGTTATCATAACAGATAAAAAAATAAAAAGTAGGTTCTCTAAACTGTATAGCTCAGGTCGAAATATACCTTTTCGAGCAACTTCCATCATTCCAGTAGATGAAGTCGCACCTATTAAAATGCCCAGGCTCGCAATTATTAAAATTACTTTTCTTGAACTAATATTCGATCCAACAGCTGAGTTAGTAAAATTTACAGCATCATTTGCAACACCAACAATTAGGTCGCTGGTCGCTAATAAAAACATGATTACAATAATTAATTGATATATGCTGAATTCCATTTTATCTCACTAAAGCGTTTCAAATTGTCATTAAAAAGATTTTAGTAATTTGGGAATTCAATTTTTATACACATTTATTACATTTCTGTTAAATAAATCTTAGATATATTCTCTGCTTACTTTAAAATATTTGTCAAATTAATAATTCTATTAAACTTCTCCTTATTTTTAGAATAAATAAATTCAGAATAAAATGATAGGAATTTAGGCTACGGAATCTTATATTAAATGACTCACGATGTTATGAGTATCTAAGTGAAATTTTAAAAAGTTACTGTTTGAATTAATTTTGTAATTAGTATGACATGATACTAAGCGATAATTGTGATAGCTTAGTAATGGAGTAATGTTGCAGACACCATATAAATTTCGTATTGCAAATTTAGTGAGACTTTCGTTTACTTTTGGAACAATAAGTTTCTTTTATTTTTTTTACGAGCTACCTTTCTTTATTAATGTATTACTTGTCGGACATGCATTTATTAGTATGGCTTGGCTATTTTTTGTAGAGTCCAGCAGTGTAAATAACCGTTTTATGTCCTCCGTTTGGAGGGGAATTATTCCAATTGTTTTTGATCTGGTTGCGATTTCAAGTGTTGTATTGATAACGGGGGGGACTGAGTCCCCATTTGTTTCGAGTTATTTTATTATTAACGGAATAGCATCAATAAATGAAAATAAATTTTTTGGACTTATATCATTATTTCTATCTTTAGTTTTCTTCTTAATTCAAGGATTAATATTATATTACTTTTTTGGAGATTGGTATAATATCTTCACGGGGAGAGTCACTCTAATTAAATTAGATGTCCTTTTAATAACCTTGTTTTGGTTAGGTATGGGACTGTTCGCAAATCATTTAATCATATCTAATTTTGTTTTTCGAAGTATTCAAGAGAACCGAAAAGTAACAGAATTAAAGAATCATGCTGAAAATTTACTGAGTGAAATTGAAGCAGAACTGAATATGGCTGGTAAAATTCTAAATCAGTTGCAACCAAATGAAAACTTCTTTTGGAATGATCTAGAATTTGGTATGTGGTTTGAACCACATTCAAAGGTAGGTGGAGACATTGTTGGTTTCTATCCTGTAGAGTCTTATAAACTTAGGTGTTATATTGCTGATGTGACTGGTCATGGTATAAAATCCGCTCTAATGACTATGCTCATACGCGCAGAGTTATCGCAGTTTATTTACAAAGTGTCCGAACTGAATGTGTTGATGGAAAATTTTAATAAGATATTTTATGATAAATATAGGCATTTGAATTATTTTTGTACTTTATCTGTTGTTGAGATTGACCTTAAATATAAAACTCTCAAATATTGTTCGGCAGGTCACCCTAGTCAATTTTTCTACCAAAATGGAAAATTAAATAGTCTATATACACAGGGTAACCTTCTTGGATTAACTAATTCCTCTAAATACAACACATTGAAGTATAATCTTGAAGATACCTTTACTTTGTATATGTTCACTGACGGTGTTTTTGAAGAATTTTCGGAGAATGAAAGTATTTTCGGTGAAGAAAAGTTGGAAGAATTCATAGGTAATAAACACGAACTTAGTCCGATGGAAATATGTTGCTCATTAAAAGAGAAAATTAAAGATTTTACAGGTAATAAAAAATACACAGACGATATAAGCTTCTTGGTAATCAAAAAATATGGTTCAGGTG
>JAACWH010000089.1 GCA_009991425.1 Leptospira sp.
AATATGCTTACTAATTTTCCCCAATTCTTAAATCTCTGGCTCCAGGTTATCTTTGATTCTTTCAGTAAATCAAAAGTTAGTTGAATGGCGATGGGAATGATAGGAACGATAAATCGTGCAAACATAAAATCGCCTCCTACATACAAAACGTAAAGAAGGTAGGAAATTAGCAACCAGCTGAATTTCGATTTAGAAAAGATAATTCCTACTAAGAGAAATAGAGAAAATATAATGTATTCTTTATGAAACAGATAAAAGTATTGGAAGCCCTGTTCGAAATATTCACCTGAACCTGCCTTAGCATAGAAGGTATTTGGTAAGATATTTCCGTAGTAGATTGCTTTAGCAATATAAACTAAGCCGATAAAAGTTGAGAAGATAAATGCGGGAAAAATTGAAATAATATATTTCTTAAATTTTAAAATAGGAGAATTTAAAATTAAATCGGAATTCGAATTTGAATTTTTTACAAAAAGATTTTGCGACTCGACCTTTTCTGAAGTAGACAGATTTGAATCATATACCTTTTTTAATAATTTAGCTTTCTCCCAATAATAAGTTAATGAAAGTAAGACTGCTCCTAGGAAAAATATTATTCCATCTGGTCGAACTATCACACTCAAAGAAGCTAATGCAATCATTGCATTCCAATTTTTCTTAGTAAATGAGCGGTATAGAGCAGCAAGTAGGAATGTATAAAGCGATGTTTCTAGCCCGCTTGTTGCAAATACGGCTCCGTGGTAAAAGAATACAAAGCAAATCATTGAATAAACGGTCGGCAAAGTTAAAATCGTTAAACAATAAAAAATAATTCCTAGATAATTTGCCAAATCTTCTATTCTTATTCCCAAAGGGAAACTAAGACTTAGTAGAATCGTCCAAAGGAAATTTGTATAGCCTTCAACTTTTTCTCCAAGATTGAAGACAAGACCATTACCCTCCCAAAGATTCCTAGAATATACAAATGAAATATAGGAATCATCCGCTATCCAAGATAATTGAAATGCTTGGTAGATTCCAAACACCAATGGAATCCAAAATAATAAGATAAAATTCTTATCTATATAATATGATATATTCCCAATTGCTGGTAAAATATAGTTTTGTATAATTTTTTGCAAACGCATAAAAAAATAAAACCTTAGTTAAAGTTCAAATGAACGAATGAATTCTTCTATCATGTGTATATGATCTAATTCAGGGCTTGGGTTTTCTAGGCTTGGTTCATACAAATGTTCATCGAACAAATGAAAATCAAATAATTTCAATGTAAAATCAGGATAGGTAATAATAATATTCTCAGAATGAACATCAAAAATAAGTTTCTCTTCCTTAGCCAAGTATTTAGTAACTTCTATAATCCTATGAAAATCAAAAGCTATTCTCTTTAAATGAGCTCTTCCTATCACTCCGAATTGATGTGTATCAAAATTAAGCTTCCATTTTGGGAACAAAGTGTCCGCTATTGGGTTTTGTGGAATCTTTTCACGAAGATTCATAAACTCTTTCATATGCTTGCCTGGAAGGAGTTTCTGATTGTCGCATGGAGTTAAAGTTACCAATGGTACACCCCAAGGAGTTGTACGAACCTTCCAACCCATATAAAATCTAGTGGGTAGAACTAAATCAGGGATTAATGTCTTCAACTTCCAATACTGCAATCGTTCTAAGCCTAGTCGTCTAAAACGAAACTCCAAATCATCCTTAGTTGATCTTGTATTTGATTTAGATTGCAAGTAAGTCTTAAGATTTAATTCTTCTGGTTTTAAATATTTCTCCATGTTACGTGAGACTTCTTTGTAAAGGGAACCAAAGATTGGATCGGAAGGAAATTTTGACTTACCAACTTTAACAACTTGGTTCCAAGGTAGCTTGTAGACAAATTTATAAGAGCCTCTACCAATATAATCTCCGTTAGATATTGGCATGAAATTATCGAGAAATTCTCTTCCATAACGAAAAGTTATACGAAAAATATGAGATGTTGGAAATATTTTCTCATATGACTTTCGCATCCAGCCTGAATCACGAAGCTTGGCATCAATTGGAATCTGCCCAAGTGGAATTGGGTTACTTTCTTCTTCTCCAGGCTCAAGAGGAAGTTCTTTCTCTAAGCCTTTTTCAAGAAGGTCCAAGAAGTTAGGAATTTTATTTAAGGAAAGATTATTGCTCCAGAAATCTACAAATTTCTCTTTCCATGTATTCCAATCATTCCCTCCTTGGTTCTCATTTTCAGACATAAAATTCTACTTCCATTTTAGAACTGGTAAGTAGGAAGGAAGTTCCTTATTTGACTTAGTAGCATCTTTTAAAGATTCTGCAGCTTTGACATCATAATACCAATAGTCAGAAGCAAAACTTTCATCACCATATCTACCTAAGGAATTTTCAGGCATTCCAAACTTTCTCCAATAGAGAAGTCTTGTATTATCCAAATGCCATAACAAAACGTACGGATACTCTTTATATACGATCTGATCTAGTTCTTTTAAAATTGAGTTTCTTTTGCTAACGTTAAACCCTGTTTTAAGTTTAGTGATCATTGCATCTACTTTTGGATTTTTGAATCCTGCTAGATTGGGTTGCCCTTTTTCATCTGCGTATTTGCTACTCCACTGAGCTTCTGGATCTTTGAATATTCCTGAACCCCAAGCAGCCCAGGTCATATCAAATTCATAATTATCTATTTTCGCGGACCAAGCAGCGAGGTCGGTTGTTTCTATTCTAGCATCTATTCCTACATACTTAGCTTTTTCTAAGAACACAGTGAAGTATTTTTCAGTTTTTTTATCGCGGTCGAGTATTGTGAATTTGAATTCTTTTCCATCTTTTTCAAGAATGCCTTTTTCATTGGCAATCCATCCTGCTTGTTTGAGAAGATCTCTAGCTTTCTCCACATCAAGATCTATCTTTTCATTAGGATTTTTCTCACCTAATAAATAAAAATCAGGAAAATAAGAATTTGTCGCAGAGTATTCGTTATATGCTAATTTCTCGATCATTAGCTTTCTATCAACAAGATAGTTTATTGCCTTACGAACTTTCACATCAGCAAATAAGTCACGTCTCATATTCATAGCCCAACCTTGGAAACCAATAGGCTTTTGATTAAAAATTCGTTGCTTAACTATCCAATTATTATCGAAGGCTTCTCCTTTAGCTTGGTCAACCCAGACTGATGCGGTATAAACTGGATAGAAATCTATATCACCTTTTTTAAATGCTTGTAAGGCGATAGATTCATCGCTATAAACTTTGTGAACGATTTGATCAAAATTATATCGGCCCTTATTGAATGGATAAGCTCTCTGCCACCAATCACCTCTTCTTTCTAATTTTACATATCTACCTTTTTTTGATTCAACTAATTTATAAGGACCGGAAACAATAGGAAATTCAAAATGTTCTTTATTGAAGTCTTTCCCTTCATAATAATGCTTGGGTAAGATCCAAAGTCCAGATGCAATTTCATTAAAATTATTCCAATGTGTATCCGTTACTTCGAATTCGATTGTTAGCTCATCGATTACTTTAGGAACCTTGAATCGGGATAATCCTATTCGGAATACAGCTGTTTGGTTATTTTTGTCCATGATGGTATTGTAGGTAAATAAAACATCATGTGCAGTAACTGGTTTACCATCCGACCATTTCGCATTTGAATCTATTGTAAAAGTAAATTTCTTCTTATCTGCAGAAATTTTCCATTCACGAGCGAGATTTGGTATTGTCTCTAAGGTAAGTGGATGGTAGGAAGTCAAGGGTTCATACAAAGATGTAAATATTCTAGCAGTTGTAGTGAATTGATCTAGATAATAATTTAATGACTTTGGAAATTGATTGCTATAGATTGCAAATTTTCCACCTTTAGTAGCTTCGGAACTCGCAACTGGATTAGTTCCACGCATGAGAGTTGGAATAGAAGATGGATCCCCTTGCCATGGAATGTTGTCAACTTTTTGCAAAGGTCCTCTTGAAGGATCTTCTTCTGTGCAGAAAATAAAATTTAGAACAATAAATACACCAAGTGAAATAGAAATCACTTGGCGAAAAATGGAAAGGGAATAAGGTTGAATGACTGTATGACTCTTCATCCCTTTCATCAAACTTCGATATTCGAGTCGAACACAAGACTTTTTTGTAAAGAATGGAATTTAAAGATTGGAAAAGATTTGGCAAAAGCCTATCTATCACTTCCAGAAGTTCAAGATTGCGATATTCTATGGACAATGGGAATTTGGGAATCCTCTCCTGCTTCCATTTCTATAGCAAAATCTCATGAAGGATTAAAGACTGATTTCTATAAATATTTATCCGATTACGAAGAGAAAGATGTAATCGGATCACCCTACGCTATTTATGATTATACACCTAATACTACATTGTGTGATTCATGGGAAGATCTACTTGAATTTAAAACAACTCTCAATACAGCAGGCAAGAAATTAATTTTAGATTTTGTTCCCAACCATCTCTCTGTTGATAGTATCTGGATTGATAAAAATCCTAAAGCATTTTTAGAGATTATAGATTCATCAAGCAGCATTGAACTGGATCCAAATTTTTTTCGACATACAAGCGGAAAAGTATATGCTCATGGAAGAGATCCATATTTTTCTGGCTGGACAGATACGGTTCAATTTGATTTTTCCCAAGAGGAAAGTTTAGATCTAGCAGTTTCTTTTCTGCTTAAAATTGCTAAGTATTCTGATGGAGTACGTTGTGACATGGCAATGCTTCCTCTCAAAGATGTATTCCTCAAGACTCATGGAAAGAAGGCTCTGCCTTATTGGGAGAAAATAATTACTGAAGTTAATAATAAATTTCCATATTTTATTTGGATTGCAGAAGTTTACTGGAACAGAGAATACGAACTGCAAAAGAAAGGATTCCATTTAACCTATGATAAAACTTTATATGATAGGTTAAAGACTAAGCAAGCGAGTCCTATCCTAGGACATTTAAAAGCAGAGCGTAATTTTCAAAGGCATAGTTTAAGATTTTTGGAAAACCATGATGAAGAACGTTCTGCATTCATTTTTAAAGATAACATTAGAAATTACTGGTCATTATTGAATTTCTTGGAAGGTGGAATCTTAATTCATGAGAAACAAAGTCTTGGATTGGTAAGCAAAATTCCCGTTCAATTAGGTCGCTACAATGAAGAAGCACTCAAACAAGACATTGTAAATTTCTATAAAAGAGCACATTCAGCTCTTAAACTTCGCAAAACTACTTCAAAGCATATTCAATCTCTCTACATTCCAACAGAAAATCCGAATACTACATCAGAAGTAATTGAATTAGATACTCCTTATTACTCAGACCCAAAATATTTTAGTTACGAAAATAATAAGGTAAAACTTTTTATTCGAATCATCGCCACAGCTCCATCTCTTTGGGAAATATATATTTGGAATCCGAATGATTTTATAGTTACTGGCAGAGTTTTAGTCTCAGATACAATTCCAGAAATTTGTAAAACACTAAAAAGCTGTATGTATCATGATATAATCAATGATAGCTATTATTCGCATAACATGAAAGAACTCTTAGAACAGGGTCTTTATTTTAAATTACATCCGAGCCAAGCTCATTGGTTGGTCTTAGATTATAGAAATCTTAATCTTTAATAAATAATTCTTGGCTTCTTGCTCGAAATGATTGAAATTCTGCATGAGAATATATTTTACAATGCTGCAATACTTCTATAGGAATTTCCGAAGCTTTAGATTCTTGGAGATTGATTCTTATCATCATATCACTCAAATATATAGGATAGACAATATTTTTATATGTATCTTCTACAAGCAGTGGTCTATGGTGGTATTCCATAGCCTTTGTAAATAGATCAGGGAATGCCCATTTTTCGGATACCATGGATCCTAACTTTGTATGTGTAACACCAAAAGCTGATTCTTCCATAGATAAGGCAGAAGATAATTCCTTTGAGTTAGAGTAATTTTGTATACTTCCCATTTTTTCCTTTTCGATGGAAAGTAAAATAATCTCACCAATATCATGGAGTAAGGCAGCAGAAACTAAAGAGTTCATAGTTTCCTTGGAAAGGTTCATTTTTTGACCGACTAACTTAGCATAAAAGGCAGATTCGTTCGACTTATCCCAAATGTATTGGAAGGAAGGAAATTTATCTTCCAGAATTTGCTTAGTTCCAAGAGAATAAAGTATGGATTGTAATTCTTTCAAACCAATCAGTTGAATAGCACGATCCAATGTTTCAACACGATTCCCTCGTCGAAAAGAAGCAGAATTAGATAGCTTAAGAATATTTGCAGAAAGGGAAATATCTTTCTTTATCATCTCAGCAATATCTTGAATGCTGGAGTTAGGTTTGTCTATAGCTGATTGAATATCCTTGATAGCTTTAGGAAACGTTGGAAGATTATCAATTTCTTTAAGAATCGAGTCGGCCTTTTGCAATTGAAAATTGGATTGGGTAACCTTCAAAGGAATATCAAAAGTAATCATAGTCTTATTCTCAGCACTTTCAAAACGAAAAGGACTGAGTCCTAAACCATCATTTTTCAACATCAGAAAAGTCATAATTAATCCAAGACCGGCTCCTTCTGTATCATCAGCTGAATCCATAAAGGCTTCACTGAGATCGTTATAGGATTTAGATTTTTCAATACGAGATTTAATACGATTCGCTTCTTCCTTGGCTATAGAAGAATTATTTAATACCCGTATTTTTAGAAAGTCTTTACTATGAATAAATGAAACAATTACATGATAATTATTTTGTTCCAACTGACCTTCAAAATCTTTTCGATTCTTCAGGTAATCAGATTTGAATGAGTTCATTTTCTCTTTATATTCTATTTCATTATTAATATTCGCATTAGATAATTTAAAATACAAACGCTTAGAATTTGCCTTAACTGCATTTGTAATTGATTCTCTTAATGCTGCTAAAAGGGAATCTCTTAGAAATATTATATCAAGATGCAAAAGAAACCTATCTAAAACTTGGACTAATGTCGATTCCAGCTCTTCGTCGTGCTTGAAGAATTTAAAATGATAAGGAGCATTCGCTTGAATGGCGAATTGGATATCAGATATATTTGTTATCAAATTCAATTTCTGATTAAAAGCTAATTCTGTGACTTTTTCGGCTGCCATAATATTTAATTAATTACCTTAGATTTTAGAATATATTTGTAAATGCAAAATATTTATTTTGCCGCTAAACATTAATTTTTTGTTACCTTTACCCTATCAGCTGTAACTACTTCTGGTAATAATTTTAAATTATCTAAAATTTCCTTTAACTGATCTAAATGCTCCACTTCGATCATGAATTTTGCAACTAAATGTCCAGTTCCAACTGAAGAAGCACCTGCTTCAATGATATTTGTTTGGGTCCCAGAAATAGTTTCAACCATTGAAAGATATATACCTTGTACATCTCTTGCCTTTACTTCGATTTGAACAGGGACAGGATCTGCGATACCATCCCATCGCACAGGAATAACTTTCATTTTATCCATTTGAGAATTAGCAGTCGGGCAGTTCAATTTATGTACACTTACTCCACGCCCCCTAGTGATAAATCCTATGATTTCATCCCCTGGAAGGGGAGAACAACATGATGCTCGCCTAACTAATATATCTTTAATACCCGCTACAATTATACTTGCTTCTGTTGGATTAAGTTTATCAGATTTGGATAGTGGTCGTTTGCGACTTTTCTTTTGTATCTCGTGAATGACTTTTTCATTTGCAGGCGATTCTTCTACTTCAGCAGCAATTTTACCATCAGATTCTTCTTGGATTTTTCTAAAATATTGTCTTAGCTTCTGTTTAGCTGATGCAGTTCTTACAATCCTAAGCCAAATCGGAGAAGGTTTGGACTTTTTGTCCGTCTGGATTTCTACTTGGTCACCTGACTTTAATTCAGTTCGTAGTGGCACCATTCTACCATTGACTTTTGCACCCCTTGCGTGAATTCCTATATCAGTGTGTATTCGAAAAGCATAATCGAGAACTGTAGCACCCTTGCCAATCTCGACAATTTCTCCCTTTGGAGTAAAAACGAAAACTTCATCCTCGTGAAGATCAAATTTTAAATCTTCCAAGAATTCTCTAGAATCTAAACTAGAATCTTGCCAAGTATTGAGGATCTCTAACCATTTGAGACGGAATGGATTTTCCTTTATAATTTCAGCCTCTGCTCCTGGGGACAGATTTACTTTAACATCCGTTCCTTCCTTATATGCCCAATGAGCAGCAACCCCATCTTCAGCAATACGATTCATATCCTTAGTTCGGATTTGAACTTCTAAGGGTTTCCCATCTGGCCCGATTACTGTAGTATGTAAAGACTGGTAAAAGTTGGTCTTAGGTGTTGCGATGTAATCCTTGAAGCGTCCTGGGATAGGAGGCCAAAGTGTATGAACAATTCCTAGGACTCCATAACAATCTTTGATCTCACTTGTAATGATACGAATCGCACGCAAGTCAAAGATTTCTTCAATGGACTTATCCTTAGTTGTCATCTTTTTAAAGATAGAAAAGAAATGTTTAGCGCGGCCTTCTACTTTAGCATCGATATGAATTTCTGATAATCTTTGTTTGAGTATGATTTTTAATTTGTCAATGTATTCTTCTCTCTCTGATTTTTTGAGAGATACACTTTCTTTAATTGTCTTAAATTCTTTGGGATTCACAATTTGAAAAGCAAGATCTTCTAATTCGACCTTCACATTATACATACCCAATCTTCCCGCTATAGGTGCATACAAAGCTAAGGCTTCATTTGCAATTCTTTGTCCCTTTTCTGGAGGCTGAAACTTTAAAGTACGCATATTATGCGTCTTATCAGCGAGCTTTATAAGAATAACTCGTGCATCTTGTATTGTAGCAACAAGCATCTTACGAATATTTTCAGCTGCTTCCGTCTCCTTGGATTGTGATTTAAGTTCAGAAATCTTAGTAACACCCTCGACAAGATTCGCGATTTCCGCTCCGAAGTCCTTGGTCATATCTTGCTTAGTGTATTGAGTATCTTCTACTACATCATGTAAAAGTCCAGCAGCGATCACCCTTTCATCTAAGCCTAGTTCTTCGAGAATTCCTGCTACATTTAAAGGATGTATGATATAAGGTTCACCCGACAATCGCTTCTGACCTTCATGCATTGTCTCTGAAACAGCATATGCTCTTTGGATTAAAATTAATGCTGAATCACCGAGTCGTCCTTTAACGCGGCTAAATAATTCTTCTTTTGTTATAGTTTTCTGTCTAAGACCCATGATTATTGAACCATATCTAAGCCAATATCTAAGAACTTTGTAGTATGAGTTAGATATCCCATACTTACACCAATTCCACCTATTTCCGATAATGCGCTTAATTTATCGGGAGTGATATTACCAGAAGCTTCAATCATAATAGACTTGTTAGAAGACAATGAATTTATAATATCAACAGCAGATTTAGTATCCCTTAAGGAAAAATTATCTAATAAAATTATATTAGGATTATTGGAAATGGCTTCCTCTAATTGATCAAGTCGATCAATTTCAATTTCAATTCCTATTTTTGGATAGGATGATCGAATAGAATCAACAGCCTTAGTAATAGAACCAATTGCTGCTATGTGATTGTCTTTTATCATCGCCATATCCGAGAGATTAATTCTATGATTCCAGCCACCACCTGTATGCACTGCATATTTAGCTAAGGTTCTGTAGGCTGGTAGAGTTTTGCGAGTATCTAAGATTTTCAAATTTGGATATTGAGTAACTATAGCGTGAGTACTCGAGGCTATACCTGAAAGATATTGTATCAAATTTAAAAGAATCCGTTCTATCCGAAATAATACCCTAGTATTCGAATGAATTTCAGCAATCACTCTATTTGGGAATAACTCAGACCCATCGGCAACTTCAATTTGGAAAGTAAATTGATTCTTAAATTTAAAAGCTAATGCTTCTAAAACGCCTATTCCACAAAGAATACCTGCATCCCTAGCAATCAGACTAGCCTTACTTTGGTGGTCTTTTGGAAAAATTGAATCAGAAGTAACATCTCCCATGGGAGCATCTTCTTCTAAGGCGAGGTCAAGAATGGGAAAAAAATCTCCTGCTTCCAATACAGAAATAGGGGTCGTATAACCCCTATTTTCTTCAAAAGGCACGGAAATGAATTTCTCCCTTATTCCTCGGTTGGCTCTTCTTCTAATATTTCTTCTTCGGTTCCAGTCTTACTTGAATCATCCTCAGGACCATTCACTGGCTTACCGACTTCTTCTTTTTCCATTGTTCCAGATTCTTCCATATTAGTTGAATCTTCATCTACGGTAGGCTCTTCCATAGACTCTTCTGAATCTTTTTTGAATGGAGATCCTATAGGTCCAGTCTTAGGTGGAATGTAAAGGACTTGGTTTGGATAGATTAGATTTTTATTCTTAATCTTAGATTTGTTCGCTTCATAAATTCTTGGCCAAAGTCTTGGGTTTCCATAATTGGATTTGCTTTTTGCAATTCTCCACAAGCAATCTTCTGGATCTTGCTTTCGAACTTTGTATTTAGACCAACCAGCTGCAAGTTGAGCATCATCCGAAGAAGTTGAACTCTTGTAAGTAGGATTACTTTTTGCAGAAGCCTCTTTGTTCATTGCAGATCTATTAGCTAGCGATTGTGGAGTAATTTTTGCAGTCTGCTCAACTACTATTTCGCCTAGACGAATCGCTTCTTCTGACTGACGGATAGAATCTTCGTATTTTTCTTGAGAATATAAATTTCCAGCAGAAGCTAAAGATTCATTGGCAGCACCTAGATTTTCTCTAGAGTTCTCATAAGATTTTCTTGCCGTTTCATCTGATTTGGTTGCTTCTTCGTTAATTTCTTCGAATCTAGCATTCGCATCTTCTACTACTTCCGTAGCAGTCATATTGCGCTCTCTTGCATAATTCTGAATAGATTCTGAAAGCAATACTCTACTTTGTGCTTTAGAAGCTTCTATTCTTTCGTAAGCAGATTTCAAATTCCCATTATCAATATCTGTATAAGCCTGAGCTAGGTTCTCACGTTCTTTGCGAGTCTTAGGATTTGGCCCACCCATGTAGCTATCAACTGTATTTAAGTCTTCTTCCACATAACGACCACTTTGCTTTAATTCAGATTTGCTGCTGATTGCAATATCTTTGGCCTGGGTTGCTGTCTTTTTAGATTCCAAGAATTTAGTATAAGCTGTTTCATAATCATCGAAGGAAGCTTGTCTGAAATTAGATTTCTTGGTTTCATCTTTTTCTTGGATGTAATCTCCAAGATTTTTATCTGCAGTTTCTATAGCTGCATCACCCTCTTTACGAAGTTGGATCGCTCTATCAAATTGCTCCGGAGCTAAACCAGTTGCAAATGCTGCGTCTGCTGCATCTATTTCTTTTGTAGCTTCTTCTCTAGTTTTAGTAGCAAGTTTAGGAAGGGTTTTTTCTAAGGCATCATTTGCTTTGGAAGCTGCGTATTCTGAGTTCTTCTTTGCCTCTTTGCTATTTTCTTCAGCTGCTTCTTCATGAGCTTTGAAAAGGGATTTTTTAGCTTCAGCAAGCTCATCGGGAGCATAATCACTAGCTTGCAAACTCTCTGCACGTGCAATTTGTCCGCGAGCATTTGCCATCTCTTGGATAGGCAATTCACTTTTACAAGCTACAAAGGTAGTGAGAACCAATAGGGAAACTACCAAACTTAAAGTTTTGTTATTTTTTTTCATAGAAACTGACTCCAACAAACCCCCAGAGGATGGGGGTGGTATAAGAAATGTTATTTATTTAAATGCAGAAACTGCATCGTCTTCATTATCAAAAATTTCAAAGAAAGAAGTAAGTTTTGTTAGCTCAAACACTTTTCGAACAGAACCAGAAACATTAATGATCTTCAATCCACCTTGGTATTTCTTCAAATTAGATAAACTGGAGATAAGTGCCCCAATACCTGATGAATCAATATAAGATACTTTCTCAAGATTGATGATAATACAATATTTTTGTTCTTCGATTAGCTTGGCTATTACGTCCTTAATTTCGGGAGCGTTATAAAGGTCTATTTCCCCGTTAATGTCTAGGAGGATGATATTGTTTTTTTCCCTTCTGGTGATCTCCATGCGTCTTTAGAAACTCCTGTATGAATAAATGATATGCTAAGCCTATCCTTAACAATTAGAATCAGTTAAGGATATTGAGTCAACGATTTAATTGGAAGAATTGTATAAATTTTTCCATTCTGTGGAAAATTGGGGAAATTCATCTGTAATGATGGAATTTCGTATCATTTCCATAAAATCTTTCATGAATTGTAGATTATGAAAGGTAGAAAGTTGTAGTGCAAGGATTTCTTTTGCCTTGTGTAGATGGCGTAGATATCCAAGGCTATAGTTTTGGCAAACCTTGCAATTGCATTCCTCATCGATTTTGGAATCAGAGAGTTTGAATTTTTCATTTCGTAGATTCAACTTCCCTTTTCTTGTAAATACCTGAGCATTTCTTGCATTTCGAGTAGGAAGCACACAATCAAACATATCAATTCCATTACGAACTCCATCTAAAATATCCGGAACAGTTCCTACTCCCATTAAATAATGAGGTCGAAGTGGATCCATAAATGGCGCCAAACTTTCTATCACCTTTATAAACCACTCTCTAGGCTCACCGACTGATAGCCCGCCGATGGCAACTCCTGAAAAAGGAAGAGATTGTATTTTTTCTAAGGAAAATTTTCTGGAGTCAAGATCAAAAGCACCTTGCGAGATTCCAAATAATTGAGAAGTAAAAGCTTTTTCCTGCCAATGACGTATTGAGTTTTCTGCCCATCTATGCGTTCTATCCAATGAATCTTTAATTCTCTTGGTGTTACTGTCATAAGGAGCGCAATCATCCAAAACCATCCAAATGTCAGATCCAATGGAATTTTGAATGTCTAAAACTTTGGAAGGTGTAAAAGTATGGTGAGAGCCATCTATATGAGATTGGAATTTTACACCATCATGAAAGAACTTAAATAAACTAGCTAAGGAAAATACTTGGTATCCACCACTATCAGTTAACATGGCTTTGGGATAGCCCATCATTTTTTTTATCCCAGCAAAATGATCAAGAACTTCTGTGCCTGGCCGTAGGTAGAGATGATAGGTATTGGAAAGTATGAGTTGGTAACCTAACTCGGATATGTCGTCAGTTGAAAGTGCCTTAATCGTTCCTTGGGTTCCTACTGGCATGAAAATGGGAGTCTCTATAGTCTGCCCCGCTACCTGCAAGGTACCAGTTCTGGCAAAACCAGAAGAAACCCTTTTCTTTTCTTGGAAGATCACTGAGAATTTTTCTTATTATGGACACAGGTGGGAGGACTGTCGCAGATCCCAAAGATATTCAAATCATGCCCTGTAATAGAAAAGCCTTTTTCACGAGCAGCTTTTCTTTGTAATTCTTCAATTTTTTCATCCATGAACTCTACAATTCTTCCACATTCAACACAGATGATATGATCATGGTGTTCATGACCGATTATATGTTCATAGTATTTGTAGTCCTTGCCAAAATTATGCTCTTGCAAGAGACCAGCTTCTACCATAATCGAAAGAATTCTATAAATAGTTGCTTTTGATATCTCATCTCTACGATCCTTCAACTCTTCTTGTAAGGACTCTGCTGTGAAATGATTGTGGATTGAAAATATTTTCTCAGCAACAAGCATTCTTTGGTTGGTAATCTTGAGACCTTTCTTCTTGAGATAATTCGAGAAAGTCGTCATCTCCATGGATGTGTCTTCGTGGATTTCGTAAGTGCTTTCTTCCGACATAATCTACTTCTTTTTCTTATTCTTATTCTTCAATATTCTTAGCAATCGAAAAATACCAAGCTCTCTCTAATTCTTCTGCCATTTTGACTGCCATGACTCTAGCCATACGATCTTGAGCTTGGGATTCTGATTCTCGGTATCCCAATTGTCTTGAGAAAAATACCCGACCAGGAACCTCATCTCTTTCTAGGGCAATCTTCTCTCCCGTGTCCGCTCTTTGCAATTCCATCTTGCAAACAGAAAACATTTCTGATGTTAGATGTTGGTCTCCTGTATCCATTAAATCTCCCACCAATTGGTAGTGAATGACTTCCCCATAGATTCGGTAGGCTGCTTTAAATTTATCTCTTGTCTGGATAAATCTTCCTCGGCGATCTATTTCTGCCTTAAGATACTGGCCGATTTTGGTGTGTAGAGCAGGAGCATAACTTGCATTTCTAAGATTTTGGATATAAACTGTTCGTTGGCTATCAGGGATAGGTACACCCTCAATCTTAGGAGGTCTTCCTGGTTCTCTGGTGAAATAAGAACACTGTAGAATGGGGAATAGGAAAAATACTATGAGTATACCAAATCTGCCCCATTCCTGTGCTTTCCGAAAAAAATTCATAAGACTAAGCTCTTCTATTGCTTAGCATTGTCAACTAGCTGAACAAAGACTTGACCTTTTTTAAATACAGTACGCAATCAATCCAATGGCCTTACTGCAAAATTTTTCAATACTAAAACTCAGATTCTGCCTAGAAAAACTAGTTTCCCCAAGACTTTCCTTTAATCTTCCCAGCATTGTTTTACTGATTTTTATTATTTTTTTTGCACCAAAACTTTCCTCCCAAGAAGTTCAGTATGAAGAAATACGAAAAAATATGGGATGGCCGCTCTCATTCTTCTCACCCATTTCTGGAACATTTTGCGAATATAGAAATTACAATATGCATATGGGAGCCGACTTCAAATCCTATGGTCTTAATGGTCACCCCATACTTGCAACCTACGATGGTTACATTGAGCATATTTCTCAATCGAAGAAAGGTTATGGAGTCTCACTCAATATTAAATCACCATCGATTGGAATCAAAACTAAATATGCACATTTACATTCTTATTTAGGAGCTGATGGACGATTAGAACTTCTTAGGCAATCTATTCTTTTGCTTCTTGGAAAAGATGAATACTACTTCAACCTTCCTAATAATACTTTCCCTGTCAAAAAAGGAGAATGGATTGGGCTAACAGGTGAATCGGGAACAGGAGTTCCTCACCTTCATTTGGAATTTCGAGATGATAAAGGATTTATCAATCCTTTGTATTTTTCTGCTTACCATCATGAAGATAGGACTCATCCAGAAATTTTAAAATTAATTTGGGAGGACTCAGCTAGATCCTCTGCTCTCGAAATAAAACCAATCAAAAATAAAAATGGAAAGTTCATACTACCAGAACCAATCATATCCCGTGGAAAAATACGAATCAAACTCGGTGGATATGATATGATCCGTTCCCGAAATAAAAACAATGTCTTCGCTTTTGGACTTCTCCAAGAATCCAAATCAGATGACGGAAAGGAAAACACATCCCTTTACAGAAACCAGTTTCTCTTTGTGCCCTACTCACAATCTTCCAATAGGCAAGCCTTTTATGACACGAATCGATCCTCTCTTTCACCTCCTGTATACTATTACAATATTTATGATTTAAACCAAGACTTCAGCATCGATACGAGTAAAATGAAGTTAGGTGAGAAACAGGAATACATAGCCTACTTAGAAGATGCCAGTGGGAATCGATCAGAATTGAGAATTCCCATTGAAGTGGGAGAGATTGTAGAAACTGAATCGATAGAAAAGCCTCCTATCAAAACCGGCACTATCTATATGACCCCAGACAAACAATTGCAATTGGACTTTCGCAAGAATGAAACCTATGGCAATGGATTTCCTGTTCTTAGTAAAACAAGCTGGGAGGATGAAGGGATCAAAATTCCAAGTGGATTAACTCCGATAAGTGAACCTTATAAAATTTCTGTGCAGAATTTCAATTGGAAGGGCGAGGTCGAGGGTTTCATTAAGACAAGCAATAAGCCAACGGTAAAAGAAACTTTGTATTTCTATGACTCCTCGATTAAGCGATTTTCATATGCTTGGTCGAAGCGAACAGCTGATGGATTTCAATTTCGAACCGCCAAACTAGGAATTGTTGGAGTGCTAGCGGATAATTCCCCACCCTATGTTTCGTATTCTTATGCCTTTTCCAAAAATATCAAGCTACCCAAGGCATCCAATCCTAGGCTACTAGAAAGAACTTATTACCTAGGTGATTCAGGATCAGGTTATACGAGTTCCCCAGAGGTTTATTTGGATGGGGAAAAGTATCCATTTACTTATGATAGTGATAGAAAAGCAATTCACATCTCTATAGCTAAAAAAGCATTCCGCATGAAAAAATTTCTCTTACTGGAGATCAAACCCAGAGATTGGGCAGGCAACATTGGTAAAACCTTTACTGAACTACTAAAAGCAGAAGATTAACAATAAACAATAGTTTATAAGAAATAAAATCCAATAAAAAAGGCATCTTCGAAAAGATGCCTTTTAGTAATCAATTTCGCTAACTCACATTAGCATAAGATCTATCTCTCGACTGAGGTAAACCTTGTGATCTCTAGAACTGTATAAACTGATTCTTGAGAGCTTAAATTCAAGAGAGCTGAATCGCCAACTGCCTTACCAATTAAAGTTTTGGCGAGAGGCGCAAGATAAGAAATAATATTCTTACTAGTATCCGCATCCCAAGTTCCTAAGATAGAGTAGCTAATTACTTCCTCTGTATCATTAGATTTTAACTTAGCAGTGCAACCAACTCCGATCTTATCAGCTTTGAAGTTAGAAACATAGTCTTCAAGAACCAAGGCATTTTTCAATTCTTGGTCTAGCCTCTTTATAGCTGCTTGGATCTGAACTTGTTTCTCCATAGCTGCCTTGTATTCAGCGTTCTCTCGTAAGTCCCCTTTCTCTTGGGCTTCTCCGATATCACGTGAATTCTCAGCCATTTCAACATTGATCATATGCTCAAGCTCAGCTTTCTTCTGGTTGATAGCCTTACGAGTAACCAAGAAATGGTTAGGTGGAATCTTGGAGACGATATCATCTTCGTCTTCTTCTTCCATACTTTCATCTTCCCACTGAATGTTGGTGTTGATTTCAGAAATGATTTCTAGCATTCTTTCTTTCTCTGCATCAGAGATGTAAGGAATCTCTTTGTAAAGCGCATACAACTTTCTAGCGTATTCATCATCGCCAGTGTCAATTGCTTCTTTGAGAACGTCTTGTGCATTGCCCTTCTCAATTAAAATTCCCTGAGCTTGGTTCTTTAGTTTATTACCTTTTGTCTCAATTTTATTAAGCGGTTTCAAAATCCTAAGAACACGAAGAACTAGATCACTCAATTTAAAATTAAGATAAGAATAAGACTCTGGAGAATTTAAAATCGCTTTCATAATCCAAATGAATACTTCTGGAAAGGATTTTGCTTTCTGGCAGATCGTATCTAGAAAATGGTTAAGCTCATTGATCTTCCCTTTTTCGTGCAGTAAACTCCAAACATATTTGTTTACTTTAACAGGAACTTCAAAGAGTATCGACATGAAAATATCAATAGAATCAGGATGATACTGAGCGATTAAATCAACCCAACCCTTCTTCACTTCTAACATAGGAATTGCAGAAGAAAGCTGAACACATTCATCCTTAGATAATGACTTTATAATTGCTTCAACATCTTCTGGCTTTAGCTTACGAACTACTTCCACTTCTGGAATCGCATCTGGGTTATTTGCTTTTTCTCTAAGAAAAGGCTTAGTAAAAGTATCATCTAACTGATCTAAGTATAAATACGCAAGAATCTTTCTAGTATTATCCTTAGATATTTCTTCTTGGTTGTATTTCGTATTAAAATGTTCCGCAGCACCTATCGCTTCTTCTGGATCTTTAATCACCTGAAGTGCGATATCTAGTTTCTTAAAAATATCTTGTTGGGCTTCATATTTTGCAATGAGTTCGTCAGAAAAAGTGATTTGTTGTTCATGGTAGTTCAACTCATCTTTCTTCTTAGGATTCATTCCAATATTAGGGTCTTGCTTTAATGCTTGTTTAGCTTTCTGCCACCACTTAGACCATTCTTCCGCTTTGATAAATTCACCAATCAGCTCTTGCTTAAGATCGCCAGTAGTCATTACATTGTCATAAGACTTCAACATATCTCTAATAAAGCCTGCTAGATCATTTTGGAAAAGTTCTTGGATCTCTTCCTTATTCTCATAGTAGCGAACCCAAATATGCTCTTGTTTAAGAGGTTTGAGGGAAGTAATCGCCATTTGGATAGAGAGCTTGTGATTTTTCTTATCACGGAAATCTACGTAGATTGAATCTCCATTTTCAGAAATAGAAACAATCTTACCAACTCCCCAGTTCCTATGCATAACATAGTTGCCAGTATCAAATACAATATTTCTTTCAAAATTCGTTAGACAAACTTTAACAGGCTTTCTGTTATTTCCTAAGTCAGAAATTTTGAGAAAGTGTTCCAAAAGGGAGTGGTCGTTGTATTTCTTGCGGTAAACTCGGATTAGTTCTGTTCTTGCTTTTTGAGCAGTTGGCTCATGATCAAGAATCTTCTTTAAGAAAAGAATAACCTTATCCCAATCTTCTAAACCTTTGTAAGGCTCAAGGATAGGATAAAGAAGAGTAGCTAGCCTTTGCTTTTCACGGTGGCCAAGAAAAATTCTTTCTATCTTCTCTATGAAAAGAATATCGTCATAGCTATTGGTAATGATGATTGGCCAAATTTCTTCTAAAGCTTGGAAGTTTTTAGATTTTGCAAATTCTTCTATCGCTTTCTTTAAATAAATGATCGCTTCGTCTTTATCTTCGTCTAAGATCGAGAGAGCGTATTTCTTTTGTATTTCTGGGTTTTTACGATCTAGTTTGGCAAGCTTTTCTAGGACAACTTTAAGCTCTTTGTTTTTCTTGAGTTTTTCTAGAGCTTCTGCTTTATAACGTAATGCAATTTTATTGTTTGGATCGTATTTTGCAATGTTGTCCGTGATATATTCAATGATCACCCATTTGCCGTGGCTTCTGAACTGCTCCAATAAACTCTTCAATTGAGGAGTTTCTTGCAGAGAATTCACGTCCTTGATTAAGGAAATAATCATGAGCAGGTATTTTGCAGAGATGCTTTCTGGGTGCTCTGTTAAATGTTCTTCTATTTTCTCTTTGGCTGAATCAAGACGATCAGAGGTTTTGTAACCTTCGAGAATATCATCGTAAATTTTAAATTTAGAAGCAGGAATAGAACCTGCATCCATTCTAATATAAATTTCTTCATTGAATAATGAGGTAAGTTTGTCGGCTTCTTGAACCGATTTTTCAGTATCTACAGTAGTAACATCAGACATTTATGTCAGTCTCCCGTCTTTTCTCGAGGTTCCTCGAGTTTTGTTTATTGATTTATCCATGAAGGCCAGTTAATTGCGAGGGCGTGCCTTATCTAATAGCTCTTCTTCCTATAGTAAATCCTTAAGTTCTTTTGTAAAGAATAAAAAAACCCCTAGATTTCTAGGGGTTTCAACCAAATCCTCGGGAAGTTGAGAGGATTTAAGGGTTCAGGATAAAAATTTTGTCAATTCTAGTGATTGAAAACTTAGGCTTATTGGCCGTTGTTTCCACCACCGTTGCCACCACAATCGCGGATTTTTGATCCAGTATTGAGTGCCCCTGATTTTTCGAGCATTTTCTCTAATTTTAACTTATTGTTACAATCTTCTTGGTCAAAATCAAGAGTTGCGCCATCGAAGTGAACTTCGAAAGTATCTGAGAGAACTCTAAGTTCATCAAAGAAAATATATACTAATTCTTGTGAAGTAGTTGGTTTCGATCTTAGTTTGAACTGTTCGAATACCAATGTCTTGATTTGAGGATAGGAATCTACACCCTGTGGAACTCCGACTGGAATTTGCACAGAAAGAGGTCTCCAACCTACGAAATCAACTGATCCAAACTGGAAAATATGGCTATCGCCCTTCCAGTCTTTGAACCAACCTTCTAGATTGTATTCATTTCCACGTCCACAGACCCAAACCGAAACTGCCTTGGAAGAACCAGGAAGCTCTAAACCATACAGTTTTTCTTGTTTTCTCTCGTTGTTGGAGTCAAGATACGGTTTACTTCGAATAATTTCATATTCTTTGGTTCTGGGAGGTCGAATGGATACAACATTATGACCAGGATACATGAACTGGAATTTTACACCCAGAATCTTGGCATTTCCCGCTTCGACATTTTTCACATCGCCTGGCTTTCCTGGGATTAATTTCACCTCACGGATCACCTGTGGTGCCGCTTTTGGATCATTGAGGACAGGATTATATGGTGCATTTTCATCATATTTCATGTCACCATTTCCATCACGATTCTCACCATCTTTGTCAGTGAATACCTGCCAGCCGTAGGGAGCCTCTCCAGCCGGATTATCCCAGCTTTCGATTGTGATAGCACGTAGTTCCATGGATGAAATATCTGATCCAGTAGCTGTTTGAACACCCTTAGAGACATTGTAACCTGCAGATGCAAAGCCAATGAGTCCTAGAGAAATTATGGTAGCAGATGAAATTATGCTAAGTTTCAAATTTTCTTTCATAATACGACCTCTTACCAATTGTCCTTGATTTCAGAACCAGGGTATTTAGCTTCGCTACGATCTGTTCTTAGTTCAAGATCATCCACGTAGAAATAGAAATCTCCCCCTACTTCATGGACATCACTTGTAACAAAAAGAGAAACAAAGTGAAGATTTTTATCCAAAAGCGCAAATCTTGTGCTCTGTGGAATAAATCCTGGAATAGTCGCTGTCATTTTTCTCCAACCGAAGAAATCTAAGCGACCTAATCGAACATTATGAGTATTTTGCTTGTAGTCTCGAAATTTTGCAAATAAAGTATGTCTGTACTTGCGACCGAGAACCCAAACGGACACTTGTCTCGCCTTACCTTTGATGATATATTCATGTGGTGGAGACAGTTCAACACGGTCAAATCCTCTTACATTGAAGTAAGATTTGACACCCAAGAAATGGTTTTTATCTATTTGATCGCCACCATTGTCTGGAACTGTATTATCATCGAATACATCTTTGATTAAGCCTCTTTGAACCATTTTTAAAGTTTTAGTTTCGCCTAGAGGTGTTGTTGATTTCACCCTCCAATCTTCTGCTTCTTCAAAATCATCCAAAATCAGCCTTTTTAACGGACCATCATCTGGATTTTGCGTACCAGCTTGACCGCCACCTGTTGGACCACCTTGGTCACCAGCTGCTTGAGCAAATAAAATATTTGCAGCCAACAACATAACCAAGATCACGAATAAAGATTTGAACTTCCCCATGAGACTTTCTCCCATCTATGATTTTCCTGAACCACTTCATCAGCGATTCTATTTTTATTTTTTTTATACGAATCAATCTTACGATCAATTCCTTTTTTAGAGGAAAAACCTAGCCTATTTACTACCCAAGCATTCTCAGATGAATCAGTAAATCTGTTTTGACTTTTCTTCTGCTTACTAGCTAATATCGGAGAAAAATGAGGGAAAATTAGGGATTTAAAAAAAAATCCTTCAATGCTCAGAAAAAGGGAAAAAATCTAAGAATTGACTAGCTTAAATATTTTTTATAAGATTCAAATAAATAATCCCCTAAAACTGAACTGCGTTCTTTTATTTTTCCTCCAAATATAGTAAGGAAAAGCCTTAATGCTTATTTTATAAGCAAAATAGTACTAATCTGTCTATAGAATCAGCAAAAGATTGGCATTCCAAGGCATCCCAAGATCCATTTTTTTGGCACGAAACTTGCAGTATAATAGGTAACTCAGAATGAGGAGTTAAATATGAATACGAAAGAAAGAAATAGAGAAAGAGTCTCAGCGAGTGAGATGAGAGAATTCCAAATTAAAGTTTATCAAAAAAACGGAGAAGCAGAATTCATTCAATGTTTTATCAAGAATATTTCAGAATCAGGGATGGCTGGTTTTGTTACAGGAACTCTAGACTTAAAAGAGTCCGATTTAATCTCAGGAGTGATCGAAGGCGAAGACTTTAATATCAAAATTCGATACGAAGGAACTATCTCTTGGGTAAAAGCAGGAGTTGATTCGATACAATTTGGAGTGACTTTCGCAAAAGAAATCATGCTACCAGATGTGTTAATAGCAAGACTTATGGCTGTAGCATAAGTTTTAAGTATAAAGTTTTTTCAATCCTACAATACTCCATCCGAGAATCTTTGGGCCCGTCCATAAGGACGGGCTATCTTTTTTTTAAACAACAACCGATAATTAAATCATGGCAATACGTCATCTTATATCATGGAAAGACTGGTCAGATTCTGAAATAGAATCTCTATTGGATTTTGCAATTTATGTAAAAAAACACCGTGTCTTCTTCGCGGGTCATATGCATGGACGCTCCCTTGCTATGCTCTTTCAGAAAACATCTACTCGAACTCGAGTTTCCTTTGAAGCAGGAATGACGGAATTAGGTGGACATGCAATCTTTCTAGATTGGATTGCATCCAACTTTCAATTGTCAGACATAGACTTCGAAGCAGAATACTTGTCTCGAAATGTCTCTATCATCATGGCTCGTTTGAAAAAGCATGAAGATCTCTTAACTCTACTTAGAGGTTCCAAAGTTCCGCTGATCAATGGCTGTGACAATTTGTATCATCCCTGCCAATCTTTAGCCGATATACTTACCATTTATCTAGACACTGATAAGAAGCCGAAGGATCTAAAGATTGTATATATAGGAGTTCACAACAATGTGGCAAACTCTCTCGTAGAAATCACTGCTGCTCTTGGAATTCACCTCACTTTAGTTACTCCCATTGCCAAAAAAGATTCCATAGCCGTCCAAGCGATTGAAAGAGCAGAGAAAAAAAAAACCATCTCTTGGGAAAAAGAACTTACTCCAGCTATCAAAGATGCGGACTATATCTATACAGATACCTGGGTTGATATGGAATTTTTCAATGATCCAAACTATTCAGAAGAAAAAGAATCACGTATAGAAACTATGATGCCTTTCCAGATCAATGCAGAACTTCTCAAACATACAAAGGCAAAAGTTATGCATGACATGCCCATCCATGCAGGCTATGAAATCACAAGAGAAGTTGTGGAATCAGGAAGATCAATCATATTCAGCCAAGCTGAGAATAGACTCGATGCTCAGAAAGCAATTATATTGGAACTGTTGGAGAAATCAGAATAGCGAAGTGCCTGCCTTCCTCGCGCCCGGTGGCCAGTTGGGTCTGCCAAAGTCGCTGCGGAGGAAGTCAATCGCAGAGGGTTGTGGTTTAATGATTTTTTTTTAGTTTAGAGCAGAACAATCCGTCCTCGAACGGGTTAGTAAGTTAATAATAATAGTTAAATACATTGGCCAGCGATGTCTATCAAAGTCGCTGCGGTGGCAGGCGCGCAGCTTCGTTGTTGTGATCTTATGATTTAGCTTTGCTCTATAAGCTTGCCAGAAGAGCTCGCCAGTCTTCGCTTTCGGGTGATCCTGGTTTTCTTTTACCAAAAAATTGGACAATCAGTTCATCTTCCTCATCATAGACTTCTATAGATTGGACATCACCGTCTATAGTAGGTTTGTTGACCCACCATACTTGAGATATTTTATCCTCACGAAGATGAAGATTGAATTCTTCATCCATTATATTGACCCAAGGGCCTAAAATTTTTATATTGTGGACTAGCCCTGTATGGATTTGAACTATTCCTGGATTGTAGTTAAAAACCATTATAGAAACTTCCTTTTCAGATGCTTTTTCAAGTAGAATTCGAATATCCTCTACTTTCATTCGTTTGGTAAATTTACCTTCTGCAAGCTTCATTGATTGCAATCGATTGATATTGTATTTACGAAGCAAACCAAAGAACTCATGGGTATCTTTTAATTCAGACCAGGCTTGCAGAAATCCATCTACTTCAGTTTGTATTGGATTATTTAGAATAATTTCTTGCTTTATTTTTTGTTCAACAACAAGTTTGATTTTACTTGTAAAACGAAAATTTTCAACAAGATCATCAAAAGCATTGATGTCACTTTTATTATTTAAATGTATTTTGTGGATTGCTGTGCCATACTTATTGAAAAATTGTAAACTTCTCTTGGTATTCCCATCTGTATTAGCCTCAATAATTGCCAAAGAATATTTCCATTCTGAGAAAAAAATTCTAAGATCGATATCTTCCCCTGCGATAAGACCCATCTGACCCATTAAGGAAAGTTCACCATAAACACCTTTTCTTTCATGAACACAAAATTCATTTCTAGAGAGTGCCATTACATAACCCAGATTTTTTACTTGTGCAATAATATCAGATGGTTTCTCTTTTAAAATGATTACCTGTGGATCTTCCGAGTCAATATCAGTTAATATTAGTTCCAACTCAGAGACTTTTAACAATTCTGCGCAATCTTTGATGCGAAGTTTTTGGTTTTCTAACTTTAATTCATTCCATCTTTCTTTGAGGCTTAATTCCCTTTCTTGTTCTTTATTCATTTTTAACTCCTTAAAATTTTAAATCTTTTATAATTTCTTATCTTATTCACAAAGAAATGCTTTCTGAATAACCACCTACACGAGCAGAACTATGTTGGAAAATATTTGCTTGAATTCCAAACACATCCTCTAATATATCTTTCCTAATCACTTCCTTAGGAGTTCCATCACTATGGATCTTCCCATTCTGTAAGACAAGGACGCGATCTGAATAAAGCCCTGCTAAATTCCAATCATGAAGTATGCAAAAAATGGAATATCCAATATCTGCTAGATGACGGAGTATTTTCATTATCTTGTGTTGAAGTAGAACATCTAGGGCATTCACTGGTTCATCTAAGAATAGAGCGCCTTTATTAAATTCTAAATTCCTTTTCGTGGAATGCTTTCTAATAATATCATTGTCATAATCTTTTTGTAACTGGCAAAGGACTCGTGCAATCTGAACTCTTTTTTTTTCACCACCTGATAATTCTGAATAAAATCGATATTCAAGATGAGTAATGTCCGTCAGCTGCATTGATTGATAGATGTGTTGTTTATCTTCGAATTTATTCTTTTTATAAGGTGATCTTCCCATTTCTACTACTTCAAAAACACGAAGCGGGAAATTAATAAGCGATTCCTGGGGGAGAACTGATCGATTCTGGGCAAGTTCAATTCCAGTCATTGCATGAATTTCTTTCTTCTTTAAAAGAACCACTCCAGAATCAGGTCGCATTTCACCTGTCAGTATTTTAAAAAGAGTAGATTTCCCTTCCCCATTACGACCTAATAGAGTAATCAATTCACCTGAACTTAGATTTAAATTAATATTTTCTAAAATTTTACGCTTTCCATATTGAAATGAAATATCTGAGGCTTGAATCATCCTTCCTCCTTTATTCTTCTGGACAAAATGTAGATAAAAAGAGGAGCACCTATACCTGCTGTTAGTATTCCTATTGGTAACTCACTTGGAGTGACTAATATGCGTGCAAAAAAATCACTCAATAAGAGTAAAAATCCACCTAAAATTGCTGAAGCAGGCAGCAGAAAGAAATGATTAGCTCGACCCCAAATTCTAACAATATGCGGTACAACAAGACCAATGAATCCAATAATACCTGTTACTGAAACAATAGCCCCTATTGCAAGGCAGACTATCAACAATACGAGAATTTTTAACCTTTCCGTGTTGAAACCTAGATGGAAGGCCTCTTTCTCTCCCAATAAAAATGCATTCAATCCCTTGGCCAGAATTGGAATAGAAATATACAATAATAAAACAAATGGAAAAATTACCAAAACAACTTCCCAGCTCGCTCCAGAAAGTGATCCAAGTCCCCAAAATGTAATTGCTCTTAGCTGAGAATCTGAGGCTAGATAATGCATTAGTCCCATTAGTGAACCAATACCTGCATTGATACCAATCCCCATTAATAGCAATGTCAAAACAGATATTTTACCACTACGCCTAGAGAGAAAGTAAACTAGTATTGAGGTAAATAAAGCTCCAAGAAAAGAAAAAATCTGCAAAAGGAATAATTGATTTATCCATTCTTCCATAACTACAATAGCAAAGCTTGCAAAAAGGGCTGCTCCAGATGAAATACCAATTAATCCTGGTTCGACCAACGGATTTCGAAAGATTCCTTGAACAAAAGCCCCTGCGAGCGCCAAGCCACTCCCACATACCAAGGATAATACCAATCTTGGGAGTCTTACCTTCCAAAATATTTGGGCGCCCCAGTCCGCAGATTCAGAATTCGTTCTAGCAAATTCTCCCATTACATCCATCAGGTGAATGTCTACAGCACCTTGAGTGAGGTATAAAGGAATCATTAAGATTAATAGAGTTAATATTATTATATAGAAGATCAGCTCTTTCATTTCGAAGATTTTTTAATCTTTATTTGCAACTCTTCTAAAGCTGAATCCAATCTGCTTGAAAATCCTAATAGTAAAAGATCATCCATTGTAATTATATTAGGTCTTTTTGATTCAGGAATTGCTTGAAAGCCGGGCAGTTTCCAAAATTCTTTTTTTCCTCCCAATGCTTTAAGAGACATGTCCGTTAGTAAAATAACATCCATTTTGTTCTTTAATAGTATTTCAGGTGTTAAAGGTTTAAATCCAGAGAATTCTGAAATATAGTTTTCAGCACCAGCTAACTCAATCATCGCAGATCCAGATGTTTCCTTTCCAGCAACCACTATCATATTTCTGCCACGAGAAAACACCATTAGCACTTTTGGTTTAATTTTCCATGGAGTATTTTTTTGTAGAGTGATCACATTTTTATGTATGCGATCTATAATTTCTTGAGCTACCTTAGTTTCACCGATTGTTTCACCTATTAGTTGAATTCTATCCAATGTAGATTGCAAACCTGGTTTAGAATCATGGATCAATACTTTAATTCCCAACTTCTTCAATCTATCTAAGGTTTCAGGTGGCCCTGCTTCTTCGGTTCCTAATACAAGATCTGGTTTCAAAGATAGAATTCCCTCTAAAGAAAGAGATCTTTGGTAACCTACTTTTGGTAATTGATTAGCTTGTTCAGGAAAATACGAGGTTGTATCTGTACCTACTAATAGGTTCTGAGCACCCAGTGAATAAATTATTTCAGTTAAAGAACCGCTCAGACTGACTATCCTTTTCGTGTTTTCCTTAGCTCCCAAAGGAATGATAGAAAAAAGTAAGCCAGCTATTAATAAACTATAGCATCTGTAGTTAAAATTACCTAAAGGCAGAAAAGGATTCGATCTCATTTTTAAAATATGCATGTATCCATAGAGAATAAATGGCATTTTCTGTCAAATCATTATTGATATTGATTCTCATTTGCATTTATTGATTGACAGATTCAGCAATCTTCAGACATGGTTCTATTGAGAATCGTTCTCAATTAATCAAAGGAAACCTATCATGAAATTTAATCGAATACTCAGCTTAACGTTCTTACTAACCTTAAGTTTTTGCGGCAAACCATCATCCAATTCTGATGAAATGAACCTTTTTGCCCTTTTAGCCTTGGATGCTTCAATTAAGCAATGTGAAACACAAATTGCCAGTAGCAGCAATTATTCTAAAGAAGAGCCTATTGAACTTTGTAAACCAGCAGCTGGAGAAGGGAAACATTTTCGTTTCGAGAATGTAGGTATGACATCTAATAATGGGTATCTGAATCTTCTAATTGGATATGGAACCCCTACTCCATCTTCAAGTACAAGCACCTGGCCTCAAGCTGCAGGTTTTGGTGGTGCCCTATCCCCTACAACAACAACGGATGATGGAAGATGGAGGGTATTTTTTGGAACAAGTTCAAGCTGCAATCGATCTTGGATAGTCTCACGATTTAGCGGAGATAATGGGAGTAGCAATTTAACCACTCAAGATCTATTTACTACAACTGCTATTTCAACACCTACTTTTTCAGCTGCTTCTTGCCCTGGAGGTGCGAATCAAGCCACAGGTATCTTTGGACCATCAACAATTTGCATGGACATAACAAAGGGTTTGGTGGGCTCTTCCCCTAGAATAACAATTTGGGCTACAGGAATTAATAGTGCAAACTGTAACGACATTAGTACTTTAACAAATGAGACAAAGATCTACGAGAAAAATAATTGGACTAGCCTAGTTCCAACAAAATCCGATCGAAATTTCATCTACAGAGACAATGACGGAACTTCCTTAACGAAAGTTGTAATTCGATCAGAAACTGCAATCAAAGATTAATTAATCTATTAACAATTATAAAATCAAAAATTGGGCAAGGAAATTTCTTTGCCCTGAATTAGGAAAAAGAGAATTCATGGAAAAAGTAAAATATATAAATATTTTAAAGTTAGTATCAATTTATTTTTTAATATTGGGGTGTAATTCACAAACTACATCTTCTGATGAGGATGTAGCACTTGCCTTACTGCTGCTAAATACTGATGCGACTCAATCTGAAAGCGGGAACTGCTCATTACGTGAAAATGGTGTAGTAACATCTGGCTCTCCACTAAGAACTCAAGTCAATGCTAGTTCAACTAGATGTTGGATGCTAATTAGTTTAGAGAATAATGGTATCCAAATAGCTGGAAATGAAGCTAATTGGGACCTTCGTTTTCGTAGATTCGTAATAGGAACGAATAGCGGAACGAGTGGATCAGGACAAAGTGCAGCCTGTGACACTGGCTTAACAGATTTTAACGTTGTGAATGCTGGCAATAAAGGTAATTGCTCATCCAATTCAGAATTCATTATTGACTCTATACAAACACAGGAAGGCGCAGGTTTTGCTGATGTAAATGACAGTGCTAATTCAGTTCTATTCAATTGGTATTCGTATAACAATACTGTTTTAACTGCTAAAACAAATGTGTATATTATACGTGGATCCAATGGAATTACACTCTTCAAATTGCAAATGTTAGATTATTATAGTGCTGCAGGGACTAGTGGTTATCCTCAATTTCGTTGGTCTCGGTTATAGACTTAACGCTAGAATTAAGGAAAAAAATATGTCAACATTTTTAATAGAAAGAAAGCTCTGGTTAATTTGTTTTTTGTTTATTTTGCCATATTCCATGGTAACAGAATCATTAATTTCTCAAACAAAAAAGGAACCTAATAAAGACCCAAACTTATCTAAAAATACAATAGAAGAAAATATAGAGGAGGATGAAGCATGGAAATTCAAAGAGGAAATGATTACAGTAACGGGATCTCGGAGGAAGAAATTACTCAAGGACAGCATAGTGAAGACAGAAGTTCTCACGAGAGACGATTTGAATGCGATGGGTGCAAGAACCGTTGCGGACAGCTTAGGAAATGTTCCGGGAATCGAAGTAAGACCAGCCCAACCAGGACAGAGAGGTGAATCAATACGTTTGCAGGGATTAAGTGCTCAAAATGTTTTAATCCTAATTGATGGTCAAAGAGTAACGGGAAGATTTAATGGATCTATTGATCTAACAAGATTTAAGGTAGAGGATATCGAAAGAATTGAAGTAATTAAAGGTGCATCTTCTGCCTTATATGGATCTGATGCAATAGCTGGGGTGATTAATATAATCACTCGTGAAGCAAAGTCAGCATACCAATCTGATTTCCGTTCACTTTACGGAAAAGGAAGAGAGCTTTACTATGGGTCAGGTGGAGAGTTTAGAAATTCTGGTTCAGTAGGCATCAAAGAAGATTTTTATTCCACTCATTTTACAGCAGGTTGGCATCGAGGAGAAGGCTATGATCTTACTCCTGATTCTAGCCCTGGTGCAAAAAATAATAGATTCCAGTCTCAAAAAGATGGATATGACCCTAGTCCTGTTAATCTTTCCAATCTGAACAAAGCAGCTTTAATCAGAACAGGAAGAACTATAGATCTTCCTTTAGAAAGTACAACAGGAAACAAATTCCAAGATCTAAATGTTATAAATCGAAGTATATTTAATTTAACAGATGATACATCATTATCTTTAAATGGTATATATAGATTTTTAGACCAGGAAGCAGTGGATGCATCTCCTCCTAGAAGAGTTTTTGATAGGAGAAACCAAACTCATGATTTTATGGGAGCAGTTGGTCTAGAATCTGCATTAAATTCAAATACACATTTGAGTTTAAATACTAACTATTCTAGATTTGAAGATAAATTTACATATGACCAAAGGAATTCAGATGAACTGGATAATATCGAATCGCTACTAAGTAATGTTTATGAATTTAGATCTCGAATTGATCTTAGTCATATGAAGGATCATACACTTTCTATTGGTGCAGAAGCCTTAGCAGAAGATATTCGATCTCCTCGTATACAAGCAGATTGTTCTAGAAATTTTCCAAACTTTTGCATTAATGAATTAATCGATCTTCCTGTCGCAAGAGATAGTGGAACGGCAGCTCGACAAAGAAATGCAATTTTTATCCAAGATGAGTGGAAGGTATCTAACAAATACAATTTCAGTTTAGTTCCAGGCTTAAGGTATGAGAATGATAGTATTTTCGGCAACCAAACAATGCCTAAACTATCATTTCGCTGGGATCCAACAACCAATCATATTATACGTGGAAGTACTGGATTAGGTTATAGAGCTCCAAGCTTTGTTGATCTTTATTATAATTTCCAGAATCCTGGTGCGGGGTATCGTGTTACGGGAAATGAAAACTTAAGACCTGAAATTTCACGAAGCTATAATTTGGGAGGTGAATGGATTCAAGGAAAGTCTTTTTGGATTTCTTGGAATCTATTCTATAATAATATAGATAACTTAATAGGTTTTAGATTGCAACCCGCAAGAGATTTATCTGGGTTGCAGGTATTTCAAACTTCTAATTTTGAAAAGGCTGCAACACAAGGATTGGAATCAGCAATGAATTATAGAATCACTTCAAGATGGACATCTTCCCTTGGCTATACATATACTGATTCTAGAGATAAAATAACAAAATTACCCATTGAGGGAGTTGTATTTCATCGAATCAATGCTAGCTTACGATATTTTCATGAGAAGATTCGAACTGGATTTTCCATTTTTGCAATCGGGTTTGGAAAACAGCCATTCTATTGTGAGCTGGATGATTTGTACTGTTCTCCCGAACTGGGGACTCTTAAAAATGAAATCTTTAATCTTCTTCCCAGAAACAATTCTATCCAAGAATTTAAATCTACTCTACCACTTCCATTACAGGAATTCTGTACTGAAAAGAATATTCCCCTTTGCAATAATGAACCAGTCTATGGTTATCGGATGGTAAATTCTTATACGAATCTAAACCTTAGAATTCATAAAAAAGTAGGTGAGCATATGGAACTATTTGCTGGTGTTGATAATATTTTTGAGGAATATGATTTAGTGTACAATCCACAAAGACCAAGGTTTTTCTATTTTGGTGTAAATGGAAGTTTTGTAAGTGAGAAGTAGAATTGCTTTCGGTAGCATTCCAAATAATTTTACTCGTAAGATCTTGAGATTTTAAAATCTCTGAGAAAGGTAGAGCTAACATTAAAATGAAAATGAATGCAAATTTCTTCATGACAGAAAAGATCATGAATTATATATTTGAAAATACTTTCACTATAAAATAAATCAAAAATAACTTACTGGTAATATCCACGGTGAAATTATGTTAGAGCATTATCTATTCGAATTTTAGCATGATCCAAGAAAAGTCTACGCTTCATTGTAAAGGCAAGTCCTTTTACTGAAACTTCTGCTTCGACATATTTAGATTTCTTCCAGAGATCTACTCCTCCGTGCTTTTTGTGCTGTCTTAGTTAACATTACTCGCCTCTTGAGGAAATTTTTTAATGATAAAACTAGCTAAATTGGAATCCAGTAAACTTAACGGAATTGCATAGAGCAAAATTGCAATAGGAAGTACATTCATATTCCATGTTACAATCCACATCAAAACAAAACCAACAAACCAAGAAATAAAAGTAGTCTGAAGTAAAGAAAACTTTGTCGAGATAATGAAAATTGAAATGGCAAAGCAAAGAGACCATAGACCCCAGACAGCGCCATTGATAGGCTCTGAGGGAAATACAAGTCCAAGTGTATCATAATGTCCTATCCAATAGGATTTAAGAAAGTATTCATTGCGCACAAATTCAGATATACTGATCCAAATAGTTGCCAAAAGAATTGATAGAATTGTTTTTTTCATTTTTTAGGATCAACCTTTTATAGTTTTTACAAATTGATGAAATCTTATTTTTTGGCAAATACAATTTACTTAAATGCTTTGAAAGTAATGGGTTTATTTTTGAATTTTATGGAGAAGTTATTTTAATTTATTCTAAGTTAAATAACTGCTCTTTTTTAATAAATATTTGTATGTTTTTCCACGATCAGTTGAAATTTTTATGAATGTATCTTTTCCCATTTTTTTATCTAGATACATTACCAATCTATAATTTTTTATTTCATTGTAATCCACATAGTTGGCTGTAGGCTCGGAATATTCTGAATAAACATAAGCTAGTCTGAAAGGGAAAAATGAAACTCTTGAGTTACCTGAATATTTTTCAAATCTTACTTAGTCATAATTAAAGAAAAAGTAACAATTCGAATTATTAGAGATAATATTCGTTATGCCTTCATTATATTTCATCAGTAAATCTATCTTTATTAATTCTAAAGAATATCTATTGATATCAGACTTACATAATTCATATTTCCTTTCCTCAGTATCATTTATTAATACGTTCTCATCATCTAACAATTCATTAACTTTTTCGTTATAAAAAAAGTATATATCTGTTTCTATCTTGTTGTATTCATCATACAAAAAATTATACTGTATTAATGAATATTTATCATTATCAAATATAAATCTCTCTGAAGAACTGAATGATAAGCAAGAAAATTGTAAAACTATTGAAAATAAAAATATTTTTTGCAATTGTATGGAGATTCTTTCTATTTTTTTCATCTATCTATCCTAAGTATTCAAAAATGATCTCATCAAAACAATTTTATTTTGCGATGTGTAATTTCGTAATTGACTGATTCAACGAAAGATTGTTCCTTGCTTATGGAAAGAGATTTTTATCGGTTCAAATTGCTAAGGCTAGTATTTGAATTTATGGAACAATTTCTTAAATTCAAATGGAAATACTAACTAATTTAGAACCCTTACTGAAGACCTTTTGGTACATTGCCCTTCCAACGAGTCTTATTTTTCTCATTCAATCCATCATGACTTTTTTTGGAGCGGATTCCTCTGATGGATTAGATACCGATTTTGATGGAGACTTAGGAACCGGGGACAGCCCCTTTCAATTATTTTCCTTCCGAAATTTAATACATTTTTTATTAGGTTTTAGTTGGTCAGGAATTTCCTTTTTCCCAATTATATCAAATCAGATACTCCTAATCTTGGTATCATTTGTTATTGGAATTCTATTTGTATATTTATTTTTCTTGTTAATGAATCAGGTTAGGGGTTTAGCAGAAGATAACACATTCAAAATAGAAAGCAATCTAAACAAGACAGCAGAGGTCTATTTAAGCATTCCTGAGAACAAAACAGGAAAAGGAAAAATATTGATTAGTATCAATGGATCATTTCGTGAATTGGATGCAATGACTGAGAAAAATAGAATTCCGACTGGTTCTGTTGTGAAAGTATTAAAAGTAAAAAACAAAATCTTGCTAGTTGAGGAAATTTAACAAAACATTATGACAATATTATACATTATCGTAGCCGCGGCAGTTGTATTCTCTGTAACAATTTTAGCCTTAGTATCTAGATATAAAAGATGTCCCTCCGATAAGATTCTGGTCGTCTATGGTCGAACAGGTGGAACCTCCGCAAAATGCATTCATGGTGGGGGAGCTTTTATCTGGCCAGTAATTCAGGATTTTGCATTCTTAGATTTAAAGCCACTCTCTATTGAAGCCAACCTAACAAATGCACTGAGTAGACAGAACATTCGAGTTGATGTACCTTGTCGATTTACTATCGCAATTTCTACTGAATTAGAGAGTATGAACACTGCAGCCGAAAGATTGCTAGGCCTATCTCATGAACAAATTCAGGAATTGGCAAAAGACATTCTTTTCGGACAGTTAAGATTGGTTATTGCTACTATGACGATTGAAGAAATCAATTCCGATCGAGATAAATTTCTAGAAAATATTTCTAAAAATGTAGACAGCGAATTAAAGAAAATTGGACTAAAGCTAATTAACGTTAACGTTACTGATATTAAAGATGAGTCGGGATATATTGAAGCCTTAGGAAAAGAAGCTGCCGCAAAAGCTATTAACGAGGCAAAAATCAGTGTCGCCGAACAAGAAAAAATCGGGGAAACAGGAAAAGCATTAGCTGATAGAGAAAAAGATACACAAATCGCTGAAACTCATAGAGACCGAGATGTCAAGATTGCAATTACACAGAAAGATAAAGAGATTAGCATAGCGACAGCAGTTAAAGATGAAACAATAGGAAAAGCGGAAGCTAGCAGAGATACTAGAGTAAAAATTTCCGAAGCAAATGCCATTGCCATCAAAGGAGAGAATGAGGCAAAAATTGAAATTGCTAATTCAGAAGCACTTCGAAGGGAAAAGGAAGCTGAGTCATTGCGAATAGCAACTTCAGCAGAAAAAGTCCAACAAGCAAAAGCCTTAGAAGAATCTTATGTTGCAGAACAAAAAGCAGAATTAGCTCGTTCTGAACGAGAACGATCTACTCATATTGCAAATATTGTAGTTCCTGCAGAAATCGCAAAACAAAGAACAATTATAGAAGCCCAGGCAGCAGCCGAGACCATTCGAGAAAATGCGAAAGGGGAAGCGGATGCAATCTATGCTAAAATGGAAGCAGAAGCAAAAGGACTTTTTGAAATTTTAACCAAACAGGCACAAGGTTACATAGAAGTCGTAGCCGCAGCAGGTGGAGATCCAAATAAGGCCTTCCAATTGCTACTCATAGAAAAATTACCTGAACTCATTCGAACTCAGGTGGAAGCTGTGAAGAATATAAAGATAGATAAAATAACTGTTTGGGACTCTGGCAATGGACAAGGTGAAAATGGAAATTCATCTACAGCGAATTTTGTCTCAGGACTAATGAAAACTGTTCCTCCACTGAACGATCTGTTCAATATGGCAGGCTTAGATCTTCCCACTTACCTGAAAGCTGCGGCGGATAAAGAAGCCAAGAAAGAGGATGAAGAGAAAAAATAGGTGTACTACTAATAAAACTAATTCATTAACCTTCTACCCTTTTACAATTGACTGCCTTACAAAAGCTTTTTCTTCTTCCAAGCTGGCAATGTGGCGATGCAAGGATGTCATTCTACACACAGACAAAGAGAATGTTAAAGGGTGCAGAGCGAAAGTTGCGAACTACAGTCCTTTTCAAAATTACTGAGAAGGACAATCCATCCTCATAATAGCTTAATCCTTTCCATTAATTAGGAAGGGTGTTTTTCCATCTGTGATTATTACTTTTGCATTTGGAGATTTTGCTAATTCATTGAAAGCCTCAATGCTTCTGAGTTGAATGATCTCAGGGCTTAATCCTTGCGAAAGAATTTTCTGAGCTTCCCGATTTCCTTCTGCTTCAATTCTACGTCGCTCTGCTTCTAGCTTTTCCTGACGAAGAATATATTGCATACGCTCTACATCTTGTTCTGCTTGTAACTTTTGCTCTACAGAAGATGCGAGACCTGGTGGGAGAGAAATGCTTTTTAATAGAACAGATTCTATGACTACACCTCGATTTTGCAATAGGTAATTCATTCTCTCTTGAATCTTTTTTTCAATTTCGTAACGCTTACCCGAATGCATATCTTTAGCTAGAAAATTAGAAGTAACATCGGCAGCCGCTGAACGAAAAACTGAAACTATGATCGTCTGCTCATAACCTTCTCCAACTTCAGCAAGTAGTTTGGGAGCGGACTTTTTAATAACATGATATAAAATAGATATCTCGGAAAGTATATTCAATCCCTCTTGGCTAGGTAGAGATAATTTAACTTCAATATTTGTTGTACTTATAGGTGCTCTCAAAATAGTTGTGCTAAGAAAATTATAAGCATGTATACCTGGATCAAGAACATCATTTGATTGCTTACCAAAATCTCTTCGAATGCCTACAGTTCCTTCTTGTATTATTGCAAATGCACAAGAAAAATGAGTTAGTATTATAAAAGTTACTATAATTTTTAATTTTACCATTCTAAAAGATTAGACGATATTCTAAGCTTTCAACTATCTTTCCTGCTGATCTGCTGTGATAATTGGATTTCACAACTGAGGTTTAGGATTCTTTTATTCTTTTTTAAAATTAGACTTAGAAGAGATTATGGCTTCCAACCCCTACTATAATAAATTCTATAGCCTAAAACCTTTTGCAATTGACTACCTTACGATGGCTCTTTGCCCTTCCCAAGCTTGCAACCTGACAGCGGAAGGCAGTCAATGGAGCTACAGCCATATTTTCTAATTGTCCGCTCATTTCACCGCTTAGAAATGGTAAATATCTGAAATATTTTACCCTGAGGATAAATTCATGGCACTAACGCACCCACAAGACGCCCTA
>JAACWH010000090.1 GCA_009991425.1 Leptospira sp.
AGCACAAAGTAAGACTATAAGAAGGTAATGTTCTATTCTCCCCAAACTACTGTACACTCTTCGTAGTATAATCCTGCAAATAAAGAATAAGACTCTCTATCTATTGTAGCAATTTTTGTCAAACCGCCATTATCCATTGCTTCTTGTATAGAACCACCGCCCGCATAACTAAAGTATGCTAGATACAACCATGAGCTTTGGGAACAAGACTTCCCACTCTTAACAATAGGAACAGATTGTAACTTCATTCCCCCTGTTGTCCCAGAAAATAGATGCTGTTTGGTTTTTGTAACAAGTAGTCCAGGCATGGGCGCAGATACACAATTTGCATTAAAGAAAATTATAAGAAAAACAGAGAAAATAAAAATAAAAAACTTTATCTTTGTATTGCAAAATCGGGAACAAAACACTATCTCATTCCCCCCTCACTATAATACATAATCTACCATAGGCGGGATAGACAATACCTGTAAAAACATAATCAGTTGATGATATTTTTGAAATAGCATACTCCCTTGCAACTCCACCTGCGCTGATATCACCATAAGTAATCAATCCAAGAAAACTTACTTGGCAGGAGCTTCCTGCTTTCTTATCGAGAACATCATTCTCAGAATTGAAATCTCCTGGATAGGCAACCTTAGTATAAAATAAGCCATGTGTTGGAGCAACCGCACAAGAAAAACATAAAAACAAACTAAGTAAGATTAAATATTGGATTCCTAGCTTCATAGATTTCATTTCTTTGAATTGTCCTCAGTTTCTTTATTGTCTTGAGGTTTATTCTGAATACGAGAATTCTCTTCCTTAATATTCGAATGTATATTCGCTTTGGTTCCTACAATAATTGTACAGAAGCTATGTTGAAAGAAGATAAAAGTTGCCTCTTGCTTGTATTCAATAAAATGAATATAATCAATGCCGCCATCTTGCTTCGCTGCCTGTATAGAAGCATCCCCACCTGCAAAAAGCCAAAGGGAAGACCAGGCACAGGCCTCGCCCCTTCTTAATTCACCTTCCTTAGCCTTACCGAGAGCTCCAGGAATTGTGTGGCTGTGCAGAACTGCCCCACCCTTGAACATGGGAGCTGTAGTTGTATATTCTGGAGTTGGATTTGTATTTCCTTCGAAGCCATATCCAGAATGATATAAATTCAAACCGGTACAGGAAAAGAAAAAGCTACTGCAAATAATTGCACAACTAGAAAGGATTTTCCATTTTTGCAAGCAGGCAGTAGGCATCATCATCTAACTTCTTTTAATGTATTCCTTGGCAAATTCAGGAAGCACAAAGGCAGCCTTATGAATCTCAGGGCTGTAGTATTTTAAACCAGCAGGAACACGCTTAGGATCAGGCGTTACCTCGTAAGGACTGATCTCATTGGAGAGAAAAGTAAAACCAATAATCCCTGATGGATAGGTTGGGATAGTTGTATAATAGTAACCATGCTTAGGAAATATTTTCGGGATGAATTCGAAAAGAGATTTTATCACATCGCCGTGGTACCAATAGCTTTCTGCTTGTGTTGCAATGATACCTGGTTTTTTTAGAGCTGATTCCATATCACGAAAGAATGGTTCTTTAAATAATACTTCTGCTGGCCCAACAGGATCAGAGGAGTCAACTAATATAACATCGAATCTACCCTTGTTCTCACGAGCATATTTTGCTCCGTCATCATAGTAATGAGTGACTTTTTTATCTTTCATTGCCTTGGCAATTTCTGGAAAATATTTATAGCAGGCATCCACTACACCCTTGTCGATCTCACAAAGAACTACTTCTTTGACGGATGGGTGCTTAAGAACTTCACGAACCGTTCCTCCATCTCCGCCTCCGATTACAAGAACCGATTCTGGATTGGGGTGACTCATCATAGGAATATGAGCGATCATTTCATGGTAGGAGTGCTCGTCTCTCTCGGTAACCATAGTAACATCATCGAGAGTGAACATACGTCCAAAGCTTTCGGTTTCAAAAACATCTATTTTCTGGAAGGGGGTCTGAATACTATCTAGAGTCTTTGTAACTCTATAACTTACTTTTCTACCTTTACTAACTTCTAAACCTTCTGTGTACCAAATTTCCAAAAAATGACCTCTTCTTTTGTTTTTCTACAAAGTTGTGGCCAGGATTGAATCTGTAAATCAAGAAAGAAAAGCTCTCTAATGAAAAAAGGCAGAATGGAAATTCCAATTCTGCCTCCTAATGAATATAACTGAATCCTTGGATTAAAAAACTCTACCAAAGATCCAGTGCTTTTTCTAATTTGAATCAGCTAACTGTTTTCAAACGATATTTTTATCCAGCTGTTGATGGATTCGGATTGGGCGGTGCCTGGGCGGCCATATCCTTTTTCTTTTTCCAAAGGAAGAAACCAACTCCACCTGCTACTGCAAGTAAGGCAATCCCTAAGATTGGGCGGAAGAATATCCAAGCTAAGGCGATTGTAATCAATGTTAGAACAAATGACACCAGACCAGCTATCAATCCTAAGCCCATTCCCAATAGATTTCCAAGAAAAGGAACTACTGCACCGAGTGTAGAAATTGGCTTGAGGATCAAGGATAAACCAGTATACATCATAAAGAATCCACCTGCACGAACGGCCCATGTCATGATAGTATTTTCTTTCTGAGCTGCTGCAAACATATCTTCTTTCGATAGTGTTCCTTCATCCAATCTTTCAATAGTTGTATCACGAGATGTTGTGAAAGCACCAACGACTCCGTTCTTCAACTGTCCAAGAATTGATACATCTTTTGGATTTGCCACTTTGTGAGAAATGCGAAGATCTCCAATTTGTGGGTTGGATGGATCTTTTCCAATATAGATTTCGCTATTTGAAATTTGTGAACGAGAAGAAATAGAGGATGGGATACTAATTCCAGCAGATTTGTAATCAATAGACTCATCTGTTGAGATTTGGTTGATCATCGATTTGGAAATTTTATAGTCACCTACTTTCACATTACTTGCTTGCCAATTCTCAGATTTGTATGGCATAGAAGATGGATTCTTGGGAGCTTTCGGATCTTTAAAATTATTCGAATTGATTAGATTGGAAGACCAGGTAGTGCTATAAGTATAAGTTTTAGTAGTTTCTTTTCCACCACCTAACTTTTCTTTGGTTTCTTCTTTTACATTCTCTTCATTTTGGAACATTTCCACTTTTCTTTCTAATTTGATTGCTTTCAAATTTATTCCAAATTGAGAATCCGCTACGGAGTCTGTAGTAGTAGCTTTGCCAGAACCATGAATCAGTTTCCCATTGTTTTCATTAGAATATTGTGATAAATCAATTGTAACTGCAACTTTTGCTCCCTCTTCTAGACCTTTTGCAGTGTCTACAGAGCAGCCTTCGTTCATCCAAAGCACTGGGAAAGCAGCAATAAATAAAGCTGCCCCTGCTACTACTCCCTTGATGGATTCCATGAGTCTTCCGCCCCAGCTCTGACTCGTTACTTCCGAATATGGTTCATTAGCCATTGTATTCTCCCTAAAAATGATAAGTGGGTATAATGATATTTAAGTAAAAAGACTTAAGTCAAGAAATTTTTATAGAAAATCAGATGAACAGCATTCTTTAATAAAAAAGCCTGTCAAGTTTCCCAGACAGGCTTAAAGTTAAACAAATTTGCAGCTAAGCTCTTGCTTGCTTAGCTCTTGCATCCTCCAAAAGCAGGATAGCAAATTTAGTTATTTAAAAAGGAACTAGAATCGGTTCACCACGTTTACTCTCATTTTCCCACCTTGGAAAAATTTCTTAGTAAACTCGGATGCAACCTTAGGATCGTATTCCTTGCAAGAGAAGATGTCAATGTACGAAGTATTCGTATCATTTGCAAAATGCGCAGAAATACAAGACGTCTCAATCAATTGAAACATAGAATATCCTGCTACTCTTTCATCTTCTCCGAAGTGGACCACGTGAGTCTCACCAAAACGCTTCATGTCGATAAGCTCACAGAGCTCTACAACATAACGACGAATTGCTTCTGGATCACGAATTGTATCACCGTTGCAAGATTCCAAATCTAAGCTAGTAAGAAGTCCCCAAGCACCTTCTTGGAATGCTGGAAACACTCTAAGATTCGGGTCTTGGTCAATTTCTTGCTGAACAAAGTTTGCAAAATTGCCATTGTATCTCTTACGGATGGCTTCGAAAAAAGTATCATTGGATTCCAATACATCAGGATTAACCATGTAAGAATCATAAGTGAGCTCTTCGCCAACTTCGATGTCTCGAAGTGTAGCTAAAGTGATCTCACCTTTGAAACCACAATTGGGATTCCCACTTGTACGGATCAAATGAACTGCATCAGGACCATCATCGTGAACAGGAGTTACGATATAAAGATCCTTAGAAATCGGATGAGCAAATGCGTGAGTGCCTAAATTGAAAAGTTCAGATTTGTGCACTACCTTTCCGCCCCAAACAGCTACAGTCTCACCTTTTTTGATGGGAGCCTTAGCTATAATTACAGATTGTCCTGCTTCGTTCTCCATCCATTCTAATGAAGTATGGATGTAGGAAAATCGGGACACCAGTTTGTCTTTGTTCTTGAGTTTCATATTCTGAAACCTCCTTCTAGCAAAATATTTGGTTTATTTTTTCCAGCCCAAGGCGAGATCGTGGAAGTGGACCTCTGGGACGAGAAGCTGGTTTTTGCCCGCACGTATGAGTGCGCAAAAGACCCAGAGAGACCTGTGTTATCGGTCCCCACGAAGGTGTCTCGTAACAAAGTTACAGAGAGTTTCTGGATGGTTTGGTGGTGGTTGGTAGGATTGATAGTTTGGAAATAATCCCTGTTATGTCCGTATGCTAGTCTAGCACCGGGGGGTTCCTCTTCTATCTCGAAATTTACTTGAGCTGTCATTGAGCGCCTATCGGCTTGTGTCGTAGTTCTTCCCCAACGCCAAGGTTGAGAACACCACGGTTCATTTCGACAACGGAAACATGTCTTGCACCAAATTTCTCTCTCATATAGTTGAGAGCGGCTTGGTTGTCAATTAAGTCTCCACAAGTAAATACGTCAACGGCTGCATACCCATATTCAGGCCATGTGTGGATTGTGAAATGAGACTCGCTAATCACTATGCAACCACTCACGCCGTGAGGATTGAATTTGTGAAAAGAAGGTTTAATCACAGTAGCTCCAGAAACTTCACATGCTTCAAGCATGATAGTCTCTACAAGCTCATGGTTGTTGATGGACTCATGGTCACAGTCGTAGAATTCGGCAATCACGTGTTTTCCCAATGCTTTCATTCTTTTTTCGTCTAAAGCCTCCCTTCAGGTAAAATAGAAATTTGACCATAAAAACCAGACGCCCTCTGGAACAAGTAATTAAAAAAATATGTTCTAGAAAACGCACTATTTTTTACAATCATACAATATTTCGACTGGTAATTTCAGAGAATATGGACGATTTTTTATTAAAGATGGCTTTGAATCGTAAAATATCCCCTATTCTCTTAATTTCTGTATCAATTACTCTGATTTTTTGTATAGTATTTGCTATTTATTGGTTTTTTCTACGAAACCAAACTGAGGAAAATAGCTGGCAGCTTGAACCGACTCTAGCCTATATACAAGCCGAACAAAAAAATCAGCTCATCTTACTAGCATTTGTTGACAAAACTTGTGGCGAAGAAATAGAAAATGAACTCAATCCCTGCCCTGCTGCGAACAGCTTAGCATTATTAAATAACTTCGCCTTATTAGAAGTATTGAGAAATTCTGATGTTTTTATAGAATTCCAATACGATGATCGCTTCGATGCTGAACTGGAAGTGCTTCCAAAATTTTACCTCTTGAATTCATCCGGAGAGATCCGTGATCTACGTGAATCTTTCCCTGATGAAAAAACCTTGGAGAGATGGTCGAAGATTCGATAGTTGGGCACCTAATCCAGCTCTCCCTCTGGTCAATAAATTGTTAAGTGTTTCCCTTCCTCGCGCCCAGTGGCCAGTTGGGTCTGCCAAAGTCGCTCCGGAGGCAATCACTTCGCTAAGGTTTTTGAACCATAGAACTCATTTGACTCTAAACAAGGAAACACCCATTCCATCTTTAATTTATAAACCACCTGATTCTAAGCTGGTAACGACTCTCGTTCTGCATGGACTCTACCATACCTACTCTTATCAAAAGGCAGCTTAGATTTTCATGAATCGATAATCTATTTCATTCAACCTCTTGTAGGAAGAAGATATACCCTCACAACTTGAGAAATCTGTAAAATTGCTGTTTTGATTGTTTTTCTTTCATCCCTCTCTATTTTTTCTAAAATTTTGTTTATTATGTCTGAAAATAATTAAAACATTCTAACATAACAGACAATACATCCAATAAGTTAGTTTTTGGCATGATCCATCGAATCTGAAACAAGAAGAACTAGATACAATGTAGGAAATGCTATTCCACTAAATCTTCGTATTTTATAATCCGAACCCAGAGATCATGTTGGTTGCATTTGGCAAAAATTTTAAAGCTATCTGATCTAGGAATATTTTCTCTGTCAATATAACCGTAGTTTAAAGGTATATTTGTTCTCTCGACATTAGAGGAATCAATTTCTTTTCCATCAAGGGTTAATGCTCCGAAACTTTCTATATAATGATTGAAGCTAGTATGTAAGTCAGGATTTTCAATGAGCAGTGCTTCCTTTCCCTTATTAAGTGACAAGCGAGCAATCGGAAGATGTTCCTTAGCAATATCCTGCCATTCTCTTGGGTCATCTTCGGAATATTCTTGCATAGGGGTCAATTTCCCAATTTTCCAATCTTCCGAGTTACCGCAGGATTCGAATATTAGAATACTTAAAAGGTATAAATGGAATATTGAGACTAAGAAGAAAATTTTATTTTTCAAAATATTTATTTTAATTTTTTTAATTTCCCACATACTCTAGTTCTGTGTATTTGATGTCCTATAAATTTTCATAGAACTTGATCCGTCTCGTGTAATTATAATTAGCCAGTTTACGCCAGAGTCTTGGATTACAGAATGTCCAAATATTTTTTGATTAGATCCTCCTCCACCTGATTCTATACCTGCAATATTAACTATTTGGAACTGAGCCAAACTCGGTGCTGTGCCTGATGGGAAGCTTGTCATATCCACTCTCCATATATTGGCACCATTAGTTGCATTATCATAACCCACATATAATGTATTCCCTACAAAGTCCAGTAGACTCAAATGGCTGTTATTCGCATAACCCATATTTGATTTCCCCGAAGTGCTGTTTTCTGCAACCAATATCCAATCATTAGCTCCCTTGGGAGTAGCAGTCGTACCCTTAGGTAGCATCCAAATTTGTGGAACTTCGGAACCTTTAGGGCATACTTGCCGTTCTGTTCGAAAATCACAAGTTGCTCCATTTCTACAAAGAGATGTTGTGCTACAAGCATTTCTGATCATATACAAATCACCATTCGGTGCTGCTCGCATATAAGGAATTGCTTTTAGGGAAGGAACGACCAAATTATAAGGTAAGACACAATCCATTTCAATTATACTCGTGCCACAATTCCCTGCACCAGTTACAGCAGAGTTTTGAGGAAGTGGAATCGAAAGATAGGAATTCCATTTCGTATTACTATCGGGCGTTATATCTTCCCAATAAGTAGAACAACCTGATGAGTTACTAGGACAATCCGCAGGTAAACTACCCCTTGAAGAATATGCTAGAACACTTCGTACGATTCCTCCATCAGAGTTGCTTGTTCTAGCACTACCTAGTGTTCCTGTGTAGAACCCACCATTTGCCAGATAAAGCTGAGACTCATTGCCTCCAGCTCCATCATTATCATATTCATACATAGTATTAATTGCATTCAATACCTGGCTATCTGTACTGCTTCCGCTATAACCTGTTACACCATTATATGCACCGTTACGAAGTGAGTTTGATCCATTTGCTCCAATTCGTTTAATTCTAGCAAAATTTGCAAGACTCACCTTCCCTTTAAAAGCTGTTCCATCCAAACAACCAGAAGGCTTCATGCAAATTCTACCACCTCTTCCACCACCACCCAGCTCAGCACCAAAGTTTACAAAAAGCTGATCCTTGAAGATAAGCATATTGGATGATCTATAAGCAGCAGATCCACCCGCATCACCTGACCATTCTTCTGTAAAAGGAAATACAGTACTGGTCGAAGACTTAGTGCTCGTATACCAAAAGGATCTATAATAGCCCATAGTATTCAATGCACCTAGGAAAAAATACTCTACTCCGCTAGCTGCCGTACATTCTGTTCCAGTCATCTTAGGACTTGATGTTCCACCTACACAGGCAGCATAAATTGTATCTACGCCACTAATTGCTTGCTTGGGAGAGCAACTAGACGGATAAGATAGACTACTACAACCGCTATAGGAAGAATTGTATCCATTGAAACTAGCATAGGGCAAGCCGAATGTTCCATCGGCATCCATTGTTATTGTTTGAGCAGTTGTAAGTCCAAAATCAGTTTCAAAAAGTTTTGATCCTGATATATCTGCACCTAAATACAATTTACCATCATATATGATTATACTTCCTGCTGGTGTTCCATCAGCAAAGGGATCATTGAATACTGGGCCGCCCACAAATCCTACAGGAGCATTTACTATAAATGGTTGCACGTTATTAATATCATTATCTAGGATAGCATTAGCAGAGAGATCTTGGACATTCTGAACTCTCAATTGATGTCCACCATTTGGAATACCTGGAGTAAATGTTAGTCTTACCTGGGAAGTGTTCGTTTGAACAGCAGCGGAATTTAATCCAAATCCATAGGCATTGAGATCGTATTTATAGTTGCCGTTTGTATTTCCAGTTACGTTATCTAAGCTTTCTGAGAAATTTAAAATTAAAACCGTAGCACCCGCAGTTGCAGTCACGACAGATATGTTTATCAAACTAGGAGGAGTTAAATCTGTTCCGCATTGAAAAGAAACATTTCCAGGAAGAGGTATGGTATTACCAGTTGTATCATTAACATTCTGAACGGAGAGTTGGTACTGACTTGAATCTGTATCAAAATTGGCAGTGAAATCAATTCCATACTTATTCGCACCTAGATAGGTAACAGAGCTTGCAGATGCCTGAGGAGAACCAGAAGAACAATCCGCCACTCCAGTAATACAACCAGTGATAGCATAGTTCAATGGATTATCAGCAGCATTTAAACCTCCACCCTGGCTTACTGCTTGGTCATATTGAACTACTACCCGTCTAGCAACTCCATTAGCAGTCAAATAACCTGGACATTGTGTAGCTGTATCAAGACTAATATTAACTGAAGGTCTACCGTCACCTTGGAAGGTGGCAGAGTTATTAATATTTCCTATCTTTTCAGCACTTGCTACAGATTGAGCAGTATCTTGTATAACTGTTAGAGTATAAGACTGACCTTCTATCATAGGGTTTACAGTTAAGGTAAAAATACTAGAATTAACTCCTATGCCAGCTTGGGAAACTGCATACAATATCGGCAAGGAACCTGCACTGGAAAAAATACTATTACAAGATAAGGAGGACGCACATTCAATAGAACTGGCAACGATACTTTCATTGAATGTAAGTGTTAGAGTAGTAGCCGAGCTTGCAACTAAGCTAGATATAACTGGCTTTACTAAGCCACTAAAGATTGCTTGGCTAGCAAGATTGTTTAAACTATAATTAGAGAGATCAGTTATATTTGAATTAGCAACTAAAGTATAAATGGTTCCGCCTACTTGATTAGATGTTGTTAAATGAACTATATTAGTATTTACTGCATCTCTTACTGCATTAGAAATTAAAATTCCCAAGTCTATTGAATAATTAGTAACTAATTGAGATGAAGCTAGATCAACAGTCTCACTGAAAAATACGTCAACTAAATTAGCTCCTAAAGACCTTGCTCCAACTAAGGTTGGTCTAGCACCATCAGATTCAGTAACGCTAAGGGTAAAAATTTGGCCTATCGGAGTTGTAGTATAATCTTGCAATTGAGGTGTAGATGTTGTTGTCAAGTTTGGCTTTGCCGAAGTATCGCAGCCAACTTGGGTTGATGCAGAGCACTCCAATGGAGATTCATCATACTTCAAGTAAATAACGGTATCATTTATAACATCAGTCGCATAAGTAACTGCTGTTCCATGAATCATTCTTACATTTGTATAACCTGCGATTAACCACTGATTTGTTACTGCACCTATTGCATTAGAAACATACCCAGGAAAGGTTGAATCAAGAACTGGTTTATTTAAAGTAATTTTATAACTATCTATTTTGCCATTATTATCTGTGTCTAAAGTTTCCGCAGAAATAACTTGTAAAACTCCTGGAGAGTAACTTATTGTATTGTTTGTTACAGTCGCAGAAATATTGCCAGCTAAATCTGTACAAGTAAAACTAATATCATATACTGCTCCGTCAATAAGTGTAGGACTATTTGTAAGAGCAATATTGGGATGGGCTCCACTATTCAATTCAGATCCAGTCCAGGATTTAATTTGAGGTGAAAGTGCATCTGGATTCCCTGATACTCGAGTCCAAGTAGTACTACCTGAAAAACAAGTCTCCGATAAACTATAACTAACCAAAACATTATTTACAGATGTATTTGATGCAGGAGAGACAGAGGAGATTACTGGAATGTTTGTATCAATAACTATAGCTTTATTGGCAGAAAGACTATTTGCAGATCCAGGATTAGGTAAAATTAAATTGGCATCATTTCCTAAGCTATCTTTTATTGTTCCTCCATTCAATTGCAAAGATGAATTGGCTACATAACTGAGATCGATAGAGGAGTTACCCGATGCAACTGTATAAGTAAAAACTAAGCTTGAAGTAGTAGAACCAGTTGTGTAATTCAGTGCTGTTATACCAGGACTAGTCGTAGATAAATTCAAAATTGGAGTTCCAGTTACTAAAATATTTTTATTAAATTCAACTTGAATTAGAATAGATTCTCCAACAGTATAATATCCGTTTGGTTTCGATGATGTTATATTTATAACTATAGGTAGAGCCTCAACAGCAAAAGTAAGAGTTGCTGTGCTTCCCTGCCCTTCCGAGTTTGTTGGAGTGATTGTATAAGAAACAGAAGAAGAGGTAACCGTTGGCGTTCCAGTAATTTCACATGTTGTAGTATTAAAGTTCAACCCTGGAGGTAATGCAGGAGCAATAGAACAAGAATCAATTGTCCCTGAAAAAGTAGGAGTGAAAGGAGTTATTGCCTGATCAACTGTAATTGCTGTTGGGAAAGTAGAATATGAAAGATTCTGAGGCGTACCTGGATCTGTTGGAATAGAAGTAGGATTGGTTGTAGCTTCTTCGGCGGCTGTGGTATCCGAGGAGCCTCCCCCTGCCGCTAATAAAGCTAAGGCTGAGCTATCTCCTCCCGATTTAGATGAAGTCAATAATGAAAAGATACCCGTAACAGCTGGCCAAGCTGTACAAGATTGAAAGAAAAATACAGTCAAAACTACTAATATTTGTTTCGTAGTATTGATTCTTATCTTCTGCCAACTTGCTATACTTATTAACACTTCCATAATTTTTTTAAAGAAGGAATAAAATTCCTGCCTATATGATATTATCGACGAAATAAATTGATAAGTTATCGATTAGGAATTAATTTTTCTTACTTAAAAATAATCAAATAGTAAAATTCAATAATAAGTAATAATTCATTTTTATACATATGTCTCTTGAACATTTACATGTACTGTGGGTACATCGTTGATTTACTAATGTGATACCATCCTATTCAAGTGGTAAGAAAAATATTATCAATACTTCCATTTAATTTATTGAGTGATGAATATTTTCTTTTTTCGAATAACATAAACTTATTTTGGTTTGAATTTTTCATATAATGAGTGCTATACCTACAGACAAGGTAATTTTTATGAAAGTTTGTTTTCTATTTGTAGAAACTAAGACGATGCTGTAAACTTTGCCAGTCGAATGGAATCATATAGTCCTTCTTACTCAATACAAATCACAGAAAAAAGAAGACAAAACTTCCTTTATATAAAGTTTCTTGCAAAAATAAAAAAGTTAGTAGCAAAATCTTCAACTAAGATACGAAAATCAAAACTTACATTAAAATCATTGACGAATGCATTTGTGTAGAATTTGATTAGATTATGAAATTTTCACACCTATGGAAATCGCTTTTATTGATTTGGTTATATTTGTTTCATTTTAATATTTCCGCGGAGTCGGGTAAGTTATTGGTTGTGACAAGCAATTCTGACAATACTTTAAATCTTTTATCGCTCACCCATGACTCCCAGGCGATTCTCTCCTTCCCTGAGAAATTCAAAACCCAAGGGCTTACCTTCCCGAACCGAATTGAAATCTCCAAGAAAAGAATCCTTGCGATGGATCAATTCTCCAAATCAGAAAGAAAATTATTTATTTATGAATGGCAGTCTGGGCTTGTGTCCGAGATGAAATATCCACAAGATACTGGGATTAAAATTTTAAGGCAAATGTATGCTTTCCTGGATGAGTTAAATCTCCCTATATTTGGTGAAATACACCAATCAGGAGATCAAAGAATCTTCCGATTGGATGGGGATAAACAAGTTTTTTACCCACATTTTGATACGTATCGCAAAACAGCTCAAATAGATGATTTTCTACCTACTGGTGAGCATATATTTAGAATATCTATCAAAGACAAATCTGTTAAAGGATTGGAAGATATTATGGCAAGTGCACAAGAAGGCTTCTCTCAGAAATTATTCTATTGCAATAGCTTAGATTGTAAACCAGAAGAAATCGCAAGAGATAAAGTTATTACCAGTGCGCGAATCGTGAACAAGGGAAAACAAATTGTTTTCTTAACATATGTTTCAAAAACTAAAAATAAAAAACGATATAATTTAGAATCATATGATAGAATCAATAAAAAACGAAATGTACTTTTTAGCTTTGAAGTAGACTTAAAATCCCCCGAAGGATACTTCAATCGAGGGAATCCTAAATTTAGAGTTTTAAATAACTCGAGTTTAGTATTTTTTACTACAGAATTATCAAAGGATGAGAACAGTATACAGAATTGGAAACTTGTGAACGTAGAATCAGGATTAATCGAAGATTTTAAATTGCCAGATGGCTACCATTGGGCACCCATGTTGCCGGTCAGTTATCACACGGACACCAATAATTCAGATGTGACAACTTTAGATCCATTTGCAGTTTTCATAAAAAGTAATTATGATCGGAAAAATGGTTGGCAAAGTCAGCTTAAAGTGATCCAATTTCCAGAAAAGAAAACAGTGCTTGATGTAGATATGAAATCGATTCGGGTTTTGAATACAGCTTATGTTGAAGGGATTTCTTTTCCCTAAACCTTACTCGAAATCATGGTTTGATTTAATAAATTCTCGACTTACAAATAAATATATTTAGGTTTAAATATATGTCATCAATAGATTCAAGATCAGCTGCCCTAAGAATTTATAATAAATTAAATCTAGGATGGATATTCAATACATCCACCTTTTTTGGTAATTTACTTCTCTCTTTGTTAATAACTTATTTCTTTAGAAAACTTGGATATGGGAATGCTGTAGATTATGTATTTTTAATTACAATTCTTTCTATAGGTCTTTGGATAACAGAAGCAGTACCGCCTTTTGCTGTAGGAATATTCATTGTTTGTATGATGTTATTTGGATTTGGTACTGATTTCATACTGGACGAATCAACTCCCGTTGAAATCTATACTGGAACTTGGACAAGCAATGTAATTTGGTTGCTATTAGGTGGATTTTTTTTGGCAGAAGCTATGAAGGAAGTAGAGCTAGATACTCAATTATTTTCTTTCACTATGAATCGTTTTGGGAATCAGCCAGAGAAGCTCTTACTAGGTTTATTTTTTGTTACTGCTCTGGGGAGTATGATCATGTCTAACACTGCTATGACGGCTATGATGATATCTTCCATTACACCTTTGATTCGGATTTTAGGTACGAAATCGAATTTCTCTAAGGCACTGCTTATAGGGATCCCAAGCGCTGCAACTATCGGAGGAATTGGGACGATAATAGGTTCTACACCGAATGCAATTGCAGTGGGAGCCTTGCAGGAAAAAGGGATCAATATTAATTTTCTAGAGTGGATGCTAATTGGATTTCCTGCTGCTATGATCCTTCTATATTCATTTTATTTAGTATTAATTTATAAATTGGATATAAAAGGAAGTGAGATTCATATTCCTGATTTACAGAAAAGTAATAAGAAAATAGACAAATTTAAAAAGTATACAGTACTTTTCGTTTTAGTTCTAACAATAGTTCTTTGGGCGACTGAGCCAATTCATGGAATACCTGTTGCGGCGACTTCTGCTGTTCCTATTTTATTTTTAACAATGACACAAGTAATTACCTCCGAACAAGTTCGCTCCTTACCTTGGGATACTTTGATGTTAGTCGCTGGTGGACTCGCCTTAGGCATTGCGATTGTTGATGTAGGTTTATCTAACATAATTATGGAAAAGGTGAATAATCTTCCTTTAGGCTCCATGATAATTGCTCTGATTTTTTGTTTCCTAGGAGTGATGATTTCCAATGTTATGAGTAATACAGCAGCAACCTCGATCTTAATTCCACTTGCTATATCTCTACCACTTCCCTACGGAATAGCCACACCGATTATGGTAGCGATAAGTTGCTCCTGTGCGCTACTACTTCCTGTTTCAACTCCGTCCAATGCTATAGCTTATGCCACAGGACTTATTGAACAAAAAGAATTTCGTCTTGGTGGTCTATTCTTTATAGTAACTGGACCTATAGTAGCTTTTATTTCTTCAATGATCTGGGTATGGATCGTGCAGTAGTTAATAATAATTTCTACCGCTGAATCTTAATTTGTAATTACTAATTTTATACTTGGCTCCATCCAAGCATCCTTTGCATCTTGGAAGCTAGCAGTACTTGTTACAATTTGTCCAGGAGTAAAAATACCCGATTCAATAAATTTCATTATCTCTGGCATAGATTCCTTGGATTCGACTCTTTGAATTTGCAATTCGACTCCTTGGTTGTAAAATTCTAAATAAGGAATATTGAGCTTATTCGTCCAAAATATGGATGCAGAAGTAAGAATTCCCCTAGGAGCAAGAGACCTAGTTGCTAAATTCCAACCTGATTCAGAAGCACTCGCATCACAGACAAGGTTGAATCTTCCTGCACTCTTAGGGAAGGTCTCCTTCCATTCAACAGGAATGCCTAAGGAAGCTGCAAAATCTACTCGTTCTCGATTAGTATCCCAATAGACTACCGACATTTCTTTGGTTTGGTGAAGGAATAAGGCAGTATATAAACCGATGCTGGATGCCTCCCCTCCTACAACAAGGGAAGAACCTGATTTTACAGATTTTATATATTAACCAGCTAACTTCCAAGCTTCGGAAATATTATCACTTAAACTAGCTACAGCTATAGAATCTATATGAGGTGGAATTTTAAGTAGCATCTGTGAAGCATAAGGGATAAGAACAAAGTCAGCTAAAGCTCCGCCAAAGTGAGCTGCTCCTGGTGGCATTCCAAATCCTGAAGTCATTGGAACAGTATCACAACTATTGGATATACCTTTCTGGCATTGTACACAATGTCCGCAGGAAACTTGAAAACTTACAGCGACTCTGGTTCCAATTGGGAATTCTTCTGCAATATCTTCTGAAATTTCAGTTATTTCACCAATGAATTCATGGCCTATTGCAAAAGGAGGCCTAAAGAGCGTTTGCCCTTTCAATATAGGTAGATCAAGATCACATCTTGCTATAGTAATTGGTTTAACAATAGCTTGGTTAATTCCCATAATCTTAGGATTGGGAACTTCTTCCCAATCAATGATAGATTTTTTTTGAAAAACTAGTCTTCTCATTTTCACACCTCAATAGACAGATTTGTCTATTTTAAGGAGTTAGGAAATCTTTGCAATAAATTATTAGACAAAATTGTCTATTTTTGAAATCTATCTCTATGCAGAAGAAAAATCCTAAAGATAGGATACTGGAAACAGCCAATAAGTTATTTTACGAACAAGGCTACAATACAACAGGTATTAATCAGGTACTTTCTGAATCAGGGGCACATAAATTAAGTCTATACAAATACTATCCATCCAAGACAGACCTTGGAAGAGCCTATTTGGGAATACAAAAGGATTCTATCCTAAACTTACTTAATTCCCTTTTTAGACAAAAGGAAGATCCGAAAGAGATGATTCAAAGTTGGGTTAAAATATTGATACGACAAGCAAAGAGAAGTGAGTTTCATGGATGTCCTTTTGCTAACTTTAATACACAAACAATTGATTCTAAGCATGAATTTACATCCGATTTAATTTCAGTACTTCAAGAATGGTTAGAACTAATAACAGAATACTTTGAAATGTGTAAGAAAAAAAAATATTTAGGAACAAAGGTAAATGTAAAAACTTTATCAAGAAAATTAATATCTATCTATGAGGGTAATATCCAAATCTACTTAATCTCACAAAATATTGAAGACCTTAAAAATATCGAAACTGACTTCTTAGAACTTAGCGAACTTCAATCGAATTGAAAAGAACTTCCAAGCTTCTAGAACTGCTAACATTACGACTGCAGATACAATAGCACTAATATAATGCTTACTACCTGGTGATTCAAAGCTAAACACTGATTGAAGATAAGGCACATTCAATATAAGAATCAACATGAGAAGCGCTAGAAATAAAATAAAATAAATAGGATAGTTTTTTTCTAAGAATACAGACAAGAAACTTCTTGTTTTAGATAGATTAGTCAGAATCAAAAATATATTTCCAATAATTAAAGAAGAAAAAGCAATAGCACGAACTTCTCCATCTGTATGTCCCTCCTCTATCGAAAGAAAGTAGACGAAAACTACACAGGCTAAAAGAAGAAGACCTTGGAAGACAGAAAACGATATTTTATCAAAACCAAAGAATTTTTGCTTAGAATTTCTGGGTTTCCTGTTCATTATATTTTTCTCTTCTTGCTCTGATTCAAATGCGATAGAACAGACAGGATCTATAATCAATTCCATAAAGACAATATGAAGAGGTAAAAGAAGTAGTGGTAAGAAAGAGAAAAAAGCTGGAAGAAGAGTAAGTCCAATGATTGGTATATGAATTGCGATTATGTAAGACATAGCTTTCTGCAAATTATCATATATCTTTCTTCCCTGTCTAATAGCAGCAACTATTGATGCAAAATTATCATCTAACAACACTAAGGATGAAGCCTCACGTGCAACATCGGTTCCTTTATTGCCCATTGCAATTCCAATCTGAGCAGCCTTTAAGGCAGGTGCATCATTGACCCCATCACCAGTCATGGCAACAATTTCGCCTTTTTGGGTGAATGCGTTTACTATGCGTAACTTTTGTTCGGGAACTACCCTTGCAAATATGTCTATAAGCTCTATTTTCTTTACAAATTCTTCCTCAGTCAGTGCATCTAATTCTTGACCTGTTAGAATGGTTGGATCCTGAATTCCAATTTGATTCCCTATGCTTTTGGCAGTTATAGGGTAATCCCCTGTTATCATTACAACTTTCACACCTGCCCTTTTACAATCCTGAATTGCTTGTGGGACTTCCTTTCGTATGGGATCTTCAAGAGCAAGAAAACCTTGGAAGTTGAAAGAAAGATCTTTTTGCAATGAAGGTAGTTCGCTAGATTTTGTTGTCATTTTTGAAGAGGCGACACCTAATACTCTATAGCCTAAAGCAGCAAGTTCATGAACTATCTTCATATGTTTATCATATTCACTTGCTTCTAGATTGCAGGCATTAAGGATAGCCTCTGGGGCACCTTTTGAATAGAGATTGAATGAATCATCTAGCATGGAAGAAGTAGGAGAAAGATCAGGATAAACCATAGTCATGGCTAGCATTTCTTTGGACATTGTGTACTGTTTGATAACTTCACCAGGAGATAAATATGTAAAATTATTTATCTTTTTTAACTCGAGGATTGCCTTCTCCATTGGATCGATCGAATCGAATGGAGTTGCAAAAATTGCAGATTCAAGAATAGAATTTATTTCTTCTAAACGAGTAGAAAATTCTTCCCTTCCAACCTTTGACTGATTATTAGCAATAACTACGACTTGCATTTTATTCTGGGTTATGGTTCCAGTCTTATCACTACAAAGAACAGTTGCTGATCCCAAATTTTCGATTGCAGATGGCTTTCGGGTTAATACATTTTTTTTGGAAAGTCTCCAAGAGCCCAAGGCTAAAAAAACAGTTAAAACTACTGGAAATTCTTCAGGCAAAATTGCAATAGCAGCAGACAAGCCATTCAGTACTGATTGTACGAAATTACCTCTAGAGAAGTAAAAAAGTAAAATGATCGAGATACTTATGAATCCTCCCAATATTCCTAATCTTGTAATTAGAACTTTCATTTCCTTCTGCAATTGAGTTTCTTGTTGTTCAAGCTCGCTTAAAGAAGTGGCTATCTTTCCTAACTCCGCAGTTCTACCAGTATGCTCTACCCTTGCCTCAGCTCTTCCTTGGACAACTAGTGTTCCACTAAAGATTCGATTCTCATCTTTTTCGATTGACTTTTGAACAGGAATAGATTCTCCCGTTAGCAAAGATTCATCTACTGTAAAATTGGAAGCTGTTAACAATAGACAATCCGCGGGAACTCTATCCCCTTCATATAAAAATATTAGGTCACCTGGAACGATTTCTCTTCCAGCAACCTTATATTGCCTCTCATCTCTTTGTACAAGAACTCTTGGCGAAGACAATTTTTGCATAGCTTCCAAGGCTCGTTCAGTCTTTCTGTATTGATAAAAAGTTGTTCCAATGATTAAGAAAATTGTACATAAAAGAATGATCCCTTCAGTATAGTCACCTAATATTAAATAAAGAAATCCGCAACTCAAGAGAAGAAGAAACATAGGTTCTTTCATTACTTCGAATGCTATAGTAAAAAGATTTTTTGGTTGAGATGAGGGCAATTCATTGTAGCCGAACTTTTTTATCTTTTCTGAAACTTCTTTGCTACTTAAGCCACCTTCCATATTTTATTTTCCTTAGTTTAATAACTTAATTAGAACGATTAAAATTAATTCTTTGATACCATCTTCCAACATAAATCAACACAAGATTTAATAGATATTTCTGTCCATATAAGTTTCGTCTTAAATACTTTAGTTATTGCTCCTGTAACCATTCCAAAAATTAAAATAGGGTCACCGTTTACTAATTTATTTTCCTTTTGACCATCTTTAATAAATTTTACAATAACCTTCATAAAATTTTCTTCAATCCGCAAGCTATCTTCATCTAAGTAAGGGAAATAATTTTGTAATTCTAAAAAGCTAAATAACTTAGGATCTTGTATGGATATATCAATCCATCTGTTACAGAGATACTTAAATTTTTTCTCAACTGATTTATTTTTATCAAAATCAGCAAGAACATATTCCTCTACTTTTAACTTATAAAGTCTATATATTTCATTTAGAAGAATTTCTTTACTCGGGAAATATCTATAGATAGTGCCAGTTCCAACACCTGCTATTTCAGCGAGTTTGGGCATTGGTGTTGCATCAAAACCTTGCTCTGAGAATAGATTCATTGCAGTTAGGATAATTTGTTCCTTCTTTGATGGTGAAGGTATTTCTTTAAGAAATTTCATATACTAAATTGCGAGTCATAGATTTGCATTGTCAATGTTAAAATAATTGCAATTGATATGAAAAATTTTTATTCATTAAAGGAAAATAGATTGGCATAACGGAATGAACGTTCATTCCTGTAAATTAAAGATATAAGGATTGGAATGAATGAAAAACCTTAAAGAACAGTATGGCAATATAGCAATGATAACAGGTGCATCTGGTGGATTAGGAGAAGAGTTTGCAATTCAACTTGCCGAGCAAGGCTTAGATTTAATTTTAGTAGCAAGGTCAAAAGATAAACTTGAAAATCTTTCCAATACTCTAAAATCAAAGTATGGTGTAAAGGTATGGGTAAAAATTGCAGACCTAAGTGATTCGTCTGATACACAAAAACTAATTGACGAAGTTAAAAAAGAGCAATTAGACATCTCCCTTTTAATTAATAATGCTGGTTTTGGAAGCTTTGGCTTTTTCCATGATCTAGACGGTAAGAATGAAGCAAAGATGATTGATGTGAATATAAAATCACCTGTAATGTTAACTTCTGCCTTTTTGCCTAAAATGGTTCAAAATAAAAAAGGTGCCATTGTATTTCTTGGCAGTGTTGGATCCTACCAACCTACTCCTTTCTTTTCAAATTACAGTGCGACAAAAGCATGGAATCTTATGTTTGCTGAGTCTTTATGGGCAGAAGTGAGGAAGGAAGGAGTAGATGTTATTTGTTTAAGCCCTGGTTATACGAAAACTGAATTCCAAGAAAATGCAGGAGCATATGGTCAAAAGCCTTTAGGTGGCTGGTCTGAGCCAAAGGATGTTGTTAAAAGATGTTTCTCAATGTTAGGGAAAAAACCATCAACTATACCTGGCTTTATGAATTGGTTCTTAGCTTGGAATATAAGATTTACACCTAGACGAATTGCTCCCTTAGTATCTTATAATTTATTTAAACCAAAAAAAGTATTAGTTAAAGGATGATTTCATGAAAATTCTAAAAATTATTTCTCTATCTCTCGTCGTTCTAGTGTTAGCCTTAGTAACCATTTTATATTCAAGATATGGTGGTGGAGATAAATGGGAATTTCAAATTTCTAAACCATTAATGGAAGAGTCAAAATTAGAAGTTATAGCCAGTCTACCTTTCCCACCTGGGAATATAGCAGTAAATAAAGACAATCGAATCTTTATAACTATCCATCCTGAATCTAAACCTGAAATAAATAAGGTAGTAGAAATTATTAATGGAGAGTTTAAACCATTCCCAGATTCTATTTCTCAATCAAATTTATATTCTCATCCACAAGGAATTCGAATCGATAGCAAGAATAGAGTCTGCACAATAGATCATGGTGATAATGGAATTGCCCAAGCAAAATTAGTTTGTGTACAGATAGATACGAAAATGGTCGAAATTGATTATACTTTTCCAAGAGAGGTAGCACCTTTTCTTTCCTATCTTCAAGACTTGGCTATAGATTCTGAATCACGATTCTATTATATAGCTGATGTGAATTTCTTTGGAAAGAAACCCGCTCTTGTTATTTATGATTCACTCAATAATACATCACGACGTGTTCTAGAAAATCATCCATCAGTAGTCGCCGAAAACTGGAGAATTCAAGCCTATAATGGCCCGATGGATAGATTAGGTGGACTGATTGTACTTAAGGCAGGCGCAGATTCCATCGCAATAGATTCTAAAAGTGAATGGTTATACTACGGACCAATGAACCATAGAAATCTATTTAGAATTCCTACAAAAATTTTATCTGATTTTACCTTAAATGAAGATGCAATAGAAACTTATGTAGAAAAATACTCTGATAAGATTCTTTCAGATGGCATAATTCTAGATAAGAAGGACAACATATATCTTACAGATGTGGAGCACCAATCCATTGCTATGATTAATAAGAAACGAGAAATGGTGAATTTAATTCAAAGTGAGAAATTCAGATGGCCTGATGGTCTTAGCATAGGCTCAGATGGTTATATGTATATTGCTGACAGTGATATACCTAATATTGCCTTACAATCAAAAGAGCATATCAAGTCCTCAGCTCCCTTTCATCTTTTTCGATTTAAAATGATTTTTGATAAATAAGGAAACTTTAACCTTAAATTCCAAAGGTTATCGTAAATTTTGATTCCTTGGCTGTATTCATATTTAATTCGCCTTTGATTTGTTTTACGAGAATTCGTATTAGCTGTAAGCCAAAGCCCTTTGCTTGGTTTGATAAGTTTTCAATTTTAAATCCAGGACCATCATCTTCATATTCGAATAGTACTTGAGCATTTATTTCTTTTAAGCGAATTGTTATAATTCCAGACTTTCGATTTACAAAACCATACTTCATTGAATTTGTTATAAGTTCATTGACAATTATTCCAAAGGATGAAAGTTTCTTAGCAGGAAATTTAAAATCCTGAATCTCCGAATTTACTTGCACGGCTTCGGAATTTGGAAAAATTCCAATAACCTCTTTTACTAAGATATCCATATATTCTTTTATAGAAATAAACTCTAAATCATTAGAGTTGTATAATTTTTCATAGAGTACCATCATACTATAGATTCTACCGTAAATATCTTGAAGATTTGCTTGAATTTCAGGATTCTTGCTCTCATCTGATTGTATGGAGATTATACTTAGAATAGTTCCCATATTATTCTTTATGCGGTGGTGCACCTCTTTTAGAATAGTCTCCTTCTCTTCGAGAAAACGATTCACCTCTATTAATTTCTCATCTAATATATCGTTAGTCTTTCTTAATTGAAATTCTAAATTTTTGGTTTCAGTAATTTCATTGAAGGTAATTACTAAGCCATCGATCTTATCCTCAGTAGTTCTATACGGCATAATCTTTACAGAATACCATAATCCTTCAGAAGTTGATATTTCCTTTTCTACTGTTACCAATGTATCAAGAACAGTGTGTGCATCCTTAGAAATATCAGCATAGTTCAATTGGCTTACTATATCTGTGAATGGACGTCCTAAGTCTGTTTTAATAATTTTAAATAAGGTCGATGTCTGCTTAGTATACCTTCGTATATTTAGATCCTTATCGAGAAATAAAGTCGCTATATCCGTGCTATCTAATAAATTCTTAAAGTCGTTATTGATTGCAATATATTCATCTACCCTACTTTGAAGTTCTGTATTTACTGTTTGCAATTCTTCATTTAGACTTTGCATTTCTTCTTTTGATGTAGTTAGTTCTTCGTTAGTTGATTGCAACTCTTCATTCGATGATTGCATTTCTTCATTTGCGGACTTCAATTCTTCCTGAGAGATTTGCATATCTTGCATAGCAACATCTAATTCAGATCGTGTATTTTCTAATTCTAACTCGATTGCTGCAAGCTTTGATACTGGTATTTTTTTAATAATTTTGTTGTCTATCTTGCCCTTAGAATTCGACTTTGGAGCTTGGACAGTTTTTTCGTTTATAAAAGTTATCATAAACATTCCAGATAAATTTTCTGGTTTATCAATTTTTTGTATATGGATATCTACAAGATGATTCTTGGATGTTTTATTGATCTTAAGATTATTTAAAAATATATCTTGGGATGAGAGCTTAGCTTTGCGAAAGCCAGTAGCTAAGTCATTCTTTAATCCAGGTTTTATCATTGAGAAAAGATTCATAGATGCCTTACCAAAAGATGGCTCTAAGAAATTTCCTATCTTCCCAGAAATAAATAGTATATCCCCAATCTCATTTACTATAATGCCCGGAGGAGCAAAGTTTTCTAAAAGATAAGAATTTACACTTTCTTGAAAGGCATCCTTCTCATGAAAAAAACTTGATGAAACTAAATCTTTCGTTAGTTTCTTAGGTGCGAA
>JAACWH010000004.1 GCA_009991425.1 Leptospira sp.
CACTGAAGCAGATAAATTTACGTGATGTGAGAATAATTGAGTTTATTAACCCACCACTTCCTCTGCAAAATCAATTCGCGGAGATAGTGGAAAAGGTGGAGGCTATGAAAGAGACGTATAGTGAAAGCCTTAGAGAGTTGGAGAACCTATACGGGAGCCTGAGACAGAGAGCGTTTAAGGGTGAGTTGGGGGTGGGGAATTAGCCCGTTTCTGCCCTGAAAAAGGCATTAAATGTAAGAAAAAAACCTGACATTTATTAAAATATATTTGACATTTTGTTGTTAATGAAATATTGTCTTCTCATGGCAGATAAAGATTGGGTTAAAAAGTTTCCAAGGGCGTTTCGGGGGTTCGTTAGCAGAATCCATGAAAAGGACTACCAAGGGGCTAGAGATATGCTTCGCTTGGAAATAAAAGCCTTTCTAGATATAGGAGGTAGCGACTTACTAGAATTTCTATTCCAGTTAGGAAATGAGTTCGAAAGCAAAGATTTGCAAAATTCTTCTATTAGAGAAATTGATACTATCTTCGATCTAAGATTACAGGAATCTGAGCTATCTAGGAAACCAACTTTGCGTTATCTAGCTAAAGATGCATTTCTGAATGCAATAAAGTCAAAATTTCAAAATCCTTTTTTATCCGAAACTATAATCTCCCAGTTTGTTGAAAATATTATACAGAAAGAATGTCTAGATAGAATTAATTTCTTATCTCCTGAAAAAGCTATAGATAAGAATAAATTGAAAAATTTAAGAATGGAAATTAATTCTAACGAAACTCAGAAAATAGTAAATCAAGTGGTTTCGGATATTACTAAACAATTTGTATTTCAAGAAAAAAATAATGAAGTATCGAACCCGAAAATTTCTGGAAGATTTAATCTATTGGATTCAGAACAATTAAGAAAGGTAAGTAATGCAATTTAATATAGAAATACTTTCAAAAATTGTCGAAAAGAATAGTTTCGAAAAAAATCAAAAGTATGAATTCTTATTAAATAATAAGAATTCTAAGCTAATTATTATTTCAAATATACAAAGTTCTGTTTTTGTTAATAGCAAAATGTCAGATCGAATATTGGATTTAACTAATATTGTAAATGTGTTGTCTTACATCGATCGTTTTATAAAGAAAAAGGATAGAAATAAAAACGATGTATTAGTAAATGTTTCACTCCCTGTAAGAGAATTCCTTTTCTGGAATAATAAAGAAATCAAGGATAAGTTACAAGATTTACTTTATTACTTTTCTGATATTCATTGGCAATTAGTATTCACCTCAGATAAGAATAATTCCCTTAACCAGCATCCAAAACTTCCTTTTATTGAAGAAAATTTAGAAATTTGTTTTTGGAGTGGGGGATTAGATTCCTATGCTGGTTTGATGGATCGAGTGAAACAATTTCCTGAAAAAAAATTCGTATTAGCAAGCTTTGAGGGCAATAATCACAAAAAATATAATCAAAATTTACTCTTTGAAAAAATTAGATTAGAACTACCTAATGTTAAGGAAAGAATCTTTATTCATAATACTTATGAGAACCATGATAAAAATGGATATCCTTACTCTCGAACCAGAGGATTGTTCTTTCTATTATCTGGATTGAGTTTTGCATTTTTGTTAGGGCAAAAAGAGATTTATATGTATGAAAATGGTGTAGGTGCATTGAATTTGAAGCTTCCGGGAAATTACGGCTTAGATCAATCCATAACTGCTACTTTCCAGAGCCATCGTCGCTGCGAGGAGTTCTTTAAGCTCGTATCTGGGGAAGATATTAAGATTGAGAATCCTTATGCATTTGAAACTAAATCTAATATGTTGAGTAACATAAAAAATTTACAAAGAACTAATGAGATTACTATAACATCAAGTTGTGATAGTTCGCACAGACAAAAAAATAAGCCAAGAGAATGTGGTTATTGCACTTCTTGTATATTGAGAAGATTTTCTCTCCACATAGCTGGAATAAAAGATAGTAAAAACTATGTTGAAGCTAGTCTTTCTAATCCAGAACTAATTCATAGAAAGGAGTTTCAAGCGATGTATGGACAATATAAAAAAATAGAATCCTTACTTAGCCAAGGAGGACTAGAAGCATTATATAAGAATGATCCAGATTTGTATAGAGCAGAAGAAGATTCTGGTTTTGAACAATCTCTTTTTAAGAATAAATTGAGGTTATTTTTGAATGCTTATATCCAAGAATGGAAGCTGTTTGAAAGTAAATTTATTATTGACAAACAAGATGTTGAAAGAATCAGAGCAACAGCATAGTATGAAATTATGCTAGATATAGAAAAACAACGAATAGCCGAAAAGATTCAGTTTTATAGAAAAAAAGCCAAACTGACTCAAGAAGATTTGGCCGAAAAACTGAATTTGTCTAGGACTTCTGTTACAGCCATTGAGAAGGGAGAGAGAAATCTTAAGGCAAGCGAGATCTTGCGCATAGCGGAAGTCTTAGGTATATCTGTTTCTGAACTAAAACAGTCCTCACAAGTGGATTTAAAAAACTATAAAATACAATTTCGCAAATATATTAGCAGCCATGCTTTTAAAGAAGAAGAGGAAATTGTATTAGAAGAGTTCTATGGTTATATAGAAAAATATATAGAATTAGAAAGGAAGATAAAATACTCTAGAGTAAGTCCAGAGTCTATACAACCTTTCGACAGAGAAAAGTATTCTCTTCATGAAGGGGCTAAAACCTTAGCAGAAAAACAAAGAGACAGTTTGTCATTAGGAAATGATCCGATTTTGTCTATGCGTAAACTTCTAGAACAAGAAATCGGCTTACTAGTATTTTATTTTCCAATAGAAAAGTCTGGTATTACTGCAGGTTATATCTTTAATGATGATGTAGGTGGTTGTATTTTTGTTAACAAGAAACACTCGATAGAGAAAAGGAGATTCGCATTGGCGCATGAATATGCTCATTTTCTTGCAGATCGAAGAAAAATGTCAATTGATGAAGAAGGCGAATCTAAGCATGCACACAAAATTGAAGAATCGGATACTTTTGCAAATTTATTTGCTTCCCACTTTTTAATGCCAGATATTAAAGTAAAACAAATGTTTGATCATATCGCTAATTCAACTCAAAAATTTACTGAATTGGACATTGCTTATCTAGCTGTGTATTTTGGAGTATCTTATGAAGCTATTACTAATAAATTGGTTTCGTTAAATCTTCTACCCAAAGGGACTTACGACTTCATGAAAAGGAATGGAATTAAATTCGATAGTTTAACTCGCCCTCATAAAGGTAAATCTCCGTTGCACAACGAAGAGAATGAGAGTTCAGCAACTTATCCTTATATGTATCAGAAAATGGTAATGGAGTTATATAAACTAGAACAGTTTTCAGAAGGGCAAGTAGCTTATTATTTAGGATTGGATCGATTGTCAGTTAGGAGTTTATTGGAGTCGGAGTCAATGAATTCGCCTCATTATGATTTGTTGCATGTGAATATGAGGTAAGATTGAAAATTTCTGAAAATGGGTTAGTTTTAGATAGTTGTGTTCTAATTAATTTACTATGTTCCAATTATCTGAAATCTTTTTTCGAAATTTATGAAGATGTAGTGTTAGCAGAATTTGTTCTTAATAAAGAGATTTTCCCAATTAATGAAAAATACTCTTATGAAGAATCCGCCCTTGAAGGAAGAATACTTAAACCCAATGAAGAAGAAGCTGAGTTAATTTTAGATTTAATCAATGAAATAGATGATGGAGAAGCGTATTCTATTTCTTTGGCCTTGTCTAGAGGGTATGATTTTGGAAGTGATGATAAAAAGGCAATTCGAGTCTATCAATCTTATCCAGAACATAAGAAACTATGGACAACTCCTGAGATTGTTTTGAATTTCTTGGAAAATTCTGAATTGCCAATTGATAAAAAGCAAGTGCTCCAATCGATTCAAGAAAAAGGCAAATTTTCACCTAATTCGAATCATCCATATCATTATGAATGGAATAAAATATTAAAAGAAGGTTATATTGAATAAAACAATCCATTCTTAAGCAACTATAAAAAATACCTATAGAATCTTAGATGTTATTCTTGCTATAAAGAGCGGGTCTACTTTTTCCTCCCCCATCTAGACGTTAGGCTTTAGCCTAATGCTAGATGGAAACTCACCAGAGATATGCATCTAAGAATTACGAATTGGTATCTTCATCCGCCTTATAGAACCACAGATATATCCCTATGATGCCTCGGGTTTTAACCCGAGGTGAATTATCCCAGTATAAAATCCCCTTCTTCTCTCCCGCGATAGGGATTCGTAGGGCTTGGTCTGCTGTAAGCAGACGGGAGCGTTAGCGCACCCCGAAGAAGCCCGACCGAGCAGACAGCACAATTTGTTGTTAGAGAATTTCTATATGTTACAGATACATTCAAATGGTGTTGGATGCTGGGGATCGCCCTGAGAGTTTTTAATGCATTTCTATTACTGGGATGGTGAGCTTGGAGATTGGAATTTAACTACGGATTATACTTGACGAAATCTAGATAAATAGTATAAAATTCTAGGATGGCTATATCCATTAAAGATGCAAAAACCGATCAGCTTGCTCGACTCAACATGCGAAGAAAATAATTATTTAAAAATACTTAGAATCTAAAAGAGAGAATAAAAATACCAATATAATTTTGCACAAGTATTTTGTAGGAATCAATTTATAAAATGACTGAATCATCTTCCAACTCTTCCCAATTCCTGCTCTACCAAAACTCAACTGGTGATATCCAAATCGATGTCCGCCTGGAAGACGAGACAGTCTGGTTGACTCAGGCACAGATCTGTGAGTTGTTCCAGAAATCCAAATCTACAATCAGTGAACATATCAAGAATATATTCGAGGAAGGAGAATTGGACGAGTCAGTGGCTGTTCGGAAATTCCGAACAACCAGTCCCCATGGTGCAATAGCAGGAAAGACCCAAGAAAACGAAGTGAATGGTTACAATCTAGACGTGATCATCTCCGTCGGCTATCGGGTCAAATCTCCCCAGGGAACACAATTCCGGATCTGGGCGACACAGAGATTG
>JAACWH010000091.1 GCA_009991425.1 Leptospira sp.
ATAGCCAATAAAAAAGTAATTGAAGAAAACTTTACAGAGATGAATATATCTATATCCGCCTAATTGATTCCTAACGGTTTTTGGGACAATCTCTTAAAATTTAGCTTTTAATATTTCTACTAGAGAATTGTGTTTCGAATATTCCAGATATTTAGTTTATAAATATATTCTGTTGCATGATAGGGCGCGACTTTTGTAGTAATGGGAGGATTCCACATAGGTTTTTGGAATTCAATTCTTGAATTAGAATTGCTGAAACTCTGATTTAGTATTGATTTTGCTTGTGTGAAACCATCTTCTGTTTCTGTCGTGGAACCATTAAAAATTACGTACTCTGAGGTTCCGTTATTAATAAGATGAACAATCGAATTCGTTGTAAGAGTTGGGACTGTTCCTTGGACACGATACATTTGTCCAGATTCTAGATCGAATGAAGTTGGTGTATTATTTACTAATTGAATCGTGCTTGGTTGGTTGAAGAGATTTGCTAAATCTGTTGGCATTGTGTATGTCGTTAGCAAGGAATTAGCAGAAACTGATCCTCCCAATCCTATCCTTTTGGAAGATGAAGTTGGGTATTCGAAGAATCCTGCAAAAAATGCTAGTGTTAAGTTACCTAAAATATCAACATTAGTTGTCCCTAAAATTGGCGAATTGTATTTATCACTTAATTTATATAATTCCATAAGATTTGAAACGTTATTTCCACGCACACCCGAATTACCTTGGATTGTTCTAAGAAGAAATTCTTTTTTACCATCAGTTGTGGTTGAGGAATTTTCATAAATGAATCTCATCCATGCATAACTAAGAGAATAATCCAAGATTCTATTGTTAAAGCGATACAATGATTTTCCATTTACAATATTTCCACAGTTATAGCTTGGATCTCCTCGAAGACATGTTAAGCGAGATTCTTGGGGACCATATCCAGCAATGTCTGAAGCGAGTTCAGATGTCCCTTCATTAATCCAAAGTGAATCTGTATTCAAAAGGTTATTTAATTCAGATTGAGTCTGAGGTAGTTCGATAAGAGATGAAAGGTTAGGTCGGGAGATCTCATGTTGGTAACGAACTAAATGTTGGTATTCATGTGCTATAACACTGAGTATATCATTTGGTTTACTTCGTTTTGTAGAAAGATTTGCAGAGTCTACTAAGGCTACTCCGTCTATAAATAACACCTCTCTTTTATTAGATTTAAATTCCAAGTAATCTGGCAGATTAAATAGATCAATAGGGTTAAAATAGCCAGCAACATAGGAGCCTGAAAAGAAACTACTCATATCACGAACAACTATTGCAATCTTTCCATCTTGGTTGACATCAGATGGATTGCCAATGGCAGGTTTCAGATTAGGAATGATAGTATTTTCAACATTCTGTATTATCGAACTATAATTAGGACTGGAAATACCAAAGTTGGATCGAAATCTACCTAAGCCTTTTTCTTCATAAATAATTACCCTTTCGCTTTCTGCTACCTTATTGATCGGCAAACAAAAATCACTCCCTGAAACAAAATCTATTGTCCAAAATCCAGAATTACCAATATCGCAACCAGATGAAGAGATGAGTAGTCCTAACAGAAGTAAATTCTCTCTATCTTTTTTCTCTTGGTCTTTCTTACCTAAGATTCCATCAAGATATCCACATTGAGATGTAAAAAATAAAATTATAAGGGAAAAAATAAACTTTTTCATATTTTTGCTCTTGTTAAGTGATAATTAATTATATGCATAATTTAGATTTGAGGTAAACGAATCTTTGTTTCCATATTCGTTAATTGATGATTTAACCTCTACTCGATTAATGAATAAAGTTCGGATAACTTTTGTCAAATAAAAAAGTATTTTAAAAATATAAAACATTAACGAATTATAGTTGCTATAGATGTTTTAAAAATTCATTTTGAAAAAGTATGCTCTAAACCTGAAAAATAAGTTAATCTTTTTCTTCCTTTAAGATGGTAATAATTATGTCAAATTCGATAGCTCTAGACTATTTTGCAATCTTGGTCATCACATCTAGAGAAATTAAAATCTATCACAGCATTTGTCACCGAAAGAAGTTCACGATTTATGAAAGATTTTTTTTAAAGATATAGAAATTTACAGACCTGATTTGTAGGAAAAGATAAACGAAAATCGCAGAATCCATATTCAGAGTCTTGTTTCAGTCCTAGAAGAAGGGTAAAAATTTGGATTCATTCGAAAGGCTATTGATTCTCAATTTGCTGTTGATGTAATTTTGGCTTCAGCTGAAGAGGTATTGAAACCTAGTAAACTAGCGAATAAGGAATACAGGGGAAAATCGGCTCTTTCTATGCTTTTTAAGGTATTTCTTAAAGGAATACAGCTATTACCAGTCAAAAATTCCCATAAATAATCATTTGCAGAATTTTATAGTTTTTAGATACTTAACCAATAAAACTGAATTTGGAGAAATCAATGAGAACTCTCATTTTGCTACTTAGCTTTGTTGTCGTATTACAAAACTGTAAATCTGCTAGCGGGAAGTGTCTGGAAGGAGACTGTAAAGCTGGAACAGGAACCCAAGAAATGGAAGATGGTTCCTTATATGTTGGGCCATTTGAAGGTGGAAAGAAAGATGGTATCGGAACTTTAACATACACTAACGGTGATAAATACATTGGTGATTTTAAAGATGACATGCAATCTGGAGAAGGAACTTATACTTACGCAGATGGTGATATTTATATAGGCCAATATGAAAACGGCAAAAGAAATGGCCAAGGAACATACAAACATGCAAATGGTGATGTATATGTTGGTCAATATAAGGATGGTCTAAGAGGCGGTCAGGGAACTTACACTTATGCCTCAGGTGATAAATATGTAGGTACTTATGTTGCTGGTCTAAGATCTGGCCAAGGAACTTATATGTATTCATCTGGTGAAAAATTCCAAGGTGAATGGAAGGACAATACTAGAAATGGTGCTGGGAAATACTATAACAAACGTGGTGAAGTTCTACTGGATGGAACTTGGGCAAATGATGAGTTCCAAGAGAAACCAGCTATGGAAGAAAAGCCAGCAGCTGAATAATTTCTGAATAATTAATATTTATTGGAAAAGCCTAAACTTATTAAATAAATATTTTTTTTTCATTCAATATAAATTTAAGGAATCTACTCTTACTTTTGCGGGGGTAGATTTTTTTTTTGGACTAATTTTCCTTCTAATTAGTTTCCAATAAATTTTGGTAAATCTCTTTTAACGATTCAGATAATTTGTATTTTTTCTGCCAACCTAGTGCCTTCAATTTATCATTATTTCCAAAAAGACGAGGTGTTTCTGCTTCTCGAAAACGAGAGGGATCTTTAGTGATTTTTATATTTTTGCCCGATTGTTGGATAATAATATTTAATACAGATTCAATAGAAGTCTCTTCACCTGAACAAATATTATAAAGTTCGCCTGATACTCCTTTCTTAGCTAAAGTTACATACGCTTTAACTACATCTCTTACATCAAGAAAATCTCTAGTAGAACTGATATCTCCGACCTTGATTTCTGGATTGCTGGATTTGGAAGATTCTATAATCTGTTGGCAAAAATTTGGAATAACAAATTCTTTTCTTTGACCAACACCTATATGGTTGAATGGCCTTGCTACCATGATATCCAAAAATTTGGATACGGAAGCATACTGTCTACAATAGATTTCTGCTGCAAGTTTACTCGCAGAATATGGATTAATTGGATTAGGAATTATCGTTTCCAACAAAGGATACGAATCTTTTGACTGCCTACCATAAACGTCCGCTGATGAAATATATATGATTCGGCATGGACGGTTCAGGTTCTTCAAAGACTCTAAAATATTTAATGTTCCCTTAACATTAATGTCTAAGGTTCCCCAAGGATCTAAAATCGCTTTTGGAACAAAGGGTTGGGCTGCAAGATGAAATACTAAGTCAGGTTGTATAGATTGGATTAGAGTGGAGACACTAACTGTATCTCGGATATCCATTTCATGGATAAAATAGTCTTTTTTACCTGTGAGTTCTCCAGACCGAATTAAGCCATGAAGTTCTAATTCTGGCATAGATTCATTAAGTTCATCTTTTAAGACAGAACCTACAAATCCCCCAATTCCTGTGATAAGGCATTTTTTCAAATTGTTCTCCAAGTTTTACTTGCTATTTTGGTCAAATTTAAGATCTTCTAAAGAAAAGTAAAGTAGCGTCGCAATTTTGTCATCATTAGAAAAATCCCCTGAAGATTCCTTTTTTCAAATTTATGATCCTGAAATTAATGTTTCGGATATAATGAAGGATATAAAATCTAAACTAAAATCGAGAAATATCTCCAAAGAAGATGTAGAAAGAATTTCTACATTGCGACTTTCCCCATTTTCAAAAAGTAATTCAAGAGAATTTGATGCGAGTCATGCTGCAAACCTTTTCGAAAAAGGCATTTCTGCTCCCAAATTTACAAATCCAAAACTTTGGTTCTTACGGGGTCCTTTAAAATGGTTCATTACTCAGTTCATAAATTTCTATGCTCTAGTTGATAAAAAATTGTCAGAAAATCGAGTTAGAGCATTTTTCCAAGTACTTCAAGAAATTGTTATTTTAAAGAAAAAGCAAGATTTACTTGGTCAAAAATTAGAAGAATTCTACCAAGAGTATGCAGAAAATAAATACTTTGCTTTGCAAGGTTCCTCCAAAGGATTTCTTTATTCTCCTCTTTCTATTAGAGTAGATTTTGAATCAGGAGCACCTCCTGAATCAGAAGAGCTAATTGAATTAGTGAAAGATGCCCAACCTGTCTTAATATACTATCCTTCCAGTTTAGGTTTCTTAGAACTATGCAATAGTATTCATTTGAAATATAGAGTTTTTACGCCATTTGAAAATGATGTAAATTTAATTCGTAGGACTCTAACTGAATTTGTAAGTACTCAAGAAAAGATATCTCCTAATTCATGTTTGTTATTTCACGCGAATGCATCATTGTTTTCTAGCAGTTTTTGGGAAGGCATCTTAAGGCAATGGCGAATGCTTGAACAAGAGACTCGCTTTATTATTAGATACCGAGAAACTTCCAATTCTAGTTTAAGTCCTTTTCATGATAATCTTCCTTTGCAAATAGATATTCATACACTTCCAGATTATTTAAGAAGTCTAGGTTTTAAAAATATTTTTGTACATTCGCCTTCGAATTATGGTTGGATTAACATAAGTTTTGTTCTTATTCCTTCATGAAAATTTTCCAACATATAGATGAATACCATCCTTTTGATGGAATTGGAAATGATTGCAGAGGATTTCGTAGTATATTTAACATTTCATCTACTGACAATTATGTCGTAACCCAAAGGAATTTTTGTAGCAAAGAGAATAAAATAATTTTAATTTCTGATTTTTCAAAAGAATTGATCAATCAATTAGAAATTAACCATGAATCTATTCATATTTTGCATTATGGAGGCTCAGGTTATCCTTTGGATTTTTTTTTGAGTTTACCTGGTCGAAAATTTCTCAGATTCCATAATGTTACTCCACCAGAATTTTATCTTGGTTGTAATGAATCTGTTTATGTTTCTATGGATAAGTTTTTTACTAAATCTATACTTGAATTATTTTCTTTGTCTAATGATATAGAACTAGCAATTTGTGATTCTAATACGAATGCAAATTTTCTGAAAAACTATTCTTCTATTCCAACTATGATTGTTCCTATTTTAAAAGATTATTCGAAAATCTTATCAAATAAAGATGGATTACAATCTTCTATATTAAACAATCAAATCACATCTAAAGATTTAGTTTTTGTAGGACGAATTGTACCTAATAAGAAAATCCAGGATATCATTACAGTATTTTTCTTTTGGAAAAAATACCATCCTGCATCAAAGCTTCATCTAATAGGTGGATTAGTTCCTGGAATTGAAGAATATTTTGATTTTCTGAAGGATTATATAAATGAATTAGATTTAAAAGAAGATATAGAATTCTATTTCAAAATTGATGAACTTGAGAAAACAAAAATCCTAAGTAAATCTATTTTCTATATTTCGATGAGTGAACATGAAGGATTTGGAATACCGCTTTTAGAAGCTATGCAAAATCAATTAGTTGTGATTGCATTTGCTTCTACAGCAATTCCAGAAACTTTAAAAAAAGGTGGAATATTAATTTATAAAAAAGACTTTCCACAGATAGCAGAGCTTATGAATCAAATTTCAGAAAAACCTGATATCTATAGGTCTACACTTAAAACACAAGAGCGAGCTTTAGATTTTTATAGAAATTATCCTTTTCAAGAAAAATTAGAAAATATCTTCTTTAATCAGGAAAGAGTTAACTTATAATTCTATGATTAAGCCAAGAGTTTGTCAATTTTCAACTGGATTTTATCCTGGTGATGCAATCACCCAAGAAATGCTAACATTCGATTCCTATTTTAAAAAAATGAATTGGAAATCAGAAATTTATTCTGAGCATATAGGAACAGCCGTTAAAAATAAAGCAATTCGCTTTTCAAATTATAAACCAGATAACAATGATATTATAATATATCATCATTCTATAAATTCTTCATTAGTTGACTTTGTTGTTCAACAAAAAGTTCCTAAAATTCTTATCTATCATAATGTTACTCCTTCTCATTTTTTCGAAGACTATGATTTGCAATTTTCTTATTTTTTACGTAGAGGAAAAGAGCAACTTCTAGAATTAAATAAGGTTTTCATAAAAGCCTTCGCTGATTCAGAGTTTAATAAACAAGAATTAGAAGTTTTTGGATATAAAGATGTAGAAGTCCTTCCTATAGCATATAATTTTGATAGCTTAAGTATTCCGGGAGTAAACAGAAATAAGTTTGATGGAATTAAAATTCTTTTTGTAGGTAGAATAACTCCCAATAAACGACAAGAAGATTTGATTCGCTTTGCAGAAATTTTTAGAAAATATTTTCGAACAAATTTCCAAATACAAATAGTTGGCTACTCATCTCCTTCAAGCAAAGTATACATGGAAGAGTTAGAAAGTTTAGTAAGATTTTGGGATTTAGAAGAGCATGTTCATTTTTCGGGTTATGTTACTCACCCTGAACTAATTGGCTATTATAGAAATTCAAATGTATTTCTTTCTATGAGTGAACATGAAGGATTTTGTGTCCCTATCTTAGAAGCTATGCATTTTCAACTTCCAGTGTTAGCTTATTCAGCAGGAGCTATCCCAGATACGATGGGATCTTCAGGTTTACTTTTTCATGAGAAGAATTATCCTTTAATCGCAGAATTAATAGAAGAATTATTAGAGAATAATATTTTCAGAAATTCTATTCTTAAGAAGCAAAACCAGAGAATAGAAAATTATCTTAAAATTAATTCAGGTCAAAAAATAGTTGAATTCATCCAAAACTTATAAAATAACTGCAGTTGTTCCTCGGTTCTCAACTAAGATTCTAGGTGGAGCAGAGAAACATGCGTATGATGTTTTGAAAGCATTTCCTGCGAACTGCAAGATTACATTACTTACTTCAACAGCTATAGATTATGTTAGTTGGAAAAATTATTTTAAACCGGGAAATGAAATTTATGAACGCTTTACGATCGAGCGCTTTCAGAATTTGAGAGTTAGAAATATTAAAAAATTTAATGAATTATCAGAATATATTTATAAAAAGTTTCCTGATCAAACATCTGATGATGAAAAGAATTGGTTGGAGGCTCAAGGACCTTATTGCCCTAATTTATTAAAGAGAATAGATGAAATAAAAGATGAAACCGATCTTTTTATATTTTTTTCATATCTTTACTATCCTATTTTAAATGGAATAAAACTTGTTCCAAGTAAATCAATTTTAGTTCCTATGTTTCACGATGAGCCTCCCATTTACCTATCCCAATATAAACATATCTATAATGACTCTTTGTTCTACGCATTCAATACACCAGAGGAAAGAAACCTTTTTGAAAAAGTTTTTCATTTTAAACCTACTAAACAAGCAATCATAGGAACTTATATTAAAGAAATTGAAGTAAATAAACCTATACCTAAAAATACTAAATTATCAGAAAATTCTAAACCCAAGATTTTACTAACTATTGGTCGTATGGATTTAGGAAAAGGTATCTATGAGCTAGTTCAAAATTTTCAAAATTGGATATCTACTTCCAATGAGAATTGCGAACTTCATTTGATAGGTGCAAATCCTCCAAAGCTGGTATCAAAATTTGCATCAAAGAATATTCGATTTCTAGGTTCATTAAGTGATATCGATAAATTCAAAGCAATAGCCAATGCGGATTTGTTAATAAATCCATCTTCTGTTGAAAGCTTTTCTATAGTCATCATGGAAGCTTGGTCGCAGGGAATACCAATATTGGTTAATGCTAAATCGGAAGTACTAGTTGGTCATTGCAAAAGAAGTAACGGTGGCCTTTGGTATTCTGATGAGGAAAGTTTTACAAATACGTTGAATTATATGATTAGAAATAAAAAGCTATTAGAAAAATTGGGTTTAAATGGAAAAAAATATATTAATTCAAATTTCACCCAAGAAATTATCCAAGATAAATGGCAGAAACTATTGGAAATTTATCTCAGCTAATATTTTATCATGAATCTTTCCATTTGAAGCAATGATTGTTGGAATATAGGGAGAATAAAGCTTTCCATCCATAGTAGTGAGTTTTGCTCCAGCTTCCTCAGCTATCAATCCTGCAGCTGCCATATCCCAAGGTTTTAAACCAATTTCATAGTAGCCATCAAATTTCCCTTCAGCTAACCAACATAAATCTAAGGTTGCTGCACCTGTTCTCCGAATTCCTCTAGAACGAATTAGAATATTCTTATAATAGCTTAGTAAGAGATCTAATTTATCTCCACGGTCATACGGAAATCCTGTAGTAAAAAGAGAATTTTTTAATTCTGTAGTTTGGGAAACAGTTATACGATCTTTGTTTTTAAAAGAACCTTCTCCACGAACGGCATGGTATAGATCCTTAAGTTCTGGAAAAAGTACTAAACCAATCACTATTTGTGAGGAGCTAATTTGCTCTACTCCAATTGAAACTCCATAAAGTGGTAAATTATGGGAATAGTTGGTAGTCCCATCTAAAGGATCAATTATCCATCTAAAATCCGAATTTCCTTTTACCTCACCTGATTCTTCACCGAGAATAGAATCCTGCGGAAAATGATTTAGGATCTCTTCAATAACCATCTTTTCAGAACCTAAATCTGCTTCTGTTACTAAATCAAATTTTCCTTTATTATGAATTTCGAAATTCTTTTTTTGGTGAATGGATATTAAAAAATCTCCCACTTTATGAATATAATTATGGAAATGATTGTATCGGTCTAAGATTTCAGAATGCATAAAGTCCATTATCTCGAATTTTAATATTTGGTCGAATCATTATATGGGACGATACACAGAAATTTATTCACAATTTACTAAAATACTACCTAATTATGTCATCTCAATGATTAATTAAACAAAAAAATACTTGTTAGTATTTATTAGAATATTAAATAACATATACAAACAAACAAAAGATATGTGATATACAGGAGATAACGTATGTTTATATTAAAAGCCCCAGTAGATTTTAAGAAGATCAATAATCAATATCTGACAACTAGTCATATTGAAGAAATATTGTCTGTGGTTAAGAAGAATCCAGTTCATCGTTTAGCCATAAAATTACTTTTCTCAACAGGTCTTTATATTTCTGAATTAATTAATTTAAGAATTTCAGACATTGATCCTCAGCAATCAACATTAGAAATTAAAATGAATAGAAAGCTTAATGGTAGAACTATTTATATACCAAAGGATCTTTGCATGGATCTATTAAGACATGGGCAATCAATTCATACGAATGGGTATATTTTTCAAGGAAGAGATGGTAAGCTTTGTGATCGAACAATACAGAAAATTTTCGTAAAGGTCAATAAATTGAATATTGGAAGTAACCTCACTATTGAAAGAATTAGAAACGCAATCGCTCTACAACTCTTAATTTGGGGACATAATATGCATGAAATTGCATATTTTTTAGGACACAAGGAAGTTAGAAGCACTCGTCGCAAGATTCAAAAGTTTATGGAGCATGATACAGCTAGAATAGCATTATTTAAGGTCATTTTCGCAAAATATGCTTGAAAATTTCTTGTAATAGGCACACTACTTCGTACGATTGGATAAAGTTTTGGACTTTATCCAATTACGGGGAAGACTTTGGAAATTAAAACCAAGAAAATAGGTAAACATACTCTTGTTCATTTGAATGGGAGGCTTGATATAACTCACTCTGATGAGGTCGAAGCTAAATTAGCTAGCGACGTTCAGGGGGGAGATGGTGATATAATTATAAACCTGGAATTGATTTCGTATATTTCTTCCTCTGGAATACGTATTTTTGTGGGTATGGTTCGAGAACTTGATAAACAAGGTAGAAAGTTAAAATTATGCTGCATTACTCCACCTGTTAAAAAAGTGTTTGATGTTGTTGAACTATTAGATCTTTTTGAAGTTTTTGAAACTGAGCAAGAAGCAATCAACTCTTTATCTAAATAATCCTATGCCGAGGGCAGAATGATTCTAGCCCTTATTTCCTTATTATTAATAATATTTTCTATCTATCTAGGTCAGTATGTCCCTTTTGTGTGGCCTGACGAAGTTTTATTTTTTAATCCAGCCTTTGAATGGTATCAATCTGGAGAACTTAAGACGACTGTCCTTGAGGGCCTCATTCCTGGAATGGAGAAATATACTCTCTGGATGTCTCCTTTGTACATGATTTTACTTGGGCTATCCTTTCATATTTGGGATGCATCTATTGCAAATGCTAGAATGCTCTCCTATTTTATTGGTATAATCGCAATTTTTCAATTCCATTCATTTCTTAAAACTGAGTTGAAAATAGGAATGAATAAGTCATTTGCTACAATTGCAGCAGTGTATTTGTTAATTGATGTTTTGTTATTTAAAGTTTCTCACACATCTAGAATGGAAACTTTATGTATTTTAATGGGATTGACTTCAATTTTTTCTGCTTATAGATGTCATTATTTTAAAGCAGGAATTTTATTAGGCCTTTCTATTCTTTCGCATCCCTTTGGTGTGTTTTACTCATTGCCAATTGTTTATCTTTGGTTCGAGCAAAAATCTATCTCTCATTTTAAGACAATTCTATTCATTTCAATTGGATCGTTGATAGCTTTGCTCCCTTGGATAATTTATATTATTCCTAAACTTGATTTATTTATTATTCAATTTGGTGCACAATTAGCACGCAAGCGAGAATTATTTGAGTTATTTACTCAGTTTGATAAAATACGAATTTATTTTTCTGGATACTATTTTCCTATTTTAAAATTAATCTCGATTCTAATTATACTTTATTTTGGCTCAATTTCATTAGGACTTATTCCAAAAAAAAGACTTCGTAACATGTTAGTTGTCTGGCTAATTGCAATGTTGATAGGATTCTATAGCTCTTCTGAATCATGGTATGTTGTTCATTCTACTTTTCCTCTAGCTATATTTTTTATCTTAGCAGCTAAAGAAAGAATTTGGTTAAAAAACAGTATTTTAGCTTTTCAAGGATTTCTTTTTATATTTTTCATTTATTCTTCCTGCTTTCAAGAAAATGTATTTACTAAAACAAATCAATTTAATCAAAAAGTTTTAGAACTCTCGCAAGGTAAAAATAAGATTTATTCTCAACTGATTCCAGATCCTTATTTTATGTTAAAAGAAAAGAATCCTAACGCAAGAGTTTATGAATTTATTCCTGGGGAACTTTCTATCTCCAGCGAATTTTTCCAAAAGACTATAGAATCAATGGACTTATTTTTATTTTATGATGAATCATTAGCAAATTCCTCTATCAAAGAATTGATTTATGATAACACAAAATACAAAAGAGAAGAATGGGAGATGGATTATCAATCAAAGGTTCCCGGTAAAGGGCCATGGAAGATCTTTTCTTATGAAAAAATTCAAACAGAAAGTATTGAGATCCGATGAGATTTTCAGAATCAATAAATAATTGCTTAGCAAAATTATTAATAATTTTCCTTACTGCAAATTGCTATACTTCTAAGGATTATTCAGATATCCCGACTTTGTTGCCTCTTCTTTTGAATGATGAAATTAAGATCTTAGTAATTGGTGATTCCCTTTCAGAGAGGTCAAATGCTTTTGATCTCCAATCAAAATTAGGAAGTTCTTATCGTCTTAAAGACATTTCTGTATCCGGAAGAGATGTGAGAATTTGGCTTACAGATTTAGAAAAAATTCAAGAAAATAAATCAAATATTGTTATTGTTAATTTAGGAACGAACGATGCTTCTTATTATCCAACAGAAGATTATCCTAGATTTTATTCAGAATTAATAGAATATATTAGAAACATTTCTAGTTGGAAGATAATACTAACTCTTGTTCCTCCAACTAATGATTCCATTCTCAAAGAAAGAATAAGAATAAATAATTCTTGGATAAATGCAAATTATCCAAATGATACAAAAGTGAATCTTCAGGAGTTATTTGAAAAAAATAGCGAGCTTCCACTTTATCCTACTGCTGACCCCATACACCCTAATCCTATCGGTTATGATATGATTGGCATAGAATATTTACGTATAATCAGCGGCTTATCGATTTAAAATAGCTAGTTCTTTTAAGCCTTTAAGAGTTAAGAAGGGATCAATAGAATCAAAAATTCCTGGATGTGCATTGTGAATTGTTGATACCAAACCTCCTGTTCCTATAACAAGGTAGTCCTCTCCGAGCTCTTTTTTAATTTGAGAAATAATGCCTTGAATTAAACCCACCCAACCGTAAAAAAATCCTGCTTGTAGGGATTCTATAGTGGAACTTCCTAATATGCTTTTAGGAGTTTCAAAAACTATTGGAGGTAGTTGAGCAGTGTTTCTTGTTAGGGCATCCATCGAAATTTTCAAACCAGGAGCTATTACGCCTCCTAAGTATTCCGGAACATCATTTAAAATACAAAAAGTAGTAGCTGTGCCTAAATCAACGATGACACATTTTTGATTTTTATTGTGAATTGCACAATAAGCTGCATTAACTAATCGATCAGCTCCTATTTCAAAAGGTCTAGGGTATTTTATACCAAATGGTAGTTTAATCTGGTAATTGACTTGTAAAGACTCGGCTCCAAACCAATCGTTTAACATTCTTTCTACTATTGGATTGAATGAAGGAACAACACTTGAATATACGGAACTTACGATTTTTATATTATCTAGTTTATCTTGAGATAGGAAACCTCTGAGAAATAATCCTAATTCATCTGAAGTTCTATCTCTTCGAGTAACGGTTCTTTTGTGAAAAATTGGATCTTCCTCATTTTCTTTGAATAATCCAAAAACTGAATTAGTATTACCAACATCAATAACTAGAATATAATTATTACTCATTTATTTCTCCAATAATCTCAAAATGTGAACCTGTATCCATTAAACTATGTTTAAAACCATTTTGATCAAGAACTAGAAGGAATCCATTTTCATCGTAACCAAGAACCCTACCTCTTATCATTTTGTTCTCTAGATTCGTTTCTATACTCTTATGAAGTAAAAGTGAATTTCTCTCTAACCATTGCAATTCTTTTAAAATTCGAGATGGATCCATTAAAGAAATTATAGACTCATTTAAAAATTCAATAAATTTCAATATTATTCTTTCTGAAGTACCTTCTATGGGATCTTCATCGAATAAAAAATCTGCAATTTGGATTAACTCGGATGGAATTTCTTGGCCATAAATATTCAATCCAAACCCTATTATTACTTCAAATAAATCATCTTGAACTTCGCCTTCAATTAAAAATCCAGCTATTTTCTTCGAGCCCCGGTAGATATCATTGGGCCATTTTAAGGAAATTTCCGATTCTTTTTCTGGGAATAAACTAAAAATTGCTTTAAGTAAAGAAGCTCCTGACATCAAAGAAAGTAATGGAAGTGGAATAGTTGTTAAACCAAATCGCAATTTACAAGAAAAAATAATTTTCTCATCACCAAGAGCAATCCATACTTTTCCTTTTCTTCCTCTTCCATTATATTGATATCTAGATCGAACCCAGCTTCCGACTTCTTTTTCTGGATCTTTAAGCCAATTATTTGTTGAATCTACTTCTTCTAAAATAGTACCTTTTTGAGGATCGATTAGCTTAAGAGACATGGTTCCAGGTTCGAGTTGATAAAACTACTAGCAAGGAAAAATCTTTATTTTCCTTGCATATACAGATTTTTCTTACATAATGACATTGATTATGGCTGAACATATTTCTGAAATTTTAAAGACAAATAACCCTTCGATAAGTTTTGAATTTTTCCCTCCGAAAACTCAAGAATCATCTGATTCACTTTTTCATACTATATCTGAATTAATGCCACTTAAACCTGCCTATGTTTCTGTTACTTATGGAGCAGGTGGCTCTACAAGTGAACTAACTCGCGACCTGGTTGTTAAGCTTCAAAAACAAACATCCTTATCTATCGTTTCTCACCTAACTTGCGTAGGTCACTCTAAAGATGAAATTCGTTCATTATTAAAAATATATGATGAAAGTGGAATTCGAAATATTATGGCTTTGAGAGGGGATCCACCTAAAGGCCAAAAAGAATTTATTGCAGTACCTAATGGCTTTAATTTTGCTTCTGAACTTGTTTCTTTTATAAAAAAAGAATTTCCAATTATGGGAATAGGAGTAGCTGGATTTCCTGAAGGACATCCGGTCACACCAAATAGATTAATGGAAATTGATAATCTCAAGCGCAAAGTCGATGAAGGTGCAGATTACATTTGCACTCAATTATTTTTTGACAATAGAGACTTTTATGATTTTAAAGAAAGATGTGAATTGGCAGGAATTAAAATACCTATTATAGCAGGAATTATGCCAATCACATCTAGAAAATCAATCAATAGAATGGCAGAAATGGCTTTAGGTTGTAGATTTCCTGCAAAACTTTTGAAAAACTTAACGAGAGCTGTAGATGATTCTTATGCTGAGAATGTTGGAATTCATTGGGCTACTGAACAAGTTCGTGATCTATTGGATCAAAATGTGAAAGGTATTCACATGTATACTTTAAATCGATCAAAGGCTACTTTACAGATTTGTCAATCTTTGGGAATAGAATCTTTCAAAAACTTAGAACATAATCACTAATTTTGAATAGGTAATTCTACAATAAATGTAGTGTTTAAGGTATCATCAGCAAGATAAATTTTACCATCATGATTTTGAACAATTTTTTGACAAATATCTAAACCTAAACCACTTCCTTCACCTAACTTTTTAGTAGTGAAAAAAGGATTAAATATTTTTTCACGAATTTTAAAAGGTATTTCTTCACCGCTGTCTACAATAGAAATCTTAATTAAATTTTTATCCTGTATGTAATTAATGGTAATTTCAATTTTACCTTGAAAATTTATAGCTTGCGCAGAATTCATAATTAAGTTAGTCCAAAGTTGTATCAGATCATCTGGGTAACATTTCAAATTAGGTGTGTGATCAAAATTTTTAATAATCTCAATATTTCTTTTTAATTTAGCATTAAGTATCGTAAGTACAGTTTCTATACTGTCTTTAACATTATAGTAAGTTTTTTCTCCCTTATTGTCATTATGTGAATAAGTTTTTAAGGATCGTATTATATTTGCAACTCGTTGCAAGGAAAATTCGATAGCTTTATAATTTTTTTCCTCAAATATTGTCTGAGATAAATATAATAAAAGATCTTCAGTATAATTCTTTTGAAATAACGGAAAATATTTACTAGAAATATAATCTATTCCTAAATCAATATATTTGTCGGCTAGATCATCAGATTTTGTGATTTTCATGGATTGAAAGAAAATTTCTAATTCATGTTTTTTCTGCCTACGTAGCATTCCAGAAAAAGTATTATTATTTAATATGGACTCATTAAAAAACTCTTCTGCCAAATTTATTTGATCGTTACTCATTTTATAAATAAAAGTAGGAATATTTATTTTAGATAGTTCAGGATTAGTATTGTTATTTCTCAATAATTCTAAGGATGCTTTTATAGATCCTATAGGATTATTAATTTCGTGGGCTATTCCTGCAATTAATTGACCAAGAGCTGCCATTTTTTCTGATTGAACCAATTGATTTTGAGCTTTAGACAAATTGCTTAAAGTTTTAGATAAATCTATATTAGTACTTCGAAGTTGTTGTGTTCTTTCATCTACGATTTTTTCAAGATTTGTGTTTAAGAGTTTGATTTGATCTTCGTTCTGCTTACGTTCTGAATTAATAATTGCTATTGCAGTTTGATCTGATAACAAACCTGCAAACATAATTTCATCAGATTTCCATACTCTTTCAGAATGCATATATTCAATACAAATAATACCAACTATTTTTCCTTTAACCCTTATCGAGGCTATTAAAAGAGAATTTATTTTATTGGGAAAGGAATAATAAGCATTAAACTCACTAATTCTAGAATCTTTATTAATAGAGTTGGCAACTATAACTCTAGATGTAAGTAAAGAATTTATAAATACTTTGATTTTACTAGATTCTATAGATTGGGTATGGATTTTATAATTTTGATTTAATTTATTATATTCGTATATACATTCTAATGTTGTTAGATCTTCACGAAACATCCAAATACTTGATCTTTCTGTTTCTAATACTGAACATGCTAATGATAAAATATTTTTTAATGATAAATCCAAACTTCCATTGTTGAAGGATTCATCACTTGCTAAATCAATAATTGCTTGTGATTGGTTTTTGGTTCTAAGATATAAATCATTTGTTTCTTTTTCAAAAATTTTATTTTCTGTTATATCTCTTACGTAAGTAATTATATAAGATTTCTGACTGTATTTTAATTCAAAATGTTGAGTTAAAAAGTAAACTATCTTACCTGATTTATCTAAGAAAGAATATTCATATATTAATCCTTTTTCTGGAATCTTTTCTATTTTCAACACTTCTAAAATTCTTGATTTTAATGATATTTCTGTTTTATCTATAAAATTTAAATTTGTAAAAATATTTTCTAAAACTATCCATGATTTTTTTCCTAAGGTATTCTTTCTGGATATTTTTGTTAAACGTTCCATAATTCTATTCCATTCGATAATAGTACCTTCTTCGTCTATTAAAAAAATTCCATCTACCGATGATTCAAAAAGTCTTCTAGCTCTAGATTCACTTTCTTGTAATTGAATTAATAAGTTTTTTCTATCTGTAATGTCTTTTAGAGTACCTAACCAGCGTATGGGTTTACCTTTAGAGTCGCGAAATATTTTGGCATATGCTTCCACCCACTTTATAATACCATTAGAATCTATAATTCTATGTTCAGTATTGTAATTGTCATTGTCCTTCATCGCAGATGATATTGTTCTGATAAAATCTGGAAAATCATCTGGATGAATCAAATGAAAGTATGATCGGATAGAATCATTAATGGAACCAATAGGCAATCTAAGCAAACTGTTGGGTGGAGTTTTCCAGATTAGGCTAGAACTTTCAACATCCCACTCCCAAATAGCGATTCCAGTTGACTTCATTGTAATCAGTAGCCTTTCTTCACTTTCGAGAATTTTAGATTCAGAATGGACTCTCTCTGAAATATCAGATATTAAAAGGCTTAGATCATTTTTACCAAAGAATATATGAACTTCAGTCCAAATTGTATTTTGGTTTTTTCCAATTAAACGAACTTCGCTAATGACTCGTGTTCCTTTTGGGGAATCTAAAATAGAAAGAAATTTCTTAAAATCCTCTGGATGGATTATTTCCGCTAAGTTGTGATTCGATTTATAAAATAAAGAAGGATCGATTCCAAGAAGACTTCGAATTCCATTAGAAATAAAGATAGTTTTTAAAATAGGGTAACGAGCTAGTTTCCAATAGACCAATGGAAGTTTAGTATTTAAAATTTCATATAAATCATCTTTTATTAGGTCTAGTCCATTTGTTTGTGGAAAAAATAAATTACGAATTGACCGAAAGAGATTCATATGGGAATCTAAATTAAATAATGTTTTTGAAAATCTTTCAAGAGAATTTTTAAATGAAAAATACCGAAGAAGCAGAAAATACTAAATTCCAACCTGACAAAGCATATTTAATGTGGAGATCTTTTGAACGCTTTAAAGAGTTCAGAGATGGCTTATTCCGCCTTAATAAAGAAACCACAGTTCGAACCTTTAAAAATCAACCGGACAACTATTTAGGTTTTGATTCTGATAAATTTATTAAACATATGTCTAGTATGATTACATCCTCTCTTGCTCAAGATAAGGATAAGCTACATAATTTTTTAAATAAAGTCCACGGAGCCTATAAAAAAGAATTAAATTATTTATCAAATAGAAAGGAACAATTTTCCATGGATATTTTGTTTCAGGTAATTGAAACTTTGCTCATGGAAGTTGGAGCTAATAAAGCTGAAAATGAAATTCAAAATCTTGGTGGAACGAAATCCGCAGTAACTAAACAAGATCTAGAACAGATTATGAGCTATTTAAAAACATATAATAAAATGACAGCAAGATTTCAATCTACTGGAAGTATGAAGAAAGCTATTGAGTTGTCTGATGAAATTATTTCTCAATCCGCACATGAGAGTTTGGATATACCTATTCTCGCTTTAGATTCTATGTTTAATTTAATAACTGCTCAATTCATTCTCGCTCAAAAGTTTAATTGCAAGCAATTGTTAGCAGGATGGAAAAAGGACTATGGTTTTGATCAGGATCAGGAATCTAGGATAGCTAAATTACTTCCACCAACTGCTTCTTTGATAGAGTTTAGAAATAATTATGCTAAAGCTTTGCAAATACTTAGAAATCAAAAGAAAGAAGTAGAAACAGAAATGGATCTTTTTTTGTTAAGAACAGTTTCAAATTATTATGCTTCTTGGATCAATCAAGTTGCAAACCAAATCAATAAGCCTGCTGCTTAAATTTTAGTTAAAGTATAGACCCTTTCCAGGTTTCAATTCCACTTCCCTGGATTGGAAATGGATCACCTAAATACTTGGGTGCAGTATGAAAAAGATTCATATCAACCCAAGCAAGTATTCTTGCAAAAAATTCTCTAAATTTGTAATATCTTGATCCTCTATATATTCTCATATCTGATTCATAAGAAGCTAATTCAATTCCAACTTTCTTCGCAATGAAATGTGCACGAGCTTGGTGGAATTTTTGAGAAACAAAGATCGCATCTTGAATTTGATAAACTGCTCTCGCACGAACCATAGTATCTAATGTTCTAAAACCTGCATGATCTACGAATACATCTTCTTTTTTAACTCCATTACTTAGCATAAACTGTAACATAGGTTTTAATTCATTGTAATAGGCTGTTCCGTTATCTCCAGAAAGTAGAATTTTTTTTACTTTTCCATATTTATATAAATACAAACCGCATCTCAGACGATCTATTAAAATGGGAGATGGAGTGAGCCCATAAACTGCTGCTCCAGGAATTATTGCAACAGTTGCAACAGGGACAGTTCTAAAGTTCTTTGAGGGGTCGCTTGCTTGGTATTCATCAACCATATTTTTATCAATAGAAAGTGCAACACCACCAGACATAAATAGGAAGGCCAAAAATGCTAAGACATAAATCTTATTATTGACTAAGAACCTCATTACTTCAAGTTTGAAAGGAAAGGTTCTTATGGACAAGAAGATTCAAAATTTCAAAAAGAAATTTTTCCAAGATAATCCTGTTTTACGGGATAAGATTGAGAAAGTTAAAGAAAAAGGCCACTCGAGGCTTACAATTCTAATTATTCCTCATGGCTATGATTCTTCTTTTAATTTCCATATATCAATTTTTACTATCATTTTCATTATATTGCTTCTATGTTCTTTGATTTCACTAGCTTTTTATGGAATTTTTAAATCTAGCAATACTAGAAAGGAAATAAACAATCTATCAAAGATTTACGGAGAGTATTTCGACGATTATCTAGATTCATCTCAATATTTAGATCAAATTGAAGAAGATTATTCAGGACTACATGAGAATTTATTAGAAATTTTTGCTAACATTGACGGCCAAGACGAAGAATTATTAAAGCTGATTGATTCGGATATCATCGAAAAAGATTCAATTACTGAATTGAAAGATGAAGAAAAGAAAGATAAAGAATTGATGGAAGGAAGATCATATCTATCGGAAGTCTATGACTTACGAAAGCTTAAATTAAATATGCAAAGTCGAGTCAACCTTTTAGATGCTAACTTCGATTACTTTAATAATAGACTATCTGTATTGGAAAACATTCCCTTATTAAACCCACTCCCAAATTGGAATACTACTTCTACTTTTGGTTTAAGAAAATCACCAACTTCAGGTTTTTGGGAATTTCATGACGGGCTTGATATGGCAAATGCTACAGGAACACCAATATATGCCGCAGCTCCCGGAACAGTTGTTAGATTGTCTTATTCAAAAACAGGTTATGGTTATCATATTGTCGTAGGTCATAATTATGGATATTATACATTATACGCCCATTGTAATAGAATATTTGTTAAGTTAGGTCAGACTATCGAGAAAGGAAAACTAATAGCTGAGGTTGGTGCAACTGGTAACGTAACTGGACCTCATCTCCATTATGAGATTTGGGTAGGAGAAGGCAACAAAGCTGACCCAGAAGAATATTTGAATGTCAACACCTTCTAAAAAAAAATCTTCTAAACTAATTAAAGCTATCTCATCTACTAAAGAATCTTCTAAAGCAGAAAAGATTCAAGTAGAAATGAAAGCGCTTGAAAACGAAATTAAATCCCACCAATACTTTTACTATCTTGAGAATTCGGCAAGAATTTCAGATAAAGAATTCGATAATCTATTTCAGAAACTTAAAAAACTAGAAGCAAAATATCCAGACTTTGCATCTGTAGATAGCCCAACAAAATTAGTTGGATCAGATATTTCCAATTCCAGTGACTTCGAAAAAGTAAAACATAAAATTCCAGTACTCTCGCTAGAGAATACTTACAATACTGAAGAGCTTTTGGATTGGATTCAAAAAACAGGGCCAGACCAAATATATAGTGTTGAATGGAAAATTGATGGTGCTTCTATAGTTTTGTATTATGAAAAAGGAATTTTAAAGAGAGCTGTTACGAGAGGAACTGGAGGAGTAGGTGATGATATAACTGACAATATTAAAACCGTACAAAATGTTCCTCATGAGTTAAAATCTAAAATTGATCTTTATGTGAGAGGAGAAGTCTTCATGAGCTTTGAAGATTTCGAACAATTTAATGAGGATTTTGGAGGAAAATACGCTAATCCAAGAAATTTAACTTCAGGTTCTATTAAGCATAAATACGCCTCAGAAGTTGCAAAACGTCCGCTTCAAATATATACATATGATGTTTACTTTCCCAATGGTCGCAAGCAAATACATACTCATGAGCAAGCATTGCAATTGATCAAAGATGAAGGACTTCCTTTATCACCAGACACTGTATTTATTCCTGCAAGCGATATGGAAAAGCAAATCAATCGATTGAAGAAGAAGAAAGATAAAATGCCTTTTCCCATTGATGGTTTAGTTATAAAAATGAATCATCTTGCTACTCGTGATTCTTTAGGAGAAACATCTCATTCACCTAGATGGGCTAGAGCTTTTAAATTTGATGCGATGATTCAAGAGTCAATAATAGAAGAAATTATTCCTCAAGTTGGAAGAACTGGGAAAATTACACCAAGAGCAAAAATCAATCCTGTTCAATTAGCTGGAACTACTGTCAACTATGCTACTTTACATAACCAAGATTATATTACTCAATTGGGTGTTGGTATAGGAGCTAAAGTAAAAATCTCTAAACGTGGAGAAATTATTCCCGCTGTTGAGGAAGTAGTAGAACCAGGATTAAATGGAATTTATATTCTTCCAAAGAAATGCCCAGCTTGTAATTCTAAACTGCAAAAAGTCGATGAGTCTGTAGATCTTTTTTGTATAAATACATCTTGCCCAGAAAGAATGAAGCATACTATAGAATTTTTTTGTAAAAAGAAACAAATGGATATAGATGGACTTGGTGAAAGACAAATTGAAATTTTTTTTGATAAGAAATGGATTCAAAAAATTCCAGATTTATACAATTTAAGTAAATACAAGACAGAAATGGAATCCATGGAAGGCTTCGGTGAAAAATCTGTTTCATTAATTTTAAACGGAATAGAAAAATCAAAGTCAAAAAGCCTTCGTATACTTCTTCCATCTTTGGGCTTGCATGAGCTCGGTCATA
>JAACWH010000026.1 GCA_009991425.1 Leptospira sp.
GTGATTTGAAAAGAGAAGGGGTACATTGATTTCTAAGAGTTTTCTTTTTCTTTCTACGCTTTTCATTCTATTATTCGCTTCCGAAATTTTTGCAACCGAGAGCACAGGTTGGTTTCCTAAGGGAAAAGAATATCTACTTCTCATTGAAGGTAAGACGATCTATGATACTTCCCAGGGTCAGTCTATTAGTCTTCCATCGGATCTTTCTAATGCTCAACAAATCGAAGCCTATCTTTACTTAGGTGAGTTTTTTATAAAAAACAAAAATAAGCAAGGTGTGGCAACCATACTTTATCAGATTCGATTGAAATCATCTGAATTTCGATTGGGTGATGCCATTTTAACAACACTTTGGAAGAAGACTCAGAATGAAGAATCTGCTTCGCAAAAAACTCTAGAATCTTATATCAAAATCGAGAATAATATTTATTATAAGAATTTAGCTAAAAATATCCATACTTCCTTATTTACCGAAGCAGAAGATGAGAAGAAATCTCCTGTAGATTTAAATTGCAATAGTAGGTTGCCATACTATTCTATCTGTAGACTCTTTCGACTACAGGCATTTTTGGACAAGACTCAGCCTAAGGCTTCAGAAGTTAATGTCCATTATACTAATATTATGAAGGTGCTCTCACCTTTTTATGAAGAGAGTATTCTACAATCAGTTCCTCTTCTCGGCAATCTAGACCAAGACCTACCACCAAGACTTGCTTTTCTTGGATTTGCTAATGAAGCAATTAATTTCCAAAGAATCATTCTCGAAGCAGAAAAAGCTGCCTATGAAAGTTATACAGAGAACTCATTGGAGCGCTATGCATTCTTTCAAGTGCTCGCTGGAAAATACGATTCTGCTGAAACCAGTCTAAATGAGCTTTTAGTGATTTCTAAAAACCGCAAGGCTTCTATTAAGAATCGAATCTATGTGAAGTTAGGTTCTTTGGCATATTTGCAAAAGAAATATAAAGAATCTTTAGACTATTATCTAAAAATTGATTTTAATGATTGGTCTTCAGCTATCCTTCATCCTTTTTTCAATGAGAGCTTATCGATTCCTCAAGCGAAGGATTTAATAGCTGTAAGCGTCTGGAAAGTTCATGGATCAAAAGTTGCCTTGCAAGCACTTAGACAAATTCCGAGTCAAGAGAAAATTTTCCAAGAAGAAGTTTGGCCGAGACTTCGCATAGCACAAATACTTCGAGATTCAAATCCTGAGCTAGCGAGTAGAATCACTGATGAAATCAGTTATCTTTCTCAGAGCCGAGGCTGGAAGAGGTTGGAATATTCTGCAACAATCATGCAAGGTTATAATCATATTGATAATGGTTTCTTCCGCAAATCTACAGTAGAATTTACCAAGTCAAGAGGCATACTATCCAAGGAAGACCAAGAATTTGGATCAGATTGGCTTCGGTATTCGGGTTTAGTTTTTGCTCACCAAGCATCAGAGAAGAAATCACCAGTAATTAGTTTTGTCAAAGATGCTTTGAGCATATTAAAGAATGAATCCCCAGAGGAAGATATCCTAACTATTCGAAATTATAAACCAGCTAAGTATACGACTGAAAAATTTATTCAAACTTCCTTAGATGCTCTATCGGAAAGTTCAGATGCCCAGACCATGATGGAACTTTTAACAATGCAAAGATTGTCTACAATCGAACTACCTGGTATTTTTGAGACAGGACTTTTTCAAATAAATCTTGTGGACAATCGATTGAAATATCTATCAGGATTTCAATCGTTTCGAGAATCTATCTTTCATGATTCAGTCTACAACCAAGCTCGTGAGATGGAAGTCTCTTATTTAAATGAGGAAAGGGAAGACATTTCAAGTAAGTATTCTGATGAAATTTCATCTCCTGTTATTGCGATTTTACCTTGGAAGACCTCTATTTATGTTTTTTATAGTAATGGAAAGGGTGGTAAACGAAATTCTTGGGAATACAAAGTATTCAATGATGTAAATGCTAATTCTTTCCAGATTAAACAATCCCTAAAAGAAATTGCTGGCTCTGTATTAACTGATGGACCCATCCAAATTTATCTAAACGAAAGCGGTCTTACTGCCTATGAATTTTTACGAAAAGAATTCCAAGATCAGAAATTTTCTCTATTCTATCGGTTTAAAACTTCAACGTCTTCTTCTAGAAATTCTAATTTAATTCCGATTATCTGGGAATCTAAATCTGCAAATTCAAATGCATCTAGTTCTGTTGATCGTATGAGTTTTGAAGGAACTAAGATCCTTCCTCAGAATTATAGGTTGCATATTTGGGATTATGATTTAGTTAAGAAAACCAATCGTCTCTTGGATATGGAATGGAAGAACAGTAATGATTCCATGAATATTTCCATGAAACGAGTGATACGAAGAATGGACCAAAGAACTATACCAACTGCAATTTTAGTTTCCTCTAGAAATCTCGGAGATGCTAATTCCAATTTAAGCCAAAATACAGTCTTAGATTGGTGTTCTTTTTGGTTGAAAAGTGGAACAGGAACAGTCTATTTTAAGAGAGATATGAAAGATTCTGCCTATCAATTATATTCCAAGCAACCCTTGGGTGTTTCTTATAAAGAAGATTCAGATTTGATCCATATAAATAGGGATCTCTATTAATATGAATTATTTGCTGACAGGAATAAGGTGGAAATTTCTATTTATTGCTGTCTTTCTTGGATTCCATCCTAATCTACTTCCTCAGAATTTAGAAAATAGCTCCGACTTCATCAAGATAGATGAAAAGTATTTTTACACTCGTAGCTTTGTTCTATCTTCAACCAAAACAAAATCAACTATAGTATTGATTGGCGTGGTTCATGTGGGAGAAAGTCAATATTTTGCAGAAATTGATGATCTATTGCAGAGATGTGAAGTTGTTTTTTATGAAGGAATTCATCCTAAATCTGTCGGTCCACAATCTAAGCAAGTGGAAGCAGGGAATGAGCTATTTCCCTTTACCTTGGAATCTAGTTCCAAGTTAGAAATCAGCCTAGATAAAATTCGCGAAGAACAGCTTGAATTTGCCCAAGAGTTAGATCTTTCCTTTCAATTCCACATCCTGAGTCCCAAAGATAATTGGATACTTGCCGATACCAATTCAGAAGATTTTGCGAAAAGCATTCAGGATCTTTCCCATGAAGAATTATCTCTAGACAAAAATCCGCTAGAAGAGAATCCTAATGATACCAGGCAAATGAGCCCAGATTCTGCTAATTCAATCCAAAATAAGTATTTCATCCGTAGGAATCTTGCGGAAGAAATAAGTACATCTTCTCAGAAAATCAATTCAAACCCGAAGTATGCAAAAGTTTTGGATGCACTAGTCAAGAAAAGAAACAATATTGTCCTAAAGAAACTATCTAGTTATCTAGATTCATCAACAACTTTGGGGATTATTTATGGAGCGGCACATATGCCAGATTTTTTAACACGACTTGATAAAGAATGGGGATACAAAGTCGTAGATTCAAGATGGATCCCCGCATGGAGTTTAACGAAGGAAGACTAAGTCTTCCAATCAAAAATGGAACTATTTGGATTATTAATCATCATCGCCTTGGTTGCAATCAATGGATTTTTTGTTGCAGCTGAATTTTCTCTTGTTTCGATAAGACTATCGAGATTGGAAGAACTTATCAAAGAGAGCAAGCCTCTAGCATTACTTACCAAGAAAGCAGTGTTAAATTTGGACAATATGCTTTCTGTCTGCCAAGTTGGAATTACAATTGCAAGTCTTTTGTTAGGTTGGGTTGGTGAGGAATTCCTTGCAACAATTGTTACGAACATTTTTCATCTTTTTGAATATGTTCCACCTTCCAATATAACTATTCATACAATTTCTATAGCAATTGCGTTTAGTCTTATCACATTATTGCATATTATTTTAGGGGAACTCTTACCTAAGACTATAGCAATCCAAAGTACTGAATCAATTGCGCTTGCAGTATCAATGCCAATTTGGTTTTTTTATTATATTTTCTTTCCTATAACTTACTCTATGAACAAGGTTACTCTCGCCTTACTTAGGTTACTTGGATTAAAAAATACCAGCGACAAAAATGTTCATTCTCCACAAGAGTTAATGATTATTATTGAAGAACAATCCAAATCAGGAAGAATTCAGAAAGAAGAGATGGAACTCATACAAAAGACATTTAATTTCTCTGAGCATATTGCCAAAGATGTTATGACGCATAGACTTTCTGTTATTGGGATTCCAACTGATGCCACAATTGACAAATTGCTACCTCTGATAGCCGAACATCATTTTTCTCGTTACCCAATTTACGAAGAAACCTTGGATAAGGTGGTTGGAGTGGTTCACGTTCAGAACTATTTGCAATGGCTCTCCGAGAATCATAAGAGTAAGAAAGAAAAAATTTCCAGCATCATGCAAGACCCAATATTTGTTCCTGAATCACTTTCTATTGAAAAAGTGATGCAGAAACTTCGTTTAACAAACCAACACATGGCAATTGTAATCGATGAGTACGGCGGTGTAGCAGGTCTCCTCACTTTAGAAGATATTATGGAAGAGATCTTCGGTGAAATCCGAGATGAGACCGACCAGGACGAGAAAGATGTTCCTGATTGGAGTCGCAACAAGCCAATAACTCTTGATGGGGAGACTGAAGTTGATGAGATCCCAGAAATTTTAGAAGGTGTAGATGAGAAGGAACTGGAAGAAGTTCGAACTATCGCAGGTTTATTCTTAGAAAAGCATGAAGATATGCCCAAGGAAGGATCTATCATTCAGATTCCTAAAGGTGAGCTCAAGATTAAGAAGATGGATGGCAATAAAATTCTCAGCATTCAATTTACCAATAACAGTCCTCAAAATCCGAGTAAGGAAAAAGAAACTCCCTTTTTATGAGTAATAAAGGAGACGTTCTAATTGCTGTTACAGGAAGCATTGCTGCTTATAAATCCTGTGACTTAGTTCGTAGCCTTGTGAAATCTGGAATCTCTACCAGGGTCATTATGACTCCCAACTCTACTCATTTTGTTGGCAGGATAACATTTGAGGCATTAACGGGGAAGCCTGTGTTAGTTGATGAATATGCATCTGGAATGCCTCATATTGAATCTAAGAATGGAATTGCTTTGATGGCAATCGTTCCTGCGACTGCAAATACTATAGCAAAATGTGCCAATGGAATTGCAGACGACTTGGTCAGCTCTACTTATCTCGCAGCTAGTTGTCCTATCTTAGTTGCTCCAGCTATGAATCCGGGAATGTGGTCACATCCCAGTACACAAAGAAACATCCAGACACTTATAAAAGATGGCATTCAAATTCTTTCTCCCCAAGATGGAATAGTAATCTGCGGGGATGAAGGCCAGGGTAAGCTTGCGGACATTACTAAAATTGAAGAAGCTATTCGTAAAATTCTAAACTCATGATCTCCAAAGTAATTGTCACAAGTGGGCCAACACGTGAGTGGATAGATCCCGTTCGTTATATATCCAATGCATCCTCAGGAAAAATGGGCTTCAATCTTGCACAGTCCGCAAAAAAGTTAACAACTAATATAGTTTATATTGCTGGTGGAGTAGATGCAGATTATGCAATTCTGCCTGAAGCAAAATGTATTTCAGTTGAGACTACAGATGATCTATTAAGGGCAGTCCTTTCTGAATTAGAAGATAATACTCTACTCATCATGGCTGCAGCACCTGCGGATTACAAACCCCTGCATCCAAAAGACCAAAAGATGAAAAAGCAATTAGGACAAAAGGGGCTTACTTTGGAATTTACTGAAAATCCCGACATACTTAAAAATGTCTCCCAAAGAAAAAAGGAGCTTACTCTCCAGAACTTTTGGACATTGGGATTTTCCGCAGAGACTGAATCCTTAGAAAAGAATGCCAAGCTTAAATTAGAAGCCAAGGGTCTAGATTGGATAGCTGGAAATAAAGTAGGGAAGGATATAGGATTCGGTGAAGTTGAGTCTGAGATTACATTGTTCTTTAAGAATGGTGATACGATTAAAATCGGACCTGGAACGAAAGAAATATTAGCTGAAGAATTAATCGCAAAAATTCAAGAGGCAATTCTTTCAAAATAAATTAGGCGCAACTTTTTACTTTACCATTAATAATTGTAATACTTCAGATGCACTCCCCTGTAAATGTACATTCACTTTCTTACTTAAGGTAGATCTGTCTAAATTGATTTCTATAGAATATGCGCCTGATTGAATTGCTTCTTCTGCTAAATAAACAGGAACTGTAACCTGACCTGAAGTTCCAATGATTAATAAGAGGTCGGCGGATCTTAACTTTTGAATGCAATCATCTAATACTTTAATATCATAACTTTCTCCAAACCAAAGAATATTTGGTCTAAGAATTGAGTTGCAGTTAGGGCAAATCGGTGGAAGGGGAAATGAATCTGAACCAAGAGTTGAATTATATGTGCATTTTGTACATCTAGTTGTAAATATATTTCCATGAAGTTCAGTAATGTTTTTCGAGCCCGCTCTTGGATGTAAATTGTCAACGTTCTGAGTGATTAGATGAAATTCAGGATAGAGAGATTCCATTTTGGCTATTGCAAGATGTCCAGGATTGGGTTCTGCCTTTCTGCAAATTTCCATCCTCATTTGATACCATTCCCAAACTAATATTGGATTCTTTTGAAATGATTCGAAATTAGCAAGATCTTCTGCACGGTAAGATTTCCAATAACCATTTTTTCCACGGAAAGTAGGAATTCCACTTTCTGCTGAGATTCCCGCACCTGTGATCGCAACAACTCGCTTAGCAGATCTGCATTTTTCTAAAATATTTTCATCCAAAGCTTGCATCTAATCCCCGCTTTGATTGATTGGAAACAAAGAGAATATCTATGTCGAGTGGAATTTATAGGAAGATTGATAAAGAATTACAGAAGCGTAAAGAGAAATCACTTCTAAGAGAATTGAAAGTTTCGCAGGGTAAAGATTTTTGTTCTAATGATTATCTCGGCCTCTCAAAGCATCCATTAATACTGCAAGCTATGCAAGATGGAATTACTCAATTTGGTCTAGGTTCCACAGCTTCTCGATTGGTAAGAGGTCATCATAATGTATTCAATGATTTAGAAGAATCTCTTTCTGAGTTAACAAAAACAAAAGCAAGCCTATTTGTGGCAAATGGATTTGTAGCCAACCTTGGACTCATAGATGCCTTAGCTGATAGCAGAACACAAATTTTTACAGATAGGCTCAATCATGCTTCGATACTTGATGGGATACGAATATCTGGTTCTAAGAAGATTTATTACAATCATTTGGATTGGGAACATTTAGAAAGAAATTTACAGAAATCAAATCTCGATGAGAGTAAAATAATTATTTCTGAATCTATCTACAGCATGGATGGAGATCGTTCGCTAATTGAGAAATTAGTCGAATTAAAATTAAAATATAACGCCTTATTAATATTAGATGAAACTCATGCATTTGGCGTAGAGGGAGAAAATGGTTCTGGAATGGGAACAGACTATCCTGATATAGATTTTCGAATTTTTACCTTAGGTAAAGCCTTAGGATTGGAAGGTGGACTTATTTCTTGCAATTCCCTGATGTCAAAGCAGTATCTTATAAATTGCATGAGAAGTTTTGTATTTTCCACAGCACCAATGCCTGCTATCGCCTATGCAGGAATTGTTGCATTGAAAATTATGGCAGATATGGATGTAGAACGTTTACATCTAAAGAAAATCAGCGATCTACTAAGGAATGGTCTACATGCAAAAGGTTTTTCAACTGGAAAGTCTACTTCCCAAATCATTCCAGTCCTTCTTGATTCCGAAGAAGAAGCATTAGCTATGGCAAAGAAATTCCAGGATTTAGGATATGATTTAAGAGCAATCCGTCCGCCAACAGTACCTTCAGCGAGAATTCGTATTTCTCTTCATTCTGATCATAGTATTTCAGAGGTGGAAAGCTTAGTTTCTAATTTTTGATTTTTCCTTTTCTGCAAGGCACAAAATAAAAAAATGACGCTATGGTTCCTTCAATACTCCGTTTTACTCCAATTTATAAAGAAAAAATTTGGGGTGGGAGAAAGTTAGATTCAATTCTTAAAAGAAATATCCCTGAGGGTGATATTGGTGAGACTTGGGAAATTTCAGATTACCTGGATGACAAATCTGTTGTAGTGGATACTCCTTGGAAGGGCAGAGATTTCCGTTCTTTGTATAAAATGTATCCTAGAGAGATATTAGGTGATGGGATGCAAGGAATACCGTTCCCTTTATTAATAAAAATCATAGATGCTAAGGAAAAATTATCTGTCCAAGTTCATCCAAATGATGATTATGCGAAGAAAAATGATCCTAAAAATTCAGGGAAAAAGGAAGCTTGGATAGTAATCCAAGCTGATCCAGATGCTCAATTGGTTGTAGGTTTTGAACAAAACACTACAAAAGAAAAATACAAAACTTTAATTGAAAAAAACCAAGCAGAATCTATACTAAAATACCATCCAGTAAAGAAAGGAGATGCTTTTTTACTTGAACCTGGCACCGTACATGCGATAGGTGCAGGTGTTTTGCTATTAGAAATACAACAATCTTCCGATTCAACTTATAGAGTCTATGATTATGGACGACCTAGAGAACTTCACTTAGAGAAGGCTTTAGATGTATTGAATTATAAGGCTTTCAAAGGGAAAGAAAAGCTTAGTTATAAGGAATCATTTTTTGCTGGAGCAGGTGAACTCTGCGAACTTACTGAAAATGATAAGTTCCGAATCTACTCTTTAGTATTAGATGATTTGAGCGAGTTTGAACCAGAAGATTTTATCTTGCCTGTTGTAACTAAGAAAACTAGATTTCATATTTACTCTATGCTATCTGGTGAAATAAAATTACAAAATGGAATGGTGTTTAAGCAGGGAGACACATTCATGGTGACCGCAAAAGGAACCCAAGAGGAACAATTGTTCCAAGTCACAGGTTCTGCCAAAGTTCAGATGATTATCTCAACAGTTGGAAGTGATTTTGATTAAATAATATTTCTTAGAAAAAAGTTCTTATTTTTCTTCTTCCTTTATTTTTCGTTTCCAAATTTGTAAAAGTCTCTTTATAAATTTTTCATCTCCATCACCCGTACTTGAGACTGGAAAAGTAACATAGGAATCATCCATAGTTATTGTTATTTTACTATCTTCGTAATAGGATGCTTGCTTTTCAAATTCAATATTTTGAATAGATAAATAGGGTATTAAAATCGATTTCTCTTCCCAATTATTTTTATACAATACAACCTTTTCATTAGTGAAAAAATAGAATCCATCCTTAAAGTCTGTAAACCCATCCGAATACCAGTATTCTATTTCCTCACCAGAGTTTATCAATTTATTTTCTTTTAAAAATTTTTTATATTTTTTATCTAGATAAATGCCAGATAATACTTCTTCCTTGGGACCAAGTGCTACTAAGGTCATAAAAATAAGAAACCCTAAGGATAATATTGATAAAATAAAAAAACCAATCTTGTACTTCCATGATTTTGTCCTTTCACCTTCCTCCTTATTGTTTGTTAATTTATGTAGATGAAAACAAGCTCTGACACCTTGAAAATAAAAATAGGAAAAAATGATTCCAAATAAAATTCCATAAAATCCACTGTTCGTATTAAAACTAACTATCTTGCCAATTATAAAATAAAGCAACAAACTGAGTGCGCTGTATCTATTTCTCTTATAAACGCCATAAGTAAGTGCAGCCAATATTGCAACATCTATTAAACCCCATGCATCAAATCCATGTTTGACTCTTATTTCTTCATTAAAAATTCCTATAATGGATAAAAGCAGTGTTAGAATTGTGTAAAATGCGCCAACTAGAGCAGCATTGAAGATGTGGTTCTTCTCGTGGATTAGTATTTCATCTAAGGACTTGTCCATGAATTCATCATCCTAATATTTAATTTTTATAAACAATAAATCAGGTATCATTTTAAACACTACAAAATTTTCAAGTTAAATGTTAGAAAACATTTGAATAAAATAATGAGTCTTAACTTTTCGGTTTCAAATTCCAAGTAAACGATAATAAAACGATCGCCATAACACAAGAGCAAACAATAAAACCTAAACTTACATTCCAACTATAGTGATCTGCCAGATATCCGATTGTTTTTGCTTGGACAGTTCGTCCGATGTAACCAAACAAACCTATGAATCCTGCAGCTGTTCCTACCGCTTTCTTTGAACTAAAATCTAAACCTGAAACACCTAATAACATAACAGGTGGATAAATGAAAAATCCAATCACAGCAAATAAACTAAGATCTATCCAAATAAAACCAGGTGGAGTATAAATAATTCCAATAAATGCAAAGAAGATCGGTACCATACAGAGTAAACTAACCATTCCTCTCCTGCCTCCTGTTTTATCAGAAATCCATCCCATGAGTAAGGTTGAACCAATACCGGCAAATTCGTAGATAATAGTAGATGCTCCTCCTTTTTCCAAAGATGCACCTTTGACTTCCTTCAGATATGTTGGTCCCCAATCTAAGAGGCTATACCGAACCATATATACGAATAAATTTGATAAGGCAAACACCCAGATGAATTTATTTTTTAATACACTTTCTACGATTAGTTCATACATAGAAAGTTCTTCTTCATGTGTTTCCTTAGACTCAGGGTAGTCATTATTAAATTCTTCGATAGGAGGAAGACCCACGGACTGTGGAGTATCTCTCAGTCGATAAAATAGATAAAGAGCTGTTAGTAAAGCTAAGACTCCAGGTATAAAGAAAGCATACTGCCAACCAAAGTAAGAAGCAGAGTAGGCAGCAATCATTCCTATGAGACCGCCACCTACATTATGAGCAATGTTCCAAAATGCGAAAGTAGTTCCCCTTTCTTTAACACTATACCAATGTCCCAAGGATCTTCCACAAGGAGGCCAACCCATACCTTGAACTAGGCCATTTAAAGTCCAAAGAATCATATGAATATAGTAACTTTCAGAAAACCCAAAGCAAAAATTTAATAGGGCTGTTAAAACTAAACCAAAGGGCATGAAAATTCTTGGGTTTGATCTATCACTAAGTGAACCCATAATAAATTTACCGATACCGTAAGAAATAGCAGTTACAGCGAGGATATCACCGATCTGCTCTCTAGAATAGTGGAGAGCTTCTCCCACCTCTTTAGAAACTACAGGAAAGTTATTTCTTACAAAATAGAAGACTGCATAACCAATAAAGGTGGATTCGAGAATTTGCCACCGAAACTTAGGATACTTTGCCTCAATTTCTTTAGCTGATAGACGTGGGATCGCAGGAGCAGGTCGAAAGATTGAAAGAAACTTCTGAAGCATTCCAGAAGCATTTTCATAATCCAGTGAATGTCAATGTTTTTTTAAGTCCAGTGAGGCTGTAATTGTCTAGAAATTTTGCAAATGAGTCGATTATAAAAGAGAAATCCTGAGATTTTCTATGAAAATACTTTTAAAAATTATCCTACTCCTATTTTGTAATTTTGCAAGTCTAGAAATTTCGGCTCAATCCGTAGAAGATGAATTAGTATTTTCTTTTCGTAAATACAGGGGTACCGAAGCTCAAAGAATGATTGTTGTTGGTGAAGTAGTATCAATTGAAAAAGCGGAGTTGTTAGAATCAAAATCTACATCACTACTTGGATTAGATACCAGACCAGATAATGTTGTAGTGAAAATATTAAATCCAAAGGGTGTAAGAGTCGGACAGACATTATACTTAGTTGAAAAACATCCGGATCATAGGCAATTTCGAAATGGGAATATTGTTGGTGAAATTAACGTTCAATCAATTTTTGATACAACATTTTTTGGGAAACAGTTAAGAGGCGTTGGCTTCACGAAACTGATTGAAAATAGACCAATGACTGTTGTCCGCCCACTTATTACTGAAAAGACAGAAGAGGCTTTGGATTTAAAAAGAAAAGCGGATGCTCTAGCTTACAGAGATAGCGATGCAGAAGCTATGAAATTATTAAAACAGTCAATAGCTTTAGATCCAAAATTACCTGATCCGCATTTTGCATTAGGCTTAATGTATAAAAAGGAAGGGAATAGATGGAATGTATCCAGCTTAGGGGAATTTGCACAAGCTTGGAAATACCGTGAATCTTTTTCTGATAATAGAGAAAGATACAATTTTTATCAAAACTACTTAGCCTTGATTCGAGAAAATGTTGAAACAGGTCTCACTAACCCAAAGATCAAAAAAGATATTTTAAAGCGAGGAATAGATATTGTTCAGGACAGCGAAGCAATGTATGGAAAAAGATTCGAAAGTTCTGTTGCTAAAGCTTGGATCAATTATAAGACTTATCTAAATACAGATACGAAAGATATTTCTAAGAACATCCTCTGGGAAAAATCTATATCTGCATTACAAGAATCTGATTCCTATTCGAAGAATTCTCTTCTTTACCACCAAACAGCTATATTAATTTATTCAGAATATTTAAACGGATGGAATCCAGGCAAACCTAAAACTACAGACATCATACAAGCCATGGAAAAAATAAAATCTCATGGAAGATCTTATCTTACGATGAATCCACCAGGGAATACTGTTCCTTCTGCGGTGCTAGATGTATTAGAAATTGTTGAATAAAATAATAATATAAGATTTTATTAAAATAAAAGCTGCAGACCTTGAAATAGTTTAATTTTAGAAGAAAAAAATTCTATTCTGAAATGGTATTTAGACTTTTCTCATAGAGATAAGCCTCTAAGTGCAACATATCATCAGGATTGGAATCAAAGAAATTCACACCAAGAAAGAAAGAACCGTCTCTCTCTATAAAACGTACAATTTCTCCTCGCAAAGATAGCTCAATATTTTGAAGAAGAGGAATATTCATTTTAACGATATTGTGTCTTTTAAGATAATTGAATAATTTCTTATTACTAATTTCAAATAGTAAGCCATCCATAGAAATATCAATAATTTGTGTAGTATGAGCATAGGTCTCATAAGATGTAACTTGAATAGTTACTTTTGTGATTGCATAATTAGCAATTTCAGAAAGCTCGTGGATAAAAATTGCCTGCGGATGAGTGATAGTGAATCTTTCCATAGCGGTTGAATAAACTTTAATATAACCCACCACCTGATCGTAAATTCTTATGGCTGAATAAATATAGCTAACAAAGAACTGTCGGTTTTCTTTCTTAGAAAGTTCCTCAAAAAATGCAAGTGCCTCCAATTCATTTGTAGATTCTACAAGTATTTTAAATTCATGATTGAATGTAGTAAGTATTTCATCTTCCGATGGTTCAATGTATTTTTCTAATTTATTGCAATCAGATATGTAAATTGATTTTTCTGTTCTACCAATTGCAGAACGGATGAACTTTTCGAATTCATCTAATTCTTCATTTTGTTTATAGATTACTATGTCAAAATACTTTGATACTGATTTTATATAATCTGTTATCATAATATTTATTAATTTAAGATTAGGTTTATCTTTACGAATTTCCCTCATGAGAAATGGATATCTTCTTTCTGCGTAAAGGTTTTTTCCTACTGACCTTGCACCACCTGCTAGAGAACGAAATAAAATGATGAAATTCATAAACAAATCATCCACTAGAAGCCGTTTTGATTGGCGAAGTTGCATAGATTGTAATTCACTTGGAATCTTAATTAGCACTTGGTCATTTCTTAAGTCCAAGATCAATACATCGAATTGATACAAAATGTTCATGATTTCGAATCGGATTCTAGCTCGTTTCTGACCTTCATCACTAAAACTCGGAACGTCTAACATTACCGTATCATCAAAAATTTCATGAACAACAGCAACATCTACTTCCTCATTGTAGATAAAATCTATTTCTTTGTCATCAGCTTTGAGATAATAGAAGAGGTGTTTTACTAGATTTATGTCGCTTCCTATGATTGTTTCAGGGAATAATGATTCTAAAATCGTTATTAACTCTTGAAGGGAATCCGAGCGACCAATTGCCATACTAATAGTATCGAATTATGACCTACCTGATATTGAGTCGATTTGAAAAAAGGAAAAAGGTTGAAGGGAAAATTAACTTTATCCCGAAAATTATTGTATGGAACAAAACTCAGAATTAAACCCAGAACTTTTTGAGATGGTCAGAACTGGCAAATTAACCAGTGCGAAAATAGTAAGTTTGATTTTTTTGAAAAATCTAATCGATCAGTATAGTTCAAAACCATTTCTAGAAAATGAAAAATTAGAAGAAATCAAGCAAAAGTTTGGAGTTTATCCAGATATCATGACCTGGGGTGATTATTTTCAAACGGAGATTGCTTCAAAATATTTTGATCAAACGGATGAAAAATTCCAAGTAATTGTAGATACAATTCGATTTGATTTAATTTCTTCCTATTTAATTTTCCAAGGAAAGCCTGATACTTTCTGTGATAGAATCCGATCAGAAGCATTAATAGCTAAATCTATAGATTCTTATCTATGGAGTTTCGAAAATGAAGAAAATGTTCATCTAGAAATCTTACTCGATTATTTTGAAAATCTTGGTTTAGCTGAAACCTTACTTCCCGTTTCTGAAAAAATTTGGTATGAGAGTTTTGATTTAAAGAATCTGGTGCAGGCAGTAGTTTAATGCCACTCATTGAAGTTGAATATACGGAAAATTCTTCAGATGATATCTGTTATGTGTATTTAAACAATCCGGAATCAAAAAATTCTATGACTTGGGCAATGGGGGAGATGTTCGAAAAAGAGATGAACAAGCTTTCTGTTTTGAAACGAAAACCAAGAGTCATTCTACTTTCTGGAAGGAATGATGTTTTCTGTGCAGGTGGTGATTTAAATTTATTAAGAAGTTTTTCCACGAAGACTTTTTCTCAAAATAGAAAAGGAATGAGAAAGTTTTATAATTTTTTTCTATCAGTTCGAAAAGTTCCAGTTCCAATTCTTTGTGTTGCAAAAGGTCATGCTATAGGTGCAGGTTTAGCACTTCCATTAGCCTGTGATCTTAGAATTTTCTCCGATGAAGGTAAATATTCTTTTAACTTTGTTAAGTTGGGGATCCACCCTGGAATGGGAAGTTCTTATACAACCTCAGAACTCATTGGAAAGTCTAGAGCGAATCGAATGCTTTTCTTGGCAGAAACTATAAATGGTAAGCAAGCAGCAGAGTGGGGATTATGCGATTATAGCTTTCCTAAGGAATCTATCATGGAAAATGCTTTACAAATTGCTAAGGGTCTTTGTGAGGCTGCACCACTTGCACTTAACGAACTTAAAAAAAATTCTTATTCAGATAAGTCCTTACAAAAAGCTCTCAAATGGGAAGCAGAATCCCAAGCAAGAAATTTTATCAGTAATGACTTTAAAGAAACAATGGCATCAATAGTCGAAAAAAGAAAACCAATCTTTAGCGGACATTAAACTTCTGAATTAGACTATGCTTAGTCTCTTTAGAGATTAGCAAATTATGATTTAGGTAAAGCAATTCTTTGTTTTGTGTTTCTATTATATATTTGATATTTCTATTGCTGTCTATATCAGGATTTTCGTAAAACCATGAATTTTTAGAATCGTTTATGTCGAGAGGCAAGGATCGAATCTTTAAGTAGGGAACAGTGTCAATCAGATTCTCATAAAGCATGGAATCTGATTTGGTATCAATAATTTTGAGTTGTAAGCTTTCTCTTTTCTTCCATTGAAGCAAGAAATCTACTACCAAATACAAGTTTTTGCCTCTAGATTCAATAGTCAGATAAGTATCTTGGATCTTTAAATAAGAATTTTCTGAGTTAGAATTCTCTACAGTTCCTTGTTTCTGAAAAAGATTACAATTTTCCATTGTAATAAACAATATAAAAGCAATAACAAAAAGGGTTGGATTCATACTTAAGAAATAGCTAATTCAGTCTTAGCGTCCAAGTCTTTATTTAAATTTTGTTTTGAAATAATATATTTACCATCTCTTCGCAGGATGTGCTTTCCATCTCGAAGTGCCTCAAATAATTTATAAAAATTTATATTTGGTATAAACCTGGATTCACTCTTTTTAGCATAAAGTCCGGACTTCAAACCCGACAAGCGATAGAGGTCATGAAACCCTACACCTTTTAGTTCTTTTTCACCAATGTAATCGAAATCAAAAAAATCTCTAGTAAAGTCGAACATACTGCGTGAAACAGTAATTTCTCCACCCTCACTCACTCCTTCTATTCGAGCTGCAACATTCACTGTATGCCCCCAAATATCAAAGGCTATCTTTTGGTGACCGACGATTCCTGCAATCAGTGGTCCTGAGTGAATGGCGAGTCGGATTCCCCAAGCATCCTCTCCTATTTGTTTTAATTCCTCTCTACGTGTATTTGTAAAACGCATCATTTCTATTCCTGCGAGTAGGATATCGATTCCTGCAGTACGATAGTTGCCGCTCAAACCTGCTACACAGAGAAAAGAGTCTCCAATAGTTTTTACTTTTTCGATAGAGTAGACTTCACAGATTCTTTCAAATTCATCAAAGTAGATTGTAAGTTCTTTGAGTAGTTGGGTTGGACTCATGTATCTAGAAATATTTGAAAATCCTACGAAATCTGTAAACATTACTGCTACTTGGTCATATTGTACGGGTTGGACTTTTCCGAATTTTTTAAGATCATCTATCATATAACTAGGAAGAATATTAGATAGAAGTAGATCAGCTTTCTTCTTTTCTTCAGACAAAAGATTCTTATCGCTATCAACCATATGATTGAGAAGTTCTTTTACTAAATTTTCCTTGTGACGGTATCTTGAGATTCTAGAAATCGCACGGTAGTAATCTTCTTCTTTTTGATTATCATTGGTGAATTCCCTTAAAATAATCATTACTTCGTCTTTGTCGATTTTTACAAAACGAGCTTCGAAATTATGATTTACAGCAGCAATATTTATAAAGAAATTTTTCGTTATAATTGTTTTAGCAGATAGTGCATTGGCTATCTCCTCTCGAAGTTGTAATGCGATATCTGTCGGAAAAATTTCATCTAACATTTTTCCTTGGATGGAATCTTTTCCTATAAATAAATTGATTATTTCGCTGTCAGAAGAAATTTTATAATCTAATATTAAACCTTTACTATTCGCTTGGATTAGATAATCAGGCTGGGCATTCAGTAGGGCAGTGTTCTTTTTTTCTATTCGCTTAAGAACATTCTTACTATCAAGTAAGTCTCTTTGCGCCTCAATTTTATTGATTGCATTCTTAATTACAACAGCGAATCGAGATGGTATTTTTTGGATGATATAATCTTCGACTCCTTTCTTGGTTTCATCAATTGCATTTTGCAGATGATCCATATTTGTATAGATTATAAAAATAGTATCATTGTGGTTACTTCGAAAGTATTCTAATGCATCTAATCCTTGTTCTGTCTCAGGTAGGTAATCGGAAATTACGACTTCAGGTATTTCTAATGGTTTAGTCTCTAGCCAATGTTTTAGGTTTGAATATCGATTTGCATTTAGTTTACTTTCAAATTCGCTTAAGGCTTTGTTAAGCTCTATGAAATTACTTTCCTCTTGAATTAAGAAGAGTAGATTTAAGTTCTTAATTACTTTCATGCTATGAGTTTAATACTTTTCTCATAAATTCATCATCTATAAGATCCAGTCCGCATTTCAAATCCCAAAGTGAATTGATAATTTGATCAAGTTGCTGTTTCTTTATAATCTGGCCATGTTGGGGTGCTATGATTTCAGCATCAATGCTACGAATTTTTAGGAGCGCATAACGCAGCGCTTGGTTAGAAGGCATATATAAGGAGAGAAACTTTTTCATGTTGTCAAGGGCTACATCATTGTGATAGAGTTCCCAATCTTTTCCAAGTCCACCTAAGATATCTGAAGTAAACAATACTTTTGATTTTGGATCATAGGTCATGATTGCTCCCGCAAAATGAGCGAATGGAGTCATCAAAAATTGCAATAGCCTTCCTTCTTTAGTCGTATAGCTTGCATTATCTGGTGAAACCATGTAAAGTTTCCCTTTTACCCCATAATGCTTAATCAAATAAGATGCCCTAACTTCAGAAATTATATGATGGTTATAATCATTTCGTAAATCTTCAAAGATGGGAACTCCTGCACATAGATCAGGATCTTGGTGTTGAAGAATAATTGTATCTATCGCTTGTGGTTGAATAATGGAGAAGACTTTTCTTGCTACAATGGGAAAATCTGGAACAGATCCTGGATCAATCAATATCCCTGAGGTCTTAGATTTAATTAGATACGGATTACAGTGCAAAGCATCCTCTTCTGAGTAAAAGCCTACCCAAAACACATTTTCAGCTATTTCAACTGCATAATTTGTATCTATGTCGATTTGAATTTCTTGTGTGGATTGACGATTGCCTTTTTGTACCATATGACCATATTTATGATCGCTTACTCAAGATTAAATTATAATTCCTGAAAATAGTATTGATATATATGAAAAATTTTAGAATTATTATAAAAAGATATTGTCAAAATCACACATTATGGTATTTTTAAATTAAGGTATTTTATAAAATGAACGGTTCAGATTCCATTTCGGAAGACCCAAATTGCGAAACTTGTAATATAAGAACAAAAAGTATCTTACAAAATGCTACTCCAGCAACTATAGAAAAAGTTAACAATGGCAAGCATTTTGATAAACATACACGCGGTTCACATATTTTTAAATCCGGAGACAATGCCGCAGGATTCTATTTTATAAAATCAGGTTTAGTTCGCAATTACCGAAGCAATGGTGGCAAAGAACAAACTTTTAATATTAGAGGACCAGGAGATTGGATTGGCTTTCGAGATGCAATATCGGGCGACTCATATTTCCACTCTTCTATTTGTCTTGAAGATGTAGAAACTTGTTATATTACTAAAGAGCTTACTCAAATCCTAATGCGAGAGGATGAGAATTTCCAATCAGAAGTATTTCGACAAATGGCAAAAGAATGGAGAGAGAGCGAGAGCCAAGTTGTTTCTTTGGGAACTAAACAAGTTCATTCCAAATTAGCAGAATTATTAATCACGCTTAAAAATGCTGCTGGAGAAACGGACGAAATTGAAATAAAGATGACAAGAGAAGTTTTGGCTTCTATTATAGGAACCACTACGGAAACCTTAGTTCGTGCTCTTACCGATTTTAAAAATCGCGACATTGTCCATGTAGAGAAAAATAAGGTCTCTTTTCATGATATGCCTGCTTTGTATTCTCTATCAGAAATGGATAATGATAAAGTCCAAAGATTGCACTCTTAATTTTTTTTATTAAACCCTAAAGTAATATTCTGATTTTCCGATTTTGGTAAGGATTGATAATCACAACCAAAACCGGGAATCCTTAGCCGAAGGATTCCCATTTTTTTGCCAGCTTGACAAATCCCTTCATTCCCAGATTCTTTCCTTATGCGTCGTAACTCAGCTTCTTTATTTGGATATTCCATTTATCATCCCATAAATCTCATTTTATTTTTCAATATTTTCATTTTCATTCTTCAGAATTTCAATTCAAAAGCAATGGATTACCAATTTGGTTTAATTCCTGTCCAGGTTCTAAATGGAAAAGTCTGGCAATTATTTACATATGGATTTTTACATTCAACTGCATTTATTCCTCACATTTTATTCAACATGTATGGATTTTACATGCTAAGTTCCATAATCGAAACAACTATCGGCAAATGGAGATTAGTCGCACTTTATTTTGCTTCGCAATTGGCTGGCGGAATTCTTGTATTCTCATTTGGAATTATCAATGCATTATTTTTTGAGAATCAAATGGCGCTATTGGATATTTCTTATAGTGTGACGATAGGTGCTAGTGGTGCTGTATTTGGATTATTAGCTGTCTTTGGTTTGCTTTTTCCTGAGATGGATATTCTTCTTTTATTTATTCGGGTTCGAGCTAAGAATGCTGTATGGATTTCTCTAGCCTTGGGTTATGGATTTAGTCTAGTTGGTAATTCAAATATTTCTAATACCTGTCATTTGGGTGGAGCCCTAGCAGGCTATGCTTTTTATTATTTAATATTGGAACCAAGAAAAAGATCAGGAAAATTCACTCTTCCCAATCTCTTGGAAAAGAAAAGAAATGATTCCCCAGACAAGGAAGCTAAAACCCAAGAGACCAAGATTGAAGATTTCTTTGAAGTTCAGATCAAAGCTAATGAAAAGCTATTAAAGCAAATTGAATCAAGCCCCAAAAAGGACATTCCAAATATACTAAATCCCATCCAAGTTGCGGATGCAAATATATGTCCAGCCATTGCATATAATCCTGAAGATTCAACCTGCCTTCGCTGTGAATGGTTACCGAATTGTGCTTTGAGAAAACATAATTCCAAATAATAGAAAAAACTTTGACAAAAAACTTAGTAGAAATAATTTTTTTATATGTCAGAAGAAAATAGAAAATCTGTACTCCATGATATTTTGAAAAGAGAAAGAGAAGCCAAAAAGCTCCAAAAAGACAAAGCTCCCATCTCATCTAAACCCATCTCTATTGCTAAAACGCAGATCGATCAAAAATCGACTTCTGCTCAATCCAATGCTCCAAAATCTAAACAGGGCAGTTCTGCCTATAACGATGCACTTGTTGAAGTTGCCTTAGATATCAGATTCTATTTTCTAAGAGAAGGCGATTACACATTTCACTTCAAAGATCTATATGATGAACTAAAGTCCGATATGGATAAGTATGGAATCGGTGCTCGCAAATTTTTAGATTATATACGAGAATCATTTGATAGATACAAAAATACGCATAAGATGATGCCTTTGGATCCGATGAATCTTAAGACATATAAATACGTTGAATCTAGCTTCCGAGATCTTTTAAAGATGATGCAGCAAAAGTTTAAAAAATAGATTGTCTTTTCATAAAAAGGATCTTGCTATTTTTTTTGTTATATGGCTTTTGTATTAGTATTATCTTATGCAACTCAGTAAATACACAGATTATTCCTTCCGCGTATTAATGTATCTTGGCTCACATGATGATAGGCTTGTGACAATAGCTGAGGTATCAAATCGCTATTCAATTTCTAAGAATCATTTAGTAAAGGTTGTGCACCATCTCGCACAGGCAGGTTTTATTAAATCAGTTCCAGGAAAGAAAGGCGGAATTAAATTAGGAAGGGAACCAAAGAAGATCAATTTATTGGACGTAATTGAAATTACAGAAACTAATTTTGATTTAGCGGAATGCTTTACTGAGCATGGTTATTGTGCTATCCAAAATAATTGCAAACTTACCAAAATACTCACAGAAGCTCTTTTTAGTTTCTTCAAAGTGATGGGTAAATACAATCTTTCTGATTTATTAAAGAATGACCAATTGCGCAATCAGCTTCGTAAAATGGCTGTATAGAATTTTCTATGCTTCTTAATCTGGTCTCATGGGTAAGATCCACAGCTTACAACAAGATTTAATCAACCAAATTGCAGCAGGAGAAGTAATAGAGTCTTCTCATTCCATCCTCAAAGAATGTATAGAGAATTCTGTCGATGCAGGTGCTACCCAAATTAGCATAGAAACTAAGGCAGCAGGCCTTGACAAAATTGTTATCGTTGACAATGGTTCAGGAATCTTGGAAGAAGATTTAGAACTAGCTGTTATGCGACATGCTACATCAAAGATAGAAATCCTTAATGATCTTGATTCACTTATCACATATGGATTTCGTGGTGAAGCCATTGCATCTATTGCCTCTGTATCTAAAATGAGTTTGGAATCTGGAGTGGAAAATGCAAGATTTGCTCATAAGATCCAATTAGAAAATGGAAGTATAATTTCCAAAGAACCTACAGCTCATTTTGTGGGAACAAAAATCGAAATCAATGATTTGTTCTATAATACGCCAGTTAGACGAAAGTTTCTTAAATCTGAAAATTCAGAAGATCGAAAGAATAAATCAAGAATCCAAATATCGGCATTAACGAGACCCAATGTCGCCTTCCATTATATGCAGGATGGCAAAACTATATATCGCCTCGCCCAGGAAGATAGATATGAAAGAATTATATCTATCTTTGGAGAAAATATGCGAGACCATCTTCTTCCTATTGACTACGAAAGAAATGGGATGAAGGTAACTGGCTATATCTCTGATCCTGATTTCTATAGATCCAATCGTATGGGTCAGTATTTTTTTGTAAATGATAGACCTATTGATCTCAAGCATGGTTCTTATTTATTGAAAAAATGTTATGATGAACTTTTGCCACCAGGAGCCCATCCTTGGAGCTTCTTATACTTTGAAATTCCTCCTGATCGAATAGACGTAAATGTTCATCCCCAAAAAAAAGAAATCCGCTTTCTCGATGATGAATTTATAAATGGCTTTTTGATTTCCGCCTTACAGAAAGAATTACGATCCTCAACTCCTGTGAGTTTCTTGGAACTCAAGAAGCGGATGTCGGCCCCGATTCGTGGTACAGGAAATTTTGCAGCCTTCCAAGCAAATAACCAAAATTATAGTAACCAAGGGAATACTTCTCAGTTTCAAGACATTTTGCACAGAGACATTTTTCCCAATGCAGAAAGAAGAGAAGCCTATGAATTATCAAACACAGGTGCTGGAACTAATCTTTCTGAATTGAGCGATCTTCCCACCAAGCACAGTCAGTTTATTCCTAAGAGACATTACGGGATTTTATTCGAGACATTCATTCTTGCAGAAGCTGAGGACGGATTGTACATAATCGACCAACATACTGCTCATGAACGCATTCGTTATGAAGAAGTATTGAAGAAACTTAAGCTTAAAAATTATGGAACCCAACCAATGCTTACTCCTATCAAAATCGATCTATCGACAGATGAGGCTGAGGATATATTGAGTAAGCAGGCAGAATTAATCGAGCTTGGAATCACTATAGAGGACTTTGGGAACGGATCAGTTGTTGTTCGAGAAATTCCTGGCTACATGGAACCAGGCAAAGAGAAGGAAACTATCCTTGATTTTATGAATCGAACCCTCCACTCGGACACAGCGGAACCAGAGCCTTACGATCTTATGGCAAAATCGGTAGCCTGCCGCTCCGCAATCAGAAAAGGCTCCCAAGTCTCTGATGCCATCATATCAGAAATTTTGAACCGCTTGAGCTATTGTGAAAACCCAGCTCGTTGCCCTCATGGAAGACCGACCTTAGTAAAACTAACAAGAGATGATTTGGAAAAAATGTTCCATAGAAAATGAGGAAAAATTAATTTCCCTGAATCGAATCGGAAAGATACTGACCTAAAGAATCAAGATGAGTAGAAATGCACTAGCCAAAAAAGGCATGACGATGAGAGAAAAGGAGATTGTTCTCCTTCAGAAGATAAAAGCAGGAGATAAGACTGCTTATATGACTCTTGTAAGTCCATACCGAGAGAGACTATTCCGTAAGGCTGTTTCCATGGTAAAGGATGGCGATGATGCGGAAGATATCGTGCAAGATGCCCTCATTTCGGGTTATAAGTCCATACAGAATTTTAGAGCAGAGGCTGGTGTATATACCTGGCTTTATAGAATCGTTGTAAATAAATCCAAAGATCTACTTGCTAAGAAGAAGCGTGGTAGAGAAAAGCCCATTGATGACTCCCAAGATAACCAATTTGTGGACGAAAGAATGGGTTATGAAAAAAAATTGGAACTTTTTGAAGAGTCGAAGTATCTAAAAGACAAGATCGATGCTTTGGAAGATATTTACAAAGAGGTGATCGAGTTAAGGTATTTCCAAGAAATGTCTTATTCTCAGATTGCTGAAGTTCTAGAATGTAACATTGGAACAGTAAAGAGTCGCCTTTTCAAAGCAAAAGAATTTTTAAAACATTCTATATTGCAAGACAATAAAGGGGAAGGTTATTTTGGCTCTTGAATTCAAATTATTTTCAAAATTAAAAGAACTCATTCAGAGAAAGGAATTGGAAGAAGACATTGTGCTTGAGCATAAGTTAGTTGACTTATTTTGCCAGGTTCGTAAGTGGGAAGAGAAAAATCCTGTGAGGCTTTCTACAAGTTTTGATGAAAGAGTTTTTGAAAATATCAAGAACATTGAAATCGATAACCCGAACTGGAAGGAAAGAATTCTTCCTTACTTTCTTGAGAATCGACCCATGCAGTATGGTTTGACTGTTGCTCTAGCATCCGTTTTGGCTGTTGTGATGATCTCTCGAACTGGCTCCACAGTTCCACAATCTCTATCAGATTCTGCTGGTGTTATCATAGACAATACTTCTTATCTAGATAAACCTTCATCGGTTGAATATGCTGATTCCTACCACAAGCGTGTGTTTCTAGAGCAGATTAAAGAAGATCCCAAGGGTGTTGATACTTTATCAAAATTAGAAGCTTACTATCTTTCAACTGGAAAGAAATCGGTAGCGAATGAAATCCACAATTTTATCGAGGAAGCTCGACGTTAAGAATCGAGTTTGACTCCTCTAGAAATCTTTTAGCCCGATTGATCTCATTCGGGTAATCTCTCTCAGAAAAATTCTCTAATATACTAAGTGCAAAAGCTTGGGTTCTCCAGGCTGTTTTCTTTTGAAATTTTGCAGATTGGGTGTTTTGAAAATGATTCAATCGAATCATTTGTTCCATCCAACTCTCTAGGTCTTCTTTCCTCTTGGGCTTTTGATTCTTGAAGATTCCCCTGCGAAGTCCGAACACTGGAATTGCAAATGGTTTAGATTCGATATCGATGGAACTAGAATCTATTTCCTGGCAAACTTCTTGTAAGTCTGACCAAAAGTTACACTGCCTATTGAAACGTAGTGGATCATCCAAAAAAGATCGTAGATAGAGATTCTTCCCATCATCTAAGAGACCAGTTCCTAAATAGCATTCTGATATTAAAAATCCGAATTCTGAGGATTGTAGAGATGTTCTTGCAATAGAATCTAATATTTCTAAGGCGAGTGAAAATTCGCCGAGACGTAAGTGACAGATGGCAAGTCCTTTTAGGCTTGCTGGATCTAATCCGTTCCAGCCTTCCATTCGAAATGACATTCGTAGATGATGGATGGCTTCTTCTAGAACACATTGTACGGTTGTAAGTAAGATTGCATCTTGGGGAAATTTTCTAGAAGCAACTTCCATTTCGAATTGTTCTAAATAAGAAAGCAAAGCTTTGCCTCTTTCTTTCCCCTCACCTAAAGTTAATAAATGATCTAGTTTATTGTCCCAGAAGCTGGATATATAGTATCCAGCTATCCAGGTTTCTTCCTGAGGTGCCCCATCCAGTAAGAGGGAGAAAATTGTTTTAGCTTTTTCAAATTCACCATCTCTTAAAAAGAAGATGGCTTCTTCCGCATTTCCTGGCATAGGGGGGGAAGTCTAGTGCTTGGACATTTTGTCGTGGTGCTTAGATACCTGCGCTTGGATCTTATCTTCTAAACCATCAATACAAGCATAAATATCCTTATTCATATTATGTGCATTAAAAAAAGAACCATCTCCATGCAAATTCATATTGGCATGGATTTCTCCATGGATTGTTTCAAAAGAGATGTCGCAGGATATTATCTTATGTAGGAATTTACTAACTCGGTCTATCTTTTCATCACTGTATTCTTCTGCTGGAATTGATCTATCCATGTGCTTCCATGTATAATTTATTTTCATACTTTTTATTTCTCCCTTCCGAATTCTTATATTGATATGATAATTCGAAAGAATTAAGAGTCAATAAAAAAGAATTGAATCTTTCAAGGAGGTAGCTAAACTAGGGAAGGTTCTAAAGATGACAGCCAAGAAGAAAAGTATTAAAGCAATTGCTAAAAAGAAAACAAAAACAACTTCCCAAAAAGATGTTAAAGTGATTCTAAATAGCAAAGACACTTCAGCTCCTTCCCAGGAAACTCTCTCGACTAAACCTCCAACTTCTAATAAGCCTGATGTTTTTAAAATATATGAAGATGAAAAATTCCAGAAACCTCTTGGCTCACCTACTACCGATATAATTAAAATTCTAACAAAGAATCCTTGGGAGGCCTTTATTTTTTGGAATATAAATCCTGACACTTTTCAGAAAAGTTTAGATCACTTCCAAACATCTAACGAAAATGTAAAATTGGAAATTTGCCTAGATTACAATGATATCTCTGGAGTTAAGAAATCTATTTATATTCCCATTCATCCACTGTCGAATAACTACTATTATAAATTTGAAAGTCCTGCTTTTAACTTAAAGGCTTTGATCTATGCCAATCACAATGAAGGAAGATTCCTTTTGTTCGACTCAGCTCAAGTGAGTCTACCTTCCGAGAAGGCTTCCTTTCAGTTTGATGAGCAGTGGATCAATCAGGAATGGATAGATAGCGGGATAATTAAAAAAGATAAAGATGGGAATTTTATTTTTAATTCAAATAGATCTTCTAATAAAGAGCCAATTTTAAGTAAGACGAAAATCATTGGTTCATCGGGGAATACCTCTTCTCGTTCTATAGGCTCATAAGGTAGATATATGTCAGTTGTAGGGAATCTTCTTTTTGTTCTACATGCTCACCTCCCTTTTGTTAGGCATCCAGGATACAAGCATCCTTTTATTGAAGAGAATTGGTTGAATGAGGCTATTCTCGAGACATATATTCCTTTACTTAGGGTTTTTAGAAATCTAAGAGAGGAAGGAATTTATTTTAGAATCACAATGTCTTTTTCTCCTTCTCTTTCTTCTATGTTAATTGATCCTTATTTGCAGGATAAATTTCGTTCTTATATTACTAATCTAATTCGTTTGGGAGAGAAAGAAGTCGAAAGGACTACTTACGATTCACATTTGAATTATTTATCTCAGAAATACCTAGGTCATTTTCAAGATACACTTAGTATCTTTGATGAATTGCAAGGTGATATCACCAAAGGCTTTAGAGAGTTCCTAGATAATGGAAGCCTAGAAATTATAACTTGTCCTGCGACACATGGCTTTCTTCCATTTATGGAATCAGAACCTGCTTCCGTTCGAGCCCAAATTCGAAATGGAAGACGAACTCATAGAAGAGTATGGGGACGTGATCCCAAAGGAATCTGGCTTTCTGAATGTGGTTACTACAAAGGCTTAGAGAAATTTCTTGCCGATGAAGGCATTAAGTATTTCTTCGTGGACACCCATGGCATTGAGCATGCTGAACCAAGACCAAAATATGGAGTCTATGCTCCTGTTGAAGTAGGCGAGGGAGTGTTCGCCTTTGGTCGAGATCCAGAAAGTTCAAGACAGGTCTGGAGTTCTCAGGACGGCTACCCAGGTGATTTTCGTTATAGGGAATACTACCGAGATATTGGTCATGATTTAGATTACAATTACATCCACCATTTTCTGAACTCAGATGGTATTCGTATTAATACAGGAATTAAATACCACCGCATAACAGGAAAAGATACATATAAGGAATACTACAATCCAGATGCTGCTATGGAAGCCTGTGGCAATCATGCTACGGATTTTTTGAATAAAAGAATAGAACAGGCTAATAATTTTTACAATGAAATGGGACAGGCTGCTATAATTGTTAGCCCTTATGATGCGGAACTATACGGACATTGGTGGTATGAGGGTCCGCAATTTATTGAATATTTATTTAAGAAGATACATTTTGACCAGGATTCAATCCGACCTATTCATGCACTAGAATCTCCTGGCATAGTAAATCGTATACAAAGTGTAAATATGTCTATGTCTAGTTGGGGTGAGAACGGTTATGGAGATGTTTGGTTGAATAAAACCAATGATTGGATCTATCCTCATCTTTTAGCCTGCGCTTCTGATTTACAAGCTCTAGTGCATATTTATAAAGATACGAAGGATGATTGGCAGATTAGAGTTCTAAATCAAATGGGAAGAGAACTCTTGCTTGCACAGAGTTCGGATTGGGCATTTATCATGAAGACTGGAACTATGGTTGACTATGCTGTTCGCCGAACAAATGTTCATGTGAATCTGTTCTATCATTTGAAATCTATGCTTCAAAATGATGACAGAGATGATAAAAGTTTAGATAGAATGGAAGAAGAGAATAATATTTTTCCTGATATTTCCTTTAAGGATTGGTTAAAGTAAGACTTGTTAGTTCTAATTTTGTATTAGAATTGTCATTGCAAGATGCCCACTTTTGGCTATAATCTTTGGAAGGAATAATTTTTCTATCCATGAACTGATAGATTTTGGCAGCTTTCAAAAAATGCATTTTACCATTGCATACAGAGGAAAGATTCATAAAACTACTTACCATCGCCAAATGAGTTTTTGCAGTAACCTCAGAATGACCCATGCCCAAACCTTCATTTATCCCTAAGGATACCTGTAAGTCTTGGATGGCTTCCTTGTATTTTCCAATCTCATTCAATTTTAGACCTTTTTCTAGATATTGCTTAGCATATCCCATCGCTTTCCTAGGTCTTTCTTTCTCTAGTATCATTTTTGCTTTATTGCTGGGGTCATTTGCAAACAGACTTGCTGAAAAAAGGAGCAATGTGCTGAAAAATATTATGTTCTTATTCATTTCGACTACCTCGGAATTGAAATTCTTCTTCATTATATACTATGCATAGATTGTACCAGTTTTCATTCTGGATTAGAAAGTTTCTACTGGACGGCTGCTTCCTTTTTGGTTGAACAAGAAGGAAGAGGAAAGTCCGGACACCAGGGAACCAAAGGACTGGGTAATAACCAGTATTTCGTTTGGAATTTTGAAGCGGCTCTCAGAGCTGGTTCTCTAAGAAAAACGGGGTAGATTTGTGCAACAGAAAAGATACCGCCTAGCATCTGCTTGACTTTGTTTTGCAAAGTTGAACTGATTTAGGTAAGGATGAAATGGTGGGGTAAGAGCCTACCGCCTCAACCGCGAGGAAGAGGGCAGGGTGCATCTCCTGAGTGCAATCTCAAGTAAACGGCCGTTTGTAGCAGGTTCCGCGAGGCCTACGGGTAGAGAGCAAATCTTAGAGAAATGGAAACATTGTTCTAAGTTAGATAAATAGTCGTCCTAGACAGAATCCGGCTTATAGGTAGGAACTTTCTTTTTTTTCTTGGAATTTAATATTTCAACTAACTGTGGCTTTATCATTTCGGGAAAAATGATCGTACAGGCTTGGTTGCATCTTGTGAGTGCATGGTAGTATAGATCAAAATACATTGGATTATTAAAATCTTTTATGCCTGTGATGATAACATAACCTTCTTCTTCTCCATAAAATTCTTTTAGAGTTGCGATTCGAATTACATTCTGAGGGCTGCTTTCCTCTTTGGTAAGTTGGTGTTCATATTGACTTTGCGTACTTGGATCTAAATTTCTTGATTCATCTAATTCTGAATAAGGAGTCAGTTGAATTCTATTGGTGAAGAATTTATCTGCCGATCCCAGAATATCACTTACATCTTCTTCTTCTATGCAAAGTAAGATAGAGTCTTCAAGCGGAATTTGCAATCCTCTTCTTCCAAAATGGATAGCCCATTCTAATTTCTGATAAAATTCTTCTGGACTTTCAAAGCTTGCATACTGTATCCCTGTTATATCAGGAACTCTAGAGCTTACAAAGGGCTTTCTGCCAAGTAGGCAAGCCTGTTCATATACCTTTCTAGGTGTACGAATGTTACGGTTCCAATAATCTGTTTTATCCGAAATGGATTTCAAATCATGGATATTTTTATAATAATCCGGATTGGTGTCTGGGTTCACGTACTCTGCCATTACCAACCAGGAGCCTTTTTCCCAATGGTTGATGAGTTTGGAACCCATTTGTTCAAATAAGTTTGGATCAACCATTTTCTCTGAGCTATCTATAATTAAGAACTCAAAATCATTCTCTAGGCCATCGAGTAGTTTAGAAAGCTTGTTTTTATCTTTATAAGAAACAAAATGTACGAATTCCCAATTGAATCCATTTTGCTCATCTGAAACTGATTGAAGATTACCTGATATAAAAAGCGTTTTTTTGCCAAGCCTTTCCATCCTTTTAGCCTGTTCTATACAAACGATAGTTTTACCTGAACCAGGAACTCCAATGACAAGGGACTTAGAAGTTACTTTTGTTTTTTGAATGACATCGAATTGTTCCTTAGTAAGTGAGATTAGTTTGGAATTTTGTCGGAATTTTTTCTTTGTGATATCTAAAACGAAATTCAAATTCAGTCTTATGATCTCATGTATAGTATGAAGCGTCTTAGAATCTATTTCATTTTGAGATTTAGATTCCATAATGTCTATGATGGACTGGAGGGATGTTTTGGAATTTTTTAAAGAACTTTTGCCAAAAATAAATTCAGATCCTTTTGGATGTTGAGCAAAATCCTGAGCATCGTTCTTAAGGAAAAAAATTGCGGATTGGAAGTAATCGGCTGGAACTGGATCTTGGTAAGAGTTATGATCATTTAAGAATTCCATTAATATCTTGCTAGCGGATTGAACTTGGTCGACAGGATCGCTATAAGGTTTGTCTGTATAAGATTCCCATAGCTTCCTCCTTCTGTTGTAAAATTCCCATTTGGAATTCTTATAGCGCCATTTCCCATTTTTAAGTTCAATGCAAATTATCATTTTATCAGAGACTACAACAAAATCAATTTCCCTCATCGGAATATCTGGAGTAACTAACTTCAAAGAGTAGTAAACAGTGTAATCTTTTCCAAGCTCTGATTTAAATCTTGCATGGTAAATTGCTTCATTAGAATAATCTTTAGCATTGGTCGGATACTCAAGGGGATAAATCATGGATTTACAGATTGAGCTAAGGCAACAAAGAAGCAACCTAAATTTATTGACAGAAATCTCTTAAAAAGGAGGCTTTGAGCAATGAGACTTTCGAATTCATCCTGCAAATTCCTTTATATAATAATCATTTTGTTTTTTCAAAATTGTGCATCCGGCAACATTTGGCTGTATGTCAATAGCGATGGTTCTGGTAAGTTGCAGATGGTTAGAAAAGAAATTCAGGCTAGAGAGAAGATAGACTTAGCATTTCTAAAGGGCTCTCAATCAGAAGTAACAGAACTTCATATTTCATCTGTGGATTCAAATTTTTCCTCCATACATAATTTAAAAATGGAGGGAGCGAGTTTTATTTTCTATGTTCAAGAAATAAACTTGGAAAAACAAAACTGTCTACTTTTCACTTTAGATACTAGCGCTGAGTCAGCATGGTTCCGTCATTTTCAGATAACGGATGTTAAGTTGAATCTATTTGAAAAAGAAGCTAAATCAAGAGATGATCTTGCTCGCTTCAATAATCTTGCAGATTATTTTGTCTGGGAGATTCATCTTCCGGGAAAAGTAGCAAGCGTGAAGGACTTTCAGTCACTTGGGCCTGAGTGGTGGATTTCAAAACACTCTGATTCTAAGGTTATTTTAAAAATTCCTGCTAAGGATATTCTTAAATCACGAAGAAAATTCTCAAGCTATGAAATCTGCAGTTCTCTAAATTAGAAAAAATTTAGATTAACAGCCCCAATGGGACATAAGTGAAAAAAGGAAGAAGATAAAGTGTAAAGTTTTATAGGAATCCTTCGATCCTTATTCCAGGGTAGGGTGATGAATATATCTTTTTTTCCAAGTAAAACAAACGAGGCTTCTCAAGCTAAGAATTTTCTAAACGAAGATTCCAATCTCTCTGTAGATTCTATACTTTCTAATACTCAATCTTCTTTTTTGAATTACATGAAGGACTCACTGACATCCCCAATTGCTTCTAATTTGATTCCTTCCAACCAACAAAATCAATCGAATACTATACTTAATTTCCAAGCCTCCCTTTCATACCAAGATATTTCTTCCGCAAATTCTGCCTCCAACGAAGGAAATGCTTCACCTAATAATGATAATTCAGCCAAGGGAAATTCAGAAATTTCTTCAAATGCATCTTCTAGTAATGATGAAGTAACTGAATACAAGCCTGCAGAAAATTCTAGTAAAACAGAAGAAATAGAAGAAGAGCTTGCATCTGATGAAGAAATAGAGGCTGAAGATGAAGAAGTTAATCTTACTAAAAAAGACGAGGGAATATTTGAATCTATTACTAGCTGGTTTCAGTCATTGGGTCAGCAAAATGAATCTAAAGATACAAAAGCAATTCTAAAAGATAAAGTAACTGCCCTAGTTAAGAAAGAAATTGAGAATGATTTAAAATCTGCCAACCGTGAGAATTCTAAAGCTGAGATAAAAGATGTATCTGAAAAATTTCAGAAGCAACAACATGATTGGGAAAAAAAGATAGTAACAACGAACGATTTGTTCGCTAAGCTTACTCAAGCAAAATCAAAAAATACAGATGAATCTAAGGCTACTCAAAAATCCAACCAAGATGGAAAGACTGGAGAAGTTAAACTTACTGAAAAATCTCTGCTAGCATCCGTAGAAGAAGTCACTAGCAAAAGTTCCAATTTAGAAAAAGTAGCAGTTGGGAATAAAGAGTCGAATCGCAAGGTCGACCAAGATCCTAAATCTAAAAAAGAAAACAAACTTGAGACTTCAGAAAAAACCGAAGCCAAGGATATTCCTAAACTAACGATTGATAGAATGGAAAAAGGCGAAACTCCCAAAGATATGAATAAATGGGAAATCCGCCAAGAAAGAACAAAGCAAGAATTTACAAACAATCAACAAGCTTCTCAAAACAAAGACAATGTAGTATCGATAGAATCAGCTTCATCTTCGAACTCATCTAAATCCCAAAGTGATACTTCTAAAGACCAGGGAAGTGAAAACTTTAAAGCTGAAATGTTCAAAGCAAATTTTACTAAGAAACCAGATTCATTGGCGGCCAAATCTTCTGTTTACGATCCAGAAGAAATGAAAGCAAACATGGATAAGTTGGTTCAAAAAGCTAAAATCCAAATTATAAATGAAGGCAGAAGCCAGGCTGAGATTCGTTTGAATCCTATGGAGCTAGGTAGAATGGTTTTGAAAATCTCCGTTCAAAATGACAAGGTCCAAGGAAAAGTTTTAGTGGATTCCGAAACAGTTAAAGCCGCTTTGCAAAATGATCTTTCTAGTTTGAAAGAAGATCTTAGAGCACAGGGGCTAGATCTGCAATCTCTCACCATAGATGTAAATTTAGATTCGCACCAAGACTTGCAAGGAAGACAGGATAAATTTGCAGGGGTAGATAATTTTGGAAATATCAACAAACAAGAATCTAATACACAGACAGAAGTATTGCGAACAAACAGAGTATCTGATTCACTACTCGATGTTATTGCATAAGGATATATAGATGCCCGAAATAAACGCAGCAACCAGAAGTCAGTACCTAGACGCAGACAAAAGTTTCAATATCCAAAGTCATTTGAACCAATTGGAGAAGGAAGAAAAGTCAGGTCTTAAAGGAATTGAGATCCGCGATTCTGTGAAGCAATTAGGCAAAGACGATTTCTTAAAACTTTTAATATCGCAATTATCCCAACAAGATCCAACAAATCCTATGAAAGACCAAGAGTTTATTGCTCAGATGGCACAGTTTTCTTCCTTGGAACAAATGAAAAATATCTCAACTGGTATTTCTAGAATGGAAGCTAAACAAGCTTATTCAGTTGTAGGGAAAATAATCTCTGGGCCTGATTTAGTTACAGGTGAAGACGTAGTGGGAGTTGCAGGTGCAATATTTTTCGATAATCAAGGTAAGACGTATGCGAGAGTCAATGGTAGAACGGTTGATATCGAAAAGATAAACCTGATATCAGATCCAAATTTAGTTGCTGATGCACCGGGTGAAGCTAATTCTAAAGTTCAATCTCAATCTCCTGTGCCAGCTGCGAGTCCTTCGGTTTCTAATCCAAGTGAAACCCAAGATGGTGTATCATCGAAGCAAGTATCGAATGAGAATGCATCAGAAAATAATTCTATGCAAGCAAAGCAAGTGAATGCTGCAAATAATTTCCAAGCAATAGATTCGAATGGCAATTCACAGAATAGGAATGATGAAAGCAGCTCACAAGAATTTAAGCAAACAAATTTAGATATTCCAGGCTATAGACCGCTAGGTGGGAAAAATAATCCCTATGCAGATTAAGTTTTTTATAAATATGACGAAAGGTAATAAAAGAGGGTACAATTTATGATGAGGTCGCTTTATTCCGGTGTATCCGGATTGAAAAACCACCAAGTAAGAATGGATGTTATTGGAAATAATATTTCAAATGTTAACACTCATGGTTTCAAAACGGAAAGAGTAACATTCCAAGATATGATCTCACAAGAGTTATCTGGAGCCTCTGAGCCTAAAGATAATATCGGCGGAATCAATCCAAAGCAAGTTGGACTTGGATCTTTGATTGCAGCTATTGATAAAATCATGACGCAAGGCTCTCTCCAGACTACAGGAAAGAATACGGACGTTGCAATTTCTGGCGAAGGTTTCTTCGTTGTAAAGAATGGTGATAAAGAGTTTTATACTAGATCTGGTGCTTTCAATGTAGATAAGAATGGTTTCTATGTGAATCCAGCTACAGGTGTTAAAGTGCAAGGTTGGAATGCAAGAAAGGATGAGGATGGCAATCGTTTCATCAATTCCGCAGCTTCCGTAGAAGATATTGTAATTCCACTATATTCTAAAGAACCTGCTAAGGCGACTACGAATGTAGATTTTCAGTCCAATCTAAATGCTGCAGCCCTCGCAGTTCCTACTGATGCAACTGAAGAAGAAATAAAAAAATTCATAAACGATCCAGATCCTAATAAAAGGCGAGGACATTTAACTTCCATTAAAGTTTATGATGACCAAGGAAATACTCGTCAATTGGAAGTTACTCTTTGGAAGGTTCGTGAAAATACTTGGAAGGCAAAATTCAATTTGAATGATGCATCTCAAGTCTCTGTAGATGTGAAGGGAACTGGTGGTGAAAATACCCAACTTCCTGGAAACGTAGAGCTAGAACTTGGTTTTAGCCCTGATGGTAAAATCGTATCTGTGTCCGACGGTGTTGATTCTCAAACTGCTGGAAAATTAAATGCTCAGATTTCTTTTAGAACAGAAGGAAATCCTACTGCTCAAAATTTTACTATGAACTTTGGGGAAGCAAACTTGGTGAATGGAGTTACTCAATTCTCTAGTGATTTTACCACTAAAGCTGTTAAGCAAGATGGTTATCCTATGGGATATATGGAAGCTTTTTCCATTGATGATACAGGAACTGTTACAGGAGTTTTCTCCAATGGTGTAAGGCAGCCTTTGGCAACAATAGCTATGGCAACTTTTACTAACCCAGCAGGACTCAATAAAGCAGGGGACACTATGTTCTCTTATTCCTTAAACTCTGGGGAAGCAAATATTGGAGAAGCGGGAGTGCAAGGCAAAGGTAAGATCAATGCAGGGCTTTTAGAGATGTCGAATGTCGATCTTTCCGATCAGTTTACTGACATGATCGTCACTCAGAGGGGTTTTCAAGCCAACTCTAGGACGATTGTTACTTCCGATCAGATGATCCAAGAGGTGCTCGGTCTGAAGCGATAATCAAAATTCTCACTTGATAGTTAAGACGCTTCCAGAATCCTGGAAGCGTTGGAAGTAAATAAAAAAATATTCATTGGCTTTGTAATTGCCTCAAGCATTTACCTGGCATTCAGAACTTATAAACAAGAAGGAAATTTATTTACTTCTAAAGTTCAAACTCCTTCTATTCTTTCTCAAACGAAATCATCTATACCAATACTTGCAATTGCTCCCATTCAAATTCAAGAATCCCAACTAAAATCCTCAGCTATTGCATTTCAGAACCAATGGAATCTTTGGTTAGAACTGAATCCATCTTTATTAAAAACAGATTTAGCCGAGCGAGACTATACTTTACAAGACAGACGAACTATCTACAAACAAGAAACTAATAAATCGGGCATAGACTTTATCATTTCAGGTCAATTGTCCATAGAAAATGGGCATAAGGTTTTTACCCCTCAGATTTACAGTCGTATTGATGACCAGATCTACACTGAACAAGCAATTCCCATACAAGAAATGACTGTAAGTGAAGATCTATATAGATCCTTAGATTTTATATTGGGGATGATTGAAAGAAATTCAACTAACAATAATATTACTCTTCAAATAGAAAGCCCCTCAATTTTTCTAGAGAACTGGAATGTATCTTCCGATTCATGGGAAAGATATATTTCATTGATTGAAAAGCGTTTGCAAAAAATTCCAATTGATGCATCTGACTGGGAAGAACTTGCAAAGAGGGAATCAAATTTTTGGTTGCCTTGGGAAGAATTGATACTTGCCAGATATTCTGATAAACCGGAATCTTTTGATCTAAGATATTTACTAGAGACCTTTCCGAGTCGTTATTCCAATCAATTCAATCCCATACTTGCAAGGCTTGCTCATAAATTTGCTATCAATTGTCTTTCTAAAAATAATCGATACCAAGCTGCCAGCTTAATGGAAGTCGCAAATACTTACTTCATCGGCTCTAATCGAACCTATTCGGTTCAATATGCTGATTACCTTTCTACTGAAGCCAAATTATTCTTAATTGAAAAGGATACAAAATCTGCCCAACTAAGTTTGTTAAATGCTCAGAAAATTTATAAAGAACTAAAACAATCAGCTAACGATAATTATATTGAAAATCAATATGAACTTTCTAAGATTTATTATCAATATGGATGGTTGGGTCTGGCTTTTGTTGAGATGGAAGAATCATCTAAAGCCATGCAATTGCGAAATTCCTACATGGATAGGGTAAATTTTTATAATTTATCTAGAGCGAGTTTCAACCTAGGAACCTTAAGCTTGATGATGGGCAAAAATTTAGAAGCCATCACATACCTAGAAGATACCATCTCCATTTTACAAAAAGATCACTTGAGTTCTTCAGATTTAATGATACAAGCCAGAACCAATCTCAGTGCAGCTTATCTTGGTCTTAAGAATTGGAATCAAGTCATTTACAATGGAAGCCAATTGCTTACTGATCTTTCTCTTCTTGAGTTTAATGGATCAGATTTTGAATCAAAAAATCTTTTTAATTTAGCTGTAGCTTATTCCAATAAGGGAGGAGTTGAAACCTCCAAAGAATATTTAGATCGTTATAAAAGAATAACACCTTATTCTAAATTGATTGATTTCTCTGAGAATAAGAAAGAAATTTTTCCAATCATCACAGAATCTTTAAAATTCGGTGAATCTTTCCTTCCTTCTTTCGAAGAAAAAATAATCCGATCCTACACTGGAAAATACCGTATTGAAGGTCAGAGCCAAGATATCAGATCCAGGACTTATTTGGATCGATTAGAAGATCATGATATCTTTATGCAAAATCTTTTAACGCAGACTGGATCTAATCAAATCAATATGCATAAGCTCAAGGAAATATTAGATATTTCTTCAGGATTTGAATCTGGACAAAATGTCCTTTTCGTGGATATTGGACCAGCACTGGGAAATCTAAGCCAACCTGCTGTTACATCTATGAGTCTTGTAAATAAATTTCCTGAAATGCAAATGTTATTAATCGAGCTTCCTACAGATGTGGAATTTTTTCTAAAGCAGACAGAACCTGCAGCTAGAGCAAAAGTCATTGAAAATAAACAAATACATATCATCCAAGGTGACGGGACTACTCCTCTAAAGTCTTGGTTCCAGGGAAAATCTGAATCATCCTGGGTTTTGAAAGATCGAATCAAACCTTCAACTCTTGGTAAATTAATTATTATTCGTGCTGCTAACTCTATCGATATCTATGAACCATCTTCGAAAGTTTTGCCATTTATTGAGAGTTTAGTATCCGACTTTGATCAAAACAATGTCATTGTATTATTCAATAAAAGTATATTCGCTAAACCGAAAAATTGGAATAGATTGCAACTCTTCGGTTCTTTCGCATCAAGAGGTTATTATCACAATAGCCAAAGTTTGGATCGCCAAGGAGAGCCAGCTTATCAATTAAATTCACTACCGCTAAGAAGGAGATTCCCTATTCATGAATCCTATTGAAAGTTTAGTTCTTCTCATTGGACTTCTTCTAAGTTGTGTATTTCTCTTTTCCGTATTAGGAATTCATTTTCAGATTGTATCTAATTCACTATCCAATGAAAAAAATAATAAAATTGAAACTAAGGTAATAACTGAGTCCCAAGATACATCTTCCCAATTTGACAAGCAATTCAGATGGTTCATTCTTTTTTTTATTGCTATATTGATGCAAGTATGGATTGCAGAATTAAATTCAGATAAGAAATTTGCTGCCCTAGTCATCGAGAGTTTACCAAATGCAATTTTGAATTTTACAGTATTTTTCCTATTTGCTTTTTTATTCTTAGAAAAACGAAATCTTTGGTTTTTAATTTTTGTTTATTCATGTTTTTATTTTATCAATGAATTGCTTATTCCAAAAGTATTCAATTATAATGCTGAATTAAATTTGAGTAACATCTTAGTTTTAAGATACTATGTTGGAATAATAATTCCTTTGCTTGCTGGTTATATTTTCTATTCAAAGGACATCAGATTAAATGAAGTAGTTTCCAAGCCTATTATTAGCATTAATGAATTGTTTCTTTTCATTTTAGGTATATTAAGTATATCTTTCTCTTCTTATTTTCTTTTACAGATTTCAATTACAGATTTTTTTGAGTCTATAACTCTCGGAATTTTGTCGGGTATTTTTAGTAGTCTTGTGTTTTTAATCGTCTATTATCTTTGGGGGCAATCACTTCATAAAGAAGTTGGAATTTTAACTTGTTTTGCATCTGGATATACAATCACACAATTTCAATCTGTCGCGACACCATTTGCTGCTTTATTTTTACTTTTACTTTCTTTATCAATTTTGTTTACTTTTATTTTTTATTTTCTTGTTCGGAAAAGTTTGAGTCCTCTATGGGTCTTGTTAATTATTTTTCCATTAGCTGGGCTTCTCTCTTATCTATTGCAACCATGGATAGAATTAAGAAGTCTAACGAATTATGATGGCATGAATTCATTTTCCATTCGTTTATTTGAAATATATATACTTACATTTGTATATGCAATAAGTATATGGTCAATAGTTGGATTGGGAATTCTAATCGACAAAATAAGAAGATAAAAAGTACTGATATTACAAATACTAAAATTTAATTTTTGAAAGGGATTTATGGATTATAATTTATCTGGCAAAACATTTCTCATTACTGGAATTACCGATAGGGCATCACTAGCACTTCCTGTTGCAAAAAAAATTCAATCTTTGGGTGGCAATTTAGTTTGTACTGCTTTGGGTCTTACGCCTCATCATGATAATCTTTCAGACAAAGCAAAGGAATATCTAACTAAGACTTACAATGATTTCAAGGCTGCAGTGAGTGAGGAATTAGGTTCTTCCGTTAAGACTTATCCTTTGGATGTAACTTTAGATGGAAGTATAGATGATTTTGCGAAAGCTCTTAAGTCTGATGGAATTGAATTGGATGGTTACTTACATTCTATAGCTATGGATAAGACAATTCGTGCTGGAGTAGTTAAACCTCTCATTGAAGTGACCCGTGACGAATTTATGGGAGCCATGGATGTGTCTGCCTATTCATTGATTTCTCTGTCAAGAGCCTTAGTAACAACTTCTGTATTAAAAAAAGGTTCATCCATTGCCGCATTTAGCTACTTAGGTGCAGAAAAAATTGTTGTTCACCCGTATAAGAATATTGGTGTTGCAAAAGCTGCCCTAGAAAGAATAGTCTTTGAATTATCCTTCGAGCTTGGAAAGTCACATCAAATTCGAGTCAATGCAATTCGATTCTCTCCATATACAGCAAGTAAGGCGGGTGGTGCTATCCAAGGGCTAGGTGATGCAGTCGCACACTGTGAAGAAGCAAGCCCTCTTGGAAATGCCCAACCAGAAGACTTAGCACTTGAGACAGTTTATCTGCTCTGTCATGCTGGAAGAATTACCGGAGAGATTCGCCACGTAGATGGTGGATATCACATACGAGGTTAAGAATTTATTTTTTAGTCTGAACTTTTTAAGCTGATTTTAAAATGGTTCAGACTTTTATTCAACAGCACTGAATAAGATTTGACTTAGATCTTTGAAGTGCTTTCCTCTTTCTTCAAAATTTTTAAACTGATCGAAACTCGCGCAAGCGGGACTCAAAACCACCCAAGTATTTTCCTGCTTTGTCTTTGTCCAAATACTTTTAATGGAAACTAAGGCTTCTTCCATTCCTTCTACAAAACTTACCTTGTCTCTGAGGATATTGAATTCTTTACGCCAATGAACTCTCGCTTCTCCAAAGATATAGATGTGACAAGGTATATTCATAAGAGTAGTCACAACAGAAGTCATATCCTCAGATTTAGATCTACCTCCCATTAGTAGAATTAAATTAGATGAAGAAGGATTGAAATTTTTCAACCAGGCCATTAGGCTATGGACATTCGTTGATTTTGAATCGTTAACGAAAGTCCAACCAAAGGATCGCATAAATTTTTCAAATCTATGTGCGAGGCCTTGGAAGGATTCGATTTGAGTTTGGATATTTGTTGCCTGTATACCCAAAGATTCTGCAAGAAGAATGCTAGCTGCCAGATTCTCCAGATTATGGTAGCCTTCTAAGGAGAAATTTTGTATGCTATAGTTTGCAATCTTTGTTCGGATGCGTAATTGCTCTGCCTCAATGATCGCATCGGCTCCTGGATCATCTCCAAATAATTTAACCTGACATTTTAAATCCTCTAGCTTAAGTTCCAAATTAAAGATAGTTTCTCTTTTGCTAACAAAAATATGTTGAGGATTACTTTCTTGGATGATTCTTCTTTTTGCTATTGCATATTTCTGCATAGAACCATGTCTTTCCAAATGGTCAGAAGCTAAATTTAGGATTGCGGATGCATCCAGATCTAGAGGTAAGGAATCTTCCAATTGATAGCTGGATAATTCTAAGACAGCAACTGGGATATCCTTGTCTGCAAATTCACTAAAGGCTCTTCCTATATTTCCTCCCAATTGCGCTTTGGGGAAATCCAATAAGCATAAATGATGAGTGAGGGCAGTCGTTGTTGATTTGCCATCTGTTCCTGTGATTCCAATTATTTTGTTAAAAAATTTTGACCTAGCTAGGTCGATCTCAGATTGAATGGGAATTCCTCTTTCTCTTGCTAAAACCAGCCAAGGATGTGAGGGGGAAATACCTGGGCTTTTGACAATAGTCTTAATATTTTCACATAGTAGAATCTTAGTAGCTTCCTCTTCACTATCCAGAATTCCTTGTGGATCTTTTGCATCCACCAAAATGGGGCTTTCTCCTAGGCGAGTCAATAAACCAAAGGCAGCTTTACCAGAAATACCACCACCTAGAACAATTGATTTCAGATTTGTCTTTTCCATGGAAATTTCATTAAACTCTAGTTGACTTACTTCTTCCATCTTTTTATATTGAAAGTATACTATTCTAAGGGCTTTAAAATTGCTAAAACACAACGTCACCAATGGAATACTAGTAGTTTATCTGGAAGGCAGATTAGATGTATCTGTAGCCAACGAGGTTGAAGAGAATCTCGCTGACCTAATTGATAATGGTGGACATACTAAAGTATTACTCAATATGAAAGATGTGGATTATATGTCCTCTTCTGGTTTTCGTGCATGTATTTCAACTCTGAGAAAACTGAATGCGAAAGATGGACTTCTTAAAATTTGCAATATCAAACCTGCAGTTAAGAGAATTTTTGATGTAATTGAATTGACTTCACTATTCGATATTTCCGAAACTGAGGAAGAGGCACTTTCTTCTTTCTAAGCTCTGCTTAGTGAGATGGAAGCTTTTTTCCTTTTAACGAGTGGCAAGTTACGAATCCAGTTCTTTACAAAATTCTCGATACCAAAAAGGAAGAAATCGACATTGCTAAGTCATTAGCGATATCGATTCATCCTCCTGCTAAACTTCCTATTTATGACTTTTATTCTGCTCTAAGGGCAAAATTCCCAGCAGTCATAGCTGAATGCAAAAAGGGCAGTCCTTCGGCAGGAATCATCCGCTCCAATTATGATCCAGTCAAGATAGCAAAAATTTACGAAGGTTCGGGAGCTTCTGCAATATCGGTTCTTACAGATTCACGTTATTTCCATGGTTCCCTCAATGATCTTGCAAAAGTTTCTGAGGCTGTAAATATTCCTGTTATCCGAAAGGATTTTATTATCGATAGAATTCAAATAGATGAGGCCAGGTCATATGGTGCTTCTGCTATACTATTAATTGTACGTATTTTAGAATTTAATCAACTAAAGGACTTATTGGAATATGCGCATAGTCTTGGAATGGGAGTTCTAGTTGAGACCCATAATAGGAATGAAGTCGAAATTGCTGTCTCTGTTGGAGCTGAAGCTATTGGAATCAACACAAGAGACTTAGATACATTTGAAATCTATCCAAACCTTATCCAAGAATTAGCTGAGTTCGTTCCTAAAGATAGAATCATCATTGGTGAATCGGGAATTCATTCCAAAGCTGATTGGCAAAATTTAGAGGGAGTTGTCCAAGGATTATTAGTTGGAACTTATTTTATGAATGCTGAAGACATCAGTCTCGCTTATAAAAATTTGTTTGCTTAGTTTTATTCAATAATTTCTTTCACACTCGTTCTCATTCTAATCACCAAGACAAGTAAAATCAAAATTGCACAATCAATATTCACAATTATAGGGAAAAGCAAGGTGGTAGGTGTAAATTTTTCTAATGAGAAAATCACTAACATATTTCTAAGAAAAAATATGAAATAAAATAATAAATTTTCTTCATATGGCTTATTTATGGATTTTCTGAGGGTAGGTAAGAAACCAATCGTGTCCACAGTTGTAAGAATAACCGTTGCCCAAAAAGGATCATTGCTTAGATACCAGATAGGTATAGAACTAAGTGAGATGAACAAATAAATCCAATCCAGAATATAGATTTTTAAAGCAGCTTTATTCTTAAAAGCAAGATAAGCAACATAAAATGTTATAATCCCTGATATTCCTATAGGGATAGCTCCGATTCCTCCTCCTCCAACCAAAGTTGCTAGAAATACTATAAAAGTTGTTAAACTCCAAATGATCCAAGAAATAAAATGAGGCAGGATAGTTTTATTTCGAATTTTTAGAATATAAGGAAAATAGTTTAATAATGTAAGGATTATTGCTATTCCTGAAAAAATTTGTAAAATGGGAATAGATATTAACTGAAAATCGATTAGAGGATTAATCAATGAGTTTTATTATGAATTAATTTGAAGTGAATTTTTAAATAGAAAAGACCTCATGGAAAATATTTATTTCCGCGAAGTCTTTTCTGTAGTAGTTTTAAATATATGGGTAGATTATTTTCCTGAAAAATTCAAAACAACTTCTCCTCTTTTGGAAGATACAATCGCTAGATCATATTTACCAATGTATCGAAAGCCTCTATCTTTTTTATAAGACAGCTCTTCACTGAACATAGATTCTTTCCCAGGATAGGTAAGTTCCCACTCAGAAGCTTTTTCATCAGATTTCCTTTCATTGATTTGCTTTACAGAAGTAAATTCAATTAAATCATCACGAAATGAGATTGCTTCTTCGGCTGGAAGACCTGCGAATTTTAAAATCACAGTATTTTCTTCAGTAAGCTTAAACCATTCTTCTTTGATTTGCTTGCCCGCTTTTCCACCAACTAACTTTGCCCAGTCTTGGATCGCTTTTTCTCTTGCAACGTCCATAGTAAGGTCTGCACCTCGTCCTTCTGAGGATCCTGAACCAAATACCTTTCCATCTCCCCATAATTGAATCATTTTATAAGGACCAGTTACAGCAGAGCTAAGAATGTCCATAACCTTGCCATCCGGAAGCTTTACCTTTCCTTGGTCTTTGGATGAAACATAAGCAATCACAAGAACTTCCGCTCCAGCTTGTTGGGCAACCTCCACCAAAGGAGAACCAGATTCTATTTCATCAAGACTGAGGTTTTGCAAAGATGGATTTTGTTTCATCAATTTCGAAATTTGATTGGAAGAAACGATTTTGTTTCCTCTAGAACGAAGTGCTTCGGAAAGTTCAGCTTCTGCTTGGTTCTTTGGATCACCTAACTTTAAAGTCTTTGATCCAATAGTTCCACCAACCAAGACAACCATTCTAGGATTGCCCACATCATCAAGTAATTGGTCAACCGCTGTGGAAAGTCGAGTGAGTTCCACTTCGCAGCGAACGGTTAATCTGAGCATAGGCTGAGTATTGAGTTTAAAATTCTCTTCGCCTAGGATTTCATAATTTTTTACGAAAGCATCCGTCTTTCCATAGAGTTTGGAACCCAAAGATTGACCGTCTGCAACTCCCGTTTTTTGAGTGATTTGTTCACCGATGATTTTACGAACTGCATTGAGTTTCGCATCTTTAAGTGCTTTTGATTTTGCGAGAGCACTATCTCCCTGATAGATCGGGGCTTCCCCTTGGACTACTGCAACATTGCTTGCCGCATCGACTTCAGCAGTTTTAGTAGAGCCGCCTCCACCACAGTTTTGTAATAATAACAAGATACCTAAAGTATAAATAAGATTTTTCATCTATATCTCCTCATCTAAAGAATCCTCTTATATACGAAATTTTCGTCCAACAACTTTTGATTGGTTTCAGAGAAAAAATCTACCTAATTGCTCTTTATTTAGCTATTTGCAGCCTAGATTAGAAAAAGTTTTGTTTCTTTAGCTTGCCTTCTAAGAATTGCTTATATGGCATTGAACTGTGGAATCGTAGGCTTACCGAATGTAGGCAAATCAACTTTATTCAACGCGCTCACCAAAGCGGGTGCGCAAATGGCAAATTATCCTTTCTGTACGATAGAACCCAATAAGGGAATTGTAGAAGTACCAGACGTACGCTTGGAACGTTTAGCAGGCATTTATAATCCAAAGAAGATCATACCCACTACTATGGAATATGTTGACATTGCAGGCCTGGTTCGAGGTGCAAGTAAGGGCGAAGGTTTGGGCAATCAATTCCTCTCGCATATTCGCGAAGTGGATGCAATCTGCCATGTAGTCAGAGCATTCGAAGATGATAATATAACTCATGTTCATAATAAAATCGATCCAGTTGAAGACGCCGAAGTAGTAAACTATGAACTCATTCTTGCAGATTTGGAAAGTTTAGAAAAACAACATGTCCGAATTGCAAAGTCTGCTAAAGCGGGCAACAAAGAGGCAGCCGAAATTGTAGCTGTTATGGAAAAAATTCTGGAAGCACTTCGATCGGGCAAACGTGCTAAGTCAGTAGAGCTTTCTGCTGATCAAGAAAAAATTGCCAAAACTTTTAATCTAATAACTATTAAGCCTATGCTCTATGTTGCAAATGTTCTAGACAAAGATTTAGAAAAGGGCGACAATCCTCACTTAGAAAAAATCAAGAAACTAGCTGACTCAGAAGGAGCGAAGATGGTTACTCTTTGCGGGAAATTTGAGGAAGAAATCTCAGGATTAGATAGAGAGGAGCAATTGGAATTTTTGAAAGAGATAGGCGAATCACAAAGTGGACTAGATCGTATGATTAAGGCCTCCTATGAACTTTTAGGATTGGTTACTTTCTTAACAGCTGGAGAAGTTGAAGTTCGTGCTTGGACAACTCTTAAAGGAAGCTCGGGGCCACAGGCTGCGGCTGTAATTCATTCTGATTTTGAAAAAGGTTATATCAGAGCTGAAGTTATGAAATACGAAGATGTCGATAGAGTTGGTGATCCCGCAAAAGTGAAAGAAGAAGGAAAACTTCGTATTGAAGGTAAAGAATATATCGTCCAAGATGGTGATGTAATTTATTTTAGGATCAACGGATAAAATGAACGAACTGCCTGTCCCTACTGTTGTAGCAACTGAGTTAACTAGACTCATACGTCTGCTTGCAATGACAGGGAAGAAGGCATTTCATAAATATCTTTTTCAGCCAATTTCCTATGCTGCCTGGGAAGGGCCTAAACAAAAGTGGTCATCTAGAAAGTATATGGAGAAAATCACTGAGGATTTAAGTGAAATTAGTCGCTTGAATACGATTGCTCCTCATTGCAAAAGAATGATCTGTCAGGCTATGACTGAGAATCCTTCTGCCTTGGGGGATACCTGCATTTTTTTCTTAGAAGCGATCCAAAGAGAACCTATAGTTTCTAGTTCGATTGAATCTATTGAATTTGTAAAAATTATTGAACCCAGTCTAAAGGAATTTCGAGAGATACAAGCCACAAGAAGTGAGAAGCTCTTCGAAGAAGGGATTGAAAGTTTCTCCCCTGAGGAATTGCAAGAAGTATTCAAACCCGTCAAATTAGATAACCATCTAGAAAAAGTTCATTTAGACCGTGAGATTCTTACCCTCTACCAACAAATTTTGGCAGCTAGTAAATCTGGGAATTTACAAAGATGTAAGAAATTGTTATCAACTTACATAATTCGTTACAAAGACCAGGAATCATATAGCGATGATCAGGTGGAAAAATTACTCGATGCTATGGAAAAGAGAGAACCAGGTTTTGTTGAAGAATTAAAAAATAGTATGGCGATTGAAATCTACTACCAATTGACGAAATCTATACTAGAGAAAAATCTGAAGCGATCAATTATTATGATACGAAAGTATGCACATATTTTTGAAGGAGATCCAAGCACTCCCTATTTTCTTGAAATTGATAAAATGGAAAGAACTCTTTATAAAATCATTGCAGAAAAAGGACTTATGGATGATCTTAAGAAGTCTATGTAATTCAAGGAGATATCATGGCAGCTGCTAATCTAACCGTCAAAGAATTAAGCCAAGGTAATATAACAATTTTAAGTCTCAATGGAGAACTCGATGCCAAGACTGCACCTGAATTTAGAGCGAAACTAGATGCTCTTGCAAGTGCTGGGAAGGTTAAAATTATCTGTGATTGCAAGGAACTATCTTATGTAGCCTCAGCTGGAATTGGTGTTATGAATGCAGTACAGAAGACTTTAACTTCACAGTCTGGAGAATTGATTTTAATTGCTGTTAAAAAAGAAATTCGTGACACTATGGAACTTATGTATTTTACAAAGAAGGTTCGCTTATTTGGTAGCATTGATGAGGCTGTTTCGGCTTTTAAATAATCATGAAAGATACCAGGGAATTCTCTTTTGAAATTCCTAATAATTTCGACAGCCTCCAAGGTTCCAGAGACAAGATTCGTAATTTTCTAGAAGATTCAAATTTTTCCTCCTTAGAGAAGAATCGAATACTACTTAGTCTAGATGAGGCTATAACCAATATTATTGAACACGGCTATACAGATCAAAAAGCTGGAACAATAACTGTTCAACTTGAAATGAATAAAGAAGGAACTCATTTTAAGTCTTCTCTAATCGATGACGCAGTAAAGTTCAATCCATTAATGAAAGCCAAAGTAAATCCAAACGATTTTATCGAAGAATCTCGTGATGGTGGTATGGGTATTTACAATTATATACATCTAATGAAAGTAGAATACGAAGAGCGACCTCAGGGTGGGAATATTCTTAAATTAAATTATACTAAAAAAGTCTGAATGAAAATAAATAAAGTTACTCTTTATAAATTGGAAGAAACATGAATCTAAAAAATATCCTCTCATTTTTAAAACCAGGAATTCGAATTAAATTAATTGTATTTACTTTACTTTTATTAGTAACCTTTGGTCTTGCAAATTTTATATATTTTTACTATAGTCAAAATGATTGGATTAGAGAGAATTTTCAGAAAGAAATAGAAGCTCCACTCAGTTATATCAATTCCCTTTCTTTGGAAATGGAAAATATTGCTACTACTTTAGTATTAGTGGAGGATATGAAGAATAGAATAAAATCTAAAGGCAATGATAAATCGCTGAAGAAGAGAGTAGTTTCTTCTTCTGTTAATTCTTCTTTGTTTGGATTGTTCTCCCAGAATAAATCCAAAGTCTCTTATCAGAACACTTATTTTTCCGAGTATCTTCCTGAAAAAGAAATTCTAGCCTTAACAGAACGAATTCAATCACAGTTTCGGGATGAGAAAGGAGTTGTGATTTCAGATCAAAAATTTGCAAGTATACTTAGTATAGCTGCAAGTGTGGCTAGGATTCAATCAAGAATTGATAACTTAGATAGTAAGATAGAAAAGACCGCTCGAGATGAAAAGATACTATCTCGTGATAGAAATTTACTTTCTAAGGAAAATAAAAGATTCCGAGAGAGTATACAGAATTTTTTCAAGAATACAAATCGGGATAAAGTAGAAGAGCTTGGGTTTAATCCTCGTAATGTGAGAATTCAATCCTATGATATTGAGAAGAATCTATTCTTAGATACAGGGAAATTGATCGAAGGTTCCAGCTTTTCCAGTAGAAGGTTATTTTCTCAAGCTGATTTTGAATCAGATAAGAATGATTTTTTAACTTTTGAACAAAATGAACTAGTTCATCTCTCAGAAAATAAATCCAAATCTTATGAGATAGGGAAGAATTTATTTGAAGTTATCTCAAAGCCATTCTTCAAAAGTCCTGGATTGACGAATCGATCTTCTTTAATCATCCAAGATATGGAGACTGGTGAATCCAATTGGATGGAAATGATGCGTGAAGATCGTAGCTTGACGATTAAGTTTGAAGATTTAATTGATAAACTTCGAGAACGTCGTCTTGTTATCATCAATAGTAATATCCAGCCTTCCAAAGACAAAGAATTCATTCAATTGTACAAAGATTACAATACACTACTTAAGAAAAGATCAAGTCTCTTCAATAAACTTCATCCTTATCCAGATGAAAATAAAAATCGACGCGAGTCGATAAATGTTTCAATTAAGGAATTAGAAACTAAGGCCGAGAAATTAGAACTAAAAATTTCATCCCTGCATTCGGAAAGTAAATTAGCAATTGCAAATGGTGAAGAAAATTTAGCTGAGAAATTAGAATTAGAAGCTGAAAATCTAGGCTCTGATTTATCAAATACGAATGAAGAAATTGAACAAGTTAAAAATACGATCACAAGTTGGAACGAATATCCCAAATTAAAGTTAGCTGAAAGCTATCAAAATCTACGTGATGCTAGTTTGAAAGCCTACATTCATCTTCCTTACAAAAATGATACTTTATCTTATGATAAATTTCTTAGAGATAATACTATCTTCAATTCAGAGCATAGAAGGTGGACTCATATTCGTGATTGGATCATGGACGCAAATTCAGAAACGACTCTCCCAAAAATCTATCTTCCAGGTAGAGGTAGGGTAGAAACCTTCGAGGATGGAATACTTTCCAGAAGTCGATTGGAAGCTGAAGAATACATGTGGTTCTTGGATTCAACTCCTTTGTATTCCTTCCCTGATATAGATAAATCTTTAGCTCATATCTTACTTTCTAAGAACTTAGCCGGAGTTAACTTAATAATCATAGATAGATCTGATGCAGTTAAAAAATCGAAAGAAAGTATAAATAAATTATTGCAAGTTAGTATTGGACTTGCACTAGTATTTATGCTAATTGCAATCGTATCCTCTACCTACGCAGTTAAAAAGCTAAGAAAGATTACTGAGAACACAGAGAAAATTGGAAAGGGTGATCTTAATGTCTCTTTCCCATCAAAAGGATGGGACGAAATCGGAAGTTTGGGGCGAACTTTGAATTCCATGGTAACAGGTCTTCGGGAAAGAGAAGAACTTCGAGGTGAGCTAGAAGCCGCAGAAGAAATCCAAAAGCGCTTGTTACCTGAGAAATTACCAGTTCATGAAGGATTAGAATTTGGTGCATTCTACAAAGCAATGCACGGTGTAGGTGGAGATTATTTTGATTTTATAGAAATGGATGGTAAAATATTTCTTTGTATAGGAGACGTTTCTAATCATGGAGTCGGCCCAGCACTGGTTATGGCTCTGCTACGATCTCAATTGCATACCTTGATTCGTAAAGGAGCCAAAGATCCTAAAAAGATCTTACTTGAGTTAAACTCCTTTCTCTATGCCGATACGCCTGATACCATTTTTGTTACTTTCTTCCTTGGTATCTATGATATTCAAACTCATGATATTATCTTTGCTTCAGCAGGCCATAATAAACCTATCGTTTATCGGAAGAAGGATGATGCCTGTAAATACCTAAAAGCGGGAGGCCTGCCTTTAGGTATGGATGAAAATAGTTTTTTTGAAACAACAATTGAACTGCGTAAGACTACTTTGGAACCAGGAGACTTTTTCTTTCAATACACAGATGGTGTGAATGAGGCAATGAACGACAATAGAGATCAATATGGTAACGAAAGGCTAGCGAGCTTTATCAAAAACCACCAAGACGTCCCTAGTAATGAATTGGTAGAATCTATTGCAAAGGATGTAGAGACTTTTTCTGGTAAAAAAATATTTATCGATGGCCCAAGTGAATTGAATGATGATATAGCAATGATTGGATTGAAGAGAATTTCTTAAATTCTATATCTACTAATTTTTTAGCTTCCTATCATTGTGGACATTTCCGTCCACACCTAGATTTACTTTACTCTTACCAAAGACAGGATTAAGAGATACTTTGTAATATTTTCCTTTTCCTAAGTTGATATCAACACCAGGATGGATTTCTCTTTCTGCAAGAACATAAGAATCTTTGTTAGGTTCATAGGATGTGATTGCCGAGTTGTATTGGTTCTGTGCTGTTTTCAGAAGTCCAGTATACTTTGATTCTACTTCTTTAAGTTTGGTGAGCATACCTTTTTCTTCAGGTGTTAAATCTCTTTTGCTGCCTTCATCAATTAATTTGTTCATGGTCTGTTCGACTTTTGTAAGAACTTCTTTCTTGGTTTGGATATCCATTCGCATTTTCTCAAGTTCTTTAATAATCTCGGGAGGAGTTCCTACCGTAACAACTGTTTTTGTTTCAACTACAGCTCCCAGTTTATTGCATAGAATACTTCTTCCAGCAATTATCTCCCCACCTATGATTTCTCCTCTACCACCTGAAACAACCACATCTTCTTCAGCAGTGATATCCGAGTGCATGGATGCTTCTTCAATGAATACGGATTTGCCTGAGATCATTTTTCCTTGTTCTACAAATTTGGCATAGATCTCACCATCTGCATGGATGGTTCCTTGCCCTCTACCCATGAAGCCACCGCTAAGTACTACATCGCCTTTTGCTTTAAGGAATACTTTCCCTACAGATTTTTTTATGATCAAGGAACCTTCTGTTGTTAGGGTAAATCCATCAGCGATTTTTTCCTCAACGATAATGGTTCCAGGGAAATCTACATTTCCAGTTGAAAAATCTACATTCTCTAGGTGAACTACCTCATCCACTCTCAGGAAACCAGAACGATCTAATACAGGCCTACCTGTGATAGTTGAAATTGCTTCTTTACCATCAGGACTAAGTCTAACATTTGCACCTAATTTCCATTCTATGTCTTCTCCTTTAGTAAATGCAATAGGAGCTCCATAGATATCGATTCCATCCTTGCCTGGTTTCGGATCAACCTTCCTTGCTAAGACTTTATCTTTGCTGACAGATTTAATGATATTTATTTCACGGAAGTCGACTTTGCCTGATTCATCTGCCTCTAAATTAGGGGCATTCGATGTATCAAAAATATAATCAATTCCACCATTCCCACCTGATAGTGAGGGTAAACCTTCAGCTATCGTATAAGGTCTGTGGTATTCTGGATCAGTGGCAAGTTCTAAAACGATCTCATCAATAATCCCGTAGCGAATTCCAGCTAAGCGTAGAGCATTTCTAATTCCTTCTTCGTCTAACATGGAACCACCATGCTTAGGAGGGTAAATGGTTATGCTTGCTTCCATTCCATCAGCTTGAACAATAATTTCTGCACGTGAATCTTCTGGATCACCCCCAGTCCACTTACCAATAATATGATCTTTACCATCAGGATTTTTGACAATTTTTCTAATTTCTCTTTCATCGTAACCCTCAACTCCAAAAATTTGGATTCTAGTAATTACTTGTATGGGTTCAACGGGACTTCCATTTTTGCCAGGCGCAGTAACTCTAAGGACTGCGTTACCATTTGTATTTTCAATTTGGAAGAATCCGTTTTCTAATTCTTCTAAATCTTGGAGAACTTTTTTAGCATAAGCATCTGACATATATTATTTTTATTTTGAGTGATTTTTACTTTTGCAAATCATATAAAATCTTAAGTAGACCTTTTACTTCTTAGAATCATTTTCATCATCAAATAGCATTCTATACTTGGGTCCTTCCATATCATCCATTTGACCAGATTTAGTTGACCAGAAAAATGCAACCAGACCAAGCACTGCAATTATGAGTGTTATGGGAATTGTGATATAAAGAAATTCCATTTCTACTCATGGAATCATGGTACCAAGACCTATCAAGAAAAAAATGAAATGTTAAATCTCTCGTTTTCGAAGGCGCATCGAGTTTGCCACAACAGTAAGTGATGAGGCTGCCATGAAGGCTGCACAGATTACAGGAACCATCCATCCTAAAGCCGCGATTGGGAGCATGATTGAATTATAAATAAAGGAAATACCAATATTTTGTCGAATGAGATGGAAAGTTTCTTTAGAGTAAAGAATCGATCTGGGAAGAGATGAAAGATCATTATGAACAAGGATAATATCCGAGCGATCAATGCTAAGATCGGCTGCAATTCCCATAGAGATTCCAATGTTTGCTTTTGCGAGAGCTGCTGCATCATTGATTCCATCTCCCACCATAGCAACAATTTTACCTTGAGATTGTATTTGAGTAATCATACTAAGTTTATCATCTGGTGAAAATTCAGAATGGTAATTTGGGAGCCCAAGCTCTCTAGATGTAGATGAAACTACAGAATCACTGTCTCCTGAAAGCAAAGCGATATCCTTTGTAATTTCTAAGAGTGATTTAATTGTTGTTTTAGCACTGCTTCTTATACTATCCTTTAATTCAAAGTAACCATTGTATTCATCATTCCAACTCATATGAATTCTGGTATGGGGACTTGTCTCTTGGATTCTTAAATATTTTGCAGAACCTAATTGAACATTATAATCTTTTAAATTATAAATGATTTTTGCTTTCATTCCCATTCCAGGAATTTCTTCAATGGAAATAATCTCTATATTAAGAATATTTTTTTTAAGTTTATCTATTTCTTTAACAAGATTTCTTGCTATGGGATGATTGGATTGTTTCTCTATAGCTAAGGCAAATGCTAAGGCAAGATCTTCATCTTTCCAATTAGAATGTTCTATAGTCATCTCACCCTCTGTGAGAGTGCCTGTTTTATCAAAAAAAATAGTATCCACTTTGGAAAGTGTTTCCATTGAATCAGGATTTCGAATGATTACTCCTTCCCTTGAATTGCGAATATGGTTCATGACCAGAGCAGTTGGCACTGCTAAGCCGAGGGCACAGGGGCAGGCAACAATTAGAACGGATATGGTATTTATAATGGCGGTCTCAATATTTCCTGAGATTAAATACCAAGCAGTAAATGTTGCTATGGCTAATGTAAATACCACAGCTATAAAATAAGATGAGATCCTATCTGTGATTCGTTCTAAATGAGGTTTGCCACCAATCGCTTGTTCTATTATAATTTTTAATCTAGATAAGGTTGAATTCTTGGCATCAACCTCAGCCTTGATTTCAACAGGTAAAGAAATACTAATAGAACCTGCAAGAACTGATTCAGTCTTTTTCTTCGTAATGGATTCAGATTCACCCGTTAAGAATGCTTCATTAAAATACCCTAATGGACTTAAGAGAATTCCGTCTGTTGGAACTCTTTCTCCTGCTCGAACTAAAATTGTATGACCCTTTTTTATCTCAGATGTTCGAATGATGCTTTCATCTTTCTCATCATTCAAAATCGTCGCAAGTTCAGGAAGATCCGATACCAATTGAGAAAGCTTATCATTCGATTTCATTCTGCTTGAATCTTCTAAGTATTTTCCTAGAAGAATAAAAAAATAGATCATACAGACTGAATCAAAATATACTTCACCTCTATCGCTAAGAGTGACATATATACTGTAGAAGTAAGCTAAACTAATACCTGTTACTAACAAAAAATCCATAGATAATCTTTTTTGTCTTAGCCCATTCCATGCTCCGAGTAGAAAAGGATATCCGCTGTAGAAATAAACAGGGCTTGCAAATGCCCAGGAAAGATAATGCAATAATCTCTTCCACTCTAGATCCATACCTGTGAAGTACCCAGCATATAGTGAAGTTCCAAAAAGCATGATGTTCCCAAAACAAAACCCAGCCAGTCCCATTCTCTTTAACAAGTCTGTATTTCGTTGTGATTTTTCTTGGTTCTTCCAAGGTGAGTGAAGTTTTGGAATATAACCTAAAGACTCAATTATAGTAAAAATTTTACTTAGTTGAATATCTATTTTATGAAATTGAACCTGGGCTCTAGCAGTTGCAAAATTAATTCGAATAGAATCTATGCCTTTAGTTTCCTTAAGGACTTTTTCATTTAACCAAACGCAGGCTGCACAATGAATATTGGTTATATTGATGAAAACTTCATATAATCCTGGAGCGATCTCTCTCAAATATTCTTCTTCAACTAGTTCACCATTTAAATAATCATTTCTGATGGTTTCTTTGCTATTAGAAATTTCTGCGGGTTCAATAATTTGTGAACCACGAAGGGAATAAAATTCTAGATTTCCAGATTCTAAAATAATTTCTGAAACAGTTCGACAACCATTGCAACAAAAGGAATGAGTTTCATCTTTATGAACCCAAAGGATTTCGCTATTGGAAAGTATGGGTCCATTGCAATGGAAGCATTTACTTTTGGACGACGATTTGTATGGTTTTTCTAAAGGTTCTACTTGCATGTTTCCCATAAACAGTAATCACCCATTGTCCAATCTCGGGAATATCAATCTCTGCTTTGTATTTTCCATTGCCAAGATTTGTAAATTGATAGGACTCAGTAAATTTTTTTGTAGCACCTCTTTCTCTTATTAATAGAAGGGACCCATCATCAATAGGTTCGTCTTTTTTCAAAAATGACAACTCTACTATATTCTTACCTCTAATGAATGGAAGTCGTTCAGTAAATAAATTTCCTGAAATAGAGTAACCTTCTTTTTCCATGATGCGGTTGTCTTCGAGAGTCTTTTCGTAATTCAAGCCTTTCTCGTAATAGTTTCTATCAATGACATCCTCATGATCTTTGTTTGCTATATAAATTGTTATGGCTGTAGCAATAATGAGTCCTATGAAAATAACACCCATAGCATAAAAAGCGGCTTTTACACTTTTGTCTAAATCTTTAAATTTCATTATAAATAATTTCCTTAAAACTATTGTAACCTACATAAATAAATTTTAAAATTAGTTTATTACAAAAGAATGAACTACTCATCTAACATACCAAATAGATCAGAGGGAAGAGTAAAAGGTACTCTTTTTTCCCTTAGCATTTTTGGATTCTTAGGATCTATAAAACGAATTAGGATGAAATGGTTTTTCTTGTAAATATCTTCTTTCTGTAAAATTCCAGTCTCAACTACAATCCGAAAATCCATCATACTATTCTCAGGAATAGTTACCATAGAGTTCCCTTCACCACCAACAAGGAGAATTGCTTCTTCTGCGAAATCTGGATATTCTATTTCAACTTTGAGATGTTGATCGCTTAAACTCATATTCTGTAATTTTACATTGTAAAAATTCCTAACTCTACCACCAGGAATTTGCATGGCTGGAATATTTCTATCTGGTAAGACAGAAGCATAAAGGGGAACTCTATTATTTAAAAGATAGGCAGCAGAAGAAAGAACAATAAGTAGTAGTGTAGCATAAAGGGCAGTTCGCGGTCTAAGCCAAGAAATTTTACTATCACGTTTTTCCACCTGGTCTTGAGCCATATAACGAATGAGGGATTTTTTATCTTCTCTTGCCATGATGTCAGTGCAGGCATCTACACATTTTCCACAGGCTACACAACCAATTTGGACACCTTCACGGATATCGATTCCTGTCGGGCAGACCACCAAGCACATATTACATGCGATGCAATCCCCAATTTTCTCTTTGCCTTTTCGTCTAGGTTCACCTCTAACGTAATCATAGGTGACATTTAAGGACTGATTGTCCATAAGCACAGTCTGAAATCTAGCATAAGGGCAGGCATACTTGCAGAATTGCTCTCTAACAAATGCCATGTCCCCGTATAATGTGAATGTGAAAAATGCTGCAAAGTAAACCCAGGTCACATCACCTGTAAAAACTTTAAAACTAGAGATGTCTGCTAACATTAAATAGGGATCAGCAAAATAAGAAATCCAAACTAGAGAACCTGCTAATGAAAAGAGAATCCAAGTAGCGTGTAGGGTAATTTTGCCGATGGTCGGGGCATCTTTTTTTCCATATTTGGAACCAAGGATTAGGCGACCTATCCAATCAAACATATCTGTAAAAACAGTCTGAGGACAGGCCCAACCACACCAGACTCTACCGATAAGGGAAGTGAAGAAGAAGAGGGAAAGCCCAGCTGTTACCAGCATGAGCCAGAGAAAGTATCCTTCCATAGGAATGAAAACATTCCCTAATAGATAGAATTTTCTCTCAGGAATATCTAGACGAATGAGTGGATGACCCGCCATTCGAAACCATGGCAATCCAAAATAGATTGGAATTAAAAAAGCAAATGCAAGGTTACGAAGTGTTCGAACCTTTCCAGTTTGGTGTCTAGATATGATCATATTCCCTCCTGGGAGATACCCTACTTAGCTATTAGGCTTTCGTTCTTACTTGCAAGCCATGCCATGACTTGATAAACTTTTTCAGAACCTAAAGAATTTTCATGAGCTGGCATTGGACCACGGCCTAATTTCGTTTTTTCAATATCTATGCCCTTCATAATATTCGCAAATACTAGCTCATCCGTTCGACCATGAATCCATTCTTTGTCAACAAGCGATGGGCCAACTACACCCTCTGCATTCACACCATGGCATGCGGCACAAACATTCTTAAAGTTTTTCTCTCCTTCTGAAATTGCTGCTGAGTCATCTCGCATAGGATTGATCCCATCAATGGCAACAATCTCTTTAGGTGTTGGGAACTTAGCTTCATGTTCTGCTAGTTGGTCAGCGTAGTATTCCTTCGTTCCCCAAGATGAGAAACCATGGAAATAAATTGCATAACCTATTCCTATGAAGATCGCATAAACGAAAATATGCTTGTACCAAGCGGGAAGGTCATTCCCAGATTGGATAATTCCATCAAACTCTTTTTCTCCGTGTTGGTCTGCCATATCAATCCTCCTCTAGCATCTTATATTTAGGTGCTTCTAATTCTTCCTTTCTCTTCTTGTTATATACATAGAAGAAGACATATACAACTGCAGCTATAAGAATAGGGAGCCTCAGTGATTTATAGATGATAAGTAAATCTAATTCGTTCATTTTGTCCTCTCCCTATTTAATTGACTTAGATAGTTCAGCACTATCTTTTCCTAAGCGTAGTAGGTAAGCTACAAGTGCATCGCCTTCCGTTTTCCCTTGAATACTAGTTGGAACAGAATCTAAATCCGACTTAGTGTAAGGAACTCCAACTACCATCAAGCCTTCCATATGATTTTGGATGGAAGCGGCATCTAAGGTTGCATCTTTCTCGAATAACCATGGATAGGCAGGCATGATAGATCCAGGTCCAGATATTTTTCTTGGATCTATTAAATGATCTTTATGCCACTGTGCGGATGGTTGGATTTGAGATTCATGTGCTAGGTCGGGACCTGTTCTCTTAGAGCCCCAAAGGAATGGATGTTCATATTGCGATTCCCCCGCTTTGGAGTAACCATCAGTTCCATACGCTTTTTGTGGATCAAATCGATCCACTTCCCATTTAAAAGGACGAATCATCTGCGTATGGCAATTATTGCATCCTTCCTTTTGGTAGATGTCTCTACCTGCAAGTTCTAAGGGTGTAAATGGCTGAACAGTTGTAATTGGAACAACAGTTTGTGATAGGAAAAATGGTGGAATCAACTCAAATAAACCACCAATTAAAATAGCAATAAAGGTATAGACAGAGAATTTTACTCCATCGCTTTCCCATTTGCTTGCAAATTTTTCAAACCAGGTTAGTGGGACATCAAATATTTTCATTTAGACGCTCCTTCTTTTACTCTTAAATCAACTGCTTGAAAACCAGAACCAGCAGTTTGAATTGTTTTTATTACGTTATATACCAATGTGACAAGTCCTGCAAAATACAATACACCAGCAACTCCACGGAAGAATCGAAAAGGTTTCAATACTTCGGTAATAGCCACCCAGTTAGGATAGAGAAGAAAACCTTTCTCATCTACTGCTCTCCACATAGAACCTTCTGTAATTCCTGACACCCACATGGATACTATATAAAGTAGAATTCCGAGAGTTGCTAACCAGAAATGTGTATTTGCAAGTTTCTCCGAATAGAGATTAGTATTCCAAAGTCTTGGAACCATGTAATAAATTGCAGCAAATGACATCATTCCCACCCAACCTAGAGTTCCTGAGTGAACGTGACCTACAATCCAATCTGTATTATGGCCAAGCGAACTGATTGTTCGGATAGAAAGTAAAGGCCCTTCAAATGTTGACATCCCGTAGAAAGTAATACCAACTAACATCATTTTAAGAATGGCGTCTGTCTTTATTTTTTCTTTAGCTTGGGTCAAAGTAAGAAATCCGTTTAGCATTCCTCCCCAAGAAGGCATCCAAAGCATAATACTAAATACCATACCTGTTGTCTGAAGCCAATCTGGTATTGGTGAATATAGAAGATGGTGCGGCCCAGCCCAAATATAAACAAAGATCAATGACCAAAAATGTATGATAGATAATCTATGAGAATAGATAGGTTGGTTGATATGCTTAGGAAAGAAATAATACATGAGTCCTAAGAAGGGTGTTGTCAAGACAAAAGCTACTGCATTGTGCCCATACCACCATTGGATGTTTGCATCATAAACTCCAGCATAAATGGAATAGGATTTAGTGAGCCCAACAGGGATTGCAAGATTGTTCACCACGAAAAGTAGGGGAACCGTAACGAAAGAAGCAATATAGAACCAAATCGCCGCATACATTTGCTTTTCTTCACGGAAGGCAATCGTTGCAAAAAAATTAACTATGAAGATAACAAACCAAATTACGATTAAAATATCTAAAGGCCATTCTAATTCAGCGTATTCTTTGGATTGGTTCATCCCTAAGGGAAGAGTAATTGCTGCAAGAGCAATCGTTAAATTATAGAGGACAAAGTGTATCCCTGCTAATTTGTCAGACCAAATTCTGATTTTCGTTAGTCTTTGAATCATATAATACGCTGTTGCGAAAATTATACTCAAAGCGAAGCCGAATATGGCTGCATTAGTATGAAGTGGTCTTAATCTTCCAAAACTAAAATAAGGTAAATTAAAATTTAGCTCTGGATAAACGAGTTGAAAGGCAATCCAAACACCTACAAGCATCGAGGCAAGACCCCAAATGATTGCAGAAATGATGAAGCCTTTAACGATCCAATCGTTGTATTTTGTACTGGTACTCATCTCTCTCTCCGATATCGAAATCAATATGATTCCATTTTTTAGAAAGACTTTAATAATACAAACTCTTATGAAGAAAATCAAAGTTACAATAAATTGATAAATATCAACCAGAATTTCTTGTATTGATTCTAAAATTCAATTAGCTGAAATAAATTCTAATAAATTTTATTTGTTTGTTCGTTTGCATTGGATAAAATTGGAAATCTTGGAAGGTTCAGTATATTGGAATAAATTTAAGATATTAAATTTATTAGATTAAATACTTGTTAAATTATAAACTTTTTAGGAATTTAAGGTTTTAAAGTATCAAATTGTTCTCAAAATTAAGTCAAGAATATCCTTCTCGCCTTCTAATGAGAGTTTAGTGATTTTGTTATGGTCTGTGTTTTGAATTTTTTCTATTGATTCTTTAAAATCGAAACGCAACAGATCAGTTTGGCTGATATAGGAGCAAAGATGAGATTTCTCTAGGGCTTTCACTAAATGGGGATATTCAGCGAAATCACCGCGATCTGTATAAATGATAGGTGTTTCTGCAAATATCGCTTCACTGATTATCCCATACCCAGGCTTTGTAACTACAAAATCTACTGCTTTCACCAAGTCTGGGTAATAAGTATGGGGAATATTGAGAATTTGTTCCGATTCAAAACCAGCTAATTCTGAACAGACTATAACCCAATCATCAGGAATACAGTCCCAGTTCCAAACAATATCTTTTAGGCCATAAGCACCGAAAGAGAACAGAAAGTATTTAATATCAGTCTTAAATTTAAATTTGGTTCTTGCTTCTTTTTTCGAAAGTAAGCTTTTTCGTCCAACAAGACCGACTTTTTCTATCTCTAAGAATCCATCTATGGGGCAGGTAAATGGAAGTAAAAACGCACTGGTCGCAAAACTATATTCCACTTTAATAATATTCGAAATAACTGAATAATTAGGATTGTATTTCGCAAAATTGGAATAGATAAAATCCCAGGTAAAATTACCTATAAAGATAGTTGGAATCTTAGCCTCAACTCCAATAACAAAGGGCAAGGAAGCAGAATCTGAAATGATTAGATCGAAATCTTCTTGGACTGCAAATTTTGCCTCTGCTTCCAAAAGTGCATTTTTATTTTTCTCAAATTCTTCTAATTTATTCAGAGTAAGATCTACATCCAAGGATAGAGAATCCTTTTGGTGGACTCCAACATCTATAGCAATATTACGGAAATATATTTTCTCAGACTTTTCTTTAATAAAATCTATTCGCTGAGATGCTATCGTAACAGAGTGAATGGCAGAGGATGAGATGAGTTTTCTTATGATTTCGTAGGATCTAGAAATATGGCCGTATCCATGGCTGCTAACATAGTAAAGTATCTTCAAATCAAAACACCTAATTGGAAATTATAAATTTCTCTGACGGATTGCCTCATAGACTACAATTCCCACTGAGAGAGCTAGATTCAAAGAGTCCGCTTCTCCTTCCATGGGGATCCCTAAAAGTTCACTAGCAGATTCTTTTGCCTTTGTGGAAAGTCCGTACTGTTCGCTTCCAAATACTAATGCAATCTTACCCTTTAAGTTAGAATTTGTGTACATATTGTCCGACTCAGGAGTGAGAGCCTTTACTTGGAATCCATTTGCTTTGAGTGCAGAAAATACTTCTCCTGTATTTCCTTGGAAAACTGGTAAAGTGAAAAGAATTCCCGTACTAGATCTTACAACATTGGGGCTATAGATATCAGTCTGCGGATCAGTTACAATTATGGAATGAACTCCAGCACCTTCCGCTGAACGAATGATGGTTCCTAGATTGCCTGGCTTCTCAACGCCTTCAATGATAAGAATAATTTCATCTTCTAATGACTCTAGGTAATTTTTCTTGAATGAAGTGTCAGGAATAGATGCGATTAATATCAAACCATCAGGTCTATCTCTATGAGAGATTTTCTCAAAGACTGCTTTGGGAAACTGCCAGACAGGAATTCGCCAATCTTTGATCATATTCCATTCGTTAATTCCCAAGAAACATTCAGGACTAATGCATATGATTTCTGGTTGAAATTTTGGAAGCAGTGGATTTTTAGATTTAAAACCAGCATAGGCTCTTTGTATTTCACGGAAGCCTTCAATAAAAACTCGATTTTCTTTGTCACGAAATTTCTTATCTTTGAGTGAACTTAAGTATTTAACCTTAGGATTGGAAAAGGAGGTAATCTCAAGAGGACGATTTTTATCATCGCCTTCCTCATCCAAAGGATTTCTAAACTTTTTAGATTCAGAATCTTTTTTAGGCTTAAAAGTCTCAGCTTCTTTGAAGAAATCTTTCGCTTTGAATTGTTTCTTATTGGAAAATGATTTTGTAGATTTAGAGCTTACCTGTGGCTTATCAGCTTTATGAACTGCACTATCCTTATCAGTATTGTAGGAAGACCGTTTCTTCTCAGATGGATTTGATTTTTCTGATGATTCTCTTTTGAATTTGGAATGGGTGGAATCAGATTTTTTCGTATTATCTCTTCTTGCGTCGGGCTTGTTGGTTCGAGGTTTGATTTTGTATTCTTTCATAAATTTTTGTCAGTAAAAAAACAGCAAGAACCCGCTGGATATTTCCCACCATGGGATTCATCTAGCCAAAGTTCGCTGGACTCAAAAGTTCCTTGGTTCTTGATGCGAGTTGCTATCATCTTCTCAAGACTTAGTGAGCTGTATCCCTGGGAATGGCAGGTAAGTATAATAAATTTCGGTTTACTATCGCAAAGTACCATCAATTGGTCTAGCATAGCACCTAGGTCTTCTTCAATTTTGAAGACTTCACCCTTGCTTCCTCTACCAAAGCTAGGAGGATCTAAAATGAATCCGCTGTATTTCTTGCCACGGTTGATCTCTCTTTTGAGAAATTTTGTGACATCTTCCACTATCCAACGGACAGGTTTCTTATCTAATTGATTGAGCTTGGCATTTTCTCTAGCCCATTCAACCATTCCCTTGGATGCATCTAGGTGGCAGACTTTCATGCCTGCCTGCAAGCAAGCCATAGTCGATCCACCAGAATAAGCAAAAAGATTCAGCACTTCCCATTCTTCTTTGGAACCTGGCTTTGCTAGTTTATCACTTCTTATGCGATCCCAGTTGAACTTCTGTTCGGGGAATAATCCAATATGTCCAAAAGGAGTCAGCTTACAAAGGAATTTTATGTCTGCGTAATTTATAGTGAAGCTAGCAGGGATTTTTTTGCGATAGCTCCATTCACCAGAGCCTCTATCGTTCTTAGTGTATTTTGCATCCCATTCTTCCCATAGCTTTAGTTTGGTGGTAGGATAGTCAGAAAGAGGGGAAGATCGAATGAGTCGAAATTCCCCTAGTTGTTCTAATTTGAGTTTGTTCCCAGAATCATAGAGGGAGTATTCATCTTTCACAAATTATGCCATAAGGAAAAATTATGAATGGAAAATCGCCCTCTGTAGATCAGTTGTTTACCCTTTTTTAGCTTGGTCGTAATGAGTTTCTGTAGCACCAGTGTAAACTTGGCGAGGCCTTCCAATCTTAAGACTAGAATCCTCAATCATTTCTTTCCACTGTGCGATCCAACCAGGAAGTCTACCCATAGCAAACATTACAGTGAACATATTGGTTGGGATACCAAGTGCACGGTAGATGATACCAGAATAGAAGTCTACGTTTGGATAAAGTTTTCTTTCCACAAAGTATGGATCGTTCAGAGCTACTTCCTCTAGTTCTTTGGCGATGTCTAAAAGGGGGTCTTTGATTCCAAGTTTGCTTAGAACTCGATCCGCTGCAACCTTGATGATCTTTGCTCTTGGGTCAAAATTCTTATAAACTCTATGACCAAAACCAGAAAGACGGAAAGAAGAATTCTTGTCCTTAGCTTGTTCAACCATCTTGGATACTTTGTTCCCGCTTTGGTGGATGTAATCCAACATCTCAAGAACTTCTTGGTTGGCTCCTCCATGACGTGGTCCCCAAAGTGCACAGATTCCTGCTGCAATTGCTGAGTAAAGATTAGCGAGGGAAGATCCCACCAAACGAACTGTTGATGTAGAACAGTTTTGTTCGTGGTCAGCATGAAGAATTAAAAGAAGATTCAATGCCTTCACTACTTCTGGATCAATTACATATTCTTCCGCTGGAACGCTAAACATCATGTTTAAGAAGTTCCCACAATAATCGTACTTATTGAGAGGATGGATGATGGGTTGGCCTATGGATTTCTTGAATGCAAAAGCTGCGATAGTAGGAAATTTTGCAAGAAGGCGAATCATAGAGATTTCTCTATGCTCAGGATTCAATGGATCATAAGAATCCTGGTAATAGGTTGAAAGAGAAACCATCATACATGACATGATCGCCATTGGGTGACCGTCTTTTGGGAAACCATTGAAAAGTCTCTTAAGATCTTCATGAATTAATGTATGTTTAGTTAGAGAGTCATTCCAATTTTCTAATTCTTTCTTGTTGGGTAATTTGCCATATATCAAAAGATAAGCGACTTCTGTAAAAGTGGATTTCTCAGCGAGTTCTTCAATAGGAATTCCACGGTATCTTAGGATTCCAAGTTCACCATCTAGAAAGGTAACTGCACTGGTGCAAGCTCCTGTATTCAAATAACCACTATCTAAAGTGATAAGCCCTGATTGAGCTCTTAATTTCGTAATATCTATGGCTCTTTCTTTCTCTGAGCCTTCTATAATAGGAAGTTCGTATTCTTTCCCGTCTACTTTTAGGATTGCTGTGTTTGACATGAAAATTCTATCCCCCGATTGAATAGAATTTCATCTGAGTCCGATGGGGAAAGCACTTTTCCAAACAGCATTGAAAAATTCACAATCCATGAAAGGATCGCATAATTTCGTAAGCATAAAAATTAGAAACAGTAATTCTGCAATAGTCTCTTGATTCTTTGTAAGGCACATCCTCTAAGAAATGATTGAAGTCTCCATTGTAGTGATTTCTTTTCCATTTACGAAGATTGCCCGGTCCACCATTGTATGCAATAGATGCCCATCTCATATCATTTTCATTTTCCCGCATAAGATAGCCTAAGAATTTTGATCCGAAGCGAATCGATGTATTCGGATTAAAAAGAGTATAGGAATTTACTCCTAGATTCTTGGCAAGCTCACGACCAGTTGCAGGCATGATCTGCATGAGTCCTTGTGCATTGGATCTAGATACTGCATTCTCTTTATAAAAAGATTCCTGGCGCATGATTGCATAAACTACATCTTCTGAAATTCTACTCTCGTTAGAGTATTTAGAAACAAGATCTCTATGTGGTCTTGGGTAAATTCTTGCAGAGACGGAAGTTGGCAACAAAATTGGATCATCAGGAATAAACAATCTCTTAAGTAAAGATCTTGTATAAAATGCGCTATAGTATGTGTTATGTGAAAGTTCTCCAATCGCAACTAGTATTTCTTCTTTGTCCATGATGGAGATATTTTTTTCTTTGGCATAAAATTGAACCAAGCTCATGCCAAAACTCTCTTCACCTAAGCGAAAGTAATCGCTTGCAACGGAAAGCATACGATCTCCTTTAACCTTAGATTGGGTGTTGGAAAGACGAACTCCTAGATCAAAAGAACGATCGAAGTATGCAAAACCGAGGTTTTTCTTGAGTATTCTACCAGAATACTTGGGATCTCCCCCAGAAATGGATAGATACCGGAATAATGATTCTTTGTTATCTGTAGGATTCTTTGGTTCAGGAAGTTCAGCTAGAGTCGATTGGAATTCTTCACGAATGACTCTTGTATAATAAGAGCCTGCGATTTTCTCATAATAGAGCTGTAATTCCTTCTTTAGTTCAGAATCTTTGCCTGAATCTTTGAGCATTCTTAAATACCAATACACCAACCTGCCTTTGACTGGAAGATTCGGCATTTCATTCATTGCCTTCTTCCAATAGTGTTCATCCGCATAGCTTATCTTAGTTGCTTGTTTGGTAATTAAAAAATCTATGAGCTTGTCTTGGTAGAAAAGATTAAAAGGATATTGTGCTAGGTAACGGATTAAGTAGTCGATGCTTTGTTCATTGTGTCCAAGCTTTTCGTGGCTAAGGTGTAAGAATTTGTATTTCATCGAATCGTGGTATTCAGGAAATCTTTCTAAGACACGAACAACAGATTCATAATTTTTTTGGAAATAAAGAATTTCTCCAACCTTTCCTAAGTATTCATCATCAGGGTTTAGATGATTTCGATTGGAAAGGATGAGAGCTATTAAAGTATTTGTATCATTTCGTATGCTTAAGTATTTAAGAGCTAGATAAAATGATGTTGGATTTGGAATTCGGGAATGAAAATCTTGCTTGTTCTTACGAAAGAACTGAGCCGCCTCTTCTGATTTCATTACAGTAAGCAGACAGAATACTTCCTCAATCTTAAGATTCATAAAAGCATCTTCTGTGAGAAATTTCTTTAAGTCTTGGTAGATGAATCCTCTGAGGTAATCTGGTGTTTCTGAATCTTGGGCAAGAGCGATGTATTCGTCTTTTGCTTTTTTAATCTCACCTGATTTGGCAAGTGCTTTCGCATAACGCAGCCAAGATTCTTTATTTAGATAGTATCTTTTTTCTTCGTTATGAAGACTATTCACTAATTGAATGATTGCTTGGTTGTTCTCTGCGTCTTGGTGAACTTTAATTAATTCATCGAATGCTTTTTTGGAAACAGGATCAGTATCCCAGGAAATTTTGCTCAGATATTTGGCTTGTTCTTGTGGATTCAGAATTTTGCGAGAAACCAATTCTTGGTACAATTTCCAGAAGCTAAGTCTTAAGACTATCGATTGGTGGGGAAGAGTATTCTCAAGAATTGCATTGATATCAGAGCGATCATAGGAATTGACAAAACTGCCTTTCACTTGGGAGATGAGAAGTAGAAATCTTTTCTCAGGATTTTTATCCTCAGATTTGTCATTGTATTCAATGAGACTGTAAACTTCGCTCTCTTTGGAGGGGGATCTGTTCTGAAATTTTTCATGAATTAGATCCCAACGATGGGATTTGATCCAAATATGTAAGCTTTCTTGGGCAAAAACGGAAAAACTTCCGAAAATCAAAAGGAAAAGGATTGATCTACGAGTGAATATTGCTAACATGATTGTGGTGAGGGCTTATGATACCTAATCTAGAATGGACTGAGATTACTATCGGCACTGAGGAACCAAAAGTTAAAGAGCCTCTTACGAGTCATTACAGCACCAAAGCCTCAGATCAAAAGCAAAAAATTTCTGAAACATCATCCCAAGAAAAATCCAATCTGAAGAAAATCCATGGTACCATGGAAAAAGAAGAATTAATGAATCTCTACCATATGCTTATGGTTGGTAAGAATTTAGATCTTTTAGGATTAACCTGCCGAGCATTTTCCCGATTTCATGATCTTCTTCCTTATAATAAATCTTTGCTTCGTATAGCAATTGAGAATAAGGATTTGCTTTCAGAAGTAGAATGGAAGGAAGTATGGTCAGATGTTCTGGAAAAATTCCCTACTTGGACAGCCTTTCGACTAGCTGCCAAATATCTTCCCGAAGAATGGAAGAGTGATTTTTTAGATTCACTTTTTATCCAAAATGGAAGGCTTTCTCCCAAAATGAAGAATCAGGAAAATATTGGGAATCCATTTGAGGGAAGAATCCCAGAGTGGATACTGAGAAATCCTTTTGGAATCGCCAAGCAGTTGCTAGAGAAGACCTCTGAATCCAAAAATATGATACAGCTTCTACAACAAAGACTTCCAGAGTCTTATCTTGCTCACACAGTTTTATTCGTAGATGCCTTCTTGGAAAGACAAGATGAAAGATTCTATAAGCATTATATTCTCTCAGGTAGGATGAAGTTTCACGCCCAAGCTCTCTATATGAAAGCAATTATAGATATTCGTATGGGCAATGACCTTGAGGGAGAGAAGCTGCTTGAATTGATTCGAGAGAGCAATCCAAGTTGGGAGATTCCTTTGTTCCTTCAGAAGAGAGGTTCCTATGCCGCTGTCGCATGAACAAATTGTTGAGATTTCTAGAATCCAATCTATCATTCGCAATTTAGAAAAAATCAAGAGAGAATCCAAGGATGATTTCCAAGCGACAAGAGTGTCCATGGATTTAGATAAATACAACCGCAAGATGATGGAGATTTCTCCCGACGGAATTCCTGATAATATGGCATCTACAGTTGCGAATTCAAAAGCACTCCAAGATGGTGATCCGAATGTAAAGCATAGGTATATTGCACAATTTCCTATAATGAAGATCACTCCCAATTCCCATGATAGAGAAATCAATCAAATAGGCACACTTACAAATATAATGGATGTTGAATTCATGGCTCTGTTAGGTGATACTCATATTAAATTCGACTTTTCCCACCAAAGTGAAAGGGATACCTTATTCAAGCATATGGAGAATCTTCGTAGAAACATGAAAGTTCTCATGGAGACTATAGAGGAATTTGCAGCCGCAGAAAAGCAGGAATTCCGCGAACAGTTAGGACGGATGAAGAACAAACAATCTCGGATTTTTATCTCAGAGGCCTTTGATGTCTTTAAAAAGACAAGAGAATTTCTAGAAGCTGTTAATAAGGATTTGAAAGAGGGAAGCTCTGTTATTATGAATTTAGATGATCCTATCAAGTTCAATCCACGTTTTGAGAAGGCAAGTCTTCTGGAAGGCAAGACAATTCCTGCCGCCTTGAATGATTTCACGACATTTACCAAGGAAGCAATGGACGCGATCAATCTGCCGAATATGAAAATCTAATTTTTGTAGAAAAAGTCTTTCCTTGAATCAGGGGAAACGAAATATAGATATACAATTCAATTGAATCGGGAAATTCCATGGCATTAGTAAAAAATCAGACAGAAGTTACAAATTCAACCATCGGCGAAAATTCTTACTTTAGTGGTAAGTTCTTTATCAATGGCTCACTTAAGATTGATGGAAAGTTTGAAGGGAAATCCTTACAAGCTGACCAGCTCTACATTGGAGTTACAGGTAAAGTAAAGACAAATATCACGGCGACCAATGTGATCGTGGAAGGAATTGTTGCGGGTAACATCACTGCAAGAAACCGAGTTATGCTTCTTCCTACTTCAAAGATTTTAGGTGATATTAAGACTCCAGAATTGATTATCCAGAATGGAGTTATTCTAGAAGGCCGTTGTATGATTTCTAATGATCTCAAACATTCAGCTAAAGATTTGATTGAATTAGAATATTCAAAAGATTCACTCAATCTAGAAAAACTTTTTGGCAAACAACCCGCCACCAAAGAATAAATTTCCATGGGAGCTCGTCCCATATTTATCACAGAAGGTGATCCTTCTGGTATCAGTTCTCAACTGATTGCCAAGGAGGATTCTCTTCTTAGAAAAATTTCAAAATCAAGACCCATCTTCCTCGTCCGATCAAAATCAAATATTTCTTATTCTTTTCCCGAACACAATGTATCTTTAGATTCCTCAGTGGATTCTAGTTTTATTCCCAGTTCAGGGATTTTCCAAATCGAAGCAGAAGCTTTCTTGCAAAATTCTTTAAAAATAAAAAAGCCATCTCACCAAAGTGATTTCTCTTTAAAACCAATCACTGATCGAAAGATAGAATTGGGCCAACCTAGTAAAACCACAGGTCGGATGTCTTACTATTCCTTGTTAACTGGTATGAGCTTGGTTGAAAAATTCAATGGCGACTTAATCACTCTTCCCTTAAGCAAAG
>JAACWH010000128.1 GCA_009991425.1 Leptospira sp.
ATAAAATAAGGAAGACTTAAGATAAGAACTATAGAAAATATTTCACTGTCTTCTGGTTTTGTTATAATAACAAAACCTATACTTAGTATCGTAAAAATAAGGCTTGTTACTAAATATAGGATAAATGATGAAGCAAGTATAGATTCCTTATTATCAGAATCTTTAACTAATTCAGCAACAAGAATACTTTCTGTTCCTAATGGAACCATTGCTGCCATTAGTGTAAGCCAAGCTATTACATAGTTGAATTTTCCAAAATAATCAGGTCCAAAATAGCGAACGATCCAAATACCTACTACAAGGGCAATGACCATTTTAAGTATACGATCACTAAAAAGCCAAAAGAAATTATGAATAATTTTTTTCAAATTAAATTGTATTCTTTTTTGTTTTAACTGGGAATTTTAAAAAAATAGTAGATATGACTATAGCTTGTAGAATAGGTCCTGAAGTAAATGGCTGAAAAATACCGTATACCAAAATATAAATTAATGATATATGGAATAATATCTGATCAGATTTTTTATTTGGCAAACTTTTTGATGTTATGCCCAGAATATATCCAAAAAATATTCCGTACAATATTATACCTAAAAAACCTCCATCTCGATACATACTAAAGAAAATCGTTCCAAAAGCATTATTATATAAGGGTATATTATTTTTATCAAATCCAACTAATCTACTTGGATGTAAATATCCACCCATTACATCTCCTTCTCCGACCCAAGGTATTCCAAGTATATTTGCAAATAAATATCTTACAGAATTAAATATACCTGTCCAAAAAGAAGAGCCTAATGTTTTATCATGAATTATTGAGTTAGGATTATTTAATTCCTGATCTAATATTACCAGAGAAGAAGTGTGATATCCTATTACATAATGATCGAAACTATGAGTTATATCTTTACCTGATCGTATAGAAAACATACTTACTAATATAGACAAGATGATTAATAAAATAATAGAAAGCTTCTTTTTATTTAATTGAATTAAATTAAAAGTATAAGATAATAAAAAGATCAAAATAATTGTAAAAATTACATAATGCATCCCAAATCTACCAACTGTAGTTATGGAATCAAGGATGAATAAACAAAAAGACATAATTAATAATCTGATTTTCTTGTATTTTAGAAAATAAATAATTCCTATTAGCAAAATAGACCAATACAAAGGTATAATTAAATTCCAATATAAGGAAGCTAAATGATTAAAATTAAAAAATAATTCAGAACTCCCTGTATTTAATCCAAATACTTCAGATCGATAAGATGCTTGAGAAAATTTGGTAGAAAGTAAATATATAGTTCTAATACATCCTAAAATTGAAAATGGTAGTATAAATGTTATTATGAATATAAAAATAACTTTTTCTTTGAATAATTCATGGATATCATCACATTTAATTTTAAAGAAAGGTTTTATTATAATATATTTTTT
>JAACWH010000005.1 GCA_009991425.1 Leptospira sp.
TATGGAATGGTTGCTCCTAAACTCATTCATTTAAATTCGAATCGAATCCAAAAGTATCCAATAATCCATTCTACTGGATGGATTTATAGAAGACCACTTTATGAGAAGAATGATTTTCTTGAAAATGTTTCCACTGTAATCGCATCGGGTAGTCTTGTAAGAGAGAATTGTTTTCGAAACATTGGAAAAATGAGAGATGATTATTTTATTGATTGTATTGATATTGAATTTTGCCTTAGACTACGTGCAAATGATTGGAAGATTGCAGTATTACAATCTGCAGTATTGAAGCATAAACTTGGTGAAGAAAAAGAATTTAAAACTCCACTAGGGCAAATCTATCCAACCAACCATAGTCCTTTGCGAAGATATTATATGACTCGAAATAGAATTTGGACTTGGAAATTATATGGCTTGGAGTTTCCACTTTGGTTTTTATATGATATTGGAAATTTTATATTCGATGTAATTCGATTTACTCTATTCGATAAAGAGAGAGTTAAGAAGTGGAAGATGCTTGGTAGAGGGATTGTGGATGGAATTTTAGAAAAGAAAAAAAGATATAATATTTCTTAATAGTCCTTGTTGGTAGAATTTATATTTAAATTTTAAAAATAAACGGTAAAACCAATTGGCATTATTCAATAAATTAAAACTTCTTAGCATTCTAGATTGATCAATAGTTAAATTATTTTGATTCAATTTATAAAATTCTTTTCCTTGTTCGATTCTAATATTGTGTTCATAATTCCATTTTTTTATAAAATTAATTGGTTGAAAAACTAAACTTAGTATTCGCTTTAAGTTAATTTTACTTGCGCCAATTACATTAGCATTATGAATTCTATATTTAATATATGAGTTAGAATCAATTAAAATTTTACCGAAAGAACTTGCGTAAAGAGAGATCCAGTAGTCGTGAATAAAATTAGGATTAGTAGGATTTTCAATCCTATTTAGAAGTGATTGATTAATTACCATTGTGCATCCAGTCACAGTTGGTTGACAGAGTATCCGATTCAATTGATTGAATTTTGGATTTAATCCAACCATTTCCCAAAAAGTCTGATTGAGTAATTGGTCTTTATCATTTATAAGTATTAAGTCAGAATGGTAGAGTAATGGATAATTTTTACCATACTCTCTTTCGTTTTCTTGGATAAAAATTATTGCTTTTTCTAATTTATTTGGAATCCAGATATCATCTTGATCACAAAATGCAATGTAGGGATTGATATGCTTAAATTGATTTAATAACTCAAAAAAACTAGAAGAAGCTCCTATGTTTGAACCTTCGATTATTTTACCTTTAATATTGTACTTATTAAAAATATTTTTTAATATTTCTAAGGTATTATCATTTGATCCATCGTCTCTAACAAATAATTCAAATGGATAAGTTTGATTTTGAATCGATAATAGTTGCTTTTCAAGAAAATTACTGCCATTATAAGTAGAAAGAAGAATAGAAACTTTATCCTTCATGATTTATTCAGCAATTTTAAAATTTTATTATTTTTTGATTTATAAATCCAATCATGTAGGACGCCACGTGGATACATATCTAATCCTAAAAGATTCGCATGTGGAGAATAATTATGATCGCTAAATAATTTATTGCCCCATTGTTTATAAAGGGATTTTGCATCTAATATAGTTTCATTAGATAATTTTAAATATTGAAACAAAGAATGTTGATCTGTAGAAAAAATGCTAAATGGATTGCTTAAGATTTTTAAATTTACTTCTTGAAGACGAAGAGAAAAATCTACATCCCAATAATTATAAGAAAAATTTACTTTTTTTATTTTGTTAAATTTATTCCAAATTTTCCTACTCACAAAAAATGAATTTTTAGATATCGCTGAAACTTCTTTTTCTATCCATTCATTGCTCCAAATTTTACTTTCGAATCTATTTAATTTATTACCAGTTTTATCAAGAAATCCATTTTTCCCCAGAAGTATACTGGAATAGATAAGTTCTTTATTGGAATTTATAATAACTGGCGTAATAGCTCCAATATCAGAACCATTCGACATTTGAATTAGCTCATACAACCAATCATCATTTAAGGGTTCAAGAGATGAATGAAGAAATAAAATATGATCGAAATTTGTATTCGATATTTCTACATGTAAGTTTTCATTTGAATTATAGAAGTTTAAGTTGTTAAGATTTGAATTAAAATTTCCAATATCAAATCTTTTTGAGAAAGAATTTGATTTAAAAAATTGAGGAATTAAGAAATTTGCAGTATTAATTTTATTTATAGTTTTTAGAATTTTGGATATGCTATTCTGTAATTTATTACTATTTTTAATAACACCATCGGTTAAATAAACGATTAAAATGTTAGATTTAGTATCTGTCTTATTTTGAATATGGTAAGTAAAAGGATAGTATCCATCCTTTATTGAAATTAATTTTTGATTTGTAGCTAAACATTGTTCTCGTATAGCTTTATGGGAACTATCTATGCAAATTTGCTTTTTTTTATGAGAGAAACTAGACTTTTGGAGTCTCCAATTATAAAGATGCTTAGGTAAGAATGTTATATGATTTGTAAAACGGGATGCTCGTAAAGCAAATTCATGATCTTGGCTACCATCAAAACCTTCTCGGTATCCTCCCATTTTCTTCAGCAGATTTCTTGATACTGTAACTTGGTGGCAGATATAATTATTGGAAATTAGCTTAGTGAGAGAAAAAGGAGTTTTAATTGAATAAGAAAAAATTCCAAAACGAGAAGAATTATATATTTCATCCGAGTAAATAAAATCAGATTTTTTATTTTTTTCGATGTGAATGACAATTGATTGCAATGATTTATCATCAAGAGTATCATCATGATCTAAAAATGTAATATAATCTCCTTTAGATTTTTCAAAAGCTAATTTAGTTGTCTTGGCAATTCCTGAATTTAACTTTGATTTAAAATAATAAATCCTAGAATCTTTCAAAACATAATTTTTTAATGTTTTTTCAATGCTAGAATCTGGTGAGGCATCATCCCATAAAATTAGTTCCCAAGATTTGTATTTTTGATTAATAACAGACTCAAGCATCTGTTTTAGTTGGTTCTTATCTGTATTATAAATAGGTACTAAAATACTAATTAGAGGATTAATGGAAGGAATTTTATTTTTTTTGTTAATTTGATGAAAATAATTTCTTAAATAAAAACTATATTGGAAATACAGATAAATAATTTTTCTAACTAGATTCATTACTTAAATATCTTAAAGAAATATACTTCGTAACTTTAAATAAAAATATTTCAAAAGTTTAGGTATTACCATGGGAAAAAAATCGTAAAATTTTAAATCTTTTATTATATCCTCAGCTGGTTGTCGCCAAGAATCTAAGTGAATTACTGAATGAAATTCGATAGAATCAAAGCATCTCCATAATGTAAAACAGGAATGAATGCTAGCAAATGCAGAATCCATAGGCGCATATAAAATAATTGATTTTTGCTTAATATCAGAGTTAGCAAAAGCATATCTCATTTTTTTTTTACTAAAAATTGCTAATCCAGAATGAGGATTTAATGCCTGTCTGAATTTATGATTCATTATAATTTTTTGATTATAATTCCATCCTGGAATAGCCTCGAGATCTATACAATGGTAATGTGAATTTTTATCTTTTTCTAAACGGTTGGGATGTAGTAATTCATTAATTTCACAATTTTTATCGAATTCTACAATTCTTGAAAAAGTTTCTTTCGATAATAAAATGTCATCTTCAATATTTATAAAATAATCAAATAAATCCAAATATTTTTCCATTTCTAATAAGCTAGCATACATTATATCAGTAGGCTTATCAATGACATTTTTAAAATCAATATCTAAAGGTAAAATGGATTTATTCTCGTAACCACATATACGAATAGTTACTTGATCATTTATTGATTGCAAGGAGTCTATAGTTTTTGTTATTTTATCTTTTCTATCTTCAATCTTTTCTTGGAAATTTTTTCCGTTTTTACCAGAAGTAATAGTAGATTTACCTGTGAAGTGTATATTCTCGCCAAAATAGTGATTGATATGAACTAGAATTTTCATATCGTCTATGAATGGATCAATTTAAATATTTTTCGGATAATCAATTTTAAACTTTTAAATGATTTTAAAAATTCAATGAATTGAGGAAGGTAGAAATAAGAAAGTATTCTATAGTTTTTTTCCATTAGAGAAAACTGTTCAACTAATAGAATTTGTGATGGGTTCAGATATTCGTTTCGCATTCTTTCCCTTTCCAATTCTAATTTTTCTAAATTTTTAGGATTAGAACCAAATCCAAATGTATTGAATTGGCTGACTGCTATAGGACAATATTCCACAGATGACCCATTGATACCTATAGACTTAAGGAAAAATGCTACATCAGCGGCAATTTTATAGCTTAGATCATATCTACCATATTTTGAAAAAAGTGATCTCCTAATAAAACTTACACAATGCCATAATACTCCATAGGATAGAGTATGAAGACTTAATTTATCTGGGCTTTTTCCATAAACAATTTTGTTTCCATTGTCAATTAACATATCTCCATAAATAATATCAGCTTCCCTATTCTCTTTCCATATCTTTTCTAAAACAAATTCATCAACTAGGAAATCTCCCGAGTTTAAAAATAGACAATATTCTCCTTTAGCAAATCCGATTCCCTTATTCTGAGCATCATATATTCCCTTGTCTGATTCACTCACCCATTTGGAGAATCCATCTTGATATTTAAATATTATATTAAGACTTTCATCTTTAGAGCCACCATCTATAATAATATGCTCATAATTTTTATAAGTTTGGCTGCGAACGGAAAGAATGGTTTTCTCAAGACCTTTTGCATCATTGAAGTTGATTGTGATTACAGATACTT
>JAACWH010000092.1 GCA_009991425.1 Leptospira sp.
GAATACTCTTTTGCTAATTCAGAAAAAGTATCATTGTAAATTTTGGCTACTTCATCTTTTTTCAAGTGAATGATGGATTCCCATTCTAAAGTATTTTTCGAACAAGTCGAATTCTCGCAGTATTTTTGATACTCTTCTATTTCATTCTTATGAGAAGATTTTATCTCATTGAATGCGGAAGAATAAGAAGATAAGTACACTGCTTTATTTTCGTTGATCAGATAAAGTCCAGTTCCAACATGTTCTGGCAAGATAATCAATGTTTTACGATCGATGATTTTCTCGTTTTTGCCTTTTTCAAAAATAGGTCTTAAACTTTTTTTAAAATTCTCTGCTGAATAGAAATCTAGTGGAAGAAAATTTGGTTCTATAGCAATTAAATTTCCTAATTTACGATCTGTTCCGTTTAGAACATATTCTATTGTCTTAAATCTTTCTTCAGAATCTGATTTATAATTAGCAAAATCTGCCTCTTGTAGAGCTGGATCGGAAGGCTTTAGAAATTGTTTTCCATAGAAAGGCAATGCAAATAGAAAACCAAATATTAGAATTCGAACCCAAGGAAAATATAGATTATGCATATTCTTTCAAATAGATTTGTACTGCTTCTAACATATAATCTTCAAAGAAAGATTCAGGCTTATAAGTATTCACATCTACCCATTCCATAAATTCATGCTCATCAGAAAGTACAATCTCTCCACCTTTATAAATTGCTTTATATCCAATAATTACGCAAGGATGATTTCCTTCTGTTACCCTATGCTTATGAATTAAGAAGGGTCTAGGTTCAATATCATACTGAAATAATTTTCCCATTTCCTCTTCTAGTTCGCGTTTAACGGAAAGCATCCAATCTTCGAAAAATTCTGTTTCATCCATTCTACCACCAGGCAGATCACCGTACCCAGATTTTCTATCCTTCATGATTAAAAGAGAATTTCCTTTTCTAAGAAAAACTTTTTGAGTAATTTGAAAAAATCCATGCTTAGACAATTTTTTGTCCCCACTTATCAATTTCATGATCAACTGCATAGAGCTTACCTGCAGGAAGCTTTCCAGATTTTTCTTGTTCAACTATTCCTAAGGATACAGTTAATAAATCGGAAATGATTGTATCCATAATTTCGGTTGGTGCTCCGTAGTATAGAAAGTTTACAGGACTTAAATCTGAAAGCATGAATACATTACGTTCAACATTCTTTCCATCTTTCAAAAATTTAAAGCAAGCAATTCCACCCTGATCCATCTGAGATTGTGGATCTATAATTCTTCGTAGCTCAACATTTACTTTTGTTCCATTGATTGAATCTATTTTATTTAATAACAATTGATTCAACCAATCAATAAAGTGACTAAACTCCGCTGTCTTAGTGGAACCTGATGCTAAGTAGATATTCTTTGATTCGCTATGAAAGATAAAGTCTGACCAAAAATCTGATTTGAGTATAGATTCTCCTATTACACCTAAAAATAAATCCGTCTTTAAAAGTTTCTCACGTGACACTTGGTCTATACTGGCAAATGTCCAAGACTCTGTAGTTTTATTTTTTATATCGATTTCGATTAGATGATCGTTCGTATCATGCAAACGACTTCCTTTTAGATACTTACACAAAAAGCCTCCAATATTTCCAGAAGATCCTAGAACTAAGAACTTTCTTCGAGATAGGATCTTTCCCTGACCATGCAAAACGTCCTCGATAGCTTTTAATATAGACTGAGCAACTTCTTTGGATTCTTCTTTAACTTTTTGATTAGAAATGGCAATTGAATAAGCTGGTAGAAATAATTTTCCTTTTTCCTTCTCAACATTAAGCAGCCTATCATAGCCATTGCGTGTGTGCTCAACTGTGCCAACTAAAACTTTTGATAGAATATCAGCTATTGGTAAATTGCCTATTGAACTATTTATTTCATATTTATATTCTAAGGCTACATCCTTAAATGAAAATCCTTCTAATGCAAAATTATTCAAAAAAGGAGCAATATATCCACCGTCTTCAACAAGTAAAAGTTTCTCTTTATTCTCGTAACAGCTCAGACAAAGTTTAAGAAACAAATGGGTAGCTAAAAGCTTCATCGCAGGAAAAAATCCAAGTTCCTCTTTGTCCATGAACTCTTTCAATCCAGCTAAATCAGAATTGTCGCTAAACAATGATGAGATGGAATAATAGGTTTTTCTCTCAGAACTAATCTTGAGTTCAAGACCTGACATATAAAAAGAATCTGTTGGAAGATCCAAAAGTATATCCAAGTAAATTGGAGGAATTTTACCTCCATATTTTACAAAGCAAACATTAACATAATCAGCTCCAAGAACTCTATAGGCTTCGAGCAAAGCTAAGATTTCAGAAGTTATGTGATGGATTAGAAATATTTTAGTATTATTGAAATTTAATTTATGCTGACTTTGCTGAGCGATTGCCTCTAGCTCTGGCATTCTAGTCAAATAATGACTCATTTGGAGAGAAATTCTTCTTTGGTTAAAAGAATAATTCAATACTCTATCAAGTCGGCTTAGATCAATGTATACATCTATTTTTCCATTGATTATATGAATCGTATAACCTTCCTTAATTATTTTAGTAATTTCTTGGTCTTCTAAAATTAGAAATATTTTCTTAAATAAAGGAAGAGAACTTTGAGGATTGGAATCCATCAGAAAGCCTGCAAAAGATTTCTCCCAGAAAAAATTTAATTGGTTTAATTTACCCAAAGATGTCTTCTCAATCTGTTCAAAGACTCTACTAAATCTACGATTCTCCTCGATATATTCTCTTTCGCCTTTCTGCGAAGAACCAATCAAGGAACTATGAACAGATTCAGAAATTTTTGTGCTACCACCTATATAAATTCTTGAGCTTAAATCATCCACTATCATATGATCTATAGATTTTAAATCTATATTCGCTCTATCGAATCTTTCTATTGTTAGCCGAAATATAAAGTCTCCTGCTTCTACTTGATTGGGAACTCGTTCTAAAATAAATTGATAATCGACATTTTCATTTTCACTGTTGTGATGAAATGGAAATACTAAGGCCTTACTTGGAAAAGTTCTTGGATTTTCACCGTAGAATTCTGGATGGATTACTTTTGCCCAGGCTTGTCTTTGGAAAGTCCCAAAGACAGTTCGAAGGTGGTCTTGGAATTCTTCTCGAAAGATTAAAATATCCTTAAGGACACCTGCTCTAGCATGAATCTGTATATATCCGATGTGCATTTCGCACAACTCGCTATTGATATTAGGATTTAGTTTGTAAAGAATCGCTATATCACCTGGTGAAGTTATAACACGCTCAACAATTTCATCGCCCAACGTTCGTGATAGAATTGATAATCCCCAAAAAATTCTTAAGTTAGTAAGATCGATCTTAAAAACATCTGAATTTTCTTTCTGTAAATTTACACCCAGGGAAGTTGGAATATTTTCTTCAGATTGTTTATGCATGTTGAACCATTACTTTAACAGCTTCGGATGTTTTTGCAGTTGAAAAAGCATCCCTTAAATCTTTAGCATTAAATGTATGCGAAATCATATTTTCTGCTAGTGATTTTGCAACAGATGGATTATCTTTTAATAATTTCAGTGCCAAATGAAAATCCCCACATCTAGAGGTTCTAATTGATTTTCCTTGCAAGAAAAATTTATTCATCGCATAAGATTCATTATCCGATGATGATTTATTCAAATCCTGTGGTAGATAAAGTATGGCTCCCCTAGGTCTCACTAATGAATCTTCTTTGCCTTCTACAGGACGGATGCATCGATCTATTTCTTCTAATTGCATGGTGATAGCAATATCGAATCGAGGAAATTTTCCTTCCTTTTCCATTTCCTTGAGCTTTGAATGAGCATCTTCAAATGAACTCAATGTGAGGGTAACATCTCCGTACTGGGAGAGTTCATTTCGGATAATTGAAATCCAACTAACCATTTTCTCTTTAGGAATCTCTTGGAAGCTCGGACTGAGGAAGACATTGAGATTCTCTCTCTTTTCCTTTCTCCAATGGAAATGAAGATTTTCCATGGAGAAGGGAAGTATTGAAAGCTCATCTACAACCAATTCTGTTAAATGACTGAGGCCGCCCATTTTTTGACCATTGGTAGTTTTGAGATGGAGTTCTCGTTTAGCTAAACGAATTGCAGATTGAAAACCGTCGACAGTACTAGTAGTATCATATAAAATATCAAATTTGTCTTCTAGTGAATCAATGGTTGTTGATTCAGAAATATTTATTCCTTCATCTGCTCCTAATTGGATTGCAAGATCTAAAAGTTTTTGTCTTCTCGCTAAGGCTATGATTCGAAAATTCACATTTGAATCTAAACGATAGGCATTTAAAGCAGCAATGACAAGAGAGCCCAATCGGCGTGGTCCAAGAACTGCAACGGTATCTCCTTCTTCAGGCGGAGAAGCAATTACAGCTTGTAGAGAAGCGGCGAATGGTTCAGTTAGTACGGCTGTCTTCTCCTCTAGAGAATCATATGGAATGGCGGCATGAATAGGAGCTAAAATATATGGTCCAAAACCTCCCGGTAATCGATCAATGCCCAAGACTTTCCTTTCAGGTGAATGAGTTGGAATTCCTTCCTTTACAAAAGAATCAACTTCCACATCTCCTCTTGCTTCAAAAGTATCATTGATTTCAACAACATAATTCTGGTGAGTATCAGGATCTTCTGCAATTACTTCATGCCCAATAACTTGAGGAAGAGGAAAAGGAAGAAATCTACGATCGATATCTGTTGAGCAGACTCCACATGATTTGGTTTTCAAAAGTCGATAGCCTTGGCCTAGTTCTAAATAGGGCGATCCATTTCTGCAAATTTCCCATCCAAGATTTTCATCACCTTTATAAGTATAGTCAGATTCGACAAATGTATCGTCGGAAGTATAGTCCAATGCTTTGAAATGGATCTCTTTCATTTGTATCTAGCCTCAATAAAATAATATAGCACTAAAGTCAGTGTAAAGAAAATAAGATTCAGTATAAACCCATTCTTTAAATTTTTTCTATCCTTTTCTTCTAAAAAATACGCAGTTAATATTACAGAAAAAAATCCACCTAAATGAGCCCAATGAGCAATTTGATCTTTTTCAAAGACATTGGTGATATCAGTATACACTGAAGCCCAAGCAATTAGGAATAAGGGGAAAGGAAAATTAACCCCTCCCATTCTAATCGAAAATGGTGATAGAAGTGCGGAAGCTGCAGCGAGTCCTGAAATTGCTCCACTTGCTCCTAGAACTGGAGTATTGTCTCCAATAATAAAACCTCGGACAATAGAATCGCCAACGGCAGAAACTACAGCTGCCATACCATAGAATAACAGCCATTTACTTTTTCCGACCTTATATTCCACAGCTCGACCTAAAATAAACAAAAACATCAAATTGGAAAATAAATGACTAAAACTCCCATGAGCAAAACTAGAAAGAATCCAATTGATTGGATTCCACTCCCTCGGATAGGAAAGGAAGAAATTACTAATTATTGATTCAGGGATTAAAAAAATCGAAAGAAAAAAGAAGAAAAATAAAAATACAATTAAACCAGCGGTTAAGGGAAACTCCCAAAATATTTTCTGAACCATAGTGTTTAAGATCTAAGATTCAACTATTAGTTCAATTCGATTTTAAAGGAAAACTAGGAACTTCGGGCATATCTTCATCCCTAAAATACGCAGCATCAACACCTTCCATTCCTGTTGCTAGCTCATGTAAATTAGGTTCATTCCAAATAGTCTCAAAAAGATCTTCTGAATCATAAATTTTAAAATTATTATCGTAATGACAACGAATGTAATAATCCGATTTCTTAGGTACGACTCTTTTAATTTCTAATTTCAATGCATCAAAATCATTTTCTGTTTCTTCATCAGAATCATATTCTCCTTCGTGAAGAAGTGCAAGCAAAACAACATATTTTTGTGCCTGCTTAATTGATTGTAAGGCATAGGAAAGATCACGAATTTTATTTATATAAATTAATGGATGAGAATTTTTAGCAGTGAGAACTTTTTTCTTAGCTACAGCAATTTCGCGAAAGCCCATAGATAGATAATGATGAGTATTTGTTTTTTCAAGACGGTTTGAAATTCGAGTTAAGCGAATTAGATCGTTTTCTGATCTTTCAATATTAGATTCAACTACCTTAAGGAATAATTGAATCATAATTTTTTGAGTTCTTCGTAATTCATCAAAACCCTTACCAAGATCCATTTGCAATTGTAATAATTCTGTTTCAATATGATGCTGCAATGCCCGTCGAAATAAAATTTTTTCGTCTTCTTTACCAAAATTTGATACTGAAGGACTGATAGACCTCAAATGATCATAATTTTCCTTCATCCCTAATGTAACTTTAATTAACTGTGTAGACTTATTCGATTGATTAGAATAAGAAAAGCTCCAGCTAAAGAAAAGGAGGATCAGAAAGATAAAAATTCTTTTAGAACTCATATATAAAAATCATCGGAATGATTCCTTTTTTAATCTAAAAGATAAAAAAAGCTCTGGAAAACTGGTTTACAAAACCTGGATTATGTATTATTGTAATTGAAATTGCCTAGAAATGGAAGAATTTTAAGGATTTAAAATGCCAGCTGACTTTCCACTCAACACTGCTTCCGTAAATGAATGCATTATAGAATTAAAGAAAATCCAAGAAACGAAAAGTTTCGATATTATTCTATCTGAGTTAACTGAAAGCGCTATTTCCAATGATAAAAATACCTGGTCTCTCATTTACCAAGTTATGCGAGATGCAGATTCAGGAAGGCTCTCATGGGCACTTCATAAAGAAATATTATCCGGATTTATATCAATCCTAACTAAAGTCGGTGATAGTAAATCCTATAGATTATTAATAAATTATATTAAGAATTTAGATCGTACTATCCCCTTAGGTGCAATAGAATTGATTTCAGATCTTTTGCCAACATTTGAAGAATTAGATAGTGATGAAATATTAAAAATCGCATCTCAAAAAGATGAAATTCGCTCTGCCATTGGAATTATTGCTATTTCAAGATTGTTAATCGAGAATAAATTAAGTGAAGATCAAAAACAATCTATTAGCGATTTCTTACAATCTTACTCAAACTCTAAATATTACATGAAAGATTCAGTTGAGTCAATTCTCGAAATGATAGAAGACCAAAAAAAAGGAACTTCTTTAATGCCTGAAAACGAACTAAGTTCACTTTTTGATTAAATCAACCATTCATACTTTCTATTTGGTACAATTCATGCAAGAATAGTCGTAGATATAGAAAAAATCATTTTGCACTGCAAAATGCTTAATTTTAAGGCAAGGTGTATGGTTAAAAATGTTAAGAAAGGTACAAATTTCTCAAAGGCTGGTTTACTTTGGAAAAGTATAGAGCGCCAACCAGAAGTACAACTAGGTCTTGTTCGATTAAGTAAAGATGTTACTCTACGAATTTTAAATAATAAACCCAATGAATTTTTAGAAGCAAATCGTTTCGATTTCTCTAAAAATATGAAAGAGTTTATGAAAACCGTTGTTACTATGGATGCTGAGAAATTAGAATATTTTATTTTCAGACTTTATGATTGTTATCTTCGAGAGTTGAAATTCATAAATGAAAAAAGCTCTCAGTTCTCTATTGATATCTTATTCCAAGTTATTGAGACACTTACTGTTGAAAAAGATTCCATTGCATCTGTTGAAGGATATTTTTCTTCATCAAACCCTGAGTCGATTAGTAGAGCGGATATGGAAAATATCTTAAATCACATGAAAGCATATAATTTTATGTCGGTTCAATTTAAGAAAATTAATAATATCAAACGTTGTGTTGAAATAAGTGATCAAATAATCTTAAAAGCAGCAACCTTGAACCCTATGGTTTCAATTTTATCTTTGGACAATATGTACAGCTTAATTCTAGCACAGAATATTCTTTCCTCAAAGTATGGAATAAGAAATTTACTTTCTGGATGGATGGATGAGTATGGATTCACACAGGAACAGGCAGCACGGATACTACCTTTGTTCCCCAATAATTCATCTTTAAATGAATTTCGCTCTGTATATACCAAAGCTATCCAAGCATTAGGTCAAAAAGCAGATCCTGAAAATAAAGATATGGATCTATTTATGATGAGGTCGATTTGTAATTATTTTACTTCCTGGCTTAACAGAGTAGCTAATCAACTACCAGCTATTGCCTAACTCGTGGACTGAAAACTATTAGGCTTATTATTAATTTATCTTTTTACCATTGTAACAAAAAGAGTATTGCTAATATTCCATTTGCCAAAACTTAATTGAAATACCCATTTAGAAATATAGTAATAAATAACTTTTGCATACAAACCCATCTTTGATTTTGATCCCGCAACACTCATAATAGGTTTTAGTATATAGTATTTAGGTTGGTAAAATCCACATTGAGATCCCAATTCTGCTAATGTCTTCATTTTATAATTATTTACATGATCTTTTGCTTCTAAGTAATGAACTCCAGGTTTCATACCTTTGATTAAAACTTTCATCTTCGCCTTCCACAACTGAAAAGGAAAATTGGGAGTCTGCATAAACAAGATTCCACCCGGCTTTAAAATTGAATTTAAGTACTGTAATAGAGAGTGTGGTTTTGGAATATGTTCAATTACATCCCAGAGAGTAATAATATCTAGAGAGTTATTTTGAATTTTACTTTCTTGAACAACTCCTGAGTGAACATTAGAAAGATGATTCTTTTCCCTTGCAAATTGTACGGCTTTTTCAGATATTTCATATCCTACTGCTGACCAATTGGGATTTGTTTCAGAAATTCTTTTTACAAAAAAACCTAATCCACATCCAACATCAAGAATGGATCCTTTTTTACCTGCAATAAATCTAGAAATGAAATCATCATAAATATCCCTATGGGCTTCATCCCACCATTTTAAATCAAATTCTTCTTCTGGATCATCCCAATATCCCTCATAATGTTCATCTTGTTGGTAGGATGAATAAACATGGCCACAATAATTACACTTAACTATTGCTATACCATTTTCATTAAAAACAGGTTGGCTATCTTGGCATCCACATAGAATACAATCTTGGATCATAATCTTTTTAGAATCCTATATCAAAACTATAGGTCAACTAAATTCTAAATTATTATCTTGAGTACTTAGAACTAGATTCAAATTATGTTCCTAAGGGGCAATTTATGGAGCTTAAGTTTACTAAAATGGAAGGCATCGGAAACGATTATGTTTATATCGATGCAACAAAAAATGACATTCAATTAAGCCCTGAACAAATACAAAAGCTTTCTGATAGAAATTTTGGTATAGGTGGAGATGGAGTAATATTTATACGACCATCTAGTGCGGCAGATTTTCAAATGGACATGTACAATTCAGATGGTTCTTACTCTGAAATGTGTGGAAATGGAATTCGTTGTGTGGGCAAATACATTTATGATCATGGTCTTACTTCAAGTCTTACTCCTAAAATCGAAACTGGGAATGGCGTCCTAACTTTAGATCTTCAAAAAAACAGTTCTAACAAAATAGAAATGGTCACAGTTAACATGGGTGAACCTATTTTAAAGCCTAGTTTAATTCCTATTAAATGGAGCGATGAAAACAATGTTATAAATCAAATAATTACAGTAGAAGACCAAGAATATCACTTCACGTCCGTTAGTATGGGAAATCCACATTGTGTTATCTTCGTTGATGATCCAGATAAGATACCTTTACACGAAGTTGGGCCAAAGTTAGAACACCACGAATTATTTCCGAAACGAGTGAATGCAGAATTCGTATCCTTGAAAGGAAAAGATCATCTTTACCAAAGAACTTGGGAAAGAGGAACAGGTGAAACCTTAGCTTGCGGAACAGGAGCCTGCGCAGTAGCCGTTTCTGCTTTTCTAACAGGGAGAACTGGTCGAAAAGTTCAAATTGATCTTCGCGGCGGAAGCCTCTTCATAGAGTGGACTGAAAATGGATCAGTATTTATGACAGGTCCAGCAACAGAAGTTTATACAGGTTTAATTGACTTATAATAATCTAAAGCTGAAATCAAATTATTGCATATAAATGCATTTTCCATATTAAGTTCTTGGTTCTTATAAACACCATTTTCACCGAAAATATTTTTTAAATGAATGGTTACTAAACCAAGTTTAGAAGCTCCGCTTATATCATCCTCTAAACTATCTCCTATCATTGTACAATTTTCAGGTTTAGAATCTAATTTTCTACAGGCCTCCATAAATATTTTTGTTGAAGGTTTTTCAATTCCTAATTCTTCCGATACAAGCAATTGAAATTGAAAATTTTTAGGAAAGACCGACTCGAGCTTTAATAATTGCGTTCTTAAATTTTCATTAGATAGAAATATTATTTTGTGATTAATTTGAATCTCTGTTAGTATATTAAAAACTTTCTTGTAATTTGTTTTATTTTTAATGAAATATTTTTTTAGGAAACGTTTAAAATTTAAAAAATATTGTTCTTCTAATTTTAGAATAAATTTTATCTGTTTTGAAGAGATTGTTCCAAATTTTAGTTCAATCATCTTTTTAAAATATAAAATCCTAAGTCGATTAGATGAATGTCCTTCTAGATTAATTTTAATTTCATGCCTAGCCACGTTAAATCTATCAAAAAAATCAGAAGTCGAACCGTATCCTTTTCTTTTCCAATACTTAGAAAGACTTTTCAACGTATACTCATAGGCTTCTTTGGAAGGGAGGATGGTATTATCTATATCTAAAATTAACATGATTACAAAATATTTTTTAATTCCAGGTTGACGAGTTAAATTGCAATTGTTATAATCATTGAATGCTTCCTATTGCAAAAATTTTGGGTTCTTTATTTACCATACTAGGAATATTTCTATTTCTCTATGGTATTTTTACACAAGGAAATTCTATGTATGACAAGTCATTTTCGTTCAACATAAATCTATACTGGGGATTGTTCATGATTGCTTTTGGATTAGTGTTCGTTCTGTTCGGTCGAAAAAATGGTTTCCTAAATCAGTGAATAAAAACATCTAATTTTTCATTCTATAAATCTCTATCATTTACAAATTACTTATAAACAATTTTGTTCTATAATCGATTGTAATTTTTGAACCCCTTCAATAAATAGAGCAGGCCCAGGTTGTAATATAATAGAAGAATCTATTTCATAAAGTTTATTTTCTTTAATTGCTTTAATATCTTTCCATTCTTTTACTGAGTGAATCCAATTGTAGTCCACAGGTTTTCCACACCAAGAACCAATTATAATATCTGGATTTCTAGCAGCAATGTAATCTTTGCTAACAATACGATCTTTAGCTAAGGACATATTCTTAATATTTGAATTAATTTCGTCACCTCCACAAATTTCTACTAATTCTCTTACCCATTGAATTGCAGTAATTATGGGTTCATTCCACTCTTGGAAAAAAACTTTTGGCTTGAAGGAACGTGCTTTCGCTTTTCTAGAAATAAGATCTAAGGTTTGTTTCCAAGTATCAATTAATAGTGAAGTTTCTTTATTTCGCCCAACTAAAGAACCAACTAGGCTCATTGTTTCAAAAATTTCATCTATGGATCTCTGATTTGTAATTAGTACATTTAATCCTTCTTTAATTAGATCATGGGCTAATTGAGCTTGAATATCAGAAAAACCTATAATCAAATCAGGTTTTAAAGATTTGATTTTTTTAATATTACCTGATATAAACGAAGAGACTTTAGTTTTTTCTTTAGACGCATTTTCAGGACGAACTGTATAAACACTTATTCCTATTATCCTACTTTGTTCTTGTAATAGATAAAGTAATTCTGTTGTCTCTTCAGTAAGGCAAATGATTCGTTTTGGATAATTCATATTATTTATAATTCAATAAATTTATTAATATCCTTTTGTTTTCCGAAAAGTATTAAAATATCATCTGTCTTGAATCTTTCTTCACCTGAAAGAATACCTAATACAATAATTTCTTTTTCATCTTCATTACGTCGCCTAGACACAGGTTTCGTTTTTCGTTTTATAGTAATTATATTTAAATTAAAATCTTCTCTTAACATTGAATCTTTAATTTGATTTCCAACTAAAGATTCTGGTATTCTAATTTCTGCTATACGAAAATCATCTGATAGAAATAAATTTGATAGTAGACTGCCATGTCTTAGCATTTCTGCCATATTTGTAGCGGCTGTTTCTTCAGGATTAAAAAAGAAATCGACTCCAATTAATTTTAAGATTCTTTTTTGTAATTCAGTTTTATATCTTGCAAAAATTTGTTTCACACCGATTTGTTTTAGAATATCAGCTGCTACAACCAAAGCTTCAAAATTTTCAGCGACTGATAATACAACTATGTCCATTTCTTCTAGACCCTGTGAACGAAGCGCATGGTCATCTGTTGCGTCTAGTCTTACAGAAGCTGTACATATTTCTTTTGCATCTTCCACTGTCGATTGATCTATATCAATTGCTAAAACTTCATGACCTTCTAAGAACAATCTTTCAACTAAAACTTTTCCAAAACTTCCTAAACCTATAACTGCAATCTTTTTTCTAATCATATTAACTTACAACGACCTCTTCTATTGGATATTCATAATTCGATACTTCTTGTTCTTTAATCATAACTAATGCTAAATTAAATACTCCTACCCTTCCTATAAACATTACCATCATTATAACAATTTTACCAAAAATAGATAAATTTTCGGTAAGTCCTCTAGATAAACCTACCGTTCCATAAGCCGATACAATTTCAAAAGCTAAATCTAAGAAATCATTTTCTTCTGAAAAGGTAAGTAAAAATAAAGATGTAAAAATTACAAAAAAGGAAAGAACTATAGTTGCAGATGCCCTTGAGATGCTATTTCTTGATATAGTTCTTTTGCTGAACTCCACATTTTTCTTTCCTCTAAAATTTAACCAAATATTTAATAGAGCAATAAAAAAGGTTGTAGTCTTAATCCCACCACCTGTAGAAGTAGGACTCGCTCCAACCCACATAAAGAATAATGAAAAAAATACTATAGATTCGCTCAGATATGACATATTGACAGAATTAAATCCAGCCGTACGAAGTGTAACAGAATAGAACATAGAATGAAATATTTTATCAAAGAATGCCATTCCTTTTAAAGAATTGTTCATCTCTATGAATAAAAATGAAATTGTGCCTAGTAAAAATAATATTCCACTTGTTATTAAAACTATTCTAGCAGATACAGAATATCTAATTCTTGGATTTCTTGGATTTAGAATTTTTTTATACGTCTGACTTAAAAGAGGGAACCCAACACCACCTAAAGTAATTAATATCATAGAGATTGAGAGGAATTTTTTAGATTGAAATATTTCTATCGTTGCAAAACCATCTGGAAATAAACTAAACCCAGCATTACAAAAAGCAGATACTGAATGAAATATTGATAAAAATACTCTATCAAATATAGAGCTTGTTAAAGATTCAGGGATTGAAAAATACATAAAAATAGCTCCCATCCCTTCAATTGCAAATGAAAATAATGCAATCCTTGCTAATAGATATTTAACTTCACCTATTGACTGTTCGCTTAACAAATCTTTCATTAAGAGTTTATCACTTACTGAAGTTTTTCCTGTTAGAAATATTCCGAAAAAACTGGCTAGAGTCATAATTCCTAATCCACCGGCTTGCATAAGCAATATAAGAATAATTTGTCCTGTAAAAGTAAAAGATTCTGAGATATTTATAGTAGTTAAACCCGTAACGCAAGTTGCACTAACAGCAGTGAAAAATATATCAATACTAGGAATAGATTTTGTAATAGCCTTAGGTAAATGTAACAATATTGAACCTAGTAAGATGATAAATGCAAAACTTCCTACAAAAATTGTAGATGGACTGAATTTTTTAACATCATAAAATTTGGTATTTCGTATTAGGTGAGAAAAATTGGAAAATAGAAAAAATGCCTGTGTAATTGATAAAAATAACAAACCTGCTTTCTCAGGTGCTAAATAATTTAGAATATCATCTTTAAAAAACTTTTGAAGAAGTACAATTACTATTATACTAAATTCTACAAGATGTGTTTTAAAATACTTCCAAAATTTTGAACTAGTAAAAATAAAAGCTGCTATTTCATAAAATAAAAGATAGTTTATAATAATATTAACAATAATCGATATAAATTCGATCCAACTATCAGGATAAAAAAAACCAAATTCTAATATTAAAATTATAGCTGAAGCTATACCAGAAAGTGTGTAAAAGAATCTTCCCCAAGTGCGAAGATTAGCAATATATATTGTATTAACAAAGGCTTTAAACTTCTCTAAAAAAGAAATAGAATTATGAAAGATAATGTATGCTTTCTTTCTATATTTATGATTCATGGAGAAGTAACAGCAATATCTTCATCCTTGGGCCATTCAGTTCCATGAATCTTTTTATGTTCTTCTAATTTTTCTAAATCATTATAAGCATTGGCTGCTGATAAACTACTTGTACCTGTTATCATTAATATTGAACCTGATATCGTTCTTTCAATGCCTAATAAACCAGCAGCACCAGCTGAAACACCTAATGCAAATGGTGCCGTTAAAAAGAAAATAATTTGAAACCTACGAAATTTGGATTCTTTGTATACAGTTTCTTCTTTAAATTTTTTTCGATCTTTATTTTTACGATTTTGATTCTGTGTTTGGTTATTAATTGATTCATTAAGCGCTTGTTGGTTAATTTCACCTGTAATAGGATTGATAAGCGGCGCTTGGTTTTTTTTACTTTCGGCTTGGTTTATATTTTGATTATTCTGTTGGATAGCTTGGTTTTGGATACTACTAGCTCCTGGAATACTCAATAAAGGATCATAAACTTTCCCAACTTTTTTAGGAGTTACAACAAAGTTTTTTTCATTTTTAGGAGGTATAATATAAGTAGAAAACCTTTCTTCACCTTCTGTTTCTGGATTACCACCAGGAAGATTTCTTAAGTCCATATTGTATTCATCATAGAATCCTGTTCCACTTTGGGCAAGAATTTGAGATGATACTAATAATAATATTAAAATGCCACAAAAGGATGCAGACCTAAGAAACATTTTTTAATTTTCTCAATGCTTACATTTTGGTCAACTCGATTTACCTCTACCTGATAATATAGAACTCTTGTATAAAAAAGATTCCTTTCTTATATTTTCTAGTTCCTCAGCTGAAAGACCCATTTCACTTGCCTTAGTATATTCTTTTTCTAAAGATGTATCAAAAATACCTGGATCATCTGATCCTATAGTTACCTTGATTTTATTTTTTATGAATCTTTTCAAGGGATGTTGATTTGGATTATGTATCATTCCTATATAATAATTTGAACTTGGACAAGATTCAATCACAGCTGCAGATTCTTTAACATGATTCATAATATAATTCTGCATTGTATTTAAGTAAATTAAAGTGTTCTCATCAAAATTAATTTCTATAATCTCATTTTCTTGCTTACAATTTTGAAAGTTTTTTAAATTTGATTCAATTTCTTTCTTAGAATAATAATCACCAAATTTTATTAACTCATTGTAATGCTCTAATTCCCAATTCAATTGATCAATTCTTTCCGAGATAGCTTCTTTACGTATTGTTTCTGCAAAATATTTAGAATCTATACCTAATGCTATGCAATGACCCAATCGATGAGCACCATAAGCGACGGATTCCCAAACCCATCTGGAAGCAGAAAATGGAGTTTTGTCTTGGTAACTTTCAGCAACATGATAGAGAATACTCAGAGCAGAGCTTTTATTGGCTTTGTTATCTAAAAGAACTTTGTTGAAAAATTCACGCTTTTCTTTCGGCGGGGAACCTTCTTCCACATGGCAAAAATCAATTCCTGTTATTCGATTTTTTACATGGCTATCTTTTTCCATAAGTTCTTTAAGCCAATTGTAATTTAATTCTGTATTTTGATTACGATGTAAGGATAAAATTGCTTCAGCACGAATAGTATGACCTTCTTTTTTTGCGAGAGCTTCCCCTTCTTCCAGACCATTGCAGATAGATTGAATTCTCTTCTCAAATGAATCTCTTTCTTCTAAAGCAGAAAACATGATTCTATATTCTGAATGAGAGATTTGCTGACGAGCATGATCGAGTACAATAAGTTCGGCAACTTCTTTCATTTCTTCTATTGTAAACGGAACTAGCGCTATTATAAGATTAAACTTTGCTTGGAATTCAGGAAATGGACCGCGATGGTTAAAATAATAAAGTTTAGAAAAATCTTCTAAATTAATGTAATCTTGGAAAAAGTTACTAGGATCTATTTTCTTACTATAAGCACTTTCATAACTTTCTGTGAAGATACTCCACCTTGGGCTAGGATTCTTCTTTCCTATTTCATAAAGTCTTTCTGCAGACAGTGATCCATATAAATGATTGTGTAATTCACAGAACATATACTATTTGACTCAATCAAATTATATTCTATAATAGATATCTGATGGAAAGAGAAATCTATACACCTAAATTAGAACAAGTTCCTGCAATGCCCGAGCTTAGAACCCTATATGCAAAATTGGGGGAAGATCTCATTCGATCTTTGGTCGATCAATTCTATGATTTAATTCCTCATTCAAGTATTGCAAATATGTTCCCAGCAGACCTAAGCAATGCAAAAAAAGACCAAGCAGATTTTCTCATACAAGTCCTCGGTGGACCTTCTTATTATTCTGAGAGAAAGGGTCACCCTCGTATGAGGATGCGGCATTTTCCTTTTGTAATCACAGAAGAATCAAGGCAAGTTTGGTACAAATGCTATGAGCAAGCGATAAATACAAAATCTATCCCCGAACCAGAAAAAGGTATTTTACTTTCTTATTTAGAATCCTTTTCCAAGTGGATGGTAAATTCATTGTAAATTTTCTTTACACTGTCTTTATCTATTTCAATCACATTCTCATTTCGAATTGTTTTGCCTTTAGCATCAAAGGTTTTCAAAAGCATTGAGTTCCTTTTTAAGCCAACCTTTAATTGGCCTTTTGTATCAAAATACAATGGTTCTATCTGATCACTCTCCAATAAAAATTTTAGCTGATTCATTTTCGGGATAGATAATCCATCCGTAGATAGAAATGCAATTATTTGAAAGCTATCTTCCTTGCCATATATATGATTTTGCATGAGCCAATAGATTTTTCTTGCCAGAGTTTTGCAGAGCTTCCAATCCTCAGGAAGACATCCCATGATAATGGAATTTTTGTTAATAAGGTCTTTATTGCTAATACTTTTATTGAATTGGTTTTTCATGGAAAACATAGGTATTTCCGATGAGTTATCTTTTGCCAATAAAGGAATGTTTATGCTTTGATTTATAAGAAAGAAAAAGAGTGGTATAATAATTAGATTTCTAATAGAATTCAATGAGATGGCTTTATTAAGAAAATACATCCGCGTGCTGGGATTTTTTATCGCATGCAACATTTTAGTTTTAGACTGCTTATCCTCTGAAAAACGTGATCTGAATCTAATTGTACAAGATGATAATTTTGCCATCTTTCAACTAAATGAAGTAGAAGCTCATGCACTTGAGGATACTATCTCCGAATTTCAAAACACAGAAATCAATTCATTAGATTCTAATTCGAATGAACTGGCTACAAATTCTATCTCAGAAACTGATAGCCTTTGGGATTCGTCTCTAATCCAATCAGCTATTCAATCTACATTAGTAGTTCAATCCTCACTTTTAAGCAATACCCCTTCGAAAATTTTTTCAAAAGAAGAAAGCTACTCCAATCTTTCGAATGAAATTGCTCTAAGAATAAAGCTGACTCAAAACTCCAATTTATCAAAAATATATTTTATTGTCGTAAAAGAAAATGATGACTTAGCACCTTTTACAAGAATTCTAAGGACTTCTTTTTATATTTTCAGAAAGGAAGATACTATCCACTTATACTTCGGAGAAATAAGAGAAAGTATTAGTTTCCTATCACCTTATACTTTCAGTGATTGGATCTCAGCTCCTAAATTCACAATTTCAAAAAAAAATAAATCTAGAATTACTTTTAAAGATAATAAAAAGTTGAATGCTGAATTGCTAAACACAACTGATAAAAACCAAAAAGAATTTTATTTAGATGCAATCAAATGGTCACCTAAGAGGAACGATTCTTCATTATCAAATAATAGAAAGAAAAATTCCTCTTCCGATAATAGTTCTAACTCATCCAATGATCCTGAATCTCGTCTGCGTTTACTTGAAGATCTTAAGAAAAAAGGTTTAATCTCAATAGAAGAGTATCAATCAAAGAGGAAAGAAATGATCGATGGGCTTTAGATTCCATCGCCATTTATAAAATTCTGAATTAGTTCATTATTATCTTTATAATCGTCTGGGAGCATGGAATCTACTTTCCGTAAATCTTCATAAAGCTTATTGATTTGTTTTTGTTGGGTTTCTATTTTTTCTAAGACAACTGAAAATACCTTAGCTACAGGATCTGGCATTTCACCATGATCTAACATATTATTTGTGTCATCATTAGCTCCTGTAGCTGTTTTCACAATTTTACCAGGAATACCAACAACTGTGCAACCCTTGGGTACATTACGCATAACGACAGACCCAGCACCGACTCGGCAATTGTCTTCTATAATTATATTTCCAAGAATCTTTGCGCCAGCTCCAACTACTACATTTCTTCGAAGGGTTGGGTGTCTTTTGCCTGTCTCCTTGCCTGTTCCACCTAAGGTAACTCCTTGGTAGATTAGGCAGCCTTCCTCAATAATTGCTGTTTCACCAATAACTACACCTTGGCCATGGTCTATCATAATTCCATTTGCTATATTTGCACCAGGGTGAATATCAATACCTGTGAACATTCTAGTGAAATAATTAATTAGTCTAGGAAGTAGAGGAAATTTTAATACATAGAATAGATGAGCGATTTTGTGGAACCAGAGGGCATGGAGCCCAGGATAGCAGAGTATAATTTCGATTATGGATCTGGCCGCTGGGTCGAATTTTTTAATAGCTTTGATATTTTTAAACATAATTTTTAAATCTTGCCAGATCGTCCTTATCTCCATTTTTTAGGAAATAGTTATTGAATCAAGATTCTTATTCCTTACTCTTAGCTTAGGTAACCTAGCTTTGAAGACAAAGACTTATACAATCCATATACTTCTATTCGTAGCAACTTTCCTTTCTATGACATTTCGAGAGAATATTTTAGAAATTTTTATTTATTTTAATCTAGAAAGAACTTTAGCAATCCTACAATTAGAGATTTGGTATTCCTTTCCCCTAATATTCATTCTCTTCGCTCATGAAATGGGTCACTACCTACCTTCAAGATTTTATAAACTCCAAGTATCACTTCCTTATTTTATACCTTTTCCTTATAATCCAATTGGAACGATGGGAGCTGTTATAAAAATCAAAGAACCTATTCGCAATAAAATACAGCTTTTTGATATAGGCATAGGTGGACCACTTATGAGTTTTATACTATCGATTCCTTGTTGGATTATTGGAATCTATTATTCCCAAATTGTTCCTATTGATCCTAGCATTGATACTTCCCATTTTCTTTTCTTCGGAGATAGTCTTTTTACATATTGGACTGGACAGTGGATACTTGGCCCTTATGATTCGAATCTGTTTGATATTCAAATTCATTCCTTAGCTAAAGCTGGTTGGGTAGGACTTCTCATAACTGCAATTAATCTTCTTCCCTTTGGTCAACTAGATGGAGGTCATATTATTTATTCTATCTTTGGTGAAAAATATCGAAATTGGATTTACTATCTATTTATAGGCTTTCTTGTTCTCTCTTTGGTAAATTTTGGATGGTTACTTTGGGCTTTTATAATATTCTATATAATAAAAATTGAGCATCCCTATATACCAGATTCTTATTCTGAGAATATGGGTAAGAAGAGGATATATTTGGGATACTTTATGCTATTTAGTTTAATTTTTTTATTTGTTCCTTCTCCAATTTCCTTTGGATCTAAGCCAGGAGAAGATTCATTACTCTTAGAATTTTGGAGATACTTCTTATGAACCTTAAATCAATCCGCATTCTTTATCTAATTACAATAATTTTTACTTCTTCTGCTATCTATGCCCAAGAACAAAGAGATTATCCTGTCTCTGTAAAGGCTTACGGAATTACTTGGGATGGAACCTATCTCTATTACCTTGATTCTGATCGACGAGCAATCATTCGCTTTCTGGACAATGGGGAACAAGAAGTATTCAATATAGGTTTAGCGAATATGAAAGGAATCAGTTTTGATAGCAAAGAAGGGCGTCTTCTTGTGACTGCCCCAAAAGTTATACTAAAGCTTGACCCAAATACTGGGGGAGTTATCGACAGAATTCCTATTCCCCTAACTCTTGTTGGGGGAATAGCATCCTCGGATGGAACCTATTATCTTCTGGATTTAGAAACTGGTAAAATTCGATTTATGGACAAGGCATCTGGATTATTGGTTGGGGGATTTTTAACGGATAGAGCCAATCCTCGTGATCTTACCTATGGTAAAGATTCATTATGGGTGAGTGACTCATCCAATGGTACAGTATATAGATACAATCCAAACAATGGAAATATCACTGGTTCTATCCAAGCACCAGCTGAAGAGATACGTGGTATTTTATTCTCGGGGGCAAAACTCTGGGTTGTAGACCGTGCGAGTAAACAAATAAGGTCTATTCCTTTTGTAGAAACGGATCGTTTTATTTCATCTGGTGAGACTGAAGTAAATGTTACCTATAAATTGCATTATAAACTTCCTGAGGTTTCCCTTGCCAAATCTGAAATTGCAATATTGCAACCTCCAACTAATGAGAACCAAAGAATCAGAAACCTAGAATCAACTACCAAAGGCTTTCGGAATGGAACTGTAGACCGAACTCGCTCCTTGAATAAGAAATTAGATCTATCCTCTGATCGAGGAAACCAAACTACAACTTTAACCTTTCAAGCAAGGATTGCAAATACAGCCTACTATATAGATGATCGATTTCTAAAAAGAAAGGAAGCAATTCCTGATGAATTGGATCGATTTCGTATCGCTGAAAATGAAAATTTCAAAATTAGTCCATCAGATTCTCTTAGCATCTTCAACTCATGTTTAATTTCATCCAAGGATACAAAGCAAGTTCATGAAAAGCTACTTGCAAAAGGATATGCCTCCCAACTTGCTAAAGGCATTCGATGGAATAAAAAGGATTTTTCAACAAATCCAATGGATTCCTTGAATGCTTATTTTCCAGGCTTCGGATGGATTCCAATTTCTCTTCAAAATTTAAAAGCCTCTAAAGAAAATAGAACTTACTTTGCAACAGAAGATGAACTCATACTTTTCCAGGCTAACAACTTAGAAAAAATTGAGTCGCCTGTTTATTTTCGTGCAAGTCCGAAGGAAGAATGGAAACAACTAGATGCTCGTTGGGAAATTCAAATCAATAAAAAATAAATCTGTGATTCAATATTTTTCTTTAAGTTTAGTCTTAATTATATGTATTTCTTTGATCTATTGCATTCCTAAAACTAAACCAGCAAGAAAGCCATTTAGTAAATGGTTGGACACAGTTCAATTTGCCTGGAAGGAACTGCCTAATTCGAATTACCAATGCTTCGGAGAGGATAGATTTCCAAATGGAGGCATCCAAGATTTCTACTGCCATTTAAAGAATTTTTCAAATCCACTAGAGTTGGAATCCTATTTTGGCGAACCGATTTTTATCTCAGGTCCACATATTCCTGGTTATTTGGTCTTAGATGATAAAAGAGAATTTGGTTACTACAATCCAGCTTTTCCGAAATTTCTTGCTCGAACTTTAATTCCAGCCAGCAAAGATTCTGGTTTCAAAACAATCACTGAACCTATTTATGATTCATATATAAAAAATCTCGCAAGAACTTTCTATGCTACTTATAAGAAACTTCATTCCAATCCAATCTTTTTAGCAAAAGAAAGAATTCGTTACAATCGCTTAAGAAAGGAAGGAATTCTTGATCCATATTATTTCGAAAAATATAAATCCTTCATGCATCCAAAATTTTCGGATGATGAGGATGAAAAACTTACTAGCAAATTTGCCAGTCTACCTGAGGATATTTACTTCGATGGTGAGGTTGTTAAAACCTGTGTTGCCTTTTGGATACGAAGATCTATCGACAAATCAGATAAAGCATTTTTGGAAGGACTTACTTTACTTTTAATTACATATGATCCAAACTATAGGAATACAAGATGAAAATAGCAGTGATAGGCGATGTCCACGGTTTTTGGGAAATTAAAGATACAGAATATTTTAATGCATCCAATTACGATGCTATATTTTTTGTTGGGGATTTAAAAGGACGAACTCAAAAGAGTTTATTGCGAATCATACCCCATCTTCAAAAATTAAGCAAGCCTGTGTACTTTTCTTATGGTAACTGGGATACAACGAATCTTGCTCAAATGGCTGGTGAAGTTTTTCATAAGAAGTTTCTAGTTAATTGGGGAGCGAAGAAACACTTCCAAAGAATTCAAGATTTGCAAATGTTACTTCCGAATTTTCATATGGGAATGTATAATATATTTCAACTTGCAAAGTTTGATTTAATTATCGGAAGACCCTTTTCTTCTGGCGGCCCCATCTCATTTCTTCCTACTTTAAAGGAAAAATTTTCAATTAATAATATGAAGGATTCTATTACAAAATATAAATCATTAATTGATCTATCTAAAAATCCAAACATCGTCTTTCTTTCTCATAATGGTCCATTTGGCCTTGGATCGAAACCAACTGATATCTATGGCTGTGATTTTTTAAAAGATGAGTATGATTGGGGAGATAGAGATTTACAAAAAGCAATCAAATATGCTGAGTCATTGGGAAAGAAAATTCTTTTCTCCACCTCAGGACATATGCACCATCGCAATCCCAAGACTAAAGCTATAAGAAATTGGTACGAATTTAAAAACAATATCCATTATATAAATTCTGCTAATGTTCCAAGAATTCGCAGCTCCCAAGAGAATAAATCCTACATGCACCATCATGTTTCCATAGACTTAACAAATTTTGAAAAAATTAAAGTAGAACAAGTTTGGGAGAACTTATA
>JAACWH010000129.1 GCA_009991425.1 Leptospira sp.
CTGTCAATCATTCTCCATCATCTATTTTTAGATTTAATAGTATAGGTTGCTCTCAACCTATCAACGAGTCAAGTCAAGGAGTGATTCCTAAGTCATCCAGCTCTAATCAAACAATTTATGAAGTCTCTTTAAGTGGTAGTGATGTCACAGATTCATTACTCTTATCAACTGGGGATGTAAATTTCACTATCAATTATATTCTATTTTAATATGTAAAAGGTAAACAAAATGAACTCTAAACTAAAATATGCAGTAATTTTTTTCATAATTATTCCATTTTTAAGCATTTCAGGCGATCGTACTTCAATTAAACCAAATTCCAGAGAACCTGACGCTTACCTAACCGACTTCGATCCCAATTCAACCATGATCACCTTCTATGGAGATTCACTAGGCGACTTTGTTGATTATCCACTCTATGGTTACTTTGGATGGGAGTGGTATCTGAGTATGCACGATACAAGCGTACGGTGGGATATTCAGAATCTGGCTGTAGCTTCGAATCGAACACAGCAGGTTTATGATCTGATTAAGGATTGCTCAGCAGATACAGCGAGAAGGAAAAACTTCCGAACTGCGGATAGAGTGGCACTTGAGATTGGAGGGAATGATTACCTTTCAAATCTTCATATTCTATACTATATGCCATGGAAATTTTCAGATGTTGACCAAAGAGTAACATGGAATACAAGAGTGATTGTTCGAGCATTAAGAAATTCACTTCGCAACAAGGAAATTCTTGTTATGGGAAACTTTCCTGTCTTATCTAAAAGTCCAATTTTAGGTGAAATAAGTGATTACTTTATTCCTTATAGGTTCAATCCGAATGGTCAAATCATAAATAAAAACCAAGAGTTTAAAGAGTCACTTATTCATAATCAATTGGCAGAAGATCTAAAAGCCTCGCTAAATACAATTATGAGTTTAGTAAACCAGATCTATGAGCCATTGGTTCAGTTTATAGCTCCGATTACAGGGGCTAATCTTACATCTCTTCTTACAACTGAACCTTTATTAAACTCTAAGACAGGCAAAGACCTATGGTATTGGAAGCATCTAAATGAATGGAAGAAATCTCCAGGTTCACTGATTTCCATCGGCTTGCAAGCACACCAACTATCTTTGATTAGCATGGTTGATGAAGAAAATACTACAGAATACAATCATCCATATAAAGGTCCTGATGAAAAGGTAGTTTATGTACCTTACTTAAAAGGAAAGGTTAAATTCTTATCTT
>JAACWH010000027.1 GCA_009991425.1 Leptospira sp.
AACGGTGTGGGTATTTCGCTCGTTCGTATGGTATCAACATTCTTTCGAGTGAAGACCATCAACAAAGGTGTGATGTACAAAAAGCAATTCACACTCACTGAAGAAATTAAAAAGACAATTCGTAGTTTTAAATTTTCCAAAGAGGAAATCGAAAGAATCCATCTATATTTTGATGAACATGGTAAGTTCGAAGGTTGTGAATTGATTAAGCCAGATCAACTTTCTAAGCTAATACCTCTCATGCAGAAATCCAATCTGATTGAAACGGTTCAAAAGACAAAACCGGAAGAGCATGGAACCACAGTAGAATTTGAATTAGATCCTCAGTATTTCAATAATTTGGATAGCAGCTTTAATGTTGATTTACTCAGACAGTATTTGCAAGACTTAGCGATGACCAATCCAGGACTGGAAGTGCAATTCCATACTAAGCAAGCCAAAGAGAAATTTAAATTTAAGAAAGGTCTGGATGAAATTTTCACCCAGAGCGATCAAGTTTACTATAAGATGGATTATACGGATAAATCGGCAACTTCTCAGATCAATTTAGAGAACTTTGTTGTAGTTGGACAGAACAAGACATTAACCTGGGTTAATTCCATATATGCTCCGCTAGGTGGTTCTGCAATTGAATATCTAGAGAATAGAATCTGTGATGAGGTTCGTAAGAAAGCAACGATTCTATCTCTCGAGAAAAAACTCAAGACACAGTGTACTCGAAATGATGTAAGAAATTGTTTCCATATGTATGTGAATCTTCGTATATTAAATCCCCGCTTTAAATCTCAGGATAAATCCTATCTAATTAATGATCTCAATGAAGATATGAGAAATTCAGTTGATAAGCATTTGGATAAAATGCTCAAGAAAACTGGGCTTATCGATGAGATTAAGATGCAGATGGAAAAGCGTACCCAAATGAAGGCATTGGAAGATGCTCAGAAGGGACTTCGAAAGGCTTCTAAAAATAATATTCCTAAGCTCATCCAACCTACTGGAAAATCAGGTGATAGTGGAAGAGTTCTCTTCGTAGCAGAGGGAGATTCAGCGATAGCTGGATTAAGACCTGCTAGAGATCCCAAAATACATGGTTTATTTCCACTCAGAGGCAAGCCAATGAATTGTAAGGGGCTTTCCCTAGCTAAGGCTATGGCGAATGAAGAATTGAAGAATATCGTCGCTATTCTAGGACTTCCCTTGAATGAGAAAGTTAAATCTATTGAACAGCTCAATTATGAAAAAATCAGCATCATTACAGATGCCGACTTTGATGGTTATGCAATTCGATCCCTTATGCTATCTTTCTTCTACGAATACTGGCCAGAACTTTACGACTTAGGCTTAATTCACATTTCTAGTGCTCCTCTATTTGAAGTAGATGTCAAAGTCAAAGATGGGAAAAAGGAAACAATTTTTTGCATTGATGATGCCGATTACGATGCTCTAATTGCACGCCTTAAGAAAGACGGTGGCGAAATCACTCGTAAGAAACGTAACAAGGGATTAGGTGAGACAGGTCTTGCTGCTATGAAATTCGCAGTAAATGAATGCATGACAAAAATTACAGTAACAAGTAAAAAATCGGCTAAACAAATGCAAGATCTTTGGTTTCATAAAGATTTAGCAGATAAAAGGCGAGAAGCGATTTCTGAATATGCAATGAGTGCGATAGAAGATTAGATCTTAATTTGAATTTCGGAGTTCTTTGAGAGATTTTTGCCAAATCTCTCCAGGCTTTTGAATTAGAAATTTGTTCTCTGAAAGCTTATAGCTCTTTATTGCCTTCTTCAAATCTTCAACAGGCTTAGTTTGATTCTCTCTAGTAAGGTTGAATGTTGCATAATGCATAGGAAACAAATAAATTGATTGGAGGTCTAGAAAAGCTTGAACTGAATCTTTGGGAGATGTGTGAAATTTTCTCATTTCCTCTTCGGGTTCATAAGCTCCTATAGGCAAAATGGAAATATCAATCTTTCCAATTCTTGAATAGATTTGTGTAAAGTGATCTTCATACGCTGTGTCTCCTGCAAAAAAGATTTTATAATTTTGGAATTCGATCACAAAACTTCCCCATAATCTTTTATTTTTATCAAATAAGCCCCTGCCTGAATTATGTTGAGCAGGCGTAAGATGAAATTGTAAATCAGTATCATTTTGGTAAGTGTTCCACCAATCCAATTCAACTGCTTTGGTAATTCCATTTTCAGTTAGCAATTCCAACATTCCTAGAGGAACAATATAGATCGGATCAAATTTGTCCCGTAAATTCATAAGGCTAGGAATATCAGTATGATCATAATGATCGTGACTGATTAGAACATAATCAATTTTTGGTAGGGAATGGAATGAAAGTCCTGGACGAATTGCACGATTTGGGCCAAAAAAACCGAATAATCCAACTGTATCTGACCAAACAGGGTCGGTTATAATATTTTTTCCTCCAAATTGGATTAGAGTTGTAGCATGTCCAATCCAAGTTATTGACAAATTTTCTTTATCTAAATTGGAAATAACTGGACTTGGTTCCTGAATTTCCAAGGAGTCATAAATCCATTCCTTATTTCTACCAAAGAGAATATGTTTGGCTACAAAATAAAAGCTAGGTGGCTCCACAGGATTCGGGTTGTGAAACCTAGATCCATCATAATGATCTGAACGATTGTATTCTTTTGTCTGGCAGTTAGATAAAAATAAGTATAAGAAAAATATTGAAATAAATCGGATTTTTGAAATTTTTAATAGGAATAAATCCGCAGTAAAATAAAATATCAGAGTGACTATCAAATACATAGTTACTTCATAATAAAATATACACTACTATTTAACAAGAAAGAAATTTTAGGAATAATATTTTATTAATTTTTACCGGAAGAATTGTCTTCTTTTTTCTAGAAGATGTACGCCTTTGATTTTGAATAGATTAATAAGCAACTTTGAATTTTTCAAATTCGATTCTATACTCGCTTTTTAATATTTGAATCATACTAAGGAAACTTTACTACGTAAAATTATAAATTAGAAGATCTAGTTTAGAAGCGAGTCTTAATTGCAATACCTTCGTGATCCTAATTATTATAGGACTATAAATTTAATAAAACCTGGATTAAAATTAAATTAAAAATATTTTTTAATTTAATAATCCTATTGATTTATAAACTGCTTCCACCACTTCTCAAAAATATTATCTTTTTTCGTGTAAACAATTTGTCCAAATTTAGGTGTTAGAAGGTTTATGTTTTTTAGCTTGGCCTGTTCTTCTAATTGTTCTATTGGTTCATACCAACTATGCAAGGATAAATCAAACATGCCCCAATGAACTGGAACCATACGTTTCCCTTGCAAGTCTAGAAATGCTTGGCTGGATTCTTCAGGAAGAACATGGACTTCCTGCCAGAGTTCATTGTATTGACCATTTTCTATGAATGCGATATCGAATGGGCCGTATTTATCACCTATATTTTTGAAATGAACGTCATAACCTGAATCACCACTAAAAAAAAATCTTTCAGACTTACCAATGATAACCCAAGAGCCCCAAAGAGTTTTATTACCATTGGATCCCTCACGACCTGAAAAATGTTGGGCAGGAGTAAAAACTATTTCAAGACCATCAATATTCTTAGTCTCCCACCAATCCATTTCCGTTAGACGACCTTCCCCTATGCCCCATTCTTTTATATGAGAACTTACGCCTAAGGGTGTAATAAAGTTGGTTTGTTTTTCTTTGAAAAATTGAATCGTTTCCATATCCAAATGATCGTAATGATCATGTGAGATGAATATATAATCTATCTTAGGTAATTCTTCCAATTTGATTACTGCATCCTGGAAGCGTTTTACGATAAAACTAAAAGGCGCTGCGGACTCAGAAAAGACTGGATCGAATAAAAGAATTTTGCTATCAATATTTACAATAAATGTTGAGTGACCAAACCATATGAATTTTATTCCATCACCTTCTTCTAAGAATTCATTCATATCAGGTTTCACCTCTGGCAAAATATCATCAGGTCTTTTATGATCGCTTCCCCCAAAGAAGAATTTTAAAGTGAGGGAGAACATATTTTGATCTTCTCTCATTTTTTCCAAAATATCAGCTCGCCTATTAACAAACTGTTCTCTAGTCTGATCAAAATTAGGTGATTGTTTAATTTTTTCTAAATGAGCACCGCTTGGTTCCTTGCCTAAGGCAGAGCAATTGTGGAAAAATATAAAACTGAAGGCGATGAAAGTTAGTCTTTTGATGAATCGGAACATTTTTTCTCCATAAAGTGTTTGTAAATTTGTTGATGATTGCGGGATTTTTAATTTTATATTTATTTGACCTTAATGCATTCTCGAATTTTGTTTTCTATTTAATTATAATTATTTTTTGGTAATCATATCCGAATTATTGTATAAATAATAATAGAAACTATTTTATGATAATTTTACTTTTATCGAATGTTGTTTTGCTGAAGTCATATAGTTTGTTATTAGAGATAATATACTCTTCATCTATATATTTTATTATATGAATTGAACTTTTACCTACTATTACAGTAAATGTTTGATTCTTCATTGAACTTCCACTAGATGCAAAGATTGTATAAGAAGGTTCAAAATTTCCTATCGAACTTTCGTTAGAGAATTCAGATGAATGGATTATTTCTATAAAATCATTTGAGTATTGGTTAATATTTTTTTGAATAAGTCCCTTGGAAATAGAAATAAAAATACTTTTTTCAGTGATACCTGATTTATTAAAAATAGTATCAATGCTTGTTTCACTCTTAGATGTCGCCATACAATTTAAAAATCCAATAAGTGAGATATAAAGTGGAATTAGAATTTTTTGTTTCATAAATTATTTTTTCCTTAAATTTTTCTTCAATAAAAATCAGCCTATCGAAAAGGATTTATTCCTCCAAAAGCTAGTCCAATATTTTGTAAGTAAATAACAAATAAATTCGGTGTAGCGGGATCATAGAAAACTTGAATGGGATCACCAATTTTCATAGTATAATTTAATGGGAAGCCTGCCAAAGCCTTTCCAGTCCAATTACGATTGGTATGGTCTATGTAGTTTACTTCTACCTTAAGCCCAGATCTTGGATGAAATTGTAGATCCATTATTTTACCTTCTGTAGAGATAGCGTTTTGCAATAAATCCGAAGATTTCTTAGACATGGAGTTCATTAAGCTAGCTAAATATACAGAAATAGAAACTAGCAATAACGATATGGGTATGCCATATAAAATTATTTCAGTTAGATTCGAGTCAGAAAAAATTGAAATGTATAGGATGCCGAATAGAAAGGGTGCTGAGAGAAGTAAAATTTGAGTTATTTTTGGTGAGAGTTTTAGAAGTGGACGAATTGTTACTAAATTTCGTGGAGGATGTGTATTCAAAATCTCGAGTTCATTCATATTTATATTCCAACCAAGAGCATAGTCATGTCATCCGAAATTTTATTTTGAGAAAAGCTTAAGCTATTGTTAGCAATAATTTGTAAAAATGATTTTGGATCATTGATAGGCAATTGTCCTTGGATAAATTTTAGATAATTATCATATTCCATCATTTCGCCTTTAGAATTAAATACTTCATAGAGACCATCGGAAAAGAAAAAAATCCAATCTCCCTTTTCTAAATTAGATTGGTAATTACTATGGTTGTTGGGAAGCGGGCTAAGGATTAAAGTTCCTCTACCAACCAAAGGTATTAATTCTTTGTCACGTAAAATGAAACCTTCTCCATGACCCGCATAAGAATATTGTATTTTTTTATCCTGTTCTGAAATCCTAAAAACAACCAAACTGATATTATGATCTATAGAGAATTGCTTTAGATCTTGGTCCATAACTTCGATTTTATCTTTAGGAGTTTGATTGCTATCTTTTAAAGATTTGAAAGAAAGGGATATCATTCCAGATATCATGGCTGCACCAATTCCATGACCTGAGACGTCTCCGAAAATAAAATCAGATTTATCATCATTCATTTTCTGAGCAGATAGAAAATCGCCACCTATCTTATCATAAGGTCGGTAGTATGTTTCTATTTTGAACTTTTCTTGCAAGATAGAGTCTATATTGATTAAACTTTTTTGTGTTTCTTTGGCATTCTCTAAATCTTCATCTATTAATTTTAATTTAAAACTTTCTAATTCTAGTTCAATTGCTTCTCCTATAGTTCTTTTATAAGTATATACGATAAAAGAAACAATAACTCCCGCAAAACTAATGCTAAAGAAATGAATTATATAATAGAAAACATACACTGGTTCGTGAATTACGGATTCGATCATGTTGTCAGTGAATTGGGTACGAGGATCACTTATGACTGCTAATAAAATACTAAAGAATATAAGATTAAATGCGACTGTCATTATTAATGGTCTTTTGGGATCCAAGGAAAGACCTGATAAACAAACTAAGATGATAGAGATGAAAGGAAAAGCCCCTTTGAGAAGAACAACCGATGGCGTTGATTCATAATAACCAGATTCAACATACCAAAAGAAAGGAAATAAGGCCATCATACTTATATCAAGTACAGTAATAATATTTGAAATTATATTAATGTTAAAATTTCTATAAATAGCAATAATTCCTATAAAAAAAATAGAAAGTAAAAGAGCATTCAATCCAAGTATAAAATAATTTTCAATTACGGAAGCTTCTAATAAGGGACGAAGTATGGATGTTATAAGTATCAAAATCAATCGAAAATAAAGTCCAAACTTCATTCCATTGATTTGTTTTTTCTGGAATAGCTCAGATGTAAGATTGAATTTATATAATCTGTTCATATATTATGATCAGATGTTTCATACTTATCATTGTAAACGTATTTTATCTTGGATTTATCATTAACTTTAATAGAAATACCGACTATGGTCTAAGGTAAGTGTCCGAAGGGAAATTTAACCTAGGACACGAGATTGCTTAGCATTTTAGGGGATAAAACGGAATGTGGCTATAGCCTGGAGGAAGGGCTTGAACCGAACTCTACGGCATACTAAAGTTTGGTGAAAAATGATATTATGAATACAATTTAAGTTTTAGATTTTTACTCATCAAGATAAAGTGTTTATCTAAAGAAAATAAAATAGAGTTATTTTGAATAGCATTTTGAGCAATAATTAAATCAGGTATTCCGACCTTGTTTATTCCATTCTTAAGGTTTATTACTTGATAATCAATAATTTGCTTCCAATCAATATCTAAAGTTAGTTTTGGAATAGATTCAAGTGAGTTTATTACATTACTAAGCTTTTTCGAGATTAAAAAAGGAAGTAACTCTGCTAAAATTAAATCATTTGTAAAAATATTATCAATATCAATTAGATTATCGAGGACACTAGAAATTGGTGAATTTGCATTATTGAAATACTCTATCCAAACAGATGAGTCAACAAGAACAGGGCTCATCTGTTTCTTAAAATATCCAGATCTAAATCTATTTTGATTGAACCTTTAAAAGATTTAATTTTTTTTAATTTCTCTTTTCGGATTAAAGTTATCAAACCTTCTTTTATTACATCAGTTTTTGTTTTAAGGAGAGTAAGCTTCATTGCTTCTAAAACTAATTCTTCTGGTATATCGATAGTAGTTCTCATTATATGCACAAAATATTATAAATGTATGCATCGTCAAGCCTATCTTTAGGGTTAAAATGATTAAAATAGTATTTTTAAATTTAAATTTTGGAATCGATATTGCTTAAGAATTTATCCAATAATCATTTCTAAATTCTTACAAATCACCGTATTTCTTAGCATTTCGTCTATGTGCAAAATATACTATTAGAGTTAGTATTCCTACTGGTGCTGCAAAAAGTACATTCACTTGGATGAGTCCAGCTATCATTCCTAGAACTCCACCTAATACTTGGATTACGACTAGATTGCCGCCTGTATTATCTAGAATCATTTTTTCTAGGTCATCTGTGTCGAGTTTCATCACCTGTGTTTCTACAAGTCGAGTTACATTAATTTGGTGAACGATTTTGCCTATATTGACTTTAAGATATTCCTTTCCTTCTTCAGATTTCATGAAATCCATCAGACGGGTCTTGATCCAGTCGATCATACGGAAGAAATAATTATCAATTTCCTTCCAATTGTTCTCGTCGTCAAGATAACCTTGCAAGCGTTCAATTCCTTTGGGTAGGATGTTCTGTCTTGCATAATCAGCTAATTGGTCTAGCCATTCATCCAATTTGCCCATGATTACTTCTTGGGTTTCAGGAGAGTTTAATTTTTCTTGGAAGCCGTCCATGATCTGATCCATCATATTCATGAACTGATCGGAAGTCTCAGGATCTTGGATGAAGGCTTCCAATAGTCCTGCAATTGCCTCATCATTAAAGGAAACTAATTTTTTGACTCCAATGCCAATGCTACCAAGTGCTTTCTTGGCAGATAAATAATCTTCTAAGCCATCATTTAAGGCCGTGGATAGTCTTGGAATTTCTTGTAGTATAACAACTCTTACTTTTTCAGCAATTTTTTGTCTATTCTCTTGGGTCTTGATATAGTCGAAGATACGATTTCTTGCCATATTCCAGATTTTCTTTACTTCTTCGGGAGACTGTGCAAAATTCTTTATGGCATCTTCAGAGAGATCAAATAGTTGAGCGATGATCTCGGGTCCTTTTTCTTTAAGTACGGTTACAATTTTACTTGTGATCTTGGCTCGAATCTCATCATTTCGAATAGCTTCGTCCACCTGTTTAGCAAGCTTCTGAAGTCCAACTTCAACTAGATTCTTCTCATAGATATAAATCATAAGAATCTCAGGGTGAAGCAATCGGTTCTGGATAGAATTACCTAAACTAACAGCAATTTTCTGCTTGTTCTTGGGAACAAGTCCCTCCCATCCGAGAACCTTTCCTTGTTTGGGTTGGAATAGCATTTTGATAGCCAAGAAATTCGTGTAGTAACCTACAACTCCAGCCATACTTACAACGAAAAATGCATGAACAACAGCATGGGGCGGCGTAATCATATAATCCACAACACCCAAACTCAAAGAAGCTAAGACTAAGAGTCTTCTATACCAAGTATCTACAAAGTTAACATCGAATTTCATTTTTTCATCAACATCCCAGCAACTTTACGCGTTAGGCTAGAAGGAATAAGATTTGTTAAACCAACGGCAGATTGATTTACAGCTCCCGGAATACAGATAGCCTGTTTACTATTAATTGATTTCAAGGATGTTTCTACAACATCAGTAGCTGACATCCACATAAATTTAGGAAAGTTTTCCTTTTCAATTCCTGCTCTTTGGTGGAAGTCGGAATGGGTGAGTCCAGGACAGAGTGCTTGGATTAATATACCGTGCAACTTAGCTTCTTCATGTATAGATTCGGAAAAGCTACGAACATACGCTTTTGTTGCCGCATAAGTTGCGCTAAATGGAGCTGGAAGGTAAGCTGCAATGGAGGCAACATTTATAATGGTTCCAGATTTTTGTTTCTTCATATTTTGCAAGGCTGCATGAGTTCCTGCTACGAGACTGGTTACATTCAATTGAACCTCACGCAATTCTTCTTGGAGATCAAGCTCTGCAAATTCTCCTACAGTTCCAAATCCTGCGTTGTTTACTAGAATTCCTAAGGATGAATCCTTTTCGAGTGCTTGGCAGAATGTATTTAAATCTTTGCTTATAGTAAGATCTAAATTGAGATAAGATGTTTGGGTAGAGGGATGAAGTGTATTGAGTTCATTTGCGATAGCTTCTAATTTGGATTGGTTCCGTGCAATTAGAACGACATTGTAATCCTTTGCGAGTTGCTTAGCAAACTCTTCTCCGATTCCGGAAGAGGCTCCGGTGATGTATGCGGTTTTCTTCATGGGGATAATCCTTGTCTGACGAATAGGTATGCGTCATTACCATTCTCATAATAAGCCTTTCGCTTGTCTACAAACTGGAATCCATGCTTTCTATAAAGCTCAATTGCATTGCTGTTGCTAGAATCAACCTCAAGATGTATGCTTTTGTTGGGATTTTCTTCGATGATGCTTGCAAGACAAATACTGGCATAATTCTTGCGGCGAAATTCTCTATGGCTTGCTATTCGAAGGATTTCTATCTCCCAGGCATTTTCCAGATAGAGGATGTAAGAAAGAAGACTTCCTGCAAAATTCTCCTCCACACCAAAAATACCGATTCCAGGTTGGGATTCCAAGTGAGATACAATCTGCCTTATATTCCAAAACGAATCTGGGAAACTCATTTTTTCCAATGCAAAGATCTTGGTAGCTTGGGAGGATTGTAATTTTTCCACCAAAATTTCTGTCTTTGCTTCCATGAGTTCCTAGATTCCCTTCCAGAAGAAAAAAAGAATTTGATTTTCACTTAGATGCTGCCAAGCTCTAGTTAATGAAAACACCAATCGTATTCTTACTACTTCTTCTCTTAACATCCTGCGATTACTTGGACGATATGGCAAGAGAGAATTGGCAGAAGAAGCAAGCGAAGAACCAAGTGAATTTCGAAGATGTGGAGAAATGGAAGCAGACTCTAGCAATCAATGAATCCGAACTGCGCAATTTAGATAAATCCATACACGATATGGTAGGTAGAACCGCCCAAGCGGGAGCACTCTCCTGGAAAATCGCCCAAGCCTACATGAAGGCAAGCAATTATGAAATGGGAATACGTTTCTACCAAAGAGCATTGGATGAATCTATTTCCAGTAAGCAAGATAGTTCCCTTTCTCAGGATGCTAGGAACCAAGGTAGAGTTGCTTATTGGGAATCAGCATTGCCATATTTTGATAAATCTTTAATCTACCGTGATGTCGATATGACTTTGTTATTTGAAATGGGTCTTGCCTATGCCAATGCCTCCAAGGACATGGGCTGGGAACCCGAAAGAAGGTCTAGAGCTGTGGAAATTTTCCAAGCCTTAGTTCGCTATGATCCCAAGGATACTCGCTTTCCCTACCAATTAGCTTTGATCTACTTTGACTCTTCTGTATCAACTGGAACCTGGGCCATCAAAGAAGGTTACCGTGATATAGAGAAGGCTCTAAGTTTAATTGATGCTATTCTTTTGGCAGAGCCTGAAAATGTCGCTACTCGTTTTGCCAAAGCGAACTTTTTTTACCAATTAGGCAAGACGAACCAAGCTTACTCTGAATACCAAAACATCAAAGCAACCATAGAAGACTTAGATCGAAGAGGCGAAATCCGAGGTGGATTAGAAAATAATTCTTCCTACCAAAATGTGATTCGCAACATAGATAAAATTCAGTCATCTAACTTGCGTAAATAAACGAGGCTCAAATTTAAGCTCACTGCATGATTCCATTTTCTTTTTTTGCAGATACGAAGTTAAGAGCTTTTATTTATAAGAGAGAATTACAAAAGCAATGTAAGACTTTGGAAGAATTAGCTGAAAAAGTTATTTCTTTCATGGACTTTACTTTTATCAAAGAGAAGATAAATGAATCCCAAGAAATGGACAGATTGTATCTTGAGAAGTCCTGTGGATTTATAGATTTCTACCATCATCTATACCCGCCTCAACTTAGGGAAATCTATGATCCACCTTTAGTTCTGTATTACCTAGGAAACCCAGAGATTTTGTCCTTGAATTACTCGGCAATTGTTGGAACAAGGAAAGCCTCCGTTGTCTCTTTATTTTCAACCCGCAAATTAGTAGATGTTCTCAGAAATAATTTTACTCTTTCTCGTAATGAAAGTATGCCGGAAAATGAATCTTTACATACAACTTCTAAGCATTTCAAAGATTCTTCAGAAGAAATGCATAGCTTAGGTATTGTCTCAGGTATGGCCTTGGGAATTGATAAGGAAGCTATGCAGACTTCTATTGATTTGAATTTACCTACCTTGGGAGTTTTAGGAACTCCTGCTTATGTTGAATATCCTTTTGGGAATCTAAAACTTTATAAGCAAATGAAAGCCTATGAAAAAGGCTGCCTTATTTCGGAACTACTTCCCTTAGATCGTTATGCAAAATGGACTTTTCCTATGAGAAATCGCATCATTACAGGTATTGCGAGAAAGGTATTTCTTATGGAGACTCCAGCTAAGAGCGGAGCTATGTCCTCAGCTAATAATGCCCTAGATCAGAATAAGGAAATTTTTATATTTTCAGATCCTCGCCAAGAGAATAACAAGGGTGGAGATCATTTAATTGCTGATGGAGCTAATAGTTTTGGATTGCAGGATCTTGGAATCCAAGGTGAGATAAAGCATATTACAGATTTAGAGAAAGATTTAAAATTGAACTCGAACAAAAAGGCTTTATCAGCCTGGGATTCTTATTCGAGTTTCATTAAATCATCCGAGTCTTCCCAGGTAGAAAGTCTCGGAAGTGGGTATTACTTTATTGGAAATAGCTAAGCACTGTTACAAGTAGATAGGCAAGCAAGAGAACGACTCCGTAAGGTCTTCCAATTTTTGTACCAGAGAACATTACAGCAATTCGGAATACAAAAAGCACAAATAACATTGCAGGGAAGAAGAAAAGAAAGAAACTTCCTGGTGCACTTAGTCCTGCTGGAGTCACGGCAGCAGCAGCTCCCGATACAAAAAGTACGTTGAGTATGTCTGCTCCAATTATATTTCCCAATGCAAGTTCAGAATGTCCTTTTCTAGCAGCTGTTACAGAGGTAACTAATTCTGGTAAGGAAGTTCCGAAGGCGACCAAGGTTGCACCTATGATGGATTCAGGAATATCCATTCGCACAGCTGTTTCTTGAACAGCAGGGATAAGAATTTTAGAAGAGGCAATAACTAAAATAATGCCTAGGATCAATTTCAGAAATACCCAGACTAAGGAGCTTTTCTCATCTTCTTCAATTGTTTCTTCTATGTTCTCATCTAACTGAGATTTGTTTCCTGGGGCTCTAGAAAGTTTCACTGAGAAGAAAAGATAAATTCCTAATAGGATCAAAAATATATAACCTGTAAACTGAGAAAGGTTACCGCCGGTTGTGAATAGGCTTGCAATGTTATCATATGGAATACAAGCAAGGACTAAGAGAATCCCAGCTGCAAATTGAATCAATCCTTGTCGATTCACCAAGTTTCTATCGATATCAGGAGGAGATATTAAAATTGCTATACCCAAGATAAGACCAGTATCACAGATGATAGAACCAACAGCATTGCCTAAGGCAATCTCTGGATTGCCAGATATTGCAGCAAAAACAGAAACAGTTACTTCGGGTAGAGTCGTGCCCAAACTTATAATAGTAGCACCAATGATCATCTTAGGAATACCCCAATGAACAGAGAGAACTACAGCTTCCTCAACAAGCATATCTGCTCCTTTTCCAAGGATCAAAATACTGCCTAGGATAATTCCTAAGAGTCCAAATGTAGGTAGAGGATGGATCAAGCTTACAATCAATTCTTCCATAGTGGAATCTATACTAAAGAGTTTGGGAATCTGTTGACAAGTAAAATCAATGGGAATGAATTAAAATATGATACGAAAACTTCTTATTTTATTCTTCTTTATAATTCTAAATATAAATATTTCAGCACAAAAATCTCCTAAACTACCAAATGAACCGAAACTACCTGAAATGCCTAAAGAAGAAAGAGACAGCAGAGGCGATAAAAAGTCCAATTCAGAGAATGGAAAAAATTCCGATCAAGATTCAACCGATATTAATAGTGCTAATCGAGAACTCTTGGTAACTCTTTGCGATGGTAGGAAAGTAAAAGGCAAATGGGAACAGAAAGAAAAAGAAATCAATCTAACACATATTAAAGAAGGGATCAAATACCAGAAAAAAATCCAAGCATCCAATATGCTTTCTGTTAAAATTTTAACTTGGAAAGCAGTAACATTTAAAGAAGAAAAAGATGGAACAGCTTATAAAATGATTCCATCTCAAGTTCGTCTAGAAACACGAACTGGTGAGACTTATGATAAGGATATGGGTTTAGACGGAACCGAATACAATATCCTAAAGCTTGAAAATGAAAATGGTCATGCTACAATCTATTCTCTCTGGATGGATTTTCTGTCCAAGGATGGTTCATGGTATACCAAGCTTGATAAAATCACAGCTGACAAAGAAAGAAAAGATTGCTTCAAAGATGTCATGGTTGAAATGAAATTTCTAAATTAAGAATGGTGGTTTTGCCATTGGCCTTGCAGCCAAAGAAAGCAAAAGCATTTCATTATCATCAGAAGCTATCCGATTGGAGTGTATCACTCCACAACCCATACATCTATGAAGAATAGACCATTCTTCCCTTTTTACCCAAATAGCAATAGGTTCCATCTTACTTCCGCATTCTGCTGATCTGTCTCCTGGAACCAAGTCGACATGTTTGGAATGCAAACAAAGAGGACAATGGTTTCTTTGTTGGGAACCACTTAAAGGTGGACCAATTATAATGCTACAATTCGTACACCTAAATTCACTTGAATCCTTGGTTTTTCTATAATTGATTTTTGATTTAGATATTTCTAAATCTTCTGGTTCGTAATCATCAAATTGTTTTTTCTTATGAAATTTTGCTAACTGCAAACTTTTGTTACTATTCATTTCCTAACCGCGGCATAGCGGTGCCCGTAAAAATTGGGCTAAGATTATTTCTAATCTTGGAAATCAGTCGTTCTAAAGAGATAGGAATTAGAAATTAAATTCTTTAGCGATTGCCGCAAATGCTTTAAATTAAGAATTTAATCCTTTCTTCATCCTTAAACGACTGTGTTAGGCAATGGGTAGTAACAAAAGGAACATATAAGTCCAGAGTTAAAGGTCCTATTATTTTTTGCGAACATTTTTAAGATGGATTTGATATTTTTGTCATAACAGAAATCTTCTTTTCAATTACTTTATACCTTACCAGAATAGACCATCGCTATTTGAGAAATAAATAAATGATACAGGCAATATTAATATGAAACTTATTTTCGAAACTATGGATAGCATTGAAGCAGAGTTGGTTAAAGGACTTCTGAAATCTTATGAAATAGAGACATTTCCTATGGGAAATGATTTTGATTCTATCAAAGGAGTTCTTCCTTATTCTGATGCCTTGATACATATCTTTGTAACAGAAGATGATTTCGAAGAAGCATCCCAAATACTAACGGAACTAAATTAGAGAAATATATTTCTGAACGGCTTTAATCAAAATTCTATAAATCTTTACACTACTAGACTAAATTTAAAATTCAAATAATAAAATTCTATGTCTGACACCATCTCCATCTTCTCTTCTTGAATAAAGAATTTTTAGTATTGAGAATTTGGAATAATTGGTTTCTTCTTCTGTGTTGTATTCCCATAAAGCACCCCAAAGACTTCCTCTACCAATGTAACCTCTCTCTTTGGGTTTAACTGTTTTATAATAGATAATCCCAAGCAAAATGTTTTGTAAAGATTCTTTGGTTTCGAAATTTTCAGAATTATAGTATATTAAACCTAGCGTAGAATGTTGCAATTTTTTCTTATCGGTTGTATTCGAATAGAAAAGTAAAGGTGTAATCCAATCTGTTGTATTGTATTTAGATTCGTTGTTAAAATAGAGAGGCAATAGGTTTAGATAACTTGTATTTTCTGTCTTTTCATAATTCAACCAGGCTAGATTCATCTGAGTATACTTCGGTTTTAGATCAAGCTCTCCGATTCCATAAAGTAATTTAAAATTTGTAATAGTTGGTGAGCTTTCAAAATGTATAGATCTTAATAGCATATTGAATTCATTTTCTTTTGAATCATGTCTTGATTCTTGTTCTATTAAGAATAGTAAAGTTTTATAACTGTTGTATGTATTTGAATTGATATAGAGTCCAGTAATAAATGCAGTATATTCGTTGTTGTCTATTCCAGAAAAGTATATTGGAAAAAGATGATAATAGGATGTAGATTTTTCATTAATTGGATCATCATTGCTATAGTAGAATGGAAATAAGAAAAATCTCTTCAATGAGTTTTCCTCTACCTTACGATCAAAAAGATAGAATAAATTCGTATGAGATGAAGAATTACTGGCTTCACGATATATAATGGGAATTATTGGGAAAAAATATGTAGTCTCATAATCATTTTCTTCTTTGGATAATAAATAAGATGAATAGTAATAAACAGGGAAGAGCCAGTTTTTAGATCTATCAGATATTTTCTTAGTCGCATCAGATTCAGTTGAACTAGATGCATGGAATATAGGATAAAGATTGAAAGTATCCTTATTAGCAGTAGATTTGGATTGAATAAAAAATAGCCAACTCCATTCCGAAGATGTTGGAGTTGTTTCGTTCGAATACAAAGCAATTGGAATCCAAAACATGGAACTGATCAACACGCCTTTATCTGAATAATTGGAAGAGGATGCGTAAAATATACTCAAAAAATCAGAGCTTATATTTTTACCTTCGGGAGTTTTTCTATTTTCATATGAGTAGAATGGGAAGAGCCAATTTTCATACTCTTGTATATACTTTGTATCTGGTTTCGTAGAATAGTAATGATATAAAGGAAAGAAATTGTATGAAATAGAATTTGTATTTTCTTTATGATTGTATAAGAGTAACCAGTTTTGATATTCTTCTTCATAATCCGAACTCGAGTAATAGAATAAAAATGGTAAGACGGTTACGCTATCTGTGTCTTTATTATTTTCATCAACTTTTGTATTAAAATAGTATAAAGGGAAGAGCCAATTTTTAGAATGAGAACCAAATTTATTTGATTCTTTAGAAGTATGAAATATTGGAAAAATATCAAAAGAAGATTCAGATTGAGTACCTTCAGATTGAATTAAGAATAACCAAGTCCAATTTGATGAAGTAGTTGTTGTTTCATTTGAATAAAGTAGAAACGGTATCCAAAATTTTGAAGATATTAGTCCGTCTCTTGTAGAATAAATTGAAGTAGATGTGTAAAATATACTTGTGAATTCAGATCTTAAAAATTTATCTTCTGAATTCTTAATAGTGTTGTAAGAATAAAAAGGAAAAAACCGGTTCGTATAATACAGATTTGATTTTCTATAACTATTATCTTTAGGCTTAGTAATAGAATCTGAGGTGGAGGTATTATCCTTTTGAATTAAATTAGAATCTATAGGTTTCGAGGAGGAATAATGGAACAAAGGAAAGAAATTATAAATCTCCTTTTCTGAATTATTTGTGTGATTTGCAAGAAGGAACAGACTTTGAAAGGATTCTTTAGGAGATGTATTGGAATAATAAAAGAGCAAGGGAAGAATTTTAATATCTTCTTCTTCCGAAGAAAAGGACGTATAGGGTAAGGATACAAAACTATTTTCTTCCACTATTTTCTTGTCTTTGTTAAGTATTTTCTTATTCGCTTTCCAGAAAAATGGAAGAAACCAATTTTTATTATCTGTTAGTTGGTCGGGCTTTTCCTCTGAACTTGAAAATTGAATCAGGGGAAAGAAACGATATGTTGTTTCCTTTGAATTCGATTCATATTGAAAGAGTAGAAGTAAGCTCATGAAATTACTATTAGATTTCTTATCATATTCAGAGTAAAATAAAGGAATTGGATATAGTTTTTCACTATAAATAAGATCTTCATTTGTTGAAATAGATGTTGAAAATAGAAACGGTGAAATTATATTAAATTCATCAACCTTGTTTTTGTTACTAATGAGTTTATGATTTGTTACTATTGGAAATAATGGAAAATAAAAATGAGATTGATTAATTAATTCTCCTTTATCATACATATTGTTTTCATTGTAGAATGGGAATACTAACAAGCTTTCTTCATTGGGTGACTTAGATTTGTTATATAGGAGAAAATAATTTAACCAATAATTTTCTTTCGTTTTAGATTCAAACCCAACTATAGGAATCATCCAGAAATTTGTGATTTCAGGTATTTTTTTTGATTTTAAATAATTTTGGTATTTAAAGAAAACAGGAGATATAAAAAGTAAATCTTCCTTTTTCGAAGTCTGAGTTTCACTCCAGTAAAAAAGTGCTAATGGAGAATAAATTCTTTCTATCTTACCATCCTCAAAAAATTGATCAGTTCTAAACAAAAAAGGAGAAATCCAAGTATCTTTGCTAATATTCTGATCATTGGATGTTTTGTTAATGTAAGTTAGTCCAACTGGAATTAATATTGAGTCGGATGTTTGCTTATTTTCATAAGTAGTTCTTTGCCAATAGAATGGCAAGACACGAGAGCCTGTTTTTATATCAGATTTATGCCAATTAATAAAAGGCCAGATAACAGAAGTCTCTACGGTATTGTTCTCAAGTATCGCCTCCTTCAGAAAAAGAAATAATCCATAAGAATGCCTTTCTGCATCCTCAGAGTTCTGATATCCGTATATAGGAAAAATTACTCTATATTTCAAATCTGCTGAAGAATACCACACGAAAGGTAAAGGTAAGGGGCCAGCGTAAATATTTTCATCTAATTCCGTATCATAGGTAAACCAAGCAAGAGGAAGCAAGCGAATATGGCGTTTTGTATCTGCTGCCTCATAGCCAAATACTCCAAAAAGAATATTAACACCTATAAAATTAAATGAATCTTCTCTTGTGAAAGATTTCTTATAGTTAACTTTAGGTGAATTAGATACAGAATTCTTATCAATTAACTTAAATTCTGAGGCATCAGATTTTTCTCCCGGAAGCAAATCCTTAATGAACTTATTGCTTGTTCGATTTGATATTCTAAAAGCATAGTATAACCATGATATGTCGGTATCAAGGTAGTAGTATTTCGACTTTTTCCCGCCATCCACAGAAAAGCTAGGTTGGAAAATTCCTTTAGATGTTTGGGAAGCTATTCCTAAAATATTTAAACTAAAATTATTAAACTTATCTTTTTCTTTTTCATCCCGAAAATCTGCATCAATATAAATTGGAAATACTAAAGAACCGTTAGAATTTTCTTTCTTCCATGAGTGGTAGAACGGGAAAAAAGTTTTAGATTGGTAATCATTCTTTTTATCTTCGTTGGAATAGTAATTCACTATCCATAGTTTTTCTTCTTCAGGAGACCAACTTGAATAAAAGAATGCTCCCCATCTTTTTCCAGTATCTGAAGTTGATTCAGTTTTGCCAAATTGAAAGCTAAATGGAAACCAAACCGAATAGTTATCTTTTTTATAAAAGCGAAATGGGAAAATAGTATTCTGAATTAGATCATCATCCTTGTCTTTCGTCCAACTAACTAAACCTAGTAGATTAGAATAAGAATCACCTTTAGTATTCTGGTTATTGTAGAATAATGGAAAAATATAGAAGCCTTTTTCAGTATCTGTAGAACCTTGAATAATATTGGAGTTTTTTGAATCCCATGAATAATAAAAAGGGAAAACATTAGTTATATGATCGGATATTATTTTCCCTTCTTCATTATGTTCATAATATAGTAAGAAATATTTTTCTTGGACTTTTTCACTATTTCTAATATAGTAGAATGGCCCCCAAGTGACACTATCTTTAGATTTTGTTGTATCATCATTTCCAAAATAAAATGGAATTATATATCTATATGAATTTCTTTTATAAAAATAAAATGGCATCAACCACATACGATCCAAATTATCATCTTTATCTAATACTTGATCGTAGACTATAAGTAGATTGGTATGAGAATCTAAAGACTTCTCTCTTTTGTTATAGTAAAGAATGGGTAAAAGTGTCATTGATTCATTTAATGTATTATTAAAATGAAAATAGAAAGGGAAAAATGTTGTAACAGATTCTTCCTTTCTATTATCTTTCTTATAAGTTGTTAAGAAATTAATTAGATAAAAAGTAGAGTGCTTTTGCGAATAGCTTCTGTAGATTGGAGGAATAATTCCGAACCAAGAATTCGAAATAATTTCATCTTCTTCTTTTACCTTATTATTATTTGAATTTTGAAAGAAGAAGGGCACTATATAATTGTAAGTATTTTTCTTGTAAAAGTAAAAAGGCATTAACCATAAGCGGTCTAGTTTTTCATCTTTGTCTATTGCTTGGTCATAGACCATTAAAAGATTCATATGAGTTGAATTATCTTTATCCTGACTTTTTAAATATAAGATAGGAAGCATTGTAAATGATTCATTCAAGGTATTGTCGGAGTGAAAATAAAATGGAAAGATCGTTGTGAAAGAATCTTTAGTTGATGTTAAATTCTCGGTAGATTTGAAATAGTTAAGAAAATAAAATGTTGAATGTTCAGGTGAATAACTTCTATAGATCGGTGGAATAATTCCAAACCACTCATCTGTTTCCCCTGATTTAGATAACTTATTAAAGTAGATTGGAAATATATTAAGATATTGATCCTTCTTCCAATAAAAGAAGGGAAGAAACCAAAATCTATCAATCTTCTGTGTTGTTTTGTTTTCGTTAGAATCAAAGATCCATGCTATATTTTTATGAATAGTTTCTTTATCTTCAGAAGTATAGTACAAAGGTATAATTGGAAACCATGAAATTGAATTTAAATTAGTTGAGCTCTTAGATGAATTGGAAACGTAAAAAGGGGATAAGGTGAAATTGGAAGATTCATTATTCTTAGAATCATTAATCGTTTCATTATAGAATCCAGGTAGAATTAATTTAGAGGCTACATAAGAATTTAAATTTAAATTACTTTTATAGAATAATGGAAATATTCCTAGGTAATTTGAATTATTTTCATTATTATTCCCAGAATAGTAAAATGGAAAAAGAATTACATTTTCGTTTCCCTTTCTATCCACACTAGAATTGTAAAGTAGCAAATAATTTGTTGATTTTCGAGAATCGACTTTACTTTCTATGCTGGAAAAAAAAGGAAAAATCTGATTTTTCTTGAACTTTGGATAGTTAGTAGTATTTGCGAACCAAAAGAAATGAAAGTGATTGTGTGTAGGATTGTCTCTAGGCCAATTCTCCCATTCTATAAAAAATCCATCTAAACGGTATTTTTTATCCTTCTCTGAACCGTATACCTTAACGCGCGTTTCTTCTAAGTCTCTGAAATCTTCTGCGTATAAATTAGAACTTAATAATATTATAAAAAATAATAATAAATTAATTTTGAAAAAATTTCTAAACTTCAAAGTTTTTTCTTGGGAAGATACTTGAAATATTCCATTTCAATGGTATTAATTAAGAAAGTATAATATTTTACTAATTTTTTATCAAATTTCTTCTTATTCATCTCTTCTCTATATGCATCAGCTAGTTGCTCACGAAATAAAGGTGATTTCAAATCATGCTTTAAAACGTACAGAGTGTTCGGCATAGTTTTAATAGCAACTTCATCTGGAAAATTAATAATCGCACTAGATTGAACCAAGGCATATTCAACAGTAGAAGCAACTTTACTATCGTCTTTCTCTTTATTCATGTTCAAATTTCTTCTACGAATATCCTTTAAAGAACCATTTATTTTTTTCCTCATAGATTTTATATCCATGACTTTTTCTGTAATTTTATTGAACTTTTTCGGAAAAACCAAACCATCTGCTGCTCGGAGAATATCTAAAATTTTAGATTCTTTCTTTTCACTTGCTTCGTTTACCATAATATCATTTTTTGAAGAAGAGCTGCCTTTGGATGAAGAACCACCGCCAAAGAATCCTCCACTAGAAGCCTTGTTAGTTGGGATATCAATCATTCCAAAATTTCCTACTCCAGAAGAATGATGCTCTGATCCATGAGCACCGAATTTTCCAGAGGCTAAAACTTCTGCTCTCAATTCATCTCTACTTTTCTCTCTAAAGAAAAATGCAGCCATAACACCAATTATAGTGGAAAAAGGAACACCAAAAACTACTGGCACTAAGCTCTTTAAATAATAGGATGCAGTTACAAAGATTAGTATGGATGCTGTAAAGCTCAGCAAGCCCGCTGGAATGTTCATTTTCTTTTGAAATTCTTGGTTTCTAATTTTTTCTTGGTGATTGCGATCCATCTCTCGCATATCGGAACTTAATTTTACAATTATTTCTGGTCTTAGCTTGCTATTTAATTCTGGGTGCTTGGGGTTTGATAATTTATCATTAATTATTTTAGCAATATCTAATTGTCTTTTATATTCAGGACTATCCTTAGAATGAGCAGTCAATTTATGTAATACGGATGCCATGTAGCCATGATCAACAATATAAAAAATAGAACCTCCATCTTCTTTTTTGTATTCGTGGTATGAGAATTTTTCAGTTACATCATTTTTTAATCTTAATGCAAGGTCATCGATGCGTTTCTCATCCTTGATGCCCATTTTGATAATTTCTTCCTGAAAATTCATCCGCATCAATACTTGGTTATTTTTAGTATACTCAGGAATTCTATCCATAACCTGTTTTCGAATTTTTACGTAGACTGATTCATCTTTTCTATCAAAAATTTGTTCTTTTTCAATTAGTAATTTCTTAAGAATTTTAATCGAGAGGTCGGTTGTTTCTTTAACTCGCTTTCCGAAATTGGAAGTAGCTTTCTCAAAAGGAAAAGATTCAATCAATTCTATCATCGCCTTAGCTTTGTCAGAATTTTGTCTTCTTCCAGGCACAGCTGCTACAACATGGGTAGCATGAAACTCATTCAATCTCTCTATGAATGATTCGTACTTTATTTCGGTCGCCAGTTTTCTTAATTGCACTTCTATAAATTTTTCTAGACCATCCACTTGAGATCTATATTGGTTGATGATTTCAGGTTGTCTTTTGAATGAGCCATCTTCGTTTAATTCTAATTCATCTACAATGATGTGATAATCAGGTAAAATTTGAATTACGGATTTTTGTTCTTTGGCATAATGAATCACATCTTCGGTAAATTCTGGAATAGGAACAGGAGGAACAGGTGCAAAACCTTTTTTCACAAGATTGGTAATTTCGGAATCAAGAGATGCAAGTTTAGGAAAAAGCCAGGACTCTTCATTCTTTGTTTTAGCAAAGAGGTATGCGCCAGGTGTATCTTCATCTACTATTCGAATTTTCTTAGCACGATGAGAAAGTATCATGTCAATTAATTCTTGTGAGGCTCTCAGGCAGGCCTGTCTATATGGTATAGCATCAGTTTTTGATTCTACCTGAGGCGAAATAAGAGCTATCTTAGATGTAATTTTATTGCCGTTGCGAACTAGGAATGGATAAATATACGCAACTCTATTTTGCCCGCGTTTCTCAAAGTCAGTGATTTGCTTAAGAGCTAAATGAATGGCAGGTTCTGTTTTATTTTGTACAGAAAGATTGTTAAATTTATTTAAGGCTTCGGGAACCTTATCTAGTGTCAGAAGATATGATGGATGAACCTCTTTAGATCCGTGGGATTTTACTCTTTTGTGCCAATCTTTCAACTCATCCATAATCGCGCGAGCTGTAGGATTTAGAGAGCCTAAACTATCAGGAGAAAAAATATAGACAGAACCTTGATTAAGAGCATTTGAACTTTCTTCAAAGGTTTCTCGAAAAAAATCTTCTTCTTTAATATCTGTTGGATCTGCCATAGTTCTAGAGGTTAAGCTCTTCAGCTAAAATTTTGATTCCTCTGATAACTTCTTCATTGTTCCTTGAATATGTCAATCGAATGCATTGTTTCCTATGGGAAAAATCTTCCTCAAGTCCAGGAAAAAAGTTTTCCCCAGAAATAACAAAGACACCTCTTGCTTTCAGTTTCTCATAAATCTGTCTGGAAGTATAACGATGATTTGGGAAATACAACCAAAGAAACAAGGCTCCTAAGCTTTCATGAATACTATAATCTATCTTAGATCCTAAATGTTTGTCTATTTGCTGCAAAGCAAACTGGGATTTCTGAAAATAAAATGGTTTAATGATATCATTACTGAATTCAGAGATTAGATCATTTTCCAGCCAATCTTCCACAAAAAGACTTCCAACATTACCAGGAGCAAGATTTAATATAGAGGACATTTCGGAAATTCGAGTGGCTATTTCTTCTTCTGCTACAATAATCCCAGTTCTAAGTCCAGGAAGACCTAATTTAGATAGACTCAGAACTTGAATCATTCCTGGTTCCCAATCTAATTTAGAATGATCAAAGGTAATATTTGGAAAGGGATAACCGTAAGCATTGTCCACTATTAATGGAACATTGAATTTGCGAGAAATGGAAAGTAGACGATTCATGTGCTCCGAAGGGATAAGATTGCCACTCGGATTGGTAGGTCGAGAAAGGCAGATTGCACCGATTGATTCCTTTTTCAGACAGGCTTCCAGCTTCGCAAAATCTATTTCATAAACAAATCTATTCTTACTAGTTGTCCGCACTATAGGAAGAAGTGATTTAAAGATTCCTTCTTGGATTCCTTGGTCTGTATAACCAATATATTCTGGCACAAGTGGTAAGAGTATTTTTTGAAATTTACCTTCTTTTGCTATAGAACCAGCAAATGAATTGAGCAGCATAAAAAATGCAGACTGACTTCCTTGAGTGATTGCAAGATTAGATGCCTTTAATGGATAGGAGAGATGTTTCGAAAGATAATTTGCAAGTCTTTCTCTAAATTCTAAAAAACCCTGGGGCGAGGAATAATCTCCTAATGTTCTATTGAGTGTTTCTTTTTGAGCTGAAAGAAATTTCCATCGGTCTTGGAAAATTTTTTCCATAGCAGGTATATGAGCGGGATTTCCTCCACCTAGCATTGATATTTCGAGATTCATTCTCCGAGCCTGTTCCAAGCCAGCACCAAGATCGTGCATCAATTCACCGATTCCCGATCCTTGTGTGAGTTTGTTATTAAAGTCCGAAAAGGTATACATGAGGGTAAAAGTTCCCAGCCACTGAAATGTGAGATAGCTAGAGTTTGAATCCAAGATTTTCAAGGCTTGCCTATTGCGAAATGAAAAATTAAGGCTAACAAATCAATAGAAATCGACATAGATTATGATTTTAAAGAAAATCCTTCCCTTTTTTCCAGTTTGGGTAAGAAAAACCTTGTACTTTTGAGGGCTAGAAATAGGCTTGGAATTAAAAAATCCCCTAGAGATTATGTCTCTTCATTATAGGGGGGAAGGATGTTGGAATGGCTGCGGATTTACTAGAGAGAACTCAGAAAAAAAATATCGCAATAGAATATTTGAAACCTACTTTATCTAAGGAGGATATCAAAGGCGTTTTAGAATGCCTTGTCGACGATAATCTCTCAACGGGTATAATGGTTGAAAAATTCGAGAAACTTTTTTCTACAACCTTCCGCTTCAAGCATACTCTCAGTATGAACAGTCTTACATCCGCCTATCATATCGCATTACAGACTCTAGATATTGGAAAAGAAGATAAGGTTTTATTATCATCACTAGCTCCTATTCAAGCTTTAGATGCAATCTTTCTTCTTAAGGCGACTCCTATCATTGTTGATGTTGCCAAGAATTCCTTTCACATGGATAAGGAAAAATTCCAATCCGCTATCCAAGAATTCAATCCTAAACTTGTGATCTTAGATCATACTTTTGGCTGTATTATTGATGCAAATGAGTATTCAATGCCTGAAGGAACAACTTGCATTGAGGACTTCTCTGAAGTGATTGGAGCTACAAGTGAGCGAGTATCAGTTGGGAAGCAAGGGACAATTTCCATTTGCTCTCTTCAGGTTGAAAGTATCATTACTACTGGCAACGGAGCTATGATCGTTACCAATGATTCTGTCCTAAACCAAAAGCTTCGTTCTATGGTTTCAGGAAGGTCAAAGGTCAGCATTGTAGAACAAGCAAAATACGATTATAATCTTATAGATTACCAAGCTGCCTTAGGAATAGAACAGCTATCTAAGATTGGAGTTCTGCTTGATCGAAAGAAAAAAATTGCACAATCCTATCTACAAGCTGTAAGTTCTTCAAGAATTGAAACTTACTTCTCTCATCCTATAGAAGATACCTTCAATCGTTTTCCTATTGTTGTTTCTTCAGGTAGCTATGATGAAACAAAAAGATATTTTGAATCCATACATATTGGTACACATCGTATCATTGAAGAACCACTTCATTCTTTATTAGAACTAAATAAATCTGAATTTCCTAATGCGGAAAGATTATACCAAAAGGGTCATTGCATTCCTGTATATCCTAATTTAACTAAGGATAATGTACAAAGGATAGCAACAGCCATTCGAAGAATTTACTGAAACAAAAAGTATATTCTTTCAACCCTTGGTTCGAGCTGGAGTTAAGCTCACTCATTTCTAAGGGAACATTCCCTGTATGGAAAAAATCGCAGCTTGCAAGGTTATTGTTTTACCAAAAAGTATTTTTACCCTTAGCAAGTTCTGATGATTTCGTAATTGTAAACGATTCTATTCCTTCCCAGTTGCAAGAACATTGGCAGACTCTCCATTGGGAATTTGGACAGCCCATATCCTTAGTCGATAGTATTTTACCTTTCATTAACACTGATGCATCTCTTATAGAATTTGGAAAAGTACATTCCTTAGTTGGCAATGAATTAATACTAGATGAAGAGGTTTGGCGGTCTGCTGCGTTTTTAAATTCTAAAATCGAACAGGCAAATTACTCCAAGCAGATAGGCTATGCAGATGAAGTATTAGGAATTGCTCATTCTCCAGAAGATATTCTAGAATTCTCAGAAGGTGCAAATCGTCCTATAATTATCAAAGAAGCCTTGAATAATTCAGGTAAGGGTCATACAGTTTGGCAATCAGCCAAAGATAATTATAAATTGAACCGCATGCATTATCCTGCACTCATGGAACTCTATCAGCCTAACAGAAGTTTGGATTTTGGAATTTTACTCCAAGTTACAAATGGTAGGCTCGAGTATCTAGAAATCGCAGAGATGTTGATAGGAAAAGATTTTAATTACAAAGGTAGCTTCTATTATCCCCAAGAAAAGCCTGACTGGCATACAAGAGTGAAAAAGATTTTCAAAGAGACATATCCGTTCATAGCTTCATGGCAAAAATTTATAAACTCTGAAAATTATGAAGGGCCAATCTCAATAGATGGATTCCTCTGTGAAGATGGAACTGAGCGAATTAGATCTGAAATTAATTTTCGCTATACGATGGGAAGGATTGGTTATGAAATTATGCAGAAGCGAAAATCTTCCCAAAAATGGTTAGAAAATCCTCCTAGGCAAACTGGAATTTTGTTACTGCATAAATCCCAAAAGCTAGAACCCCAACCAGATTTTGAATTAATTCTTTCTTATAATGAAAATGATCCATGGCGAATCGTCTATATAGAGTATAGAGATCAACAATGTCGTTCTATTCTGTAATTCAAAAATACCATCCAAGCAAACGGTTGCAAATAAGCTCTATAAGTAAATGGATCTTTGTTCCTTTTGATCAAATATCTTATTATAACAATTTGATTCTTCCCTATTTAAATCAGAAAGAAAAACTGAGTCTTGGCTTAAATGATGACTGTGGTGAGGAATTCAAGGGTGATACTTTTCGCGATGAGGAAAGTATCCAAAGAGATTCTCGATTTGAGTTGGCGAAAGGTTCACTTATTCCAGATGAGAAATCTACATCAAATTTAGATATAAAGTCAATTGGATTAATTTTCATTGAGACATCAGCCAAACCAAATAGAAGACCTTATCATAAACAAAAGCTAGTTTTTCTTCTCAGTGCCATGAGACATTTCGCAATGCAATTAGGTGAGATGGGATTTGCAATTGTATACCAATATTCAGAATTAGATTATGCAGAATGTCTCCTGGAAATAAAGGACAAGTATTCTATTTCTAATATGGATTGTTTAGAGATCCAAGAATCCGAAGTAAGCGAACCTTTAGTAAAATTTGAATGGCTACGATTTCATCCGAACAATTTGTATCTTTCTAGTAGAACTGAGTTTCGAGAAATTTTCCCAAAAGGAAATGCAACGAAATATCTGCACGAAACTTTCTATCGCAAGATGAGAGTGAAGTATCAGATTCTAGTAGAAGAACAGGAAGATAAAAAAGGAAACTACAAACCATTAGGTGGAAAATGGAATCTAGATCATGAAAATCGTTCAAACTGGAAGAAATCAGATCCGATACCTGAATCCCCAGTTTGGATTGCAAACGATGAAATCACTAAGGAAGTTATAAATTTAGTATCTGATAGATATCCAAAATCATTTGGAAGCTTAGAAAATTTCCAATGGCCTGTTACAAGAAAAGATTCATTAATTTGGTTGGAACATTTTGCAAAAAGACATTTAGAGAATTTTGGAAAATACGAAGATGCCATCTCTTTGGAAGAGCCCTATCTATTTCATTCTTTGCTAAGTCCTTTAATTCATTTGGGATTGTTGCATCCATGGGAAGTTGTGAATCGTTGTATTAAGGAATTTGAATCTCGTAAAGATTCGACTAAATCAATTCCACTTGCTTCCTTGGAAGGATTTATTCGCCAAATCATAGGTTGGCGTGAATATATGCGCCATATCTATCAAGAAAATACTTCTCTTTATAAAGAAACGAACCAATTGAACTATACAAATTCTTTACCAGCACTTTATTGGGGGAAGAAATCGGGATTGAAATGTTTAGATTCTACAATAGATCTTATCTGGAAAAGAGCCTATAGCCACCACATAACAAGGTTAATGGTTCTTTCTAATTTTGCAAATCTTATGCTTGTGAATCCTTATGAATTGAATCATTGGTTTTGGATCGCTTACCTTGACGCTTTCGAATGGGTTGTTACGCCCAATGTGGTTGGCATGGGAACTTATGCAGATGGTGGAATCTGTTCCACAAAACCATACGTTTCTTCCGCTAATTACATAAAGAAGATGGGTCCAGAATTATGTAAGGCATGTAAATATAAGCCGAGTGGACTACTAGAGGAAGATGCCTGTCCTTTCAATGCTTTGTATTGGGATTTTATAGGACGGAATTTAGAACTTTATAAAAAACAAGGCAGGGTAGATTTTGCTGTGAGTAGGTGGAATTCTTTTGATAAGGAAAAGAAACGTAATATTTCGATCAAAGCAAATCAAGCAAGAGTAGCATTCCAGTGATTCGGATAATTGCTGTAACCTAATTTATTGCCATCGGGATCTCGAAAGTAAATAGTAAAATCTGTTCTTCCATCCCAGTTTAAATCCATTTCTTCAATCTCACGTTCCGTTTTGCCTGTATCTTTTAAGGAAAGGACAAAGGCAGCAGGAGCTTTAGATATATTATCTCTTTCTAGCATTAGAACGGAATTCTGATGATCTACTTGGAACCAAAGTGATCTCATTCTTCCACTTATATCCAAGTTAGCTTGTTGTACAATAAGTCCAGGAAGCTTTTGATAAAATTTCCCCATCTCTTCTAGGTTAGTTGTAGTTATTGCGATGTGGTGCATAGTATTTTCCTTGCTGAATAGGCAAGTGTAATTGCCCTACCTAGCATATAGGTGCTCATAGAAACCCATATGATAGGATTGGATTCCAAATACAACCCAAGAATTGCAACAGGTAGAAAAAAGACAAGAGAACTTAGGATCATTGAATTTCGTAGTATTTTGCCTTTGACAAGTCCTAGAAACAAGCCATCATATACAAATGCAAATCCTCCGAGAAATAGAACTGGATACACCCAGGGGAGCATTTCTATAAGACCATTGATTAAATCTTTTTCTTTAGAGACAATAGTTACAATCTGTACGGGAAATAGAGCTAGTATTAATACAATGATTCCTGCAACAATAAGTGAAAACCACAATCCAATACGAATTAATTTTTTTACTTCCTCTATTCTTCCTCTACCAAATAAATCACCAGCTAAGGTTTCGATTGCATAACCAGAGCCATCTATGAAAAAAGCATAGATCAACATAAATTGAAAGAGTATAGAATTAACTGTTAAAGTCGCAACACCTATAGATGAGGAAAAATTGCGAAACAAGGAAAAAGTTACAATGAGAAAGGCAGTTCGAATGAATATATCTTTATTGAAGGAAAGTAGACTTAGGAATTCACGTTTTTTTAGAATGATTTTTAAAGTAAGTTTTTCAAATGAATTGGAAATTGTGTTCTGTTTATTTGAAAATACTTTCGCTACTAGAAAGATAGATAATAGAAATTGAATTACTTGAGCCAAAGCAGAAGCTAAACCAACTCCATCTGCTTCCATTCCAAACTTGGTCAACAAAATATAATCTAATAAAATATTAGATAGATTGCCAGTTATCATTGCGAATAGAACAAAGTCCGATCTTCCTTTTCCCAGCAACCATCCAACAATTACAAAATTCATTAGAGTAAAAGGTGCATCCCAAATCCTAGATCGGAAGTAAGATATCCCTATGGACTTAATGCTATCATCACCTATCTGAAGTGTGAAACCTAATTGTTCAATCCATGGTGATAAAATTACTATAATGATGCCTAAACTTAAGGCAAGAATTATGGATCGTAGTAGTACTAATTGTACCCCAATCTCATTTCCTAAACCTGTTTGGATAGCAGTTGTTCCTGTTGTTCCCATTCTTAAGAAGGAAAGTCCCCAGTATAGATATTCAAAAAGCACAATTCCCAATGCAACACCAGCTATGTGCTCTGAAGTAGTAAATCTTCCAAGGAAGATGGTATCAGCAATACCTACAAGTGGAATACTTAGATTGGATATTAAATTAAGTAAAGTTAAATGGAAGAAGCGAAAGGTTAAAGGATCGCGGAATATAATATCATAGACAGGTTTTTTCACAATCTTCTAAGGATAAAAAAGGCACAGTTCCTTGGCATCCACCATAAGTAAACTCATGGCAAGATGTTTTGGAATGATCATAATAGTATCGAGTGAATAAGGCTTTGCAAGGACCAGGATCTGGTTGCAGATTACATCTTTCTTTGCTAAGCGGCATTCCATCATCAGTAAGAGGATTTATTTTTTCTATAGGTTTCTTGGTCTTCGAATCAGAACATTGAATGATTGTTAAAGATAGGATTAATAGAAATAGAACAGTATAGGAAATTTGACAAAAGTTCCAGAAATTAATTCGGTTCATTGGTAAAATTTCCTATCTTGAGAAGAATGAGGATTATGATTTTGTAAGTTCTTTTAGAATCTCTTGTTTTTTCTTATCTTTCTCAACAGGAGTCTTACCCATCCATTCACGTTTGACTTGTTTGTCAGGGATTCCTTTGAGAGTTGCAAATTTTTTCAATAGTTTTACAGTTTTAGCGTTCATGAAAACAGGTTCCAGAATATGCTTTTTTAGGTCAAGGTACATATAGGTTCTTGACCCTAAGTCTCGACCAAAATTACTGTAGAACAAGATATCCGAGAGTAATTTGCACAAACTATGAAGAAAAACATCAGTGATCGATACGAACCCGAATCTGTAGAAAAAAAATGGCGTGATAGTTGGGAAGAGAAACAGGCTTTTGCTCCCAATTCAAATTCCGATAAAGGAAATTTTTCTATAGTAATTCCGCCTCCCAATGTTACGGGATTTTTGCATATCGGTCATGCACTCAATCACACTATACAAGACATAATCATTCGGTTAGAACGCAAAAAAGGAAAATCAACTGTTTGGATTCCTGGAATGGACCATGCTGGAATTGCAACTCAGATGGTTGTTGAACGTGAGCTTGCCAAAGAAGGTAAGAAACGTACGGATTTTACACGAGAAGATTTTATAAAAAAAGTTTGGGATTGGAAGGCTCATTCAGGCGGACAGATTACCAACCAACAAAGATTACTTGGTGAGTCTGTTGATTGGAATAAGGCACGTTTTACTTTCGATGATGGTTTGTCCAAGGCAGTAATCAAAGTATTCAAAAATCTCTATGACGATGGCTTAATCTACCGCGGGGAAAGAATCATCAACTGGTGCCCCGTATCCAAGACGGCTATTTCAGACATTGAAGTTGAATACAAAGAAAAGCATGGAAAATTATATCATATTAAATATCCTTTTGTAGATGGTTCAGGATTTGCAATTGTAGCTACCACTCGCCCTGAGACTATGTTTGGTGATGTTGCAGTCTGTGCCAATCCGAATGACAAGCGCTATTCTTCTCTTGCCGGCAAAATGATTCAACTGCCCTTAACAAATCGAGAAATTCCCCTTCTTATGGACACATTCGTTGAACAAGAATTTGGTTCTGGTTTGGTTAAGATTACTCCTGCGCACGATCTCAATGACTTTGAAGCGGGTCAAAGACTTGGACTAAAACCAATCTTGATTATGAATCTTGATGGAACCTTGAATGAGTTATGTGGTGATTACAATGGTATGGATCGTTTCGAAGCCCGAAAGAAAGTTGTCGCCGATCTAGAAAAGTTAGGGCTCATAGAAAAAATAGAAAATCATACCCATGCAGTTGGCCACAATACGAGAGGGGGAGCGGTAATTGAGCCATTGCTTTCTACACAGTGGTTTGTAAATATAAAACCACTTGCAGAACCGGCAATTGAAGTAGTGAAGAATGGCCGAGTAGAGTTCATTCCTAAGATGTGGGAGAAGACCTATTTCGAATGGATGGAAAATATCAAAGACTGGTGTATCTCAAGACAGCTTTGGTGGGGACATAGAATTCCAGCCTACTATATGAACGATGGAACTATGGTGGTTGCTGAAACTTTAGAAGAAGCTATCGACGAATTTGCAAAGCTTGGCAAAAAAGTAGAAAATAAAGACATCAAACAAGATGAAGATGTTCTCGACACTTGGTTCTCTTCAGGTCTTTGGGCCTTCAGTGTGTACGGTTGGCCTGAGAAGACAGAAGATCTTAAGAAATTTTATCCCAATTCAATTCTTGTTACAGGTTTTGATATAATCTTCTTCTGGGTAGCCAGAATGATTATGTTTGGGCTTCGCTTCATGGATGATGTTCCTTTTCATAAAGTATTGATACACGGATTAGTTCGTGATAAAGACGGTAAGAAGTTCAGCAAAAGTTTAGGCAATGTTGTTGATCCTTTGGATATGATGGCAAAATACGGAACCGATTCATTCCGCTTTTTCTTGGCAGCAGTTCTTCCAGAAGGCAAAGATATTATTTTTGATGAAAGTAGATTGGATGGCTACCGTTCTTTTTGTAACAAGATATGGAATTCGACTCGATTTATAACGATGAATCTATCGGATGATTTCCAGCCAGAACCAATTAACAAAGGTTTACTGGAAGCAAATGATGAATGGATCTTGTCACGTTTTGATTTAGCCTTAGAAAAATATGAAAAGGCTTATTCTAACTATCATTTTTATGAAATGGCTCAGGTAATTTACGAATTTATTTGGGGCGATCTCTGTGATTGGTATATTGAATTAGTTAAACCAAGAATCTACGGAAAGGCTTCCGAACAATCTTCGAATACGGCCAAGAATGTTCTAGTTTCGGTTTTATCTAATGCGATGGGTTTACTCAATCCTTTTATGCCTTTTATCACTGAGGAGATTCATTCTATTTTTAGTGATCAGTTGTTAGCTCAGGAAGCTTTTCCTGGCTCTTTTGCTTTATCTTTAGATCCAAAAGCAGCTTCTCCTTCCGCTTATTGGAAGAATTCTTCTGGAGTTGCAAAGACTGAGCTTATGATTGAAATAATTAATAAAATTCGAGCCATGCGATCAGAACTTTCTGTAAAGCCAGATAAGAAGTGTAAGGTGATTCTAAAGTCTTCTGATGACCTTGTTGCAAAAATTGTGGAAACAGAATCAACCTATATCATGCAACTCGCAAAGGCCGAATCGATTGAACTAATTAGCTATTATAGTGCAGATAAATCAGATGCTATTGGGCCTTTCTCCAAGGGTGAAATAGCTCTGCCACTTTCAGGTATCCTTGATTTTGCTAAAGAAAAAGAAAGGTTAAGTAAGGAATTAAATCAACTTGATGAAGAGATTCAAAAGATTGACAAAAAACTCTCTAATCCTGGATTTTTGGAAAAAGCAAAACCTGAAGTTGTAGACAAAGAAAAAGAGAAGATGAAAGTCCTCCAAGAAAAGAAAGACGTAATCAAAAACGCAATCGAACGATTAGGAAATTAACATGCAAAAACAATTAAGAGTGCTATTGCTAGGCAGTGGGGGGCGAGAGCATGCCATCGCCCATTCTATCTTAAAATCACCTCTACTTGCCGATTTGAAAGTTTATCCAGGAAATGCTGGATTTAACAAAGATCAGCTGCTACCCAAAGGAAGTCTTGATTGGAATGATAAAGAAAAATTCCAAGCAGCCTGCAAAGGAAAATATGATCTCGTTGTAGTTGGACCAGAAGATCCCTTAGTTGCTGGAGTCTCCGATTGGATGGAAGAACTTGGCATCCCTTGTTTTGGGCCTTCTGCCTATTGTGCTCAGATTGAAGGCTCGAAAGATTTTGCCAAGAAGCTTATGTTAGATGCTAAGGTTCCAACGGCTCAATACAGAACGTTCGCAGATTTTGATTCTTCATTGAATTATTGTAAAGGAAAATCTTTACCGCTTGTTATCAAGGCTGATGGACTTGCAGCAGGTAAGGGTGTAACAGTCTGCTTAGAATTTGTACAAGTTGAACAAGCTTTGAAGGAAATTTTCCATGATAAAAAGTTTGGTAACAGTGGAAGCCAAGTTGTGATTGAAGATTTTCTGGAAGGAGAAGAAGCGAGTATCTTCGCTATCTGCGATGGAGAGGATTATATACTTTTGCCAGCAGCACAGGATCATAAGAGAGCCTATGACGATGATGAGGGACCGAACACAGGCGGAATGGGTGCATACTGTCCAGCACCTATTGCGAGTCCAAATGTAATTGAAAAAGTGAAAAGCAAAGTTATTGAACCAATCTTAAAGCAATTTTCACAGATTGGTAAACCATACAAGGGTGTACTCTATGCAGGCTTAATGATTGATTCTAAGGCAGATCCCTTTGTAGTTGAATTCAATTGTAGATTTGGTGACCCCGAAACTCAGGCAGTTCTACAATTGATAGAATCTGATTTATTAGAATTATTCTATAATGTTAGTACGCATAACTTAAAGAACAATTCGTACATAAAAATTTCATCCAGTCATTCTTCTATTGTTGTTCTAGCCGCTGATGGATATCCTGGCGACTATGTTAAATCTATTTCTATAGATTCAACAAAACCTAAAGAAAAAGATACAATGATCTTTCATGCAGGAACAAAATTTGCAGATGATGGTAGTATTGTGAGTAGTGGTGGAAGAGTCTTGGGAATTGTCTCATTAGGAGATAGCTTAAAAGATTCTATTGACAAGACTTACTCGTTTATAAATAGTTTTAAAACTGATTCGCTTTTTTATAGAAAAGACATTGGAAGGAGAGCACTTTAATTCATGCCATTCGCTATTGCTGGAAATGTAGAACGATTCGATAGAGAATCATTGAGAAGTTTTGAGAAACACCTTGGAATTATCTTATCACCTCACCAACCAGCGATGCAACAAAAGCGTATGATCTTTAGAGCCTTAGTTGAAAAAGGTGGAGTTCATGCTATCTTAGAGAATTTAACAAAGAAAGAACTTCTTTCATTGATTTTCATCATAACACAGTTTGGCGACACTACTTATTCTGAGACACCTTCTGAATATACAGATGTTAGAAATATTCCCTATGTAATAGAATGGAAGAAGAGCCACTTCACAATTCCTTTGGAAGTTTTTCAATATTTTTCCGTAGAACGATTGTTTCGTGAACAGTCCTATCTTTTCGCTTTGATTCCAATGTTAACTAAAGAAGAGAAGAAGTCTTGGGTAAGATGGATTGGATTGGATTTTGAGAATAGCAAAGATCGTAATTTGGATTTTGAAATATATTTCCATTGTAGACTTTTGCAGAAACCATTCCAAGGGAAATCATTAATACAAGATCCAGAATTTCTCCTAGAAGATCTTTGGCCAACAGGTTCCTGTGAACAGATGGATTGGTATTACAAAGGCCTAACAACGTTTTACTATGCGCTACAAGAACTTTCCAAAAAAGAAAGAGATCCATTCAAGAAGCACGTCATTGATGTGATCAAATGTGGGAAATATGTATTACGTAAATCCCATCGTAACGCAACACTGAATCAATCTACCTTGGTTGCAACCGTCGAAGGAGCTACTCCTCAATTGAGAGAGACAATTTTTCAATGGGAAAAGCAAGACCAAGATAGAAGATCGAGTTTGTTCTAAAGCTGCATTTGTCATGATATAATAAAATAATCTTTCAATCGTTGTCTTTGTGCATTTAGCAGGGATAACTCTCAGTAATTTCATAAATGTCACAATAGGAAGCTATGAAAAAGTGCTAGGTGAGATTGATGAATTGCCGGAGCTAAAAGGGAAGAGGAATCCGTATTAGGTAAGTTGAAGGTTACAAAAAATAAATTTTATTAGAAAATTCTTGATTCTAGATCATCGAATCTCAGATGAATTCTTGATTGTAAAATATTATGCTGGTGTTATGTTTAGTTGAATGCCTAAAGTATTTGAGAAAGATGGATACAAATTTTTCTTTTTTTCTAATGAAGGAAACCCATTGGAACCACTTCATATCCATATAAGAAAGGGAGAGAAATTATCCAAGTTTTGGCTCAAACCAAATATAAATCTCGAGAGCAATTATGGATTCAATTCTAAAGAACTAAATTGGATTGAAGATGCAATAGAACAAAATCTGAGTCTAATAGAAGGTAAATGGAATGATTTCTTTAGTATCTGAAGCAAAAGCACAAAAGATTTGGTTTGATGATGATAACCTGTGGATATCTCTGTACGATGGTAGAACTTTATCTGTTCCCCTAGCTTATTTCCCTCGCTTGAGAAAAGCAAAGAAAGAACAACTAACTAAATATATTATAAGTGGTGGAGGTCTCGGACTCCATTGGGAAGATTTAGACGAAGATATTTTTGTCCCAGGTCTATTAGTTGGTTACAAAGATAATAGTAAGCAGCAAGAATCATAGAACGGAAAGAGAATCAGAAATTTTCTGATGAAATTGGCACACAGTGTGCAAAATCTGGTCCCATTTATAATGCATAACAAAAGTTATTTTATCTATTTGCATTATATCCATAGAATCAATTCCTGATTGAAACTTTTGATAAGATTCTACGAAAATGAAATCTAAGGAATCTCATAAATGAAATCTCGAAATATAAGTCTGGATCTCTTCCGAGGGTTTACTGTGTTATGGATGGTGATCGTCAACAATCCTGGGAATTGGGGACAGATCTATAGCTTCTTTAAGCATGCCTCTTGGAATGGTTTGGGTTCAGCCGATTTTGTTTTTCCTTTCTTTCTCATTGCAGTTGGGGCAAGTATTCCATTTGCTTATTCAAAGAGAAAGTCTTTGCTAGAATCAGATTCCAAGATTATTTCGCATGTTTTGATTCGATCTATAATCCTTGTCAGTATTGGATTGATCTTAAATGGATTTCTAGATTACAATTTGTCCGAATTAAGAATACCAGGTGTCTTACAAAGAATAGGTATAGTTTATTTTTTCACTTATTTGATCTATCTGAGTCTGAATTCTAGGCTAAGGCTGATATTGTTTTCAAGTATACTTCTTGTATATTCTTACGTAATTGTATACTGCCCACCACCTGATTGGGATTATTTGCAAAATCCTATATTCCAATATGATGCAAAATTCAACTTGGCTGCCTACATAGATCGCTTACTCATGAGTGAACATTTATGGAAGCTTACAAAAGTTTGGGATCCAGAGGGTTTATTAAGCTCCGTTCCTTCCATTGCATCTGCTCTAATGGGAATTTGGTTATCTGAATGGATGATCCCAGAAAGTAAAGCGGAAATAGCATCGAAAGGTGTAACTGAAAAAGGTAATCTTCAAGAAAGTAAACAGGCATTATTTTCGAAAAGTGAGTCTGAAGAATATTATAAAAATTCCTTAATAAATAAATCATTGTCTTTCTTAGATATAAGTTTTGAAAAGAAAGTTACAATTGCTGGAATTACCTTTATTGTATTAGGTCTTTTAGTTGGAATAGTATTTCCCATTAATAAGAGCCTTTGGTCATCCAGTTTTGTTCTTGTGACAGGAGGGATCGCATATTTATTTTTAATACTACTTCATTCATTACCTAAGAATTGGCAGCAGTCAAAAGTTTTCGATCCTATTCTTATGCTAGGACGATCTGCACTTTTTGTCTTTGTATTTACGGGATTCTTTTCAAGGATTTTGAATCTGCCTTTATGGGAAAATCTATCTACTAAGACAATCATCTTGGATTGTGTAAGTATATTCTCTACAGATAAAACAAATTCTCTATTTTATTCTCTCGTTTACCTTTCTTTCACATTAGCGATAACATGGACTTGGCGTAAAGTCTATCAACGAATTTGATATTTCTTCTGACCAGATAGACCTAGTTTAATCATCAGTGAATAAAGGAAAGATGAGAATCCTGGAAAGTTATTTCCAAATTTTGCAAGCACACCACGGTAGTAGGGTAATGCTATTTCGAGCTTAGTATTGGTAAAAGTTGAAAGGACTACTTTCGCTACATACTCTGGGCTTAATGTAGATCCAGAGAAGGTAAGTGCTGCCTCTATTTTGTCTTTCTGGAGATCGAGCATTGGCGTACGAACTGCATCGGGACATACAACGGAGACTGTTATTCCAAATTGTTTCAATTCTTGGGCAATCGCTAAAGAAAAAGCTCTTACTGCAAATTTCGATGCAGAATACAAACTCATTCCTGGAATTGGAGCAAGCCCAGCAAGTGAGGCAATATGTACAATATGTCCGAAGTTCTGTTTCTTGAAAATCTTTGAGGCAAGATTGCTTCCAAGAACCAATCCCTTTAAATTTATATCAAAATGAAAATCAATGTCCTTGGGTGAGAAATTATATACATAGCCTGGACGTAGAACTCCCGCGCATTGAATCAAACCATCCAGTTGGATTTTTTGGAATTTTTTCAAGAGATTATTCCAGGATGTCTCAAGCCTTACATCTAGCTTATCAAGATGGACATTTTGGTTTTTCTTCAAGGCGTTCATTGTATCCAAGGATATATCTGTCGCGTAGACATTTGCACCCAAATCACTCAAGAGCTTGCAAATTTCTAAGCCAATTCCACCACCTGCACCAGTAACGATAATATTTTTATTTACGAAGTAGTCTTGGTTTTTATTCACTTTTGGATTCCATTTTCCTCTGAGAATTTTCTCAAATCTAAATAAGATTCAATATTCAAACTCACTTCCCAAGATTCAGAAATTGAAATATTTAATTGAAATCTATTTCCCAAATTTGAAGAGAGATTGGAACATATCTTTGATATTATCTAAATTCTTTTCGAGCTTTTCCTTCTGATCAGCAATGATATTTGTCTCGGTTAATTTATTATAGCCTTCTTCCATTTGGATGATACGTTTTTCTAATTCATCAAGAAATTTCTTATCTTCTTTGGTATCTTTCTTAGGATTAAAATTCGCAAATTCATAATTCACAAAATCTTCTCTCCGTATACTTCCTTTAGTTAGAAGGTGAAGTTCTACTTGCATATATTTTTCGATTAAACTAAATCTCCCTTCTTTCTCTAGCCTTCGAATGCTTACCATTAGGTGAGTAGAATTGATAAAATGCAGGGAACGATATTTGGATGCGCGTTCTACAAGGTCATGGTCTTCCGCCAATTTGACGGATTCATCAAATCCATTGATTCTTCGGAATAACCTCGATGATATGAATATACAAAATCCAGCAGCACGAGGATTTAATTTTTGATTGATCTTAACAAATAAATTAGATAATTGAAATAAAACTTTGTCGAGTCGAAGATCAGATTGAGGTTTGAATTCACAGGTAGCTAGGTCAACAAATTTGTCTTCTATCTCACCATAGGCCTTTTCTAGAAAATCTTTAGGAAGTAAAACATCCGCATCAAAGAAAAATAAAAATTCTCCCTTAGCAACTTCTGCTCCTTTATTGCGACCCACACCAGGCATCCCACCATCGACTACAATAGCTCCAAATTTTTTAGCAATTTTTCTTGTCTGATCTTTGGAACCAGCATCAGCGACAATAATTTCAAAGTCTCGAAAAGTTTGTTCCTTCAAGCACTCTAATAATGTTGGAAGAAGTTCTTCCTCATTCAATGTAGGGACTATAACACTAATTTTAGGCATGGCGATTGATAACTCACTTCGAAATAAATTTCAGGATTCATCCTTTTTCCCAGATACTCTTAAGGATTGCAAGTGAAATTTCCTTTACAATTCCAACTCGACTTGTTTAATTATTGATTTAGGAATTAGTAATTAAAAGAAAATGAAATATTTTACTTTAATCATTTCTTTTCTTTTTATAGTTTTTGGATTTATCATTCATTTTAATTCAAGGCAAAGTTTAGATCACGATGCTATAGGATCTATACTTTTCTTTTTGCTTTGTTTTCTAACTGCGTTATGGAAAATCTATGAAGATATAAAGCTTAAATCAGAATTAAGAAAAGATTATTCGAGTATTCAAATTCAACTCAATACGAAAATTTACACTAACAAGAGTAAATTTAAAATTTTACTTCTATTTTTAATATTTCTATTTGGATACTTGGGATTGTATACAAGGATGAATATCATTATGAATATAATTTGTATACTTACTTTCTTTGGATTGGTTCTACTTTTTTTCTTATACCAATTTAATATTATTGGAACTCAATATTTTTTGATTGGTAAAGATAGTATCACTCTAGGCAATAATTCCTACGAGTATACTTTGAACTTCTCCAATATAAAAAGGATCTCTACTGAGGAACTCAGTTCGAATCATATTTTATGTTTTGAATTAAAAAGTGAAGTTGAAGTATTGGACTCTGTTTCTCCGAATAATACCGAATACAAGATCAAGTTACAGAATGTATTCTATAAGAATATTTCTTGGTTGGGATGCCATCTCATACTTCATCCAAGTATTTACGGAATTCAAATTGGACTTTTATATCGTTATTTAATGAATATTCCTGATTTCAATACCTTGGATTTTTCTTCAGAAAAATAAGATATACACAATAAAATCGCTTTCCAATTCTTGAGAAATTTTCTATTGTTAGCGAATGAAGGGAATTATACTCAGCAATTACACAGACAATCCAGAATTGGTTTATCAATCAGATAGGAATAAGCCAGAACCTAAACCAAACCAAGTATTAATTAAGAATGCATTTGGTACCATCAACCCATCAGACTTAATGTTTTTACGTGGGTTATACGGTATCAAGAAAAAGCTACCAGTCGTTCCAGGTTTTGAAGGCTCAGGAATTGTTGAAGAGGTCGGTTCGGAAGTTAAACATCTTAAGAAAGGTACGAGAGTAGCATGTGTATCAAGCATTGGTGATGGCACCTGGGGTGAATACATGGTTACTGAAGAAACAAATTGTATTCCATTATTAGATACTGTTAGTCTAGAAGCAGGCTCATCACTATTTGTAAATCCGATGACTGCTTGGGCTATGGTTCATAGAGCATTGAAAGATGGGCATACTGGCATTGTCCAAACAGCAGCAGCTAGTGCTTTAGGTAAGATGGTAATTCGATTATGTAAGGAAAAGAAAATTCCACTTATAAGTATTGTTCGTAGAGAAGACCAGATGAAAGCCTTGCATGACATCGGGGCTGAAAATGTTCTTAACTCTTCTGATCCAAGATTTGATCGAGAACTTTTAGTACTTAGTAAGAAATTGAATACAACATTTTGTCTAGATGCTGTCGCTGGTGATCTTGCTGGTAAAGTTCTTGCAATTCTTCCTGCGAAATCAATTTTACTATCTTATGGTGCACTTTCGGAACAAGCAATTCCCATAAACGCAGGGATGATGATTTTCCAGGATAAAGTAGTTCATGGATTCTGGCTCACGTATTGGATTATGGAAATAGGAATTGAACAGTTTCACAAAGAGGCAGCTGAGGTTCAAAAGCATATGGGAACTATTTTCTCAACTTCAATCAATAAAATATTTCCTTATGAGAATGCTGTAGATGCTCTAGATTTTTATAAGAAGAATATGACAGCTGGGAAAGTTTTAATAGGAAATGGTTGAATTTCATAATTTATAGATTAGGGTACATTGTGTACTTTTTTACTTGATTGAAAGAATTATTTAGAGGATAATAAACTATGGAACAGTATAATAATAAACAGTATTACGCGAAGAAAAGCTTCTGGAAGTTATTTGGTGGCGAGATTCGAATTTTTGATATTAATAGATCGAGAATTCTATTTTACGTGAAGCAAAAAGCTTTTAAACTCAAGGAAGATATCACTGTATACGGTGATGAATCTAAAAATGTTGAGCTAATGAAGATCAAGGCGAGAAGTATCATCGATTTTTCAGCAGCATATGATGTTACGGATGCAAATACAGGATCTAAAATTGGAGCCTTAAAGCGTAAAGGTATGAAATCTATTCTTAAAGATGAATGGGATATTTTAGACGCAAATGACCAATCTATAGGAATAGTCCAAGAAAATAGTATGTTACTTGCACTTTTAAGAAGGTTTCTGACGAATTTGATTCCACAAAAATTTACTTTGAGTGTTGGTGGTCAAGAAGTAGGATACTTTCGTCAAACTTTCAATCCATTTGTTCCACAATTTGAAATCGACTTTTCTATGGATTCATCCAATTTATTGGATCGAAGACTAGGAATCGCAACTGTGATATTATTGCAAACAATAGAAGGAAGACAGAACTAATTCGTCTAAATATTAGATGAAGATTCAATTTCCAACATTTTCGTTTGTTTTAGGAATGCTCTTGACTCTAGCATTTTCTTTGAGTTATGAATGCACAGTTCCGTTTCAAGAAATGATTGGGCATTCCCCGAATCAATCAAATTCGGAGAATGCTCCTCACTTAGATTCGAATCATATGCCAAGGAATCACATTCATCAATCTGGAAGCAATTCTCATATTCATTAAATTATTTCAAATCTCACAGCTCTTAAATTTTCTCTATCTTTAGGTGAAATGCCTGGGATAGAGTCTTGGATTTCAGTATCCATTCTAGAAGATTCAATTCCTTTCCCTTTAAGAAATTGGAAAGTTTTGCCTGCACGAGATTTAGCTAAGATTTTATTCTGAGTTTGATTTCCAGTTGAATCGGATATACCGACGATATTGATTTTTAAAGATGGATTTTCTTTGAGAAAGTTTATAAGCTCAATTAAGCTCTGCTCTGCATATTCTTGTAAATTATCCATTCCCGCATCAAAAAGAATTTTCTGAACAGGTAAGGATGAGATCTGATTATTTGAATTATTTCCAATTGATTTCTTTGCATCAGATGAATTCACAATTTTTCCGTTAGATGGTGAAATCTTTCTATTACCAAAGCTTTTTCCTTTTGGTTTAGCGGACATAATAGAGAGGAATAAATAAAGTAAAAACCCACCAGCCAAAATCATTAATATGAAAAATATACCCATAGCTTCAGTTTAGAATTCTTGGATAATTTTGCAAAACTATTTTCTAATTATAAAAATTGACTAACTTTTCCATAGGTTCTCTAGGTGTATGAAATTGATTCAATTTGGAATCTGCTTTAGGATATCCAAGACTAATTCCGAGCAGTATTTTCTCTTCAGAAGGAAGTCCAAGTTCGCTTGATACAACATCTGGAAAAGCACCTAAAGCCGCTTGTGCACAGGTTCCTAAGCCATGTTCTCTTGCTATTAAAAGTACAGATTGTACAAAACAACCAAGATCAATTCCAACAAAGAAATTAAGATCAAAAGTTGACGAAATAAAAATTGCTGTAGGTGCGGAAAAGAAAGTAAAATTTCTAAGCATAAATTCATCTCTTGCATTTTTATCTTTACGCTCGATTCCAGCTACACCATAAATTTTCATACCAAGATCGAACATTCTCTTCTTTGCATCACTTGGATAAGAATCCAACCAAGCAGTGGATGGATTAGGTGAACCTGATTTTGCTGCATTCGATAATTTCGAAGCTAGTAGATTTCGTTTTTCTCCAGATACGACATGAATTTTCCAGGGTTGAGCATTTTTCCAACTTGGAGCACGAAGGGAATTTTGTATGATATCTTGGAGAATATTGTCTGGAATGGGACGATTGTCAAACTCACGAATGCTATGTCTTGTAGTTAAGGCGTCTGAAACAGTTAGGGCGGGTTTTGTAATATCAATGAATTCTTCCATGTTTTTACCTCGATTCAACCATACATACATACCAGTTGGTATGTAAATAAAAAATACATACCGGTCGGTATATTTTTCTTGCTTGAAAACCTCTATTTGTTATCTATAGAATATGAACGAAGTCCAAGCTAAACCAGTGAAACGAATCTCCACTAAAGAGAGAATTCTTGCTGTTAGCAAGGTTCTTTTTCTCAAGCAAGGATATTCTGAGACAGGATTGAATCAAATTGTAGCTGAGGCAAATACAGTTAAAGCAAGTCTATACCAACACTTCAAATCTAAAGAAGAACTGGGGAAGACTGTTCTGCTTCTTTATTCAGATGAGAATCTTGCTCTTCTCAGGGAGCTCATGAAAAAATACCCCGAGCCAATGGATTTTGTAAATGCCTGGCTAAGAATTCTGAAGCGTGAAGCAAGGAAGGTTAATCTTTTTGGTTGTCCTATGGCGAATTTTCGTTCCCAGATTGCGAATGGTTCCCCTGAAATTTTGGAATCCATCCACAGTGTAACTCAAGAGACAATCTCCACCTTAACTCTCTATCTGCAAAAGGCACAAGAATCAGGATATATTCCAGAACATAGCAATCCCAAGAAGGACGCAAGGTTTCTCTTCCTTGCTTATGAGGGAGTTCTTCAGATTTGGAGAATGTCTGGAGACATACGATTGTTAGATGATCTATATGAAATAGCTCACCGAATATTTGAATACAACCCAAGGACTAAATAATGCTTACTACGAAAACAATTACTACTCAAGTTTATGATCTAGATTGGAATCGTCATGTTACAAGTCGTACCTATGAAAGATTTAGTTATGCTGCAAGAATGGAAATTTTAGCTAGTGTCGGCTATCCTATGAAGAAAATGTTAGCAGAAGGAATGAAATGGATTCCACAGCTTTATCAAATTAGATTTTTATCCCAACAATTCCAGGACGCAAATCTGGATGTAAAAACAAAATTCCACCAAGATTCTAATGGAATCTGCCATTTTATCCAAATGATTCAAGATCTGAATCAAAAGCCTGTCTGTGAAATCAAATCAACTGCTATCTTAGTTGATAAAAATAAGAAGATTCTATTCTTTTCAGAATCTCAGACTAAGGATGAATCTACTCAACCAGAATTTTTGCAGAAAGAAAATCTTGAGATTCGCCCTAACGATCCAAGCATTCACCCATTGACAGAGGATATTTACATTCCATTCAGTGATATGAACTGCTTTTGGAATCTATCAGGAGAGGCAATTTGGAAGTTCTTTGAAGAGGGAAGATTTCTCTTTTTTCAAAAGGTTGTGGACTTAGAATTCATCCAAAAGATTGATACAACTACATTTTTCATGGGTGGAGAAATTGAAATTCTCGAACTTCCAGAACCAGGAACTAAGATCCAATTGTCTAGTTGGATCGATTCCGTAGAGAAGATTCGATTTTACTTTCGCCAAGATATCACAGATGGTAACGGAAAGTTGTATGCTCGAATGAAAGACGAACAGTTATTTGTTGGTCTTTCAACATCAAGACCGAAGCGTGCACCGGCTGAATTCATCGAGAAGACAAAGGCTTTCATAAGACCCAACGAAGATTTAGCTCTGGAACAAGAAGTTACAAGTTAGAACACATTGTTCTCTCCTGGGAAATTTTTATCCACAACTTCTTTGTGGTAGCTATTTAATGAAGTGAGAATTAAATTTCCAAGATCTGCATATTTTTTAAGAAATTTCGGAGTAAAATCTGGATTGATTCCGAGAAGATCATAGATAACAAGAACTTGTCCATCTGTGTAGCGTCCTGCTCCAATTCCAATCGTTGGGATGGAAATATTTTGGGAGATTTCTTGGCCAAGAGTTTCTGGTATCATTTCCAGAACAATACCAAAAGCACCCGCATCTTGCAAAGCTAGAGAATCCTTAAGCATCTTTTCCGCTGACTCGGGATCTTTGCCTTGGACTTTGTATCCACCTAATGTTTGATAGGACTGTGGAGTAAGCCCCAGATGACCCATTACTGGAATCCCAATTTCGACTAATCGTTTCACTAAGGTGATGGATTCCTTGTCGGCACCTTCCAGTTTCACTGCATCTGCATTAGTCTCTTTGAGAAGTCTACCTGCCGATTGGATTCCATCTATTAGAGATGTTTGGTATGAAAGAAAGGGAAGATCAGCAATTAGATATTTTCCAGGAGCGCCCCTCTTCACAGCCTTAGTATGGTAAATGATCTCATCCATGGTTACAGGTAGAGTACTCGAATGACCTTGGACTACCATGCCAAGGGAATCGCCCACCAGAAGACAGTCCACATCTGTCCTACTAATCACTGAAGCAAAGCTTGCGTCATAACAAGTCACCATAGAAATGGGTTCCTTGTTCTTCTTCTCTCGGAAAAAGGAAATAATATTCTTCATAATACTGAGATTAAGAAGTGGTTTTCAATTTCCAAACCAAAAAAACAGAAATTACAGATGCCCCTATTGCAATCAAACCAACATAGTTATAGTTCACAAGAGCTTTGGTTGAAGTTTCAAAAATGATGAAACCAGCAAGTAAGGATGCTAGCCCAGATGCAATTTGTTGAACGCTAGAGGTTACACTCATGAAGCTTCCGCGAAGGCTTGGTTCCACCGTTGATGTGATAATGGCAAATGCAGGAACAATTCGACCAGATACTAAGACCATAAAAATCGAAGTTGCAACTAGAGCTAAAGCGAGAGGAGTCTCCGTCATATTTGTTACAAAAAGTACAGGAAACCAAGAAAGGATTGCTACGACTGTAAAAGTCTTTTGCTTCCCGAACTTATCTGAAAGCTTACCAATGATATTCATGGAGAAAAAAGTACATATGCCTCCAAATAGATAAATGTATTTCAATTCATCAATTTGCATTCCTACATTTCCCACCATATAAGGGGTAAGAAAAGGTATTATAGTGAAACCACCAAACATCAAACAGGTTAGAAATAGAAAAACTAAATAACTATTTTTATATGAAAGGATTTTGAATAGAGATTCCCAGACAGGTTTCTTTTTGTCAAAACCTTCCAGGTGCATCCTCATCGTCGGAAGAATTTTGAATGCAAGTGGAATGAAAAACAAGCTTAACAGACCTAATGTTAGAAAAGGAGCATGCCATCCAAAACGTTCTGCTAAGATCATCCCAATAGGAATTCCAACAACCGAAGCAACTGAAAATGCGGACATGATCGCCCCAGTCGCCTTACCACGTCTAAAGAAAGGAATGATATCGCCTACAATTGCAAGAACAATGGCTCCCACGATTCCACCGAAGCCCCCAGCTATGGCTCTTACAATTAACAGATAGTAGTAATCTGGAGCGAATGCGCAAGAAAGTGTTCCAATTGTAAAACCAGTAAAGACAAATATAGTTGCATTTTTTCTATCGAATCGATCCATATAAAATGCACCTAACAGACCGCATATTCCTGCACTGAAGGTATAAACGGAGACTAGGACACCAAATTGAGAAGAATTGATTCCAAATTCTTTCATAAAGAAGGGCCCAAGAGGCATCATTATCACAAAATCGAGAATATGTGCAAATTGCATAAAGGCGAGAACGAGAATAATCCAGCGTTCATTCTTGTGTTCGTGTAGGTTTTGTTCTTCCATGCTAAATCCACTAAATAAATATTCATTTTATGAGTCATTTGCAATCTGATCGATTTAAAAATTTGGAGGAAAATTCTTGGAGTATCCATGAAGAAATGAACAGAACATCCTCCGAGATCTTTTTTGAAGAAAATCCAATACACCAAAGGAAGCAAATCCTCTTATCCGAGGGTAAAAAAATAATCGAAGCATCTGAATCCAATCCAACTAAATGTGGAATCGTATTTCCCAAGCAAATCATTCATTCGGCGATTGAACATGATTGGAGCCCAATCTACGAAGCTCAAGCAGGAGGAACAGCTAAGGCAAAAGAAGCAGTTGTTCAATACTACCAAGATCGTTTCCCAGAACTCGGTGCATCCTTTCAGGCTAAAGATTTTACACTTGTCGCTAGCACAAGCGAGGCATATTCGTATATTCTAAAATCCATTAGCAACCCAGGTGATGAAATTCTTGTTCCACAACCTGGCTACCCTTTGTTGGAGTATTTGGGGAGATGGGAAATGTTAGAAACCATTCCTTATTCTTCCTGGGAAGCTATCCCAGATTTGATTACTGAAAAAACAAAAGCAATCCTCATTGTCCAACCTAACAATCCTACTGGTAGTATTTTATCGCCCAAAAATAGGAAACAAATACTACAAATAGCAAGCGAGTTCAAGCTCCCGATTATCATTGATGAGGTATTTGCAGACTATGTGGGTTGGGCGCATTCTACAAAATATGAATTCCTTACCTCTACAGAAAATACGATTTTCACCTTAAATGGAGTTTCCAAGATTTGTCTACTCCCGGGTATTAAATTATCTTGGATACATTTGCAAGCTCCCGTAAAAGTTAGAACTATTATTGAATCCAGGTTAGACTGGCTTGCTGATACCTATCTTTCTGTGAATTCTTTTGCTGAGACTATTCTACCGAGTATATTTGAAGCTCGAAGTTTTGTTCAAAACCAATTGATCAATCGCATGAAGAGAAATTTAGGAAAACTTCAAGAAGTAATTCCCAATGGAGATTTTTATTCCTGGAATCTTCCTGAGGGAGGTTGGTATATTGTTTTGGAAACAGATCTGCCCATCGAAGAAGAAGATGAATTTTGCATGCAACTTCTAGAAAAATATAAAATTTCTTTCCAAGCTGGATCTCTCTACAATTCGAATGAACGAAAAGTGAAATTAATATTGAGTTTTATTTTGGAAGAGGAAATTTTCGCTGAAGTAGTTTATGCCTTGGATGCAATGATTACTCATTGAAAGTAAAATCTTTTTTAGGTAGTGTAATTACAGATCAAACTTAAAATAAATTTAAAAAAATCGCTAAAATAGGAATCAGACTTAGTGATTAAGATTTTTTTATTGATGATTTACTGTTTTTTATTTTTCCTAAGGAATGAAATTTTTTAAGAAAAGTAGCAGATTTTTACAAGTAAGATTTTGGAAATCAGATAAGATATTTTTATGTTTGTAAATTTTTTACCCAAAATATTTCCTATTGTCTTGGTCTTAGTTGGTTTAGTTCACTTGATTCCAGCAAGAATCCTTTTTCAACCTGATTTTATGGAAAAATTGTACCAAATACATATCACTGATCCGGCTACGAAAATTATTATTTTGCATAGGGCTTCCTTTTTTTTATTCTTAGGAATATTTATGATTGTGTCCGCTTTTTTCCCCATGCTTTATGATTCTTCTTTTTATGTTGCTCTATTATCTATGGGTTCTTTTGTTTTAATCTATCTTTTTATCCCTTGCAACAATTCAGCCTTTTCAAAAGTTTTTAAAATTGATGTTATCTTACTTATCCTATTAGGATTGTCTTATATTCTAAAATTCTATGCAGAAAGATTTGTTGGCAATTCGTAAATATATATTTGTTAAAGATTATAAAGTTATTTATTTAGGAAGAATAAATAATCTCTCTTTGCACTCCCATATTACATGGAGTTTATGCATCTGCATTGAAGGAGAATTTTTCCTTAGGTCAAAGTTGTTTACTGGTACTGTGAGCAATTCTATTTTGATTCCACCCGGAATTGATCATGAAATAGAATCCAATGATTCTTTGGTTCTATTTGTATTTTTTGAAAAATTTCTAAAAAGTGAAAATCTTAATACTAATAGTTTTCAAATTTCTCCCTTGAGTATGGAGATTGTGAATGAATGGAGGAATAAGTTAATACCAATTTCGATTCTTTCTTATAATGAAATAGATCAAGTGATGAATATTTTGTTAAGAGACTTAAAATTACATCTCAATACTTTTTCCATGAATCAACTTGATGGTAGAATAAAAATGATTCTGAGTAGATTGAATACTTCCTTAGATGAAAGACTCAGAATAGAAGATTTAGCTAAGTCAGTAGATTTATCTACATCCAGGATAAGTCATTTATTCAAATCTCAAATGGGAGTCTCCATCGCAACTTATAGGATTTGGTTGAAATTAAGAAATCTATCTCAATCTTTAAAGCTTGGAAAGAATTTGACTTATGCCGCTCAAGAATCAGGCTTTTTCGATTCGTCACATTTCAATAGAGTCTTCAAACGTTATTTTGGTCTGGCACCCCATAAAGTTTTTTCAAATGGCGAAATCATTTGGTTTACCTGAATCTTGAAAATTTATTATCGAAAATCCGAAAGGCATAAAAAAACCCAAGATGAGAATCTTGGGTTTTACTTTCAAAGAATAAAAGTTAATTATTCAACAGGGGTTTCTTCTGTAGATGGTTCAGCAGGAGCTTCTTCAGATTTCGTTACTTGAAAAGTTACTCGTCTGTTGATCTCGTCAGTATCATCAAAGCCTTGAACTGCTTCAGTTGAGCCAAGAGCTTCAGTAACTATTCTTTCAGCAGGTAGACCTTGTTTCACAAGAGCTTCCTTTACTGCTTCTGCACGAATTGTAGAATAGTAAATGTTTCCTTTTTTCTCACCTTCCGCTTCTTCAGGTCCTGATGCATCTGCATGGCCTCTTGCTACTAATTTATAATCAGCTGGCAATTTATCTAAAGCTTCTTTAATAAAGTTTACATTTTCTTTAGCCCAAAGAGTAAAATCTTCTTTGTTTACATCGGCCTTCTTGTATCCAAAGCCTTTTTTTCTAACGCCATCTGGATATCTGTATTCTTTAAGAGTTACATTGATCTCATCCAAAAGATTCATATCAAATGATCTACTAGTGGATGTATCTTCAGTTTCTTCTGTTGCTGGTTCTTCTGTTGTCTCTGGTTCTTTCGGTGTGTTAGAAGCACAGAGAACTACGCTTAATGATAAAATAGCGACAATGAGAAGATTCAAGATTTTTTTGAAATTCATGGATTGACCTTCCTTCCTATGTCTAGTTTGTTGTTTCTAGACAATAGTTCAAGTTTAAAAAACTAGCAATCTCCTTTTTTTAATAAAAAAATTATAAATGAAAATAGAAACAACAGTACCTGAATCATACAACGACCAGAGATTAGATATGTTCCTCATGGAAACACTTTCTGATGATTTGAGCCGTTCCACAATCCAATCATGGATCCGCCAAGGCGGAGTAATTAAAAATGGTAAAGAAATACTCAAAACGGGACATAAGGTTTCGACAGGGGAAATCTATGAAATTACATCTATTGCTAAACCAAAAGTTAACCTTGAGCCAGTATCCATGCAGATCCCAATTATTTGGGAAGATAAAGATTTTTGGATAGTACATAAGCCTGCTGGGATTGCAACTCATCCGGGTCCAGGAGATAGATCTATAACATTGGTGAATGGATTGTTATTTCAATTCAATCAATTATCTACGCATTCAGGTACAAGTCGTCCAGGAATAGTACATCGTTTAGATAAACCGACGGAAGGTGTCTTGATTGTTGCAAGAAATGATAAAGCACACGCTTACCTATCGAAATTATTTATGGATCGTAGCATTCAAAAGGTTTACTATGCTTGGGTTTTACAAGCGCCTGCTGATGGGGAGGGAACTATCGATCTTCCTATTGGTAGACATCCAAAAGAAAGATTGAAGATGATAGTTCGTCCAGATGGAAGAAGAGCAATTACACATTATAAAACAATACAGGTTATCAATTCCAAAAAGGGAAGAAAGTTTAGTCTTGTTGAAATTCATTTAGAAACAGGAAGAACACACCAGATCCGAGTTCATATGCAAGCAATAGGCTGTCCGATTGTGGGCGATTTATTATATTCTAAATCTGCAAATGATTATAAAAAATATGGTCTCATGCTAATTTCTAAGAGTATAGGATTTGAACATCCACTAACTCAAGCAAAAGTTTACGCAGAAATCGAATTTCCAAAGCGATTTTTGGATTTTGAAAAGTTCTGTATAAATCTATAATTTTAAAAATCTAGCTATTAAATTTTGTTTTCCATCTGTCTAAATAATTAGAAGTTACGATACTAAAAGAGACAATATGAACGCTAAACAAATCAACACTCAATTACTGATCGTTTTGTTGAGCCTAAATGCTGCAATCACTCCGTCCTTGCTTTCTCAAACGGATAGAAGCTACGACTCAAGACAAGTCGATCTCAAGCAAGATAATAAATCTGTTCGATACCAGGATAAAAACAAGAAAGGCTGTTGTAAAATTCGTTATGCATCAGGCGGTTATGATTTTTTTGTCTCGACTGAAGATGAGTGTAGAGCGAATTTATATTTTGACCGATTTTTAGGTGAAAATAACTCTCTATGCTTCCACTGGAAAGAATAGCCGCAACATTTATAGAAATTTTTCGACCACTTGAAGTTTGCCTCGGAATAGCAGGAGGTGGCTGCAAGGCATTCTATGCACTGGGAGTTGGGCACGAGCTCCGCAAATGGGGAATCAAACTCAGTCAATTATCAGGTGTTAGTGCGGGGTCAGCAATGGCACTTTGCCTTCTTTCGGAAGAGGAAGAAACCGCTGTTGAATATTTTGAAGAAATCACAAAACGCAACGATAGCAATTTTAAATTAAGCAATTTATTTTTTGGAGAGAGAGTCTTTCCTCACGAATCTATGTATCGCAGAACGATTCGTTTTGCTATGAATTGGGAAAAAATCAAAGCGAGTCGAACGAGGATTTATATCCATACTGTTAAAGCTATTCCTCAATTAGAAGATGGAATAATGTCGAAATATGTAATTGCTAAATTGATTGCTGAAACAGCTCAAGCATTTACTCGTGATGAAAAAGATCGCATAGCAGGGATTCCATGCAATCGTGTTCAAGAAATTTTACGTAAATGGAATATGACAGAGGTCATATTTACCGAAAAAGATTTTCTAAGCCCAGATGTTCTTGAACAGATAATAATGAATTCCTCTAGTATTCCTCCCGTTGTCTCTATTCAAAATATCCAAAATGAATACTACTTAGATGGTGGACTAACAAACAATTTACTATTAGAGAATTTTCCAAAAAACCTACCTAAAATAGGAATCTACTATGAAGATTCTACACTAATTGGAAAATCTCCATCTGTGTTAAATGATTGTTTCTTGATAAAACCTTCTAAGACTCTTCCCATAACCTCTTTTGATTACACGAACCCTGTTGGAGTCCGAAAGGCATATGAATTAGGAAAATCCGATGCGATTCAAATGAAAGATGAAATTATCAACTATATTCGAAAGAAACAATTCTTTGAAATTCCTAAACTATTCAATTAGAAGATAATTCTACCTAAACTTTGCTTTTTTTCATTAAGAAATTTTAAATTTAGCAGCATTTTGTTTACAAAATTGACGTTATCGAAGAAGATCTACAACCGGAGATCTTTCATGAAGCCTTATCATTCTATAGTATTTATTTTCCTAATTTTATCTGTTTTGAATTGTAGTTACGATACTGAAAATATAGAAAATATTTCATCAGATTGGTATTATACAATTGGCGATCCTAATGATACTTATGAAACTGTTGAGAATTTGAATTTTACTGTTGTTCCTAAGGAACAACTAGGTAGCTTGGAAGCTTTACTAGAATCAGGAGTAGGCTATCTCTGGTTAAGAAAAGATTTCCAATGGAAGGCACAAGAAAACCAAGCAAAATTATATTCTATTTCTCCTGGAAGGTTAGCCTGGTCTGATTTAACGTTTATGAATGGTCAACTTATCGGCAAAAGTGGAGACTATCCACCTCATGCCTGGTCTGCTTGGAACTTTTATCGAAATTATACTATAGCTAAAGGTATCCTTAAAGATAATGAAACAAATACTTTATTGATCAAACTATATATTGAGCATGAAGGTTTCGTTTATGGAGATACTTTATTAGGTGATAGTACTGATTTAGAATCATTTCTATTTCCTATTAGATTTATGAATACTAATGTGAATGCATTTATTGCATTTGTTTTCTTGGTTATGTCGATGTATCATCTTTTAATTTATTTTAAAAGGAAGAAAGATGTTGAGAATTGGTACTACTCTTTGGCTGTTTTATTCTATGCATTGTATTGTACGAATTTTTTCAGTGATTACTTTTATAAGAATCTGGGAGTAAGTTATTTAACATTTCAAAAGTTTATTATGCTTTGTTCTTCGGGAATGATGTATTTTATAGGTCGATTCTTTAGTAAATTTTTTAAGATGCCGATTAGTAATATTCTAAAATATACATATTTTGTTTCTATTATGCTTCCAACTTTGATATCCTTTACTTTCACAGATTATGGAATTTTAAAAGAATACCGTGGAATCTTGACGATAATCCAATTTCTACCCACCTTAGTTTATATTCTTTATTGCGTTTTAAAAGGACTCATAAATAAAAATCCAAGTGCCAAAGCAATGGTATTTGGATTAATACCACTTAGTTTAGTTACTGTGCATGATGTATCCTTGGTCATATTTGATATTAAAGGAGCGATATTTTTAGCAGGTCTCGGAGTGCCCGCGTTTATGGGGTCGATTATGTTTATACTTGCAAGTAAATTTGTACAAGTTCAAAATGAAACGGACGATTTGAACGCTAATTTAGAGAAAAAGGTTGAAGAGAGAACAGCGGAAGTCACTCAAAGAATGGAAGAAGTACAAGCCTTAAAAGTTCAACAAGATGGAGATTATTTTTTAACATCCTTAATAGAGTCTCCACTATCCACTAATTTTAATAAATCAAAACTAGTTAAAACGGAATTTTATATTAACCAAAAGAAGAAATTTACCTTTCGGAAAAAAACTGCTGAATTAGGTGGAGATCTTTGTGTAACAGGTAATTTGCGATTTGGAGATGGTAAGGATAGATGGGTATCATTCTTCAATGGTGACGCTATGGGTAAATCCATGCAAGGTGCTGGAGGGGCTATAGTTGGTGGAACAGCTATTAATAATATCCTAAGTCGTTCGGCTAAGAATAATCGCATTCTAAGTATTTCACCCATAGAGTGGGTAGAGAATACTTATTCAGAATTAGATTCTATTTTTAAGACATTCAATGGTTCTATGGTCTTGTCATGTGTGTTTGGTTTAGTGAATGAGAGAAGTGGTGAAATGTTTTATTTTAATGCTGAACATCCATGGTCAGTTGTTTACAGAGATGGAAAGGCTTCGTTTATTGAAAGTGAACTGACCTTGCGTAAACTTGGTTCTGAATCTGAATTCGATTTTGAAGTTAAGAAATATAAATTACTGCCTAGAGATATATTGTTAGTTGGTTCCGATGGTAGAGATGATATAAATATGGGAGAAAGTGGAGAGAGAGATTTAAACGAGGACGAAACTCTTTTTCTTCGCCTTGTAGAAGAAGGTAAATCTGATCTAGCAAAGATTGCTCAATTGATAGAATTTCAAGGTGAGTTAACTGATGATCTTAGTTTAATGAGGATTGGATTCCAAGAAGACTACGCGGTAGATGGTATAGATGAAGACTCAGTTGATTTTACAATTGAATTGGCCCAAGATGAAATTCTTGCGGGTAATAGAACTAAAGCAAAATACATTCTTGATACTATCTGGGATAAAGATAAAACAAATATTACTGTTCTAAAACTTTTAATAAAAATCTGTTTTGAAGATAAAAAGTATGGAGATACAATTGATCGTATCAATGATTTCCATAAAATGAATTCTGATTCTCAATTATTTTGGTTTGAGAAATCTGTCTGCCATAAGCAACTGCAAGATTATGAGTCAGCTAAGCAATCAGGAGAAGTTTGTCGAAGATACCAACCAGATCGTGTTGCCAATTTAATCAATCTTGCCGATTCCTATCGTATGCTTGGGGATGAAGAATCTGCACGAAAAATTTTACGAGATGCATTGGATAGGGAACCAAGTAACCAAGCTGCTACTAAATTGGCGAATATACTTAGTATGTCGTAATTTAGGAAATTTTTATTTCTTAAATCGCGAAAATAAAGAATTCGCAGAACCAATACCAAATGGAATGGATGAGCTACTAATCCCTGATGTAGCATAGCCAATAGTTCCAAAGCTTCCATCGCATAATTCTCGTACATCGGATACATAATTTTCTTGTCTGAGTGTTCTTTCATTTTCTGATAGGCTAGCGGTGTTCAAATCTGATATAAATCCAATACTAGATCCTGGTCCAATAGATCCTGCCATATAAATTCGATTTCCACTAAAGACTCGCGCATTGTTAATCACCACACTCTCAGATGTAGTTTTATAAACAAAGGATGAATTCAATAAATTACCGTTAGGTGCAATTTCAAATAAAACAGTGGAAGGATCGCTTCCTCCAGGATATGGTTGTCCAATCGTGAGTATTGCACCACTATAAACAGAGGATGTGAGTAAGTTTCCGTTTGCTAATATAATTGATAACGGGTAATTTGAGTCCTCTGGTGTAACGCTGGTAGATTCCCCTAAGTGTCGATGCCATTGGTAGCTCCAAATTGCATCAAATTTTGCAACCATATAAGTAGCTACAGTAGGGTAGATATTCAATTCGTTTGAAAAATTAGCACTATTTATATCAGCCGACACATAAGCTATAATATAAAATCCCCCATTGTTTGGAATTTCAACCAGTCTTGTTGGGCGGAAGCTACTGTATGGGTTAGGTAGAGGTAGATACCGCGTTGAAATAGCATTCCCATTGAAACCTATTTCTTGGACAAACCAATTATCTCCCGTTTGTGTTCCAATAATATTGCCAGGTGAAGTCAATCCATTTACAGATCCACCTAAAACATACAAACTTGTTTTGTCTAAGCGTTCTATTACATTAAAGGCAGAAACAAATCCATCTCCATTTGTCCCATCTGTAAATGGACGAGTCCATAAAAAATCACCAACTTCACTTAATTTAATTAAAACTGCTCGAGATCCACCTGAACTAGGGTAACTAACAATTGGGTTAGGGGGAAGTGTTGCACCTGCTGTATCGCTAACAGTATAAAGGACGTACAATCCATCTCCCTCTCTTAATACCATCGCATCTGGTCTGTCAGATCGCCTTCCTATATACCGATTCCAAATGGGAGAGCCTGAGCCAGAAAACTTTGAAAGGTAGAAATTAGTTGCTGATCCAACTGTACCTTGGAACCCGATACCAAAATTACCATAATCATAATCAGTTAACATAAATGCATATAAATCAGAATTTGTACTTGCTCTGAGATTGGTTGGAAAAGAAAATCGATCTGCTACATCAATGGTTCCAACAAAACTATTCCAATTGGGACTACTCTGACAAGCATCATTCCTACTAAGATTGAGCAGACGATTCAAACCTAGAAGGATTGAAAGTGGACTATCAGGATCTAATTCAGATTCTTTAAAGAGAATGCAATTTAAGAAAGTGGAAGTTGTGAATAAGACTATCAATAATTTCTTCATATTATTTATTCTTATATGCCCATAAAATAATGAGATAAGTCAATTAACAAATTCATGGAATATGAAAAATATTACATAATTATTTTGTTATGAACATACGTTAATTTGGTGAAATCCCATGTCATAATATAAATTTATCTAGCTGTTCTAATTAGGTTATTGTTGTCACAAAATAGGATTCTAGTAGTCTTAATTTATGGGAGAATATTGAAGCAATGGCAGGTCTAAGTCAAGAAAATCCACTAAAAAATGTCTTTAATCAAAAAGTAATATCAGAGCTAGCCTCTAGGATATCCAAGGTTTATCCTAATTTTGCTAGTGATAAATTTCTTAATATAATCAAATTACGCTTAGACGATCTAGGATTTATCGAGAGAAGCAACTTTCTTAGAGATACTCTCTATGACTTTCTACCCAATGATCCTAAGATTTCAATACAAATTCTAATAGATTCATTAGGGCCTGAACTTCCCAATTCATCGATTGCTGGCTTGGAAGGTTTTACTGTGATGTCACTTTGTTCTTTTGTATCTAAATATGGCAAAGAACATTTTGACCTATCAATGAAAGCTCTTTATGAAATGACTAAAAGATTTTCCGCTGAGGGCGATCTTAGAACATTTATAGATATAGACTATGAAAAATCTATGAGCTTATTACATTTATGGTGTAAAGATAAAAGCCATCATGTAAGGCGATTAGTTTCCGAAGGTACTAGACCCAGACTCCCTTTGGCAGGCAGAATTCCTAGATTTCAAAAAGATCCAAGACCTGTGATTGAACTATTAGATAAATTAGTTACTGATGAATCGCTTTATGTTCGTAGATCAGTAGCAAATAATATCAATGATATAGCAAAAGACAATCCTGAAATTGCAGTTACAACTTTAAAACTATGGAAGAAGAACCCTTCGAGTGATGTGCAATGGCTTGTTAGTCATGCATCTCGGTCACTTGTTAAATCGGGGAATAAGGATGTCTTAGGAATCTTTGGAGTAAGTTCTGAGATAGAAATTGAGTTAAAGGTTTTTTCAATAGCAAAGAAAAAGTATAGAATCAATGATACTCTAGAAATCCAATTTGAAATTGAATCTAAAGCCAAAAAGGAAGAATCTCTTATCATAGATTATGTGATTCATTTTGTAAAATCAAATGGAAAGACTAAAGAAAAAGTCTTTAAGCTAAAGAAATCTTCCATCAAACCTCGCGAGCTTATACCTATTTCCAAAAAACATAAACTCATCAATACATCGGGAAGAACTCATTTTCCAGGAAGGCATATGATTGAACTTCAGATTAATGGGAAAAGATATGGAAAGGTAGAATTTAATTTGAATGAGTAATTAGTATTTGATTATAGTAGATTAAAATATTTATAGCTTTAAAAAAGATACAATATATTCATGGATTCTACATTGGAGTGTAATCAATTGCCCTTTTTAATCTTATTGCTATTCATAATTATTTTTTCAAGTGTTGATGCTAATCCCACAAGGAAGTTTCCTTTGAATATTTTGAAAAACAATCAAAATAAATGGAGGACTCTTCATATCGAACTTGAGGAATCCTCCGGGCCTGTTTCACCAGAATTTCAATATAGAATCAAAGTTTATGTGCAAGCTGTTCGCGAAGGCTTTTTTATTTATAAGTCTTCTTCAAAAGGTACGGAAATTACAGAACCTGTTCGATCAAGAATTTCTGAAAAAAAATATTTGGCAATTCTATCCAAATTATTAAAGAACAGTATTCATTTAATACCTAATGAAAATTTACCTAAAGAAAGGTTACTTGGTGTAAGTTACAATATGGTTTCATTTAAAATAGGAAAACAGAAGAAACAATTTTATTATTTATTGCAAGATATTGATAAAAATAATTTTAATCAAAAGAAAGAGATAGTTAAAATACTTAAGGAAGTAAAGCCATGAAAGAACAATCGCAGGTAAATTTAACCAAAAGATTTAATATTCAATCAATTGCCATTATTGCTTCCATTCTCTTTCCGTTTTTCTCTTTTCTTTCGGCGCAGAGCTTTGATCCAAACTCTGTTAGATCTTCTGATTGTAAGCCGGGCGTCTTTAACTGTGGCTATATTCCTTCTCCAAAAGAAGTCCAAGAAAGTATTCCTTTATCACGAAGTTTTAATTCTCTGGATCCTTTACCAGCGTCCGTAGATTTATCATCTCAAATGCCACCTGTTGGGCACCAAGGTCGCCAAAGCAGTTGTGTAGCTTGGGCAACTGGTTATGCAATGAAATCCTATCTTGCAAAAAGCACAGGCAAAATTCCTGATTACGATCCTCCTTTTGCCGGAGGCTCTGGACAAAATGTATTCTCACCATCCTTTATTTACAACCAACAAAATGGTGGAAAAGATGCGGGTCTTTATTACTACAAGACTCTTGACTTTCTGCAAAACAATGGGGTTGCCTCTTGGAAAAGTATGCCATATAATGAAAACGATTTTAAAAAACAGCCAAGTAAAGATGCAAAAAACGAAGCGCTGGCAAATAGAATTAAATCCTACACAAGATTAAACCACAAAAAACCAGATGATATCAAGCATGTGTTAAATGGCGGGAATGTTGTTTTATTCGGAATTATTATTGATGATGCTTTTTATAACTTAAAAGGTGACGAAGTTTATGATGCGAATGGTGGCCAGAACTATGGTGGTCATGGAATGGTAATTGTAGGCTTCGATGATAAGAAAACATCTAAATCTGGCAAAAAAGGAGCTTTCAAATTCCAGAATTCATGGGGAACCAATTGGGGAGATAAAGGCTTTGGTTGGATATCCTATTCCATGCTTGCAAAGGTAGGACAAGAAGCATATGCCATGATCGAACAAAATCCAATAATAACGACTAACACAACTGTTACGCCTATTCTTGAAAAACCTTTATTACCACCAAATGATATATCTGCTTCCAGAGGAGAATTCTCGGATCGGATAATTCTTACGTGGACAGCCAGTGATTCAGCTATTGTTTATCAAATCCAAAGGAAAGATAATAATTCCGATTTCATAGATCTTGCCTATTCTGAGACTACGAGCTTCACAGACACTGGTGTAGCTAATCGAAGTACTTACGTATATAGAATTGTAGCTATATCCAAAATTGATCGCTCTGCTTGGTCAGATCAAGTGGAAGGTTACACGGGGGCACCAAATAAAACAACTGGAAAGTTAGAAAAAGTTGTAGGAATAAAAGGAAATGTTATTGCTGATAAAAATTCTACAAGAGTGCATTTGACTTGGTCAGAAGTGGATGAAGCAACAGGATATATTGTAGCAAAGAATACGAATGGTAAAAAATGGAAAAATATTGGTCAGGTGAAAACTAACGAATTCATTGATCGCAGTCCTAATCGGAACGGGACCAATGTTTATAGAATCAGTGCTGCCAAAAAAAATAAAAAAGCAGGCGATTGGAGTGATAGCTATGGGATTGATACAGGCTCAGTCAAAAATATTCCAGATGCCATCTACTCTATTGTAGCAACCGATGGCGATCATCCCGATAAAATCATTGTTGGCTGGGGTGAGTCTATCGGAGCTACTGGCTATCTTATTTTTCGATTCAATGAGAATAATGAAGTGGATGGAGAATTCACATCTGAAAACCATTACTATGAAGATAAAGATCCCAAGGTTTTAGATGGAAAATACTTCTTCTATACAGTATACGCATACAATGAACTGGGTTATTCCGAACAAAGTGATTTTGCTTTGGGAAGGATTAAATCCAATTTCAAAAACCGATCCGCAGGCATCACCTTATCTCCGCCCACAAATTTAATTTCGAATTTCACAACCAAATCCAAATCCATATCGCTAAAATGGGATAAAGTAGAAGGTGCACATGAATATTATGTTTACAGAACACTCGCCAAATCAAATTCCAAAAAATCTGAATACAAATTTGTATCATCGGTAAATGGATCAAAAACTACCTATACAGAGACATTTCCAGGCAATTCTGGGGATCTTTTCTTCTACACAGTTCGTTCTAAATCAGAATTTGGTTCGGAATCCAAAGATTCTAACATAGCAACCGCTTATTGGAATGAAGCACCGGCAATCGTAAAAAAAAGATCTGTAATTGCGCAGGATATTTCAACTGATCTTCTCGGTACGTGGTCTGGCTACTATTGGCATCCAACTTCTGGCCCGATGAATCTAAGTTTGGAAGTAGAGGGACAAAATCAAAATTTCACTGCTGTACTCAAAATCAACGATAAGGTCTCTAAGCAATTCAAAGGAACTTGGGCTGAGGGAAGTAGTGGAATTAGTACTCAAGGTTTACACTTGGATCTATCCTCCATTCCTGGTAACGCAAACGTACGTTTTGACACAAGCAATGATCTGGGAGAAGAAACTGAATTCAGCTTTACAAAAGAATAATAAAAAAATCTAAAAGGTAAAGTAATCAAATTTCCAATAAAGAACCTTAACCTTTTAGAAATTATAAATAATTATTTTAGGCTTTTTCCAAAGCTGCTATAACACTAAATCTTCTAAGCGGTATTAATGAAGCAGTATCTTTTAAGGAGAGACGAGCTTAAAAAAGAACTACTAAACTAAATTCACTGTAAAATGAATCTCATTATAAAGAATAAAGATACTTTAAATAGAGGGAAAATTCCAAATTTGGTAAGTATTGAAGAATGAATTAAAGCTTTTAAATAAATGTCCTGAAAATCGTTAGGCTGGAAAACCAATCTGAAAAAATGAAAAAATTTTAAGTTTAATTTCGAAATGATTTATCTAAAAAGTTTAATTTTTTATTGGCTATGTTTTCTTGAATTTTAAAGTTGTTATGACAACAAATGAAAGACCTATTTAAATTAGAGGATTCCTACGCATATTTGATTTACCGAACGGTGCGAGCCTTAAGGAGACAATTCATTCGAATTGCCTCTGAACAGGGTTTTGATCTTTATCCGGAGCAATGGTTTGTTCTGGTTCGGATACATAACAATCCAGGATGTAGTCAGATCGAATTAGCTAAGGACTTCGAAGATAGACCTTCTATGACTCGAGCACTTCGAGCTATGAAACAAAAGGGATGGCTCTCTATTGACGAAGATCCTGAAGACAAGCGTAAGCATAAGATTCATCTAACAAAAGCAGGTTTAAAACTTTTTGATTCAATGGTAAAAGCTGTATCCAAAGAAAGAAATAGGATGTTTGGTTCATTAGATGAGGAAGATTTTAAGCACTTTCGAAAAATTATGGATACAATTTTTGACAGAGCTAAAGATTGAAAATTTAAGCAAATGTTGTCATGACAACTAAAGGAGAATTTCATGAATAATAAATTCAATTTTTATCTGAAGGTAAAATCGGAGGTATTGATAGAAAAGTTAACATAGCATCTATTAAACTAATGGATCAATTTGGAATCGTTCATGCAAACTTAGAAAGTGATGCAATGAAATTTGAGGGACAGTTTACTTTTTATCTAGAAGGAAAGAATTGGCTATTAATCAAAGCAATAATTGTAGCTGAGAACAAAGAAAAATAATTGATTAAATGAGATAGATATGTCCGCGAATATAAAATATTTAAACTTGATTCTTGTTACGATAATAGTTAATTTTATATTCGCAATAATTGTTGAAACTCTTGTTTCGAATCCAATTCTTATTCATAGTAAAAATAATGAAAGTATAGTAAATAATATGAAAAGCATCGAAAATGAAAAAGTACCATGGAAGTATGATGATACTCAAAATAAAATACATTTTTATATGAGTTCTCCTGAGAAAGGTTGGATAGCTATAGGATTGAATGAAGAAGATAGTATAGTTGGAGCTGATTTATTTATGATAAATAAATTAGAGTCCTCTGGAGAAATTAATTGTGAGCATCAATATGTAACTGATTTTGGTAAACATCCATCCGTTGATTTCTTACAAAAGAAGAATCGAATAGTAACTTATACTTATTTATTTGATGAAAATAGAAATATTTCAAATGCTGAAATAGTAATTCGACCAAGAGTCGATGATGAATCGGATCGCAGATTCATGAATGGAAAAAAGGTATATCTTTTTTTTGCATATTCAAGAGAATCTGATTTCTCGCATCATTCAATTTATAGAAAACATTTCCTTGTCGAATTATAATATTAAAATGGATCTATAAAATATTTCTTTACCCAAAGATAGTTTCAAAAGATACTAGAGTGCAAAGTAGGTTTCGCTTTAAATAGGAGAATTTATGAAACGAATTTCAGGTATATCATTAATCGTATTAGCAATTATTATGCTATTCTTAGGATGGAAGATCCAAGGACTTCCACCCGCTGTAACAGGAATAGGATTCTTAATCATTGGTTTAAATTATTTGAAATCATAATTGGATGATATAAATATTAATTTAATCTAACAATCAATGTATTTATTTATTTATTTATCTAGTCGATGCTGGAATCTTGTGTCGATATTGGTTGAGTTATATTTTCGTTGATTTTTTTATCATCTTCTTCTTCATTTGACTCATTGCCCCATTCCATAGAGAAGGCAACTGTCCAAGCTGCATCATACAATCGGTGAGTTGATTCCCTATAGAATGGATAGCGGTAAGCCAGTACTACATTGTATTTTTCAGAGAAATTATAACTTATACCAACAGTTGCCTCTCGGAAGATTCGAGGAATCGTTTCTTTGGTTTCACGATCCAAATCTACACCTTGGTATGGAGTTCTATAGAGAATTCCTGCAAATGTAGAGATAGTTGGCTTCCAATAATAAGTAACATACCCTTGTAAAACTGTAGCCTTCTTCAATTCATATCTTTGTTCTTGGGGGCTTGCACTTGCCGGTCTCAACCAGTAAGGAATTCCGTCATTGTCTTGTAAGTTGGATGGTTGTGCCTTGGAAAGTGGAACTACACCACCTGCTTTTGTTACAAAACTCCAATCATTCCAGATATAACCTAAAGTAAGGAATCCTTGTCCTGAGTAATAATTCCCACCTGTAAATCGATCTGTATCAGGGCCTGATGGAAATCCAACAGCTCCGTTAACAACAATAAAGTAGTCCCTCTCGAAATCACCCAGAGGTAACCATTTTCCGCCTAAATAAGGTTTGCCTATTCTCGCAGCATCCGAACGATCTTTCTGTTGAAAATATGTCCATGGAATTGATCCATTGATTGCAAATTTTCCATCAGCAAACGGAACTTCCACGAAAGCTGTTGTAGTATATAAATTACTATTTTCATTTGTGCCTTTGTAATAATCCTGACTGAGAACGAAATAATTTGCAGGTTGTTCTCTTTTTCCAGTAAAAGGATCTATGAACCTAGTAGTAGTGTTAGGATTATCAGAGCTTCCTGTGTGGTGTGCATGAATATTTGAAATCCACAGTAAAAAAATGATAGCTGTTAAAAAATTTAAAAATAAACTATTCTTAAATCTCAAATTGAGTTTAAAAATAGATTTTTTTTCTAAATTGTAATTTGTAAAAAGAAAATTCTTTATCATAAGTTGCAAGTTTCCTGGACGAACACATTGTCCGGTAATTCAAAGTTCTTGATGTAATTGGTATAGGTAGAATCTAAGTCTGTAATGATAACATCACTTCCATTTACCGTTCCAGTTGAAACTATTGTATCCAAAATATAGATATTGCTCGAAGAGGATATTACATCTCGAAATAAACTGGAATATCTAAAACCTAGATAGTATTCAGTTGCCTTACCTGCTTCCATATTGATTCTACAACGTGTAGGAAGTGTGATATGTACATCTCGAATAGAGAGAATTATATTCCTATTTTGAGCTGCGGGAACTGTCCTAGAAATATTTGCTCTAAGATCTAGACGATCAAAATATACTTCAGTAGAAGCAACAACACCTTGGGGAGCATTAGGAATGTTTCCTAGGTCTTGTTGGTTAACAGAGCCAAGTCCGATTCCATTTGAGTTTTGATTGGAGTAAGAATTTATTCGAGAGCCAGAGATACTGTAAATTTTGCCATAAGGGTCATCTGCTGGAAGATCTAAGGGAACTGTGAATGGTGTATGAGTTTTAGAAACATTTTCATTTTGAATAGTTAGATCGTTAATATTTAAAATACTATTATCTTCTTTGCTTTCATTGTCAGACTTAACAGAAAAAAGACCTGCAATCTTATCGTTTGGATTGAAACGGAATTCCACTCGATTGAAATCGATGAAGCTTAGATATGGATTCATTGCTATAGAATATGTTATTCCATTCGATACTAAAGTAAAATTATTTAAGTCATCATCCGACTGTGTATCATAAGAAAGTAAATTCATATTTAAAGAACTTGGTATCTCACGACTGACACGAAGTAGGTTCTGTAAGATTAGTGCCTCTTCTTCCTTGCTATCTCCTACACTACCAAAAGTGCAGGAATAGCTAAATAGGCAAAATAAGATCATACTTACCAAATCACTCTTTATTAAACTTTGTTTCTGTTTCATAATTTAGCTTATCTTGGATTAGAAAATCTAGAATCGTTTATAAATCTTTGGTCAGTCAAAGATAATAAAAAGTTGATTAAATCTTGTTTTTCTTGGGGCTGAATTGCAAAAGATCTAATTAAAGATGTATCAACACTTGTATGAACTGGAGCAACTCCACCATTTGTATATTGATCTATTACTTTACCTAAGGCATCTCGAGCACAGTCCTCATTTGTTTTACCAGAAGTAATCTTTGGATTATTTCCATCATCGCACATTATACTTCCATCATGCATATAAGGAAAGGTTAATCCTACATTTCTTAGTGAGGGTGCTCTGAACTTACCTTGGTCTGAACTTATACCTGTGACTTCTTTTAATCCTTCTTTATGAATATCACCTAATCCATTGTAATAAGCTACTGTATGGGTTCCATTATTATGATAAAAGACTTCTGCATTTGATTGTCCGCTATGCAGTGAAGTATCTGTAAAATTGAATCCTCCATGACAATGGAAGCATTCAGCAATTTCTCCATTGAAAAAATTGGAGCCTCTAGCAGCTGAAGCAGAAATTGCAGATCTATTTCCATTTTGGTAGTCATCAAAAGGCGAATAACCTGAGATCATTGTTCTTTGAAAGCTTGCAAGAGCAAATCGTACACTTTGTTCATTGATTGAAGCTTCTCCTCCGCCAAAGGCCTGGTTGAATAGATCTACATATGTAGGATCCGATTTCAATTTCCCAAGGTAAGACTCACCAGAGAGTCCTAATTCAATTGGCGATGTCCCGAATAAGGGAACCCTAGATTGAACTTCTAGGTTAATCATATTGGGATTATTCCAAGTTAATCGGGTATTATATGCCACATTACTTAAATGTTGGGAATTTCGAGGATGAACTTGCCCAGTTATTCCTGCTGGAACAGAGCGTCCGTCAGAAAAAGCAAGATTTTGAAAGTGACAACTAGCACAGGCTTTCGATTCATCTTGAGATAGCTTTCTCTCGTAGAAAAGATGTCGCCCCAAGTTCACCTTAGATTGGCTCATTGGATTCTCAGCAGGAACTCGTGGAACGGGAAAGCCAGGAGGTAGATCCCAGACATAATCTGAATTCAAGCCTGCTAAGGCTGCTAGGATCAAAAGATCATTATTATCTGATTTTTCTTTCGTTAGACCAAGCTGATTTGTTATATAACAATTTGAAAAATTAAGAACGATATAAAATAATAGAATCCATATCAATGAGCTACTTGTTTTAGAGATTCGCATTTCTTATACTCCTAGTAAAAAATATTTTCCACAAAACAAAAGTTTTGTTTTTATTAACCTACTCTTTCAGAAAAGAAAGAGTAGGTTAAATTCAATTTAGAGATTCCTTATTGGATATTAAAAGAACTCTGTGTTAAGGTTGATTGACCAGAAATGTTTAAACCAAGATTGGTATACATAAATTGACATGCTGCTGTACCATTGCCAGCTCCCATACAAACATTAATAGCTGTTCCTGAAGCATCAGCTCCATTATAAAGTTTATTTATATCTAGTGTAACAGCTTGAGTAGTTGTGTTAAAACTAGTAGATCCTGTGATTTCTATGGTTGGAATATTTGGCTTTCCACAGGTATTTACAGGCCCAGTTGCATTCCCTGTACAAGATTGACTACCCAAATGAAAATTGTTAGTGCTTGATGCAGTGAATTCAATCTTTGCAAATTTATATCCACTGTTCCATGCCCAGTACATTGCAGTACTGTTTAGAGGAGCAGAAGCTGTTGTATTGTTCATATGATTTAAATAGAATGGAACTCCGATTTTGAATTCAATTCCAGTATAATCACCAATAGGTGCTGAGCCCCTTACTGATTTATTCATTTCAGTAGTTCCACCAGAGCAATTATTAGTAGCATCTTCAAAATCTAACAAAGCAACTCCTGGATAGGAACCAAAAGAATTAGAACCTGATGCAATCTGCCAAGTATCTTCTTGGTTGATAGTAAAATCTACTTTGCTTCCATCTCGTTGGATGAGTTTTATTTCATGAACATAGAAACGTAGATCTTTTAAAGTTGAACCTGTAGTGTTCGCTATAGTTCCAGGAATTGTTCCTGTGCAACTAACTTTAGAAGAACCAGATACAACATCAAATTTGATTTCTGTTACTCTTTGTTGAGATAGCGCAAGTAAACTTAACAAAGTTATTTCATCATCGTTACTATCTTTTGCAGAAAACGGATTGCAGAATTGTAAACTAAGTACTAGACTTAGAATAGCTATTACTGTAAATTTAATTTTAAAATATTTCATAATACCTCATTGTTAAAACTGAGAATTTTCTCAGATATTTTTTATAATTCCTAAGTATTTACATCTATAGAAGATAGATTTTTTTATTATTACTTAGAGATTCTATTCCATCTTATTGGAAAGTGATCTTATAATTGTCATTCTGGGAGAATTGAAGAACCTAATTCGAATGCACCATATAACAACATTTCAATGTAATTATAGGTATTATTAGATTCTTTCTTATCTTAAGATTATAAAGATAAGAAATTCTAACTATACTTGGGTGGTTTGAAAAGGTTTTCACGAACGCCTTCTAGGATGTTCGTATTTTTAGAGAAATGATAATCAATAGAAAGTAATTCAGGTTTGGTTAATGTATATGATTTAAATGTAAAGAAGGATTGCAGATGAGGATTTAAAGACTCAGAAGATTGTTTTTGCTTTTTGCAAGAACAAAGATGTGCTTCATTTGATTTCGCACTGTGGCAATCAGGAAGTAATTTTGCAGTAGCATTTTGATTATGGGAATCTGGGGCGGAGTTAGAT